>DATJFV010000075.1:0-17887 GCA_035495435.1 Pseudolysinimonas sp.
GTGAAGGTCGCCGGGTTGAGCAAGGAGCAGATGCGGTTCGAGGGCATGGCACGCGTCTTCGACGGCGAGGACGGCGCGATGGACGCCATCCTCGCCGGGTCGATCGTGCCCGGAACCGTGCTCGTGATCCGCTACGAAGGCCCGAAGGGCGGCCCGGGAATGCGCGAGATGCTGGCCATCACCGCCGGCATCAAGGGCGCTGGCCTCGGCAAGGATGTACTACTCTTGACCGACGGCAGATTCTCAGGCGGCACAACCGGCCTGTGCATCGGCCACATCGCGCCGGAGGCGTCGGACGCAGGTCCGATCGCATTCCTGCGAGATGGTGATCTGATACGGGTCGATATCGCAGCCCGGTCGATCGACCTACTTGTCGATCCGGCCGAGTTGGAGAACCGGCGTTCCGCCTGGGTTCCTCTTCCACCGCGCTATACCCGTGGCGTTCTCGCGAAATACACGAAGCTCGTGCGCTCGGCATCCGAGGGTGCTGTCACGGGCTGAGTCTCGCCCTCGCACCCAGACACCGAAGGACCACCCATGAACGCGGACGCACCCGCGCCTCCCAAGCCCGGCTCCACCGAGCCGCCCATCCTGACCGGTTCCGGCCAGATCCTCGCCTCGCTCGAGAAGCTGGGCGTCACCGACGTCTTCGGCATCCCCGGCGGCGCGATCATGCCGTTCTACGACGAGTTGATGGCGTCGACCGCGATCCGCCACATCCTGGTGCGGCACGAGCAGGGCGCCGGCCACGCGGCCGAAGGCTACGCTGCCGCATCCGGTCGGGTCGGCGTCGCCATCGCCACATCCGGCCCCGGAGCCACCAACCTGGTGACGGCGATCGCGGATGCGCACATGGACTCGGTGCCGATGATCGCGATCACCGGCCAGGTGTTCTCGACCTCGATGGGCACCGACGCGTTCCAGGAGGTCGACATCGTGGGGATCACGATGCCGATCACGAAGCACTCGTTCCTCGTCACCGACCCGGCCGATGTGCCGGCGACACTGGCGGCCGCGTACCAGATCGCGACCACCGGCCGCCCCGGCCCGGTGCTGGTCGATGTCACGAAGGACGCCCAGCAGAAGTCGGCCCCGTTCATCTGGCCGCCCAAGGTCGACCTGCCGGGGTACCGCCCGGTGACCAAGGCGCACGGCAAGCAGATCGTCGCGGCGGCCGAACTCATCGTCGAGTCGAAGAAGCCGGTGCTGTACGTCGGCGGCGGCGTCATCCGCTCCGGTGCCGAGAAGGAGCTGCTGAAGCTCGCCGAGAAGACCGGCGCCCCCGTCGTCACGACGCTGATGGCGCGCGGCGCGTTCCCCGACTCGCACCCGCAGAACCTCGGCATGCCCGGCATGCACGGTTCGGTTCCCGCGGTGCTCGGCCTGCAGGAGAGCGACCTGATCGTCGCCCTCGGCGCCCGGTTCGATGACCGCGTCACCGGCAAGGTCGCCGACTTCGCGCCCCACGCCAAGGTGGTGCACGTCGACATCGACCCGGCCGAGATCGGCAAGATCCGGCACGCCGACGTGCCGATCGTCGGCGACGCGAAAGACGTGATCGTCGACCTCATCGCCGCGTTCACCGACGCCGCCAAGAAGACCAAACCCGACACCGCCGACTGGTGGGAGCGGCTGCACAAGCTGCAGAAGGACTACCCGCTCGGCTACGTCGACGACCCCGACGACGGTCTGCTCGCCCCGCAGGCGGTCATCGAACGCATCGGTCAGCTGAGCGGTCCGGAGGCGATCTACGCCGCCGGCGTGGGGCAGCACCAGATGTGGGCGGCGCAGTTCATCAAGTACGAGCGCCCGCACGCCTGGCTGAACTCCGGCGGCGCCGGCACCATGGGCTACGCCGTCCCCGCGGCCATGGGTGCCAAGGTGGCGCAGCCCGACCGGCTGGTGTGGGCGATCGACGGCGACGGCTGCTTCCAGATGACCAACCAAGAGCTGGCGACCTGCACGATCAACGACATCCCGATCAAGGTCGCGATCATCAACAACAGCTCCCTCGGCATGGTTCGCCAGTGGCAGACCCTGTTCTACGACGGACGGCACTCGTTCACCGACCTCAACACCGGGGCGAAGAGCGCGACCGAGCAGACCCGCATGGTGCCCGACTTCGTGAAGCTCGCCGAAGCGTACGGCGCCCTCGGCATCCGCGTCACGAAGCCCGAAGAGATCGACCCGGCGATCAAGCTGGCGATCGAGACCAACGACCGGCCGGTGGTCATCGACTTCGTGGTCAGCCGCGATGCGATGGTCTGGCCGATGGTGCCGCAGGGGGTGGGCAACTCGTCGGTGCAGTACGCCCGAGACCACGCCCCGGCCTGGGAGGAGGAGTAATCATGTCGCGTCACGTGCTCTCGCTCCTCGTCGAGAACAAGCCCGGTCTGCTCACCCGGGTCGCGGGCCTGTTCTCGCGTCGCGGGTTCAACATCGAGTCGCTGGCCGTGGGGGTCAGCGAGATCGACGGGCTGTCGCGCATCACCGCCGTGGTGGATGTCGAGGACCTGCCGCTCGAGCAGGTCACCAAACAGCTCAACAAGCTGATCAACGTCATCAAGATCGTCGAGCTCGACCCGGTGCAGTCGGTGCAGCGCGAGCACATGCTGATCAAGGTGAAGGTCGAGAACTCGACCCGCTCGGGGGTGCTCGAGGCGGTGAACCTGTTCCGCGCCCGCGTCGTCGATGTGGCGACGGATGCGTTGGTGATCGAGGTCACCGGCGACAGCGGCAAGGTGCAGGCCTTCCTGCGCGTGCTCGAGCCCTACGGCATCAAAGAGATCGCACAGTCCGGGCTGCTCGCCATCGGCCGCGGATCGAAATCCATCACCGAACGCGTCTTCAAGAACTGAAAACCACCCCGCCGGTTGAGTAGCCGCGTAGCGGCGTATCGAAACCAGCAGCGGGCTACTCAACCACCGAGATAGGAAAACAAGAACCCATGGCTGAACTCTTCTACGACAAGGACGCCGACCTCGCCCTGATCCAGGGCAAGAAGGTCGCGATCGTGGGCTACGGCTCGCAGGGCCACGCGCACGCCCAGAACCTGCGCGACTCGGGTGTCGAGGTGAAGATCGCGCTGAAGGAGGGCTCCAAGTCGCGCCAGAAGGCCGAGGAGGAGGGCTTCGAGGTGCTGAACGTCGACGACGCCGCCGAGTGGGCCGACCTGATCATGATCCTGGCGCCCGACCAGCACCAGCGCGGCATCTACAACGACCACATCAAGGCGCACCTGACGCCGGGCAAGACCCTCGCGTTCGCGCACGGGTTCAACATCCGCTTCGGATACATCGACGCGCCGGAGGGCGTCGACGTGATCCTCATCGCCCCCAAGGCTCCGGGGCACACGGTGCGCCGCGAGTTCGTGGCCGGCCGCGGAATCCCGGACATCATCGCGGTCGAGCGCGACGCATCCGGCCACGCCTGGGATGTCGCCCTCGCCTACGCGAAGGCGATCGGCGGCACCCGCGCCGGTGTCATCAAGACCACGTTCACCGAGGAGACCGAGACCGACCTGTTCGGTGAGCAGGCGGTGCTCTGCGGCGGCACCTCGCAGCTGGTGCAGTACGGCTTCGAGACCCTTGTCGAGGCCGGCTACCAGCCCGAGATCGCCTACTTCGAGGTGCTGCACGAGCTGAAGCTGATCGTCGACCTGATGTGGGAGGGCGGCATCGCCAAACAGCGCTGGTCGGTGTCGGACACCGCCGAGTACGGCGACTACGTGTCGGGCCCGCGCGTGATCGACCCGCACGTCAAGGACAACATGAAGGCGGTGCTCGCCGACATCCAGTCGGGTGCGTTCGCGAAGCGCTTCATCGCCGACCAGGACAACGGGGCGAAGGAGTTCCTCGAGCTGCGCGAGAAGGCGGCGAAGCACCCGATCGAGGCGACCGGCAAAGAGCTGCGCGCCCTGTTCGCGTGGAAGCAGCAGGACGCCGACTACGTCGAGGGTTCTGCGGCGCGCTAGTCGTCCCGCCGGTTGAGTAGCCCGCGGAGCGGGCGTATCGAAACCCCGCATCCTGTGCGCGGATGAGGAGTCTTGCCGTGACACGCCGTCCGTGCGCGCCCCGCCACGGCGGGTTGCGCCGGATTTCCTCATCCGCGAAGGGTGGGTGTTTTCGGTACGCGCTTCGCGCTCCTCAACCGGCGTAGGTCTTTCGGTCCTGTCGCAGCCGATCAGCGCGGACGACCATCGGACGATGGCACGCACGATGACGGCGCTTCTCGGCGCGGTGCTGCTCGGCGGGATCCTCGCCGGGTGCGTTCCCGAGCCCGGCCCCACGCCCACCCCCTCATCGAGTCCGAGTACAGCCACCTCAACCCCCGCACCGACTCCGACCCCGACTCCGACTCCGACTCCGTCCGTCCCACCGGCCACGGCGACCCCGCAGCCTCCGCCCGCCGACCCGCCGCCCGGGCGGGTGCACGGCCTCACCGCCGTCATGGGCGGCGGCAGCGGCGAGGTGCTGCTCACCTGGACGCAGAACCCCGAATCCGACGTGGTGAGCTACATCGTTCTGCGCTCCACGTCACCTGGGGGTGCTCTCACGCAGATCGGCACGATGACGCGGCAGGAGGTCACGCAGTTCCCCGTTCGGCCGTTCGTCGACATGACCGCCACGGTCGAGTACTACCGGGTGCGTGCCGTCGACGCGGCGGGCCAGAAAGGTCCATTGTCATCGGAGGTGTGCGGCGCCTCGGTCGGATACACCTGCTGAGGTTCTCGTCGGGTGACTAGCCCGCGCAGCGGGCGTATCGAAACCCCGCATCCTGCGCGGATGAGGAGTTCTGCCGTGACACGCCGTCCGTGGGCGACCCGGCACGGCGTGTCGCGGCAAGGCTCCTCATCCGCGCAGAGGTGGACGAGGGTTTCGATACGCGCTTCGCGCTCCTCAACCGGCGATTACGCGCGACTCAGCCGGCGCGAAGCACAGCACCCGGCAGGCTCACCCAGGTGCGGCCGTTCGCCTCGACGATCGTCATCAGCACGTGATCGCAGTGGGCGCAGCGCGCGACCGTGCCCATCGCATCCCGGTAGACCATCGCGGTGGCCAACAACTCCACAGCGCCGCAGCCGCCGCAGCGGGCGGATGCCATGGTCGCGTCGAACGCGAACAGTTCGGCGAGCGGGCCGGCGAGCACGTTGCCGTCGAGGTGCTGCATCAGGATCCTCCGAAACGTTCGGTGCGGATGGACGTGGTGGGGTGCCCCAGCTCCACCAGCCAGTTCGCGACGGTCTCGACGAACGGGGTCGGCCCGCAGACGAAGATCCGCGGCGAGCGCTCGGCGGGCAGGGCGGCAGCGGCGAGTGCCTCCCGTGTGATGCGCCCCGCTGGAGACGGCCAGCCCTCCGGGGTCTGGCGCGTGTAGATGTAATCGACCCCCATCAGCGCGTCGAGCTCCTGCCGGAAGAAGACGTCGGCGGGGGTGCGCACCGAGTACAGCAAGCGGAACTCGGTGGCGTCGCCGGCCGCCGCGTGGGCCGAGAGCATCGCGTACAGCGGCACCACACCGGAGCCGCCGGCGATCAGCTGCACCGGCGCCGGCATGGTGTCGCCCTGCTCCGGCGCGCGCCAGACGAAGAACGCCCCGAGCGGCCCATGAAGCTCTACCTGGTCGCCGACGGACAACTCGTGCACGAGGAACGGCGACACCTCGCCACCCGGAACCTCGTCGACCGCGAGGACGACGCGCGTTCCCTCGCCCGCAGACGCGATCGAGTACGACCGTTGCGCCTGATATCCATCGGGTGCGGTCAGCCGGATGTCGAGGTGCGACCCGGCATCGTTGCCCGGCCACGTCGGCACGTCGAGCACGATCCGTCGCGCCGTGGGGGTCTCGGCGGCGACTTCCGTCACCGTGGCGACATGCCAGGACGCGGGACGTCTCACCAGTAGCGTTCCTCGAGCCACGGGTCGCCGTGGATGTGGTAGCCCGACTGCTCCCAGAACCCGGGGTCGTCCGTCGGCATCATCGTCATGCCGCGCAGCCACTTGGCGCTCTTCCAGAAGTAGAGATGCGGCACCAGCAGCCGCACCGGGCCGCCGTGCTCCGGGTCGAGCGGTTCGCCGTTCGCCTCGAACGCGATCCAGGCTTTGCCGTCCAGCAGATCGTCGAGCGGGATGTTGGTCGTGTAGCCGCCGTAGCTGTGCGCCATCACGTAGTCGTATTCGGACTCGACGTTCTCGAAGACCTTGTCGAGCGACACCCCGCGCCACGACATCCCGAGCTTCGACCAGTGCGTGACGCAGTGGATGTCGACGGTGATGTCTTCGAGGCCGAGCGCCTGCATCTGGTCCCAGTTCCAGCGATGCTCGGTTCCGGTCTCGTCCGTGATCTCGAACGACCAGTCCTCGGGGTCGATCTGCGGGGTGACCCCGGCGCTCAGCACCGGCCAGTCCTCGACGAGCGTCTGACCGGGCGGGAGGCGGTCGTCGCGCTCGCGACCTCGTCCCGAGAATCCGCGCGTGATGAACGACATGCTTCAGAGTGGCACGACCGCGCAGCGCTGTCACTCCCGCAGTTCACCTGGCGCAGACGCGCTGCCCCTCTCGTAGTCTGACGGCATGACCTTGATGCTCGGCATGCCGGCGCTGCGCCGCACGACGCCGGGCACCGAGGATCGCCCCGACACCGCCGCGCTCGTCGACCGGTTCGGCCGGGTCGCCCGAGACCTGCGTGTCTCGATCACCGAGAAGTGCTCGCTGCGCTGCACCTACTGCATGCCCGCCGAGGGTCTGCCGGCCATCCCGCGCGAAGATCTGCTGACGGCTGCCGAGATCGCGCGCCTCGTGCGGATCGGGGTGCGTGACCTCGGCATCACCGAGGTTCGTTTCACCGGGGGAGAGCCGCTCACCCGTGCCGATCTGGTCGATATCGTCGCGCTGTCCTCCCAGGCGGCGCCCGGAACCCCGATCTCGATGACGACGAACGGCATCGGCCTCGACACTCGCGCCGCCGCCCTGCGCAGCGCCGGGCTGACCCGCATCAACGTCTCGCTCGACACGATCGACCGCGAGCACTTCGCGCGGCTGACCCGCCGCGATCGCCTGCCGCGCGTGCTCGCGGGGCTGGCCGCCGCATCCGCCGCCGGGCTCGGCCCGATCAAGGTCAACGCGGTGCTGATGCGCGAGACCCTCGCCGACGCGCCCGACCTGCTGCAGTTCGCGCTCGAGCACGGGCTGCGGCTGCGCTTCATCGAGCAGATGCCGCTCGATGCCGACGCCACGTGGCGGCGCGAGAACATGGTGCCGGCGGCCGAGCTGCTGTCGGTTCTCGGCACCCGGTTCGAGCTGACACCGCTGGGTCGCCCCGACGATCCATCGGCGCCCGCCGAGGAGTGGCGGGTGGATGCCGGGCCGGCAACCGTCGGCATCATCGCCTCGGTCACGCGCAGCTTCTGCACCGCGTGCGACCGCACCCGGATCACGGCTGAGGGAACCGTGCGCTCGTGCCTCTTCGGCGATGACGAGACCGACCTGCGCGGCCTGCTGCGCGGGGGAGCCTCCGACGACGAGCTCGCGACCCGCTGGCGGGCCGCGATGTGGAACAAGCAGGCCGGTCACGGCATCGATGCGGCGACGTTCACTCCGCCGGTGCGCACCATGGGGGCGATCGGTGGCTGAGGTGCGCTTCTTCGCCGCGGCGGCGGAGGCGGCGGGACGCGATGCGCAGCAGACCGGTCTCACCACGGTCGGTGAACTGCACGACGACCTCGTCGCGCGCTACGGGGATGCGATGGCGCGGGTGCTGAGGAACGGCTCGTTCCTGGTCGACGGCGTCGTCACCCGCGACCGGTCACGCCCCCTCGGCGAGCGGGTGGACGTGCTGCCGCCGTTCGCCGGAGGGTAGCCGGCCGCAGGTCAGAGCCCCACCCACTCCGTTGCCCCGTCGGCGAGCTGCTGCCGCTTCCAGATCGGAACCTCCGCCTTGATCCGATCGACCAGCAGGGCGCAGGCCGTGAATGCCTCGGTGCGATGCGGCGCGGCGACTGCGGCGACCAGGGCGACATCCCCGACCACCAGCGTGCCGACGCGGTGCGCCGCCGCCACGAACAGTCCCGATGATGCGGCGACCGAGCGGCACACCTCGGCGAGGAACCGTTCGGCTTCCGGGTGCGCGCTGTACTCCAGCGCACTCACCGCGTCGCCGTGGTCGTTGTCGCGGATCACCCCCTCGAACACGACGAGTGCACCATCACGGGCCGAGAGCACGAAGGCCTCCAGGGCCGCACGGTCGATCGGGCGCTCCGTGATCTCGGCGACGTAGCCGTCAGGCGCCGTCATGGCCGCTCACCGCGTGATCGCCTCCGGCGAGCTGGTCGTGCAGGTGCGGCAGCAGCGGGTCGAGCACGGCCAGTCCGTCGCGGACGCCGCCCGGCGAGCCGGGAAGGTTGACGACCACCGTCGATCCGGCGATCCCGGCGACGGCGCGGGTGAGCGCGGCGGTGGGCGTCGCGGTCGACCCGGCCGCCCTCATCGCCTCCACCACACCCGGCAACTCCTGATCCAGCACGGAGCGCGTCGCCTCCGGCGTGCGGTCGCCGGGGTGGATGCCGGTGCCCCCGGTCGTCAGGACGAGCGCCGGCGACGCGGCCACCGCATCCCGGATCGCAGCCGCGATGTCGGCGTCGGGGGTGACGATCGGCGCCGCGATGTCGTATCCCCGTGACCGCAGCCACTCGACCAGGACGGGGCCCGTGCGGTCCTCGGCGGTTCCCGCGGCGACGCGGGTCGACGAGACGATCGCGATGGCGGTGCCGCGAGACGCGGGCGCGGCGTCGGGGCTCCAGTCGCCCCGCTTTCCGCCGGACTTCGACACCAGGTGAATGTCGGTCAGCACCGCCGCGGGGTCGACCGCCTTGATCATGTCGTGCAGGGTCAGTCCGGCGATCGCGACGGCGGTGAGCGCCTCCATCTCGACGCCGGTCTTGGCGGTGACCGCCACCGTGGCGGTGATGGTGAGGGATGTCTCTGCCGCCTCGAACTCGATCGTCACCTTCTCCAGCGGCAGCAGATGCGCCAGCGGGATCAGCTCGCTGGTGCGCTTGGCGCCGGCGATGCCGGCGATACGGGCCGTGGCGAGCACGTCGGCTTTCGGAAGCCCGTCGGCCAGCACCATCGCAATGACCTCGGCGGTGGTCTCGAGGCGTCCCGACGCGACCGCCTCGCGGCGGGTCACCGCCTTCCCGCCGACATCGATCATCCGCGCGCGACCCTGGTCATCGAGGTGGCTGAGGCTCATAGCTCCCAAGTCTCCACCGGATCGCCGTTCGCGAGATCGATCACGTCCTCCGGGATGTCGATGATCACGTCGGATGCTGCGAGCGCCGCGACGAGATGCGACCCCGGTCCTGAGACGGTCGCCACCCGGTCCTCGCCGACGAGGCGCCCGCGCAGGAACTGCCGGCGGCCGGGAACGGATGTCACAGCCCCCGACAGGCGACGGGTCTCGCGGCGTCGCGGTGGCATCCCGGCCAGCTCTCGCAGCAGCGGCGCGGCGAAGAGTTCGAAGCTCAGCTGGCTGCTCACCGGATTGCCGGGGAAGCACAGCACCGGAACGCCACGGTAGGTCGCCAGCGCCTGCGGGCCGCCGGGCTGCATGGCGAGCACGTCGACGTGTGCGCCGAGCGGCTCGAGCAGGTCGCGAACCACCTCGTGGTCGCCCATCGAAATGCCGCCGCTGGTGACCAGCAGTTCGGCGCCCGCGCCGATCACCTCATCGAACACGGCGGCGAGGGTCGCGGTGTCGTCGGCCACCCGGGCCTGGCTGACGAGCCGGGCACCCGCCGACCGCACGGCGGCGGCGAGGGCGGTCCCGTTCGCGTCAGGAATCTGCCCGGGCCCACGGGCCTGTCCGGGAGCCACCAGTTCGCTGCCGGTGCTGACCACCGCGATCCGCACCTGGGCGAGCACCTCGACCGTGTCGAGGCCGGCCGCGGCGAGCGCCGCCAGATGCCGGGCGGCCAGGCGTTGGCCGGCCGGGAGCAGTACGGCGCCCGCGGCGAGGTCGCTGCCGGCGTCGCGCACGTACTCCCCGGCGTCGCGGGAGCGGCGGATGGTGACGGAGCCGCGCTCGGCAGTTGCGTCCTCGACCGGCACCACGGCATCCGCCCCCGCGGGAAGCGCGGCGCCCGTCATGATCTTCACCGCGGTGCCGGGTGACAGTACGCCGGGGTCACCCGGAGCCGCGGCGACTTCGCGGACGATCGGCAGGCTCACGGGTGCATCGACGGCGTCGGCCGCTCGCACCGCGTACCCGTCCATCTGCGAGTTGCGGAACGGCGGCAAGGCGATCGGCGACACGATCTCGGCGACGGTCACGCGATCCAGCGCGTCGAGCAGCGGCAGGCTCTCGGTCTCGCGCGACCGCAGCGGCTGCAGCAGTTCGGCCACCCGGGCGAGGTGCACCGCGACGGGGGTGCGTGCCATCAGTACCTCGGCACCTCGGGGTCGACCTGCACCGACCACGCATCGATCCCTCCGGTGAGGTGCCGCGCGCGCGTGAACCCCGCCCTCTCGAGCACCGTCAGGGCGCGCGCGGACCGCACCCCGTGATGGCAGTAGACGACGATCGGGGCACTCGGGTCGAGTTCGCTGAGGCGGTCGGGCAGCTCGCCGAGGGGGATGAGCACCGAATCGGGCAGCGACGCGAATGACGCCTCGGGGCGCTCGCGCACATCGAGCAGCAGGGGCGGGGTCTCATGCACGCCCTCGGTGGTCGGCCCGGCGAGGAGTTTGGCCAGTCGCACCGCGGTGATGGACCGTTCCGGATCGGGTTCGTTGATGGCGGTGCGCTCCTCGAGCGACCCGGGTCGCGGCGCATCGGGGTCGCGGGTGTAGGAGATCTCGCGGGTCGTTCCGGTGAGCGCGTCGTACACCGCGACGCGGCCGAGCAGGGGCTCGCCGATCCCGGTCAGCAGCTTGATCGCCTCCGCCGCCATCATCGCCCCGGTGACGGCGCAGACGGGCGGCAGCACTCCCGCGATCTCGCAGGTGTCGGCGTCGGCGGCATCGGGCTCCTCGGGGAACAGGTCGCGGTAGTCGATGCCGCGCTCGTCCCATGCGACGCCGACCTGGCCCGAGTAGCGCAGCGCCGAACCCCACACCAGGGGGATCGCCCGGATCGCTGCGGCGTCGTTGGCCAGGTACCGGGTGGCGAGGTTGTCGCTGCCGTCGATCAGCAGGTCCGCGTCGAGCAGCAGGTCGAACGTGGTGCCCGGCGCGAACCGGATGCCGTGGCGCTCGATCGCGACGTCCGGTGCCAGCCGGGCCAGAGCATCCGCGGCGGCATCGACCTTGGGGCGCCCCACGTCGACGGGGGAGAACAGGGTCTGGCGGTGCAGGTTGCTGGCGTCGACCACGTCGTCGTCGACGATGGCGATGGTGCCGACTCCGGCAGCTGCCAGGGCGGGCAGTACCGTACTGCCGAGGCCGCCCGCGCCGATGACGACCACGTGAGCGTCGGCGAGGCGCTGCTGGGCGCTGCGGCCGAACCCGGTCAGGATGCGCTGCCGCGCGTACCGCGCAGCATCCGGATCGACGGCCATGCGTCAATACTGGCCCGGATGCGCAGATCCCGCCGTTTCGTGCGGCTACCGTGGCGGAATGGCCCGCAGCACCCGTGTCACCCTCGCCGCAGCCGCCGGCGTGGTGCTGCTGGCAGGGTGCGCAGGTCCTGCGCCGTCCACGGATGACCCGCTCACCGGGACGGTGACGGTCTTCGCCGCGGCCTCGCTCACGGACACCTTCGATGCCGTGGCCGCCGAGTTCGAAGCGGCCCACCCGCACGTCGACGTGACCGTGAACTACGGCGGCAGCTCCGGTCTGGCGGCCCAGATCGTCGGGGGGGCCCCCGCCGACGTGTTCGCGGCTGCGAACGAGGCGACGATGCAGACGGTCGTCGACGCGGGTGCAGCCGCCGATCCGGCGATCTTCGCCCGCAACACCCTCGTGCTCGTCGTCCCGGCCGGCAACCCCGGCGAGGTGACGGGCCTGGCCGACCTGTCGCGCCCGGAGCTCGCGGTGGCGCTGTGCGATCCCGCCGTGCCGTGCGGATCGGCGGCGCTGCAGCTGCTCGACATCGCGGGGGTCGCCGCCGCTGCGGACACCCTCGAGCAGGACGTGCGGGGCGTGCTCACACGCGTCGAGCTGGGGGAGGCGGACGCGGGCCTGGTGTATGCCACGGACGCGGCGGCGGCCGGCCCCGCCGTCGATGTCATCGCCGTTCCGCAGGCAGAGGAGGTGGTCAACCGGTACCCGATCGCGGTGCTGACCGGCGCCCCCAACCCCGATGCCGCCCGTGCCTTCGTCGACGCCGTCTTGTCGAGCGCAGGTCGGCGACTGCTCGCCGACGCCGGGTTCATGGCACCCTGATCGCATGAGCCGAGGCGCGCGACCGAGCCCGCTGATCATCGCGGTCGCCTGCATCGCGCTCGCGTTCCTCGTGCTGCCCCTGGTCGCTCTCGTGATCCGGGCGCCCTGGGCCGACCTGCCGCGACTGCTGATCAGCGAACCGGTGGCCCAGGCGCTCGGGCTGTCGCTGCTCACCGGCCTCATCTCGACCGCGGCGTGCCTGGTGCTCGGAATCCCGCTCGCCGTGCTGCTGTCGTACAGCTCGGGCGCGGCCCGCCGGCTGCTGCGCGCCGCGATCACTGTGCCGCTCGTCCTGCCCCCGGTGGTGGGTGGCATCGCCCTGCTTCTGCTGCTCGGCCGCCGCGGCATCATCGGCCAGGCGCTCGCGGAGGCCGGTCTCGGCATCCCGTACACCACCGGTGCGGTGGTGGTGGCGCAGACATTCGTCGCGATGCCGTTTCTGGTGTTCGCGGTGGAGGGGACCCTGAGTGCGGCCGACCGGCGCACCGAGGCGGCCGCTGCCACGCTCGGCGCGAACCGGTGGCAGGTGTTCCGGCTCGTCACCGTGCCACTGGTGGCGCCCGGCATCGCCGCCGGGGCGGTCCTCTGCTTCACCCGAGCCCTGGGCGAGTTCGGTGCGACGATCACCTTCGCCGGGTCCCTCCCCGGTGTCACGCGCACGCTGCCGATCGCCAGCTATCTGGCGCTGCAGAGCGACCCGGAGGCGGCGATCGCCCTGGCGCTGCTGCTGCTCGTGGTGTCTCTCGCGGTGCTGCTGGGGCTGCGCGATCGCTGGCTGCCGGGGGTGCGCGGGTGAGCGAGCCGCTCCGGGTCGACGCTGCCGTCGAGCGCGATGGGTTCCTCGTCCGCGCCGCATTCGACGCGATGCCCGGTCGACCGCTGGCGCTCGTCGGTCCCAACGGCGCCGGCAAGTCCACGCTGGTTGCGGCCATCGCGGGGCTGCTGCCGCTGGCATCCGGGACCATCGGGATCGGCGGTCTCGTCGTCAGCAACGCCGCCGCCGTCGTCCCGCCGCACCTGCGCCGGGTCGGGGTCGTATTCCAAGACCTGCTGCTCTTCGCGCATCTGAGCGTGCGCGACAACGTCGCCTTCGCCCTCCGCGTGCGCGGCACGGGCCGGGCGGAGGCGCGCGCAGCCGCCCAGCCCTGGCTCGAACGGTTCGAGCTCGACCACCTGGCCGAGCGCCGGCCGGCGCAGCTGTCCGGTGGGCAGGCGCAGCGCGTCGCCCTGGCCCGCGCCGTGGCCTCCGACCCCGAGGTGCTGCTGCTCGACGAACCGCTCGCGTCGCTCGACGCAGCGATCCGGGATGAGGTGCGGGCGGATCTGGCCCGTCATCTTCGCGAATTCGGTCGCCCCGCCGTCGTGGTCACCCATGACGCCCAGGATGTGGCCGCGCTCGCGGACGACGTGGTCGTCCTCCAAGCCGGACTGATCGTTCAGCAGGGCAGCGTCGATGAGCTGGCCGCGCGGCCGGCCACCCCCTACGTGGCGAGGCTGTTCGGCAATTGAGAGGATGGCTGGCGTGAAGAAGATCGCCGTCCACTTCGGTGCGGGCAACATCGGCCGCGGTTTCGTGGCCCAGTTCCTGCACGAGAGCGGGTACGAGGTCGTGTTCGCCGATGTCAGCGACGATTTGATCGGCGCACTGCAGGCGCAGCCGAGCTACCTCGTCCATGAGATCGGCGACGGCGCGCAGGATCACGTCGTCGACGGGTACCGCGCTCTCAACAGCCGCACGCACGAGGCCGAGGTCGTCGCGACCATCGCATCCGCCGACCTGGTGACCACGGCGGTCGGGGCGCGCATCCTGGCGTTCGTCGCGCCGGTGATCGCGAAAGGCCTCGCCGCCCGCCCCGCGGATGCCGCGCCGCTGGCGGTGATCGCCTGCGAGAACGCGATCGGCGGCACCGACATCCTCGCCGGTCACGTGCGCGACACGGATGCTGCGGTGGTCGAGCGGGCGATCTTCGCCAACTGCGCCATCGATCGCATCGTGCCCGAGCAGAGCGGCGGGCTCGACGTCACGATCGAGTCGTTCTTCGAGTGGGTGGTCGACCGCACCCCGTTCCATGGCGCTGAGCCCGAGATCTCGGGGGTGACCTGGGTCGACGACCTCGCGCCGTTCATCGAGCGCAAGCTGTTCACCGTCAACACGGCGCACGCCGCGGCCGCGTATCACGGGCACGACCGGGGGTGGGTGTCGATCCGCGAGGCGCTCGCGACGCCCGAGCTGCAGGCCGAGGTGCGCGCGGTGCTCGACGAGACCAAGGCGCTGCTCGTCGCGAAGCACGGCTTCACCGACGACGAGCAGCAGGCCTACATCGAGAAGACGTTGAAGCGCATCTCCAACCCCGACCTGCCCGACACCTGCGAGCGGGTCGGCCGCGGCCCCTTGCGCAAGCTGAGCCGGCACGAGCGGTTCACCGGGCCGGCTGCCGAGCTGGTCGAACGCGGCCTGACCGCGTGGAACCTGCTGAACGCGATGGGCGCCGCGCTGCGTTTCGACGTCGCCGGCGACCCCGAGAGCGTCGAGCTGCAGGCCATGCTCGCCAGCGGCCGCACCGCCGACGATCTGGCGGGTGCGATCACCGGGCTCGAGCCGCAGCATCCGCTCTTCCCGCATGTGGTCGAGGTCGTTCAGCTGCGGCTGGACCGCTGAGCATGGCGCACATCGACGAGGACGACGAGGAGGCCTTCCGCTGGGCCGGCGACGAGGACACCGGTCGGGAGGGCGCGCGGCTTCCCGGTGCCCGCGGCGCGGGCGCCCAGCTTCCGGATGACGCCCCGGCCGCCGCGGACGGCGCACCCCCTGCGGGAGCCTCGCGGCGCCCCGGGACGGCGGCGGTCACCATCCTGTTCGCGCTGCTCTACCTGGTGCTGACCGTCGGCTGGATCCTCGGCACCGGCTACACCTCGGCCGGCACGACCGGCCTGCTGCCCCAGGTGCTGTGGCAGTTCGGCGAGTTCACCGCGATCATCGCGGCCCCGATGTGGTTCGCCACGACGGTGCTGCTCACCCCGTGGCGCCTCGGCGTGCGGGCCGGCGCGCTGGCGCTGGGGCTCGGGGTACTGCTGCCGTGGCCGGTGCTGCCGCTGCTGGTGGTGGGCGCATGAGGATCGTGATCGTGATCGTGTTCGGGCTGCTGCACCTGTGGGCGCTCTTCCAGGGGGTGTCGAACCTGATCGCGCTGCCCGGGTTCTACGCGCAGTCCGGGCTCGCGGCGTACACGCCGTGGTGGTTGCTTGTGCTCGGCGTCCTGGTTCCGGTGGCGGCGTTGGTCGCGGCGGTGCTGATCGGGCGGCGCCGGATGCTGTCGCATCGCGTCGCGCTGCTGGTCGTCTCGCTCGCCACCGCCAACGCGTTCGTGCTGTCGGCCGGGGCCCTGGCGCCGATCCTGCTCGCCTGGCAGGCCGGTTAGAGCACGACCGCCAGAACGACGGCCGCGATGAGCACGATCTGGGCGATGAGCCGCGGCCAGAACGGGAACGCCGCGCGGCCGAACCGCTCGGGGTGCTTGGCGGCGTAGGCGTTCGCCGGAAAGACCGCGACTAGGAACGCGACGAGCAGGATGCCCACCAGCCACCGCATCCACTCGGCGCCGACCAGGTGCCACGGCAGCACGATGCCGACACCGCCCACGATTTCGCACACCCCGGTGAGCGCGACCAGAAGTGCTCGGTGCGCCGCAAGCCGGGGCGGGATCATCGCGCGCATCGTGCGTCGCACCGACGGGATGAAGTGAGTGACGCCCATGCCGATGAAGACCAGCGCGAGCACCGCACGCAAGGCCCAGGCCACGACATCCACCCCTCGATCGTCGCATGCCGTCACAGTTCGACACGGACAGTAAACTGGCGGTTCCGCCGCCGACTCGATCCCCGTTAGGAACTCCGTGGCCAAGCCGGTCGTCCTGATCGCCGAACAGCTCTCACCCGCCACCGTCGAGGCCCTCGGCCCCGACTTCGACATCCGCGAGGTCGACGGCACCGACCGTGCCGCGCTGCTGTCGGCGCTGGCCTCCGCCGACGCGGTGCTGATCCGCTCGGCGACCCACATCGACGCCGAGGCGATCGCCGCCGCACCCCAGCTCAAGGTGGTGGCCCGTGCCGGCGTCGGCCTCGACAACGTCGACCTGCCCGCCGCCACGGCGGCCGGGGTCATGGTGGTCAACGCCCCCACCTCCAACATCATCAGCGCCGCCGAGCTCACCATCGGCCACATCCTGTCGCTCGCGCGCCACATCCCGGCCGCGCACGCCTCGCTCGCCGCGGGGGAGTGGAAGCGCTCGAAGTACACCGGCATCGAGCTGTACGAGAAGCGGGTCGGCATCATCGGCCTGGGCCGCATCGGCGCGCTGATCGCCGAGCGCCTGCAGGCGTTCGGGGTCGAGATCGTCGCGTACGACCCGTACGTCACGGCCACGCGAGCACAGCAGCTCGGCGTGACGCTGGTCACCCTCGACGACCTGCTCGCGACCAGCGACTTCGTCACGATCCACATGCCGAAGACGCCAGAGACCACCGGCATGATCGGCGCGGCCCAGCTGAAGGCGATGAAGAAGTCGGCGTTCGTCGTCAACGTCGCCCGCGGTGGCCTGATCGACGAGGCGGCACTCGCCGACGCGCTGCGCTCCGGTGAGATCGCGGGCGCCGGCATCGACGTGTTCACCAGCGAGCCGCCGACCGACGACCAGCTGACCTCCGCGCCGAACATCATCGTGACGCCGCATCTCGGCGCCTCCACCGACGAGGCGCAAGAGAAGGCGGGCGTCTCGGTGGCGCGTTCGGTGCGCCTCGCGCTCGGCGGCGAGCTGGTTCCGGATGCGGTGAACGTCGCCGGGGGAGCCATCGACCCGTTCGTGCGGCCCGGTATCGCCCTCGTCGAAAAGCTGGCGCAGGTGCTCGCCGCCGTCGCCGGCAAGACGGCCCTCACCGACCTCGAGGTCGATGTGCGCGGCGAGCTCGCCGCCTACGACGTCAGCGTCTACCGGCTGGCGGCGCTCAAGGGCTACTTCACCAACCAGGTGACCGAGAACGTCTCGTACGTCAACGCGCCGCTCCTGGCCGAGCAGCGTGGCATCACCTCGAGCCTCACCACCGCCGACGACAGCCGCGACTACCGCAACACCACCACGCTGCGCGGTGTGCTGGCCGACGGCACCACCGTCGAGGTGGGCGGCACGCTCTCGGGCACCAAGATGGTCGAGAAAATCATCGCCCTGAACGGCTACGACATCGAGGTGCCGATCGCCGACCACCACATCGTCATGTTCTATGCCGACCGACCCGGCATCGTCGCGGTCTACGGCAAAGAGTTCGGCGACGCCGGCATCAACATCGCCGGCATGCAGATCGCGCGCCGCAGCGCCGGCGGCCAGGCACTCAGCATCATCACCGTCGACTCGCCGGTGCCCGACGACGTCCTCGAGCGGGTGCGTACCGCCATCGACGCCGACGAGGTGCGCGAGATCGACATCGTCGCCGGCTGAGCCCCGGCCCGTCGGAGA
>DATJFV010000076.1:0-30810 GCA_035495435.1 Pseudolysinimonas sp.
CCGTCGAACATCCCCGGTCTCACGACGGATCAGACGACGATCTGGGTCATCGACGTCCTGGGCGTTCAGAAGAAGAGCTAGTGGCCACATCCTCAGCCGGATCGCGCGTCCCGGTCGAGGAGCGCCTCTTCAGCCTGGTCCTCGCGTTGCTGGCGACCGAGGCCGGGCTGACCAAGAACGAGATCCTCTCCACCGTTCAGGGCTACCGTCAGCGCTTTCGTCCGGGCGGCGACAACGCCAATCTCGAGCGCCAGTTCGAGCGCGACAAGGACGACATCCGCGAGCTCGGCGTGCCGCTCGAGACCGTCGAATCACCCGGCGACGCCGGCAATAACCAGACGTTGCGGTATCGCATCCCGCGCGGCGCGTATGAACTGCCCCGTGACATCGCGTTCTCGAGCGAGGAGACCACACTGCTGAACCTGGCGGCGATGGTCTGGCGCGAGGGCTCGCTGTCGGGGGAGTCGCGTCGGGCGCTGCTGAAGCTGCGTTCGCTCGGGGTGTCGGCCGACGAGCCGGTCATCGGTTACGCCCCTCGTGTCCGGCTGCGCGATGCCGCCTTCGAGCCGTTGAGCTCCGCTCTCGAACGGCACCTGATCGTGCGTTTCCCGTACCTCAAGCCCGGTGAGGACGCGGCGCGCGAGCGCGAGGTCGTCCCGCTCGCGCTGGTGCAGTATCAGGGCCGCTGGCACCTCTCCGCCGAGGAGACCGCCTTCGGCAGCCAGATCGCCGGTGCGCACAAGATGTTCCTGCTGCGACGGATCGTCGGGGCCGTCACCGCCGGGAAGGCGACCGAGCCGCGCGAGGGCGACCAGGCCGCGCTGGCACTGGCCAGCCTCGACGAGATCTGGGAACGCAGCGGCGCCGAGATCGAGGTGCTCATCGACACCGATGCCGCCACGCGGCTCGCCAACCGGCGCGGCACCGAGGAGCTGTCCGTGTCGCCCGACGGCTCGGCCCGCCGGCTGCGGTTGCGTTACGTCGACGCCGCGATCCTCGCCGACGAACTGGCCGGTTTCGGGCCCGAGGTGCTGGTCCTCTCACCGCCCGAGCTGCGCGCGATGGTGATCGAGCGCCTGGAGCGGACGGAACGCGACCATGGCTGAGTTCCAGGCCCGCGACAAGCTGGCGTTCCTGTTGTCACTGGTGCCGTGGCTGATGGAGCACGATGGGGCCACGGTCGCGCAGGCCGCAGAGCACTTCGCGGTGACCCCTCAGCAGATCCGGGATGCGGTGGAGCTGATCGCGGTCAGCGGCGTTCCCGGCGACACCGACTCGTATCAGCATGGCGACCTGTTCGACATCAACTGGGACGCGTTCGAGGAGCGCGACGAGATCGTGCTGACCAACCTCGTCGCGATCGACGACTCGCCCCGGTTCTCAGCGCGCGAGGCGACGGCGCTGATCGCGGGACTGCAGTACCTGTCGTCCCTCCCCGAGAACGCCGGCAGCGCCACCCTGGCCAGCCTCACCGCCAAGCTGAGCAGGGGTGCCTCCGCGGAACCCAGTCAGGTGGGCGTCGAGGAGGGGGAGACGGATGCGGTGCGCGCGTCGACGCTCGCACTGATCCGCGAGTCGGTGGCGCGGGGTGTGCAGCTCGAGCTCGACTATCTCGACTCCGCGGGGCGGCGCGAGCGCCGGCGGGTGGATCCGCTGCGCGTGGAGTCGTTCGACGACGATTGGTACCTGCGCGGATGGTGTCACCTGCGCGAGGCGGTCCGCACCTTCCGGCTCGACCGCATCTCGAACGCCGTCATCACCGAGGCCCCGATCGAGCACCGCGCCGAGGAGGTGCGCCTGCCCGACCGGCTGTTCGAGACATCGCCCGACGACCTCGAGGTGACGATCGAGGTGGCTCCGGCGGCCATGCCCCTGCTGGTGGACTACATCCCCGACGGGGCGACATCGACGCCGGCGGGCGACCGCATCCGCACCACGCTCCGCGTGTCTCATTTCCACGGCCTGAAGCGCCTGATGGCCAGCATGCCCGGCGTGGCGACAGTCGTCGCCCCGGCCAGCGCCCGTGCCGCGGTCGCCGAATGGGCTGGCGCGGGGGCCGCGCGCTATCGCGCCCAGCCGGACTCCGCGCAGGGTCGTGGGCTACACTCGACCTGACTCCGCGCCCTGCCCGGGGCGCCCTTCTCGAAGGACGTGACGCCATGTTCGGCAACCTCACCGGTTGGCACTTCCTGATTGTTCTGGCGATCATCCTGCTGCTGTTCGGCGCGACGAAGCTGCCCGCACTGGCCAAGAGCGTCGGTCAGTCGATGAAGGTGTTCCGCAACGAGATTCGGTCCGACGACAAGCAGGGCGAGGCCACGTCCGAGGCCACGGACGCGGCGCACGTCGACGAGGCCTCCTCCGACAAGAAGTAGGCGGCGATGGCCCCGCGATCACCGCGGAGGGATCCCGAGGGGCGCATGCCGCTCGCCCAGCACCTGATCGAACTCCGCAAGAGGCTGACCCGTGGCGCCCTGGCGATCATTGCCGGGACGGTGGGCGGGTGGTTCCTCTATGACCTGGTCTGGCCGCTGATCAGCAACCCGATCACCCAGATCGCTGCTGCGCAGGGGGCCGACGACCAGCAGGTCGCGAAGATCGCCCTCAACTACACGGGGATCACGGGCGCGTTCGACGTGCGGCTGCAGATCGCGATCGCGGTGGGTCTCGTGATCTCGAGCCCCATCTGGCTCTACCAGGTCTTCGCCTTCCTCGTCCCCGGTCTGACCCGGCGCGAGCGGCGCTACACCTTCGGATTCTTCTTCAGCGCTGTGCCGCTGTTCCTCGGCGGCATCGTGGCCGGCTGGTTCGTGCTTCCGCACATCGTGCAGATCATGTACAGCTTCGTGCCGGCGGGCTCCACCACCTTCTTCGAGACCAAGACCTACCTCGACTTCGTGCTGAAGCTGGTGCTGGCCACGGGCATCGCGTTCGTGCTGCCCGTGTTCCTGGTGCTGCTGAACTTCATCGGCGTGCTGCAGGGGCGCACGATCCTCAAGGGCTGGCGCTGGGCGGTCCTGGCGATCACCCTGTTCACCGCGATCGCGACGCCGGCCGCGGACGTCATCTCGATGTTCCTGCTCGCCATCCCGATGGTGGTTCTGTACTTCGCTGCGGTCGGCATAGCGATGCTGCACGATCGCAGCGTGGCCCGGCGTACCCGCGCATTCGAAGCCGAGCTGGCGTGACACTGTCTCCGGCGGAGCGCTATGCGGCTGCGCGCGCACGTCAGGCGACCGCGACCGCGGCGCCGCAGCTGGAGGAGTTCCGATCGCGCGTCGAGTTCCCTCTCGATGAGTTCCAGCTCGCCGCCTGCCGCGTGCTCGAGGCCGGCCACAGCGTCCTGGTCGCCGCACCGACCGGTGCCGGTAAGACGATCGTCGCCGAGTTCGCGGTGCACCTGGCGCTGGCCGGGCCGCGCGCCAAGGTGTTCTACACCACCCCGATGAAGGCGCTCAGCAACCAGAAGTTCAGCGAGCTCGCCGCGGAGCACGGGTCAGCGAACGTGGGGCTGCTGACCGGAGACAGCAACATCAACAGCGGCGCCCGGGTCGTGGTCATGACGACCGAGGTGCTGCGCAACATGCTCTACGCCGATTCGCCGTTGCTGCGCGACCTGGCGTTCGTGGTGATGGACGAGGTGCACTACCTCGCCGACCGGTTCCGCGGGGCGGTCTGGGAGGAGGTCATCATCCACCTGCCGCGCGAGGTGCGGCTGGTGTCCCTCTCGGCGACGGTGACGAACGCGGAGGAGTTCGGCGACTGGCTGCAGGCGGTGCGCGGCGACACCGATGTGATCGTGTCGGAAGAGCGTCCGGTGCCGCTCGAGCAGCACGTCCTGGTGCGCACGAAACTGCTCGAGCTGTTCGACTCGTCGGGTCAGGCGGCCACGAACCGCGTCAATCCCGAGCTGGCCCGGCTCGCTGCGGCGGGCGGCCGCGCATCCGGCACCTACCGGGGCGCGCACCCGGGGCGGCATCACCGCAAAGGCCAGGGTGGTGCGGGTTCCGAGGGGCGGCGGGCCTGGGATGGCGGCGACAGGATGGATCGGCCCGAGGTGGTGCGGCTCCTGGAGTCGAAGAACCTGCTCCCCGCCATCTTCTTCATCTTCAGCAGGGCCGGATGCGATGGTGCGGTCGCGCAGGCGGTGCGGGCCGACATCCGCCTCACCGAGCGCTGGGAGCGCGACGAGATCCGCTCCATCGTCGAGGAGCGCACCCGCGGCATCCCCGACCACGACCTCGGTGTGCTGGGCTACTGGGAGTGGCTCGAGGGGCTGCAGCGCGGGCTCGCCGCCCATCACGCCGGCATGCTGCCCGCGTTCAAGGAGGTCGTCGAGGAGCTCTTTCAGCGGAAGCTCCTGAAGGTGGTGTTCGCCACCGAGACGCTGGCGCTCGGGGTCAACATGCCGGCACGGACGGTGGTCCTGGAGAAGCTGGAGAAGTTCAACGGCGAAGCCCGCGTCCCCATCACCCCGGGGGAGTTCACCCAGCTCACCGGGCGTGCCGGCCGCCGGGGCATCGACGTCGAGGGCCACGCCGTCATCCAGTGGGTCTCGGGGCTCGACCCGCAGGCGGTCGCGAGCCTGGCATCCCGCCGCAGCTACCCGCTGATCTCGAGCTTCCGGCCGACCTACAACATGGCCGTGAACCTGATCGAGCAGTTCGGGCGCGAGCGCACGCGCGAGATCCTGGAGAGCTCGTTCGCCCAGTTCCAGGCCGACCGGTCGGTCGTCGATCTGGCTCGACGGGTCCGTGAGCAGGAGAAATCGCTCGCCGGGTACGCCGAGGCGATGCGCTGTCACCTGGGCGACTTCGCCCAGTACGCGGGTCTGCGGCGCGAGCTGGCCGATCTGGAGAAGAAGAACGTGCGCGTCGGGGCCGAGAGCCGCGCCGAGCGCGACCGCCGACAGCGACGCATCAGCGACCTGCGTCGCCGGATGAAGCAGCACCCGTGCCACGCCTGCAACGATCGCGAGGCGCACGCCCGCTGGGCCGAGCGCTGGTACCGCCTAAAGCGCGAGACGGATCAGCTGAGCGGTCAGATCCGCGGCCGCACGGGAGCGGTCGCGCAGGTCTTCGACCGGGTCACCGACGTGCTGCTCGAGCTGGGCTACCTGGTTGACGAGGAGGGCACCGTGGCCGTCGCGGCACCGGGTCGCGCACTGCGGCGCATCTACGGCGAACGCGACCTGCTCGTCGCGGAGTGCCTGCGCCGTGGGGCCTGGGACGGCCTCGACGCGCCGTCGCTGGCGGCCCTGGTGACTGCGCTGGTCTACGAGCCGCGCCGTGAGGGCGGGGAGCCGGGGGAGCGGGGCCTGCCGCGCGGCCGGTTCCGGACGGCGCTGGAACAGACCGAGTCGATCTGGGCCGAACTGAGCGACGTCGAGGCCGAACACCGGCTGCCCGAGGGCGAGCCGCCCTCGGCCGGGCTGTCGAATGCCACCCACCGGTGGGCATCGGGGGTCGCACTCGACTCCGTGCTGCGTGACGCCGACCTGGCCGCCGGCGACTTCGTGCGCTGGATGAAGCAGGCCGTCGACCTCCTGGATCAGATCTCCCTCGTGGCCGACGGGGAGTTGGGGCGCACAGCACGTACCGCCATCGACGGGATCCGCCGCGGCGTCGTGGCGTATTCGAGCGTGGCATGACGCGGCCGCTGCTTCCTCTCCCGATCGCCCTGGTGACGGCGGTCGCCGGCGGCCTGCTGCTCGACACCGCGTTCCCCGACGTCGACATCTGGCCCCTGGTGTTCCCCGGCATCGCGCTGGCTCTCATCGCGCTCGACGGGCGCAAGGCGAACGCCGCGTTCCTCACCGGATTCGCGTTCGGCGTCGCGTTCTACTTCCCGCACATCGAATGGGCGGCCGTGTTCCTCGGCCCCATCCCGTGGTCGGCCCTGTCGACTCTGATGGCTCTCTGGTGCGGTCTGGGCGGCATGGTGATCGCGTGGGCGTATCGTGTCGTCCCGCGCGCGTGGCCGGGCGTCGGCGGGCGTCTAGTGCTGCTTCCTGTCGTGGTCGCCGGACTGTGGATCGCGCGCGAGGGGATCGCCGCGGTCTGGCCCTACGGCGGATTCTCGTGGGGCCGGGTCGCCTTCTCGCAGTCGGGTAGCCCGTTCGCGCACCTGTTCGGCTGGCTCGGCGTCTCGGGCGTCGGCTTCGTGCTGGTTGCGCTCACCGCCGTGGCGATCGAGCTGATCCGCGACGGCGCGGTGCGCCGGGCGCGGGCGATGCCGGATGCCGCGGTGCGCCGCGCGCTCCGCTCCGCCTCCGCGCGTCGCTGGCTCACCCTCGCGGCGGTGCTCCTCGCGCTGCTCGTCGTACCGGCGTGGAGCTCGCTGCCGTGGGGAGCACCGCACGACGGCACTCTGCGCGTGGGCGCCGTGCAGGGCGACACGAAGGCGGGTTACTTCGATCCGCCCGCACGTCTCGGCGACAATCTGCGCGGGCAGATCGCCGCGACATCCCCGGTGTATGCCGAGGACGTCGACGTGGTGGTCTGGCCGGAGGGCTCGTCGGACGTCAATCCGCTGGCATACCCGGAAGCCGCCGCCGCGTTCTCGCAGGTCGCCCGCAACGCGGATGCACCGCTGGTGGCCGGAATCATCACCGCCCGTGACCAGGGTGTCGTCGACGGCAATGGTGACGAGGTGTATCGCTACTACAACACCTCGACGCTCTGGCATGCCGACAGCGGGCAGGTCGACTTCTACGACAAGAAGCACCCGGTTCCGTTCGGCGAGTACGTGCCCGACCGATGGTTCTGGCGCATGTTCGCCCCCGACCTCATCGACCTGATCGGCCGCGAGTACACGCCGGGCACCACCGATTCGGTGCTCGACGTCGGCAGCGCCAAGACCGGGGGCCGCAGCGTGCTCGCGGGCATCGCCATCTGCTTCGACATCGTCGACGACGAACTGCTGCACCAGATGGTGCGCGAGGGCGCCCAGGTGGTGTTCGCCCAGAGCAACAACGCCGACTTCGGCTTCACGGACGAGAGCGTGCAGCAGCTCGCGATCGCCCGGATCCGCGCGATGGAGACGGGCCGCAGCGTGGTCAACATCTCGACGGTGGGAACGAGCGCGATCATCTACCCGGATGGCTCGGTGCACGAACGCCTCACCTGGTACACGCCGGGGGTGATGATCGACGACGTGCCGTTGAGCACAACGCTGACGCCCGCCATGGTGGGCGGGCGTCAGGTGGAGTGGCTGGTCAGCTTCGGAGCGCTGATCGTGCTCGGTTTCGCCGGTCTTGATCTGCGCCGCTCGCGGCGCTCATCGACCGCCGGTTACGCCGACTTCTTGCCGGTCTGACCGCGACGGGCACGCAGGTACTCGAGGCGCTCCTGCAGCAGCTCTTCGAGCTCGGCGCGGGTGCGGCGCTCGAGCAGCATGTCCCAGTGGGTGCGCGGAGCCTTGGTCTCGGCCTCCTCGGTCTTCACCAGCGAGCCATCGTCGGCGACGAGTCGGCCCTCCTGGCCGGTCTTCGGCGACTGCCAGACCTCGGGGATCTCGGCGTCGGCGGCGAACACGACCTCGAAGGTCGTCCCGTCTTCGGTCTGGTACACGCTCTTCCGACGCGACGCGAACTCGACACCCTCTTCGCTCTGTAGGCTCTGGGATCCGAGACGCATTCCGCGCAGACTACGATCTGCCATCGTGTGGCCTCCTTGTTGCATAGGACTGCTGCTGCAAGTTCTAACGACAAAGGTGGCGTCAACCATGCCCGCCGTACGGCGTTTGCAGGGCTTTCACAGGTGATTCAGGATGCTTTGGTAGTCCTCGCGCGCACCACCGGCACGGCGAGGTCGGCCCGGTCGGTCACGATGCCATCGACCCCGGCGTCGAGGAGTCGCTCCATCGCCGCAGGGTCATTGATCGTCCAGGCGTGCACCTCGACCCCGGCGGCATGGAAGGCCGCCACGGGACGGCGCTGGAAGGGCTTCATTCCCACCACGGATTCCGGGAGCTGCACGGCCTGAACGTCGCGCAGAATGCGGCGCAGGGCGCGCACGTTGCCCGCACGCGCGGCGGCCACGGCTGCGACCGCCCCGCGGCTGGAGACCGAGGTCGCGATGCCCGGAAGCATCCGCACCGCCCGCAGCCGACGCGCCGAACCGAACGCTCCGACCAGCACCCGATCGACGGAGCCCGTGGCGCGGATCGCCTCGACAGCGGGGCCGACGACGCCCGAGACCTTGAGGTCGATATTGAATCGAGTGCCCGGGAACGCGTCGAGCGCTTCTGCCAGCGATACGAAACCCTGGCCATACCCGAGATCGACGCGCCGCAGCTCGTGGGACGTCAGGTGCGCGACGGTCGCCTGGCGCCCGGCGACGCGACGCAGGTCGGGGTCGTGACTGATCATGGCGACGCCGTCGGCCGACACGTGCACATCGGTTTCGATGTGGGTGACGCCGATCGCGATCGCCTTGGCGAAGGCCAGCAGGGTGTTCTCGGGTGCCTCGATCGCCAGCCCGCGGTGGGCGAGCACGCGCGGGGGAGCGGGGGAGAAGAACCCCGCCCCGGCCTCGGGGTCTCTACTTCGCCGCAGTCTTGCCACCGGGAGTGAAGAACCCCTCGCCGATGCCCTTGAGCGCCTCGGTGAGCTCGCTCGGCACGATCCACAGCTTGTTCGACTCGCCCTCGGCCAGCTTGGGCAGCGTCTGCAGGTACTGGTAAGCCAGCAGCTTGGGATCGGGATCGCCCTTGTGGATGGCGGAGAACACGGTCTGGATCGCCTCGGCCTCGCCCTGGGCGCGCAGCACCGCCGCCTTGGCGTCACCCTCTGCCTGGAGGATCGCGGCCTGCCGCGAACCTTCCGCCTCGAGGATCGCCGCTTGCTTGGTGCCCTCGGCGGTGAGGATCTGCGCGCGGCGGTCTCGCTCGGCGCGCATCTGCTTCTCCATCGAGTCCTGGATGGACACGGGCGGGTCGATGGCCTTCAGCTCGACGCGGCTGACGCGGATGCCCCACTTGCCGGTGGCCTCATCGAGCACGATGCGCAGCTGACCGTTGATGTTGTCGCGCGAGGTCAGCGCCTCTTCGAGGTTCAGACCGCCGACCACGTTGCGCAGGGTGGTGGTCGTCAGCTGCTCCACAGCGCCGAGGTAGTTCGCGATCTCGTAGGTGGCGGCGCGCGCATCGGTCACCTGGAAGTAGACGACGGTGTCGATCGACACCACCAGGTTGTCCTCGGTGATCACCGGCTGCGGCGGGAACGAGACAACCTGTTCGCGCATGTCGACGAGGGGACGCACCCGGTCGATGAACGGCACCAGGATGTTGAGTCCGGGGGAGAGGGTCTTGTGGTACCGGCCCAGCCGCTCGACCACACCGGCGTAGGCCTGCGGGATGATGCGGATCGAGCGGAACAGGATCGTCAGCACGAAGATGACGAGGATCGCGATGATGATCCAGAGGACCACCGTCCCGAAGATCTGGGAGTCGTTCATGGGAACGGGCACCTTTCCTAGGAGGCGGGGGACGGGGTGACGACCGCGGTCGCGCCGTCGATCGCGGTGACGACGACGCGCTCGCCCTCCGTCAGCGTCGACGGGATGCTGCCGGCTGACAGCCGCGAGGTCCACGTCTCACCGTTGGCGAGTTTCACCTGACCGCGACCGTGGTCGTCGAGGGTCGAGACGACGACTCCGGTCAGGCCGATGAGCGCATCGAGGTTGGATCGGGCCGGGTCGCCGCCGCGCTTCATGGCGTGCAGGAGGGGCGGCCGCACGAGGAACAGCAGCACGAGCGAGAGCACCGCGGCGACGATGATCTGCACCCACCACGGGGCGCCGATCAAGCCGGCGATGAGGCCACCGAGACTGCCGACGGCGAGCATCAGGAACACGAAGCTGAGGCTCAGCACCTCGACCACGATGAAGATGAGAATGATCGCGAGCCAGAACACCCACGACCACGTCGTCACGAAGTCCCCGCCCATGAGGCGACGGTATCAGGAACGGGTAAGGTCGGGAACCGTGAACGACGCGACTGTGCTGCCCCCCGACGCCCTGGCCGGAAAGCGCGCCCTGATCACCGGATCCTCGCGTGGGATCGGCGCCGACACCGCTGCATATCTGGCCGCTGCGGGCGCCAGTGTCGTCATCAACTACCGCAACAAAGAGGCGCGCGCGCTCAAGGTCGTGCAGGGGATCGAGGATGCCGGCGGCACCGCCCTGGCGATCGGCGCCGACCTGACCGACCCCGTCTCCGTTGCGGAGATGTTCGAGGGTGTGCGCGAGGAGTGGGGCGGACTCGACCTGCTCGTGCTCAACGCGTCGGGCGGCATGGAGAGCGGGATGGGCGAGGATTACGCCCTGCGGCTGAACCGCGACGCTCAGCTCAACGTCCTCGAGGCAGCCCTGCCGCTCATGTCGCCGGGTTCTCGCGTGGTGTTCGTCACGAGCCATCAGGCGCACTTCATCGACACCGTCGAGACGATGCCCGAGTACGAGCCGGTCGCGCGCAGCAAGCGCGCGGGGGAGGACGCGCTGCGGGCGAAGCTGCCGCAGCTCGAGGCCGCCGGTGTGGAGTTCGTCGTGGTGTCGGGCGACATGATCGAGGGCACCATCACGGCGACCCTGCTCGAGCGTGCGCGCCCGGGCGCGATCGACGCGCGCCGCGAGGAGGCTGGCAAGCTGTACAGCGTCAGCGAATTCGCGGCCGAGGTCGCACGCGCCGCGGTCGACCCGATTCCCGCGGATCACACCCGCTACGTGGGCGACGTCAGCGCCTTCCTGGGGAAATGACCTTCCGCGCGACGTCGCGCGTGCTGCTCATCGACTCGGAGTCACGGGTCCTGATGTTCCTGCAGTACGGCAAGGATCGAGGCGTCGCGCCCCGCTGGATCACGCCCGGAGGGGGAGTGGATCCGGGGGAGACGCACGACGACGCCGCCATCCGCGAGGTGCGCGAGGAGACGGGGCTCGTGCTCGAGGCAGTGCCCGCTCCCGTCTTCGAGGAGGACTTCGACCCGGATCAGCGCTGGCATCCGTATGACACCGGCCACTGGGCCTGGTACACAGTGCGGGTCGAGCGCTTCGACCCGGTACGCGACGGGTGGACCGAAGAGGAGCTCGCCGATGTCGTGGAGTGGCGCTGGTTCAGCCCCGGCGAGCTGCGCACCGAGCACGCCGAGCGCTACGAGGTCGAGCCGCCGGACCTGCCCGAGAAGCTGGAGCGATGGACATGAGTGATCTTCCCGTATACACGGCGGCCGATCTCGAGACCGGGCCGGTTCTGGATGTCTCCGCGTTCACCAACGACGATGCGGTGCGCCTGGGTGAGCTTGCGATCGCGGTGATCCGCGAACACGGCTGGAACCTTGCGGTGCGGATCGTGCTGCGCGGCGACATCGTGTTCCAGGCGAAGCTCGGCACCACGGGGCCCGGTAACGACGAGTGGCTCGCCGGCAAGGCTGCGGTCGTGGCGCGCTTCCGTGAGCCGTCGCTGCTGGTGAGGCGGCGGCACGAGGAGGCCGGCACGCCGTTCGCCGACGACGAGACGTTCCGGGCGCACGGCGGATCGATGCCGATCCTGGTGAACGGCGAACTCGTGGGAACGATCACGACATCCGGTGAGCCCGACGTGATCGATCACACAGCGACGTCGGAGGCTGTCGCGCGCTTTCTCGCCTCCGCCTGAGCCGTTCGCGTTATCCGATAAGCTCCATTATGTCAGTTAGCCCCAGAATGCGGCCAATCCGCGTGCCGCCGACCTCCCCTGCGTGAATCCGGCGCCGGCAGCCGGGGGTCGCGTCGACGGATCCATCATGTTCCGACCGAACGCGGCCAGAGCCGCGGCATCCGGGAACACCGTCTCGACCAGGCTGCCATCGGCCCGCAGGTCGGCGACCTGATCGGCGAGGTGCTGATGCCACGCGACCGGGATGCGCGCTCGCCCGCTCAGTGGGGACAGGACGAGCACTCGCTCGTACCCGGCTGCGAGGTCGGCGTTGTCGGCGTTGCTGCGATAGCCGCCGTCAAGGTACCGCCTGCCGTCGATGTCGTACGCGAATCCCCCGGCGCAGCTGGCGGCGATCGCATCCGCCAGCTCTACCCCGCTGTCGCGGTCGAAAACCACCGGATCGCCGGTGTGCGCGTCGACCGCGGTGATCCATAGCCGGGCTTCTGGCCACGACAACGTCGGGAGGCGTGACGCAACCGTCGCCCGCCAGCGGGGCGAGCGCTCCCCCGCCGGATCCAGCCCGATGGCCCACGCCCCCGCGCGGCGCCGCAGATCGTCGGGTCCCGACGATGCGGCGATGATCGCGTTGGTGGCCTCGAGGGCTGATGGCCCGGCGCCACTCGGCGAGGCCGGTGTCGCCGCTGGCATCGGTGCATCGAGGATGGCGGTGTAGAGGTCGGCGACCGGGGCACCGCGGAGTTGGGCCCCCGCGGTCGATCCCGCGGAGGTGCCGATGATCAGGTCGGCGTCGGAGACGTCGAGACCGCCGGCGGACAGGCCGGCGAGGACGCCGATCAACCAGGCGTTCCCGGCGGAACCGCCTCCGCCCAGGACGAGAGCGGTGGTTCGAGATTCGTTCATGTGCACAGCTTTCGGGGAGTTCGGCGCTCCCCGCGACGGCTGCGTCAGTCGCGGATACGTGAACTCGAGGGAGCGCCCGGAATGGACAGTCGGATCATCGGGCTCACCTCCTCGGTCGTGTCACGTCGGTCGATGCTAACCCCTCGCCGCACCGATAGCATCCGAAAGGTGACCCAGAGTCAGTCATTCCGTGCTCACCTGCGTTCGCTCCCGAGCCTCGTGGGCGAGCCCCGGCCCTTCGATCCGGCAGCCCGGCCGCCCACACCCCAGGAGCTCTTCCTCCAGTGGTTCCAGCAGGCGCAGGAGGCTGGGGTCCCCGAACCGCACGCCATGACGCTCTCCACGATCGGCTCCGACGGGATACCCGACTCGCGCATGCTCGTCCTCAAGGATCTCAGCCCCGACGGCGCCTGGTGCTTCGCCGGAGGACGGGACAGCGCCAAGGGGCGAGAGCTCGCGCAGCATCCGGTCGCCGCGGTGCTGTTCTACTGGCGCGAGCAGGTCAGAAGCGTGCGCATTCGGGGGCGGATCAGGGAGGCCTCCCCCGATGAGGCGCGTTCCGACTTCCTCGCCCGCCACGCCGGAGCTCGAGCGGTCACGGTCGCCGGCCGGCAGAGCGCGCCCGTCGACGACGGGGTCGATCTCGCCGCCGATGTCGAGGCCGCGACACGGCGGATCTCGGCCGAACCCGACCTGACCCCGTCCTCCTGGGCGCTGTGGATGCTCGATCCGACCGAGGTCGAGTTCTGGCAGGGATCCCGCACTCGGATTCACGAACGCCTGCTGTACCGGCGCGTGTCGTCGGGATGGGAGACGTCCCGCCTTCGGCCATGACCTGAAGCGGCCGCATCTCGCGATCGATCGATCATTTTTCGAGAAGCCGCACTCCCCCGCCCGTTCCTACGATGAAGCCATGACCGAGACCACGGAATCCGGCGTCTTCAGCGCCGAGGAGAAAAAGGCCATCCGCGAGCGGGCGAAGGAGCTGAAGGCGGGCACCGGGAAGGCTGCGGACGCCGAGGCGAATGCCCAGGCGATCGCCAAGCTGCCCGACGACGAGCGCGAGCTCGCCGAGCGCATCCGCGCGATGGTGACCGCCGCCGCGCCGCACCTCGACCCGAAGACCTACTACGGCTTCCCCGCCTGGGCGCGCGACGGCAAGGTCATCTGCTTCTTCAAGCCGAAGTCGAAGTTCAAGGTGCGTTACTCGACCTTCGAGTTCGATACCGCCGCCTCCCTCGACGATGGCGCCGTGTGGGCGACCGCGTTCGCGGTGCACCTTCAGATGACGGCGGCCGACGAGGCGATGCTCGCCGGGCTCGTCACGAAGGCGGCCGCTGGCTAGCCTGGGTCGGTGACCGACCCGGATGTGGTGATCGCCGGCGGCGGACCGGCCGGCCTGGTGGCGGGTTACCTCTTCGCGCGCGCCGGCCTTCGGGTCACCGTACTGGAGAAGCACGCCGACTTCCTGCGGGACTTCCGCGGCGACACGATTCATCCCTCGACGATCACCCTGCTGCGCGAGCTCGGGCTGGCGGAACGCTTCCTCGCGCTCCCCCTGACCCGGCTACGCACCATGGATGTCGTCGTCGACGGACGTCGAACCGCGCTCGTCGACTTCGGAACCCTCCCCTCCCCCGACAATTTCCTCGTCTTCGCTCCCCAGTGGGACTTTCTCAATTTCATTGCCGGGGAAGCCAGGCGCTTTCCCGGCTTCGAACTGCGCATGAGCACGGAGGCGGTGGGGCTCATCGAGGAGGGCGGTGTCGTCCGCGGGGTGACCACCTCGGCGGGCGACCGGGTGCGTGCCCGCCTGACGATCGCGGCCGACGGGCGCGACTCCCGCATCCGGGCCGCCGCCGGGTTCGAGCCGGAACGCGAGGGCGTGCCGATCGACGTGCTGTGGTTCCATCTGCCCAAGCCCGCTGAGCCGCCGCCGGCCACCCTGGGCTACATCGGAGGCGAGGGCCTCGTGCTGACCATCGAGCGGGGCGACCGCTACCAGAGCGGCATGGTGATCGAAAAGGGCGGCTTCGCAGCACTGCAGCGGGCGGGACTCGAGGCGCTGCGGGCGCGCATCGTGCGCATCGCCCCGGTCCTGCGCGATGTCGTCGCGTCGCTCACCACCTGGGATCAGATCAAGCTGCTCTCGGTGCAGCTCGACCACCTTCCCCGCTGGTGGCGCGACGGACTCATCTGCATCGGCGACGCCGCGCACGCGATGTCCCCGGTAGGCGGCGTCGGCGTGAATTACGCGATTCAGGATGCGGTGGCGCTCGCGAATGCCGCCGTTTCTCCCCTGCGACATGGCTCCGTCCCCGTGGAGACCCTGGCCGCACTGCAGCAGCGGCGCGAACGCCCGGTGCAGCGCATGCAGCGCATCCAGCGGTTCGCGCATGAGCGGATCTCCCGTCCCTTCGCGGGGCGCCCCGCGATCCCCCGAGCCGCGGCGGCCATGCTGATCGTGCTGCGGCCCGTCGTGCGACGCGCCGCAGCACGGCTGATCGGCCGTGGTTTCCTCCCTGAGCACGCCAACCTCACCGTGCTCGACAGACCTTGAACCAACGGTCGAAGCGACTTTTCTGAGAATCAGCCGATTCCGGGTAGACCCCCTTGTCTGATCGTCCCCGTGATGCTTTTGTGATCTCCAACCAACATTCGCTCATCGGGGAGGCATGTTGTCCGACACGCTCGAGGTGCCCATCGCGCCTCTCACGGAACCCCACCTTCGCGTTCAATGGCTGAGCGCCGACCACGGCCTCTGGGTCGCCACCGGCCTGTCGGAACGCAACAGCCTCATGCACCTCGGCCGAATCGACCTCGTCGACGGTCTGTACGACGCCTATGACCGCATCGGCACCTCGCTCGGGGCGTTCGGCACGCTCGGCGAGGCGAAGGCTCAGGTCGAGCTGCACTCCTAGCCACTCTTCCGCCGGGGCGACGCTGCGTGCTTGCATGGGGCCATGGCGACCCTCGACGATGAGCTGGGGCCCGGTCGCGCGGCGCAGTCGGCGATCTACCGGGCGGGCGTGTCGGGCCGGATGCCGCGCATCCCGGTGCGCTGGCCCGAACTGATCGCGAAGGCCGAGCGGTCGATGACCGCGGAGGCCTGGGCGTACGTTCACGGCTCGGCGGGTCTGGAGACGACCGCGGAGGCCAACGCGAACGCGTTCGACGACTGGCGGATCGTGCCGCGCGTGCTGCGCGATGTTCGCGACCGCGATCTCGGCGTCGAGCTGTTCGGTCACCGCTACCCCACTCCCCTGCTGGCGGCGCCCGTCGGCGTGCTGGAACTCGTCGATCCGGATGCCGACCTGGCCATCGCGCGTGCCGCGGCGACGCTGGGGGTGCCGGCGGTGATCTCGACGCAGGCCTCGGTGCCGATGGAACGGATCGCTGCCGAGGGCGGCGGGGGTCCGCTGTGGTACCAGCTCTACTGGAGCTCCGATGACGAGCTCGTCGAGAGCCTGGTCCGGCGAGCGGAAGCCATCGGCGTCCATGCCCTCGAGGTGACTCTCGACACCCAGCAACTCGGCTGGCGGCCGCGCGACCTCGACCGGGCGTACCTCCCGTTCATCCGCGGAATGGGCATCGCTCAGTACACCTCCGATCCGGTGTTTCAGCGTCTGGTGGCGGCGCGCCAGGCGGGACGGCGGGATGGCAGCATCCCCGCGGGTCCGTCAGTGCGGGTGACCCCGGCGGCGATCCGGACCCTGCTCGGTCTGCGCCGCCGCGGCGTCGCCAGGGAAGCCGGCGAGGTGTTTCTCGAAGTGTTCACGCGCCAGGGTTTAACCTGGTCAGACCTCGGTTTTCTGCGGGAGCGCACGTCGCTGCCGATCCTGCTCAAGGGGATTCAGCATCCGGACGACGCGCGCCGCGCCCGCGACGCGGGAGTCGACGGAATCGTCGTCTCGAACCACGCCGGGCGTCAGGTGGACGGGGCGATCGGTGCGCTGGAGGCACTCCCGGGTGTGGTCGACGCCGTCAAGGGCGCGATGCCCGTCCTCTACGACAGCGGCGTCCGCAGCGGCGCCGACGTCTTCCGGGCGCTGGCGCTCGGAGCTGCCGCCGTCCAGGTCGGGCGGCCCTGGGTCTACGGGATGGCGATCGCCGGCGAAGAGGGTGCACGCGAGGCGCTGCGCAATCTGATCGCCGAGTTCGATCTGACCCTCGGGCTCGCCGGTCGCCGCACCGTGGCGGAACTCGACCGAGCGGACCTCGCACGATGACAGCGCCCCGTATCGGCACCGTCTTCCTGCCGGGTTGGGCACCCGAGCTGGTGCGCCCCGTGGCACAGGCGGCGGAGTTGGCGGGACTGGACGACCTGTGGTTCTGGGAGGACTGCTTCAACGCCGCCGGACCCTCGTCGGCAGCGGTCGCCCTGGCCGTGACCGATCGCATCACGGTCGGGATCGGCCTGATGCCGGCACCGCTGCGGCAGGTGGCGCTGACCGCGATGGAGATCGCCACGCTGGAACGCATCTTCCCCGGACGATTCGCCCCTGTGATCGGTCACGGCGTCCAGCGCTGGATGGCCCAGCTCGGGGTGAAGCCGGCATCACCCCTGACCCTGCTGCGCGAGTACGCGACCGCGCTGCGTGCCCTGCTCGCCGGCGAGGAGGTGACCGTCGACGGCGACTACGTGCGCCTCGACCGCGTACGGCTGGCGCATCCACCGGAGCGCTCGCGCCTGTTCATCGGGGGCGAGGGCCCGCGCACGCTCGCCCTCGCCGCCACCCACGGCGACGGCACGATGCTCACCTCCGCGCTCTCGGAGGAGCGGGTGGGCGAGGCCGCCAAGGTCGTTCGCACCGCCACCGGCGGGCGACCGCATGAGCTGATCGGGCATCTCATGGTGTTCCGGGGCGAGGGCGCGGGTGAGCGGATGGCGCGGCAGCTGAGCGACTGGCCGCCCGGCGCGACCGCGGTCGTCACGGAGGCGGCGGATGCCGGGGCGCAGGCGGACCACGTGGCCTCGGCGGTCGACCGGTTCGCCGCGCTCGGGGTCACGCGGGTGCTCGTACACAGCACGGACCAGGAGCAGGACCCCGTCGGATTCGTGAGCTGGGTGGGCGACGAGGTCGCACCGCGCGTCACGCGCTGAACGCGGATCCCGCTGGGGTCCGACTAGGCCGAACGGCGCGTAGTCGCCGCGACCCAGGCGTCGAGCTTGGCGATCGCGGCCCCGGAGTCGATCGCCTCGGCGGCACGGCCGAGCTGGGTCCGGAACCGGGCCCGGATGTCCTGCTCGGCCAGCGCGGCATCCTGCGCCAGCTCCCATGCCACGAGGCCCGCTGCAGCATTCAGGAGCACGATGTCGCGCACCGGGCCCTCCTCGCCCGCCAGCGTGCGGCGCGCCGTCTCGGCATTGGTCGCCGCGGCGGCCCCCCGCAGATCTTCCAGTCGTGCGCGTGGGAGGCCGAGGTCCGCGGGATCGAAGTCGTGCTCGTGCACTTCACCCCGCGACACCTCCCAGACGTGACTGTGGCCCGTCGTCGTGAGCTCGTCGAGGCCGTCATCGCCTCGGAACACCAGCGCCGTCGCGCCGCGGGTCTGGAACACCCCCACGAACAGCGGCACCTTGTCCAGCTGAGCGACGCCGACCGCGGAGGCCTCGGGCCGGGCCGGGTTGCAGAGCGGGCCGAGGAAGTTGAAGACCGTGGGGATGCCGAGTTCCGCGCGGATCGGCCCGGCGTGCTTGAAGCCGGGATGGAAGAGGCCGGCGAAAGCGAACGTGATGCCCACCTCATCCAGCACCTGCGCCACCTGCTCGGGCGCCAGCTGGATGTCGATGCCGAGTGCCGTCAGCACGTCCGACGAGCCGGAGGCGCTGCTCGCCGCCCGGTTGCCGTGCTTCACCACCCGAGCTCCCGCCGCGGCCGACACGACCGACGCCATCGTCGACACGTTCACCGTGCCGAACCGGTCGCCGCCGGTTCCGACGATGTCGAGAGCCATCGGATCGACCGGGAGACCGAGCGCGTTGGCCAGCACCGCGTCACGGAATCCGACGATCTCGCCCACCGTTTCGCCTTTTGCCCGCAGCGCGACGAGGAAGGCGCCCAACTGCGCGGGTGCCGCGCGACCAGCCATAACCTCCTCCATCGCCCAGGACGCCTCGGCGATCGAGAGATCCGACCCGGCGAGGAGTTCGGTGAGAATGGCGGGCCAGCTGAGTTCGGTCGGCATGGCGTCGATCGTACCGACCGCCGATATCGGCCATAATGGAGAGGTGACCTCCGCAACGATCTCTCCCTCGCAGACTTCGGTGATCAACCGTCCGAACGTCACCCAGGTGGGAGTGATCGTCTGGCTGGGCAGCGAGGTCATGTTCTTCGCCGGCCTCTTCGCCATCTACTTCACGCTCAAGTCGACCTCGCCCGAGTTGTGGGCCGACCAGACCGCGAAGCTGAATGTGCCCTACGCCCTGACGAACACGATCATCCTGGTGCTCTCCTCGTTCACCTGCCAGTTCGGCGTTTTCGCGGCCGAGCGGTTGCAGGCGCGGCGTACCGGCGGCCTCTTCGACCTGCGCAAGTGGGGTGTCGTCGAGTGGATGTACCTGACGTTCGCGATGGGTGCCGTGTTCGTCACCGGCCAGGTCTACGAATACGGCCAGCTGGTCAGTGAGCACGTCGCGTTCACCGGCGACTCGTACGGCTCGGCGTTCTACCTCACGACGGGCTTCCACGCCCTGCACGTCACGGGCGGTCTGATCGCCTTCCTGCTGCTCCTCGGTCGCGTCTTCGCCGTGAAGCGGTTCACCCATCGCGAGGCGGTCACGGCGATCTCGGTGTCGTACTACTGGCACTTCGTCGACGTGGTCTGGATCGGCCTCTTCCTCGTCATCTACGTCCTCAAATAACACCGGAACGGATCTGAAGAACTCGCCCATGGCACGCACTCGCTCGACCCGCACCGGTCGCCGTTCTCCTATCGCCTCGGCAATGCTTCTCCTCGTCGGCCTGCTGGCCACCGGCGGAAGCTACGCCCTCTTCACCGCCAGCGCCTCGGCAGAGACCTCCACCCAGGTCGCGTCGATGGTCGACGAAGGGCAGAAGCTCTTCCAGGCCAACTGTGCCAGCTGCCACGGCCTCAACGCCGAGGGCACGAAGGCGGGCCCCAACCTGCACGGTGTCGGCGCCGCAGCCGTCGACTTCCAAGTCGGCACCGGCCGCATGCCTGCTGCCGCCAACGGCCCGCAGATCGAGAAGAAGCCGGTGCAGTTCACCGACGAGCAGATCGCCGCGCTGGCCGCCTACGTCGCCACTCTGGGCCCCGGCCCCGCCATCCCCGAGCAGCGATACCTGCAAGGCGACGGTGACGTCTCCAACGGTGCCGAACTCTTCCGCGTGAACTGCGCGATGTGCCACAACGTGGCGGGCGCCGGTGGCGCTCTCACCGAAGGCAAATACGCTCCGGGGCTGCGCGATGTGAGCGCCAACCACATCTACGAGGCGATGGTCACCGGCCCGCAGAACATGCCGGTCTTCAACGACCTCAACATCACGCCTCAGGACAAGGCCGACATCATCAGCTACCTGAAGTTCATCAGCGACCAGCAGAACTCGACGAGCCTGATCGACCTGGGCAACCTCGGTCCGGTCTCCGAGGGGCTGTTCGTCTGGATCTTCGTCCTCGGCTCCGTCGTCGCCATCACCGTGTGGCTGACGGCCAAGTCCAACTAGCTCGCTGCCCGACACGGAACGGTAAGGAAGAACCCCATGGCTGACAAGAGCGACGCGGTCGCGACCCGCGAGGCTCCGGCTCCGTCCCCCGGCACCGCTGTGGTGCCGTCGGATGCGGTCGAGAACCCCGGGTTCCCGCCGTACCGGCCGCGCGTCTCCGATCTCGATCCCGCCAAGGAGCGCGCGAACGAACGTCGCGTCGCGTGGATGTTCTGGGCCTCGATCGTCGGCAGCGTGTTCGCGATCGTGGCGTACATCGTCTTCCCGATCGTGCCCGGCGATGTCTCGACGGTGCGCCTGAACAACATGTTCCTCGGCCTCGGCATCACGCTCGGTCTGTTCGGCATCGGCTTCGGAGCGGTGCACTGGTCGAAGTCCCTCATGGACGGGCACGACATGACCGAGTCGCGCCACCCCACGCGGGGCAGCGAGGAGACGCGCGAGAAGGCCGTCGAGGTCTTCCAGCTGGGCAACAAGGAGTCGGGTTTTACCCGCCGCAAGCTGATCCGCAACTCGCTGATCGGTGCGCTGGTCGTGACCCCTCTTCCCGCGGTTGTGCTGTTCCGCGACCTCGCCCCGGCCGGCGACCCGGTGGCGCGTCTGAAGCACACCTTCTGGGAGAAGGGAATGCGCCTGACCCGCGACCCCGATGGCACCCCGATCAAGGTTTCGGATGTCACCCTGGGCTCCGTCTTCCACGTCATCCCTGAGGGGCTCAACGAGGCCGAGGACCGGCTCGAGGAGAAGGCGAAGGCCGCGGTTCTGCTCATGCGCCTGAAGGAAGAGGACCTGCACGTCAGCCCCGGTCGTGAGGACTGGAACTACCAGGGCATCGTGGCCTACTCCAAGATCTGCACCCACGTGGGCTGCCCTGTCGCCCTCTACGAGCAGCAGACCCATCACCTGCTGTGCCCCTGCCACCAGTCGCAGTTCGACATCACCCGTGAAGCGGCCGTCATCTTCGGTCCCGCCAAGCGCCCGCTGCCGCAACTGCCCATCTCCGTCGACGCCGAAGGGTACCTGGTCGCTCAGAGCGACTTCCACGAACCCGTCGGCCCAAGCTTCTGGGAGCGCTCGCTGTGACCGTCGAAGCCACCAAGACCACCCCGCGCAACGAAGGCCCGCGCATCTCCACAGAGGATGAGCAGGCGGTCCCGCCGAACGCGGGCATGCGCTTCACCAACTGGGCGGCCAACTACGTCGACGAGCGCACCAGCATCTCCGGCCTGGTGCGCGAGCTGGGGCGCAAGATCTTCCCCGACCACTGGTCGTTCATGCTCGGCGAGGTGGCGCTCTACAGCTTCGTCGTCATCCTGCTCTCCGGGACCTTCCTGACGTTCTTCTTCCAGGCCTCGATGGCTGAGGTCGTCTACGACGGCTCCTACGTCCCGCTGAAGGGGCTCGAGATGTCCGCGGCCTACGCCTCGACGCTCGACATCACCTTCGACATCCGCGGCGGCCTGCTGATGCGCCAGATCCACCACTGGGCAGCCCTGCTGTTCGTGGCCTCGATCGGCCTCCACATGCTGCGGGTGTTCTTCACCGGAGCGTTCCGCAAGCCGCGTGAGCTGAACTGGCTGATCGGCTTCGTGATGTTCGTCCTGGCCATGGCCGAGGGCTTCACGGGGTACTCACTCCCCGACGACCTGCTCTCCGGCAACGGCCTGCGCATCATCGACGGGATGATCAAGGGCGTGCCGATCGTCGGCACCTGGCTGTCCAACCTGATTTTCGGTGGCGAATTCCCCGGAACCCAGGTCGTCGGCATCTTCTACAGCGTGCACATCCTGCTGCTGCCCGCGATCCTCGCGGCCGCGATCGGCGTGCACCTGGTGCTCCTCGTGGTGAACAAGCACACCCAGTTCGCCGGCCCGGGGCGCACCGAGGGCAACGTGGTCGGTGTTCCGATCATGCCGGTGTTCGCGGCGAAGGCAGGCGGGTTCTTCTTCATCATCTTCGGTGTGCTGGCGCTGACCGCGTCGCTCGTCACCATCAACCCGATCTGGGCCTACGGTCCCTACGACCCCTCCCCCGTGTCGGCCGGAACCCAGCCCGACTGGTACATCGGCTTTGCGGATGGCGCGCTGCGCCTGGTTCCGCCGGGGCTGGAGTTCGAGTTGTGGGGCTTCACGGTCTCGCTCAACATCCTGCTCCCGATCGCGGTGCTGGGCATCTTCCTGCTGCTCGTCGCGATCTACCCCTTCATCGAGGGCTGGATCACCGGCGACCAGCGCGAGCACCACATGACGCAGCGGCCCCGCAACGCTCCGCGTCGCACCGCGATCGGTGCGGCTGGAGTGACGTTCTACGCCGCGTTGTGGGCGGCGGCCGGGTCCGACCTCATCGCGACGCACTTCAAGCTGTCGATCGAGAGCGTGATCCACGCCTGCCAGGCGCTGCTCATCCTGGGTCCGATCATCGCCTACGTGGTCGCACACCGCATCTGCATCGGGCTGCAGAAGAAGGACCGTGAGATCGCGCTGCACGGCTTCGAGTCAGCACGCATCGTGCGCCTGCCGGGCGGCGAGTACATCGAGGTCCACGAGCAGCTGTCGGACTACGAGCGCTGGAAGCTGATCGACTTCGAGGACTACAAGCCGCTCATGCTGCGTCCGAACGCGCAGGGCAAGATCACGGTGCGTCAGCGCGTGCGCTCCCGGCTGTCGAACTGGTTCTTCGAGGACCGGATCGCCCCGGTGACGCGCACCGAGCTTGAGGCCGCGAAGCACGGCTCCCACCACTAGCAGCGACCGCAAAGGCGGGGCAGGCGCGTGAGCGCGGCCCCGCCTTTCGCGCACCCAGGGAGGGGACCGGCCCGCCGGCGGTCCCATCCTCTGTTCAGACAGCCGCAGAGAGCGCGTCAGGCGAGATTCTCGACGAGGTGCAACTGTGTGCCATCGGGATCGATGAGGAACCCTGCCCGTTGGCCCCACGGCTGCATTCGAACGGGGTGCAGCCGCGGTGCTCCGACGGAGCTTTCAACGATCCCTGCGTGCCTGATCTGTCGGTACAGTTCGTCGACATCATCGACCCGCAGGCTGCACATGAAGGAGCTCTCCTCGGGCACGAGATCAGGAAAGGGGAAGAACTCCAGCCGAAGGCCTCCGCGGCGAAGGACCAGCCACCCGTCATCCCGGTGCACCACGTCAAATCCGAATGCACCGTAGAAGGCGGCCGTGTCACCGAAGTCACGGGACGGCAGGTTCGGAACGGCGCTCTCAGCCAAACGCTCTCGGTTCAGAAGAAGCGGCGCATGTACTCTGCGCTCTCGTGGAAGCCGAGCCGGTCGTAGAAGCCGCCAGCGCGCCGGCTGGCGACGGTCAGCTGCGTCACGCCGCGGCGCTCGCACTCGGCCTCGACCGCTCGCACCAACTGCGTCCCGTAGTCGTGGCCACGTGCGTCAGCATCGACCACGATCTCTTGAAGCTGGGCCGATGGCCCGTTCGTTGCCAGCAGGGGCACGATTGTGGTGAGGGCGTATCCCTGAAGGGCTCCCCCATCGTCGACGACGAGCAGGAACACACTGGGGTGTTCGCCCGCGAAGTAGGACGCGATCGTCGTGTCGAACGCGTCACGAACCGGTGGCAGCGCATGACCCAGCTGTGCAACGAGGGCGTACAGGCCCTCTTCGTCGCCCGGCCGGGCCTCGCGGATCTGGCCGGCCATGCTCAGCGCGCGAAGTTGTTGCGGTAGTACTCGAAGTACCAGCCGATGAGCGCCACGACCGCCAGGGGCACACCGATGAACGAGATCCAGACGCCGACGGCGATTCCGAGGAACACGAGCCCCGCCCCCAGCGCGAGCACCATCGGCCACCAGCTCCACGGGCTGAAGTATCCGATCTCCGGGTCGCCGTCGTCGATGTCCGCGTCGAGGCGATCCTCGGGCAGTTCGCCACCCTGCGAGCGTCGCGCCGCCGAGACGTAGAAGGCGATCAGCACGCTGAGCATGCCGGACAGGCCGATCGCAACGGCACCCACCCATTCGACGGGTGTCTGCGGCGGCTGGGCCTCGATGGTGACGTTCTGATACTCCAACAGGTGCCAGACGATGTAGATCGCGTCGGCGAGGAAGAAGAACCCCGCCAGGATCCAGAAGATGTTGGCGTTGACGCGCATCTACTTGACCTTCCCATCCGCGACGTCGAGGACCGGGCGATCGGGCGCATCCTTCAGCGGACCGACGCCGATCTGAGCAGTCAGCTCGGGGTGATGCAGGTCGAATGCCGGCGACTCCGATCGGATGCGCGGAATCGAGGTGAAGTTGTGGCGCGGAGGCGGGCATGAGGTCGCCCACTCGAGCGACCGCGCGTTGCCCCACGGGTCATCGACCGTGACGCGCACACCACGGCGCGCGGTGATCCACACGTTCAGCAGGAACGGCAGCATCGAGACGCCGAGGATCATGGCGCCGATCGTGGAGACCTGATTCATCCAGGTGACCCCGTCTGTGGGCAGGTAGCTCCAGTAGCGACGCGGCATGCCCATCACGCCGATCCAGTGCTGGATGAGGAACGTCATGTGGAACCCGATGAACAGCAGCCAGAAGTGCCACTTGCCGAGGGTCTCGTTGAGCATCTTGCCCGTCCACTTCGGCCACCAGAAGTAGAAGCCGCTGAACATGGCGAACACGACGGTGCCGAACACCACATAGTGGAAGTGCGCCACGACGAAGTAGGTGTCGGAGACATGGAAGTCGAGCGGCGGGCTGGCGAGGATGACACCGGTCAGGCCGCCGAAGGTGAAGGTGATCAGGAACCCGATCGCCCACAGCATCGGGGTCTCGAACGTCACGGATCCGCGCCACATCGTGCCGACCCAGTTGAAGATCTTCACGCCGGTCGGCACCGCGATCAGCATCGTGAGCAGGGCGAAGAAGGGCAACAGCACCGAACCGGTGACGTACATGTGGTGCGCCCAGACCGTCACGGACAGGGCTGCGATGGCGATCGTCGCGTAGACGAGGGTCTTGTACCCGAAGATGGGCTTCCGGCTGAACACCGGCAGCACCTCGCTGATGATGCCGAAGAACGGCAGCGCGATGATGTAGACCTCGGGGTGACCGAAGAACCAGAACAGGTGCTGCCACAGAATGGCACCGCCGTTTGCTGGGTCGAGCAGGTGCGCCCCGAATACGCGATCGGCGCCCAGCGCGAACAACCCCGCCGCCAGCACCGGGAAGGCGAGGAGCACCAGGATCGAGGTGACCAGGGTGTTCCAGGTGAAGATCGGCATGCGGAACATCGTCATGCCGGGTGCGCGCATGGTGATGATCGTCGTGATGAAGTTCACCGCGCCGAGGATGGTGCCGAAACCGGCCAGGCCGAGGCCGAAGACCCACAGGTTGCCGCCCACACCGGGTGTGAACGTGGTGTTGGACAGCGGCGCGTATGCGAACCAGCCGAACGATGCGGCACCCTGCGGGGTGAAGAAGCCGGCCGAGGCGATGAGCCCGCCGAAGAGGTAGAGCCAGTACGCGAAGGCGTTCAGCCGCGGGAACGCGACATCCGGCGCGCCGATCTGCAGCGGCATCGCCACGTTGGCGAACCCGGCGAACAGCGGGGTTGCGAACAGCAGCAGCATGATCGTGCCGTGCATGGTGAACAGCTGGTTGTACGCCTCACCGGTCGGCACCAGCTTGAGTCCCGGCTCGAACAGCTGCGCGCGGATCACGAGCGCCATCACGCCGCCGATGAGGAAGAACAGGAACGAGCTGATCAGGTACAGATACCCGATCGTCTTGTGGTCGGTGGTGGTGATCCACTTGACGAACACGTTGCCCTTGCGCTCGACCGTCGGCGTGCCGAAGGTGCGGCTCGTCGACGGGGCGGGAGCTGTTGCGGTACTCACTTGCCGTTCTCCTCAGTGGCGGAGGCATCAGCGGGGTCGCTGTCCTGTCCGGCGCCGTTCCCCGGCAGGTTGGTGTTGGTGTTGTACTCGGGCCCGAGCTGGCCGACGTAGCCTGCCGCCTTCAGTTCGGCCATGTGCTGCTCGTACTCCGCCTCGGAGACCACCTTCACGGTGAAGAGCATGAGCGAGTGGTACTCGCCGCAGAGCTCAGCGCACTTGCCGTGGTAGGTGCCCTCCTTGAGCGGCACGAAGTACATGTAGTTGGACTTCGCCGGGATCATGTCCTTCTTGTAGAGGAAGTCCAGAATCCAGAAAGAGTGGATGACGTCGCGCGACTCGACGTTGATCTCGATGCGCTTGCCGACCGGCAGGTACAACACCGGCAGCTCGTCCTCTTTGACGCCACCGGGCTCGTTCTCAAGCTCTTGCGCCTGGATGCCGGGCGAGTAGACGTTGGAGTCGACGTAGTTGAAGTCCCAGGCCCAGCGCTTGCCGTAGACCTGAATGTGCACCTCGGGGTCGTTGTTCGCCTCGATCTGCGCCTGGTCGCGTGCCGTGAAGGCGAAGAATCCCAGAACCAGGATCAGCGGCACGATCGTGTAGAAGATCTCGATCGGCAGGTTGTAGCGCAGCTGAACCGGCAGGCCGGTCTGACCCTTGCGCCGGCGATAGGCGACGGCGGCCCAGATGATCAGCCCCCATGTGACGAGACCCACGGCGAGCAGGACGATCCAGGACGTCGTCCACAGGCCGATGATGGTGCCGGTGTGGTCGGTGGTCTGGGGATCGCCGGGCAGGAACCCCTGCAACTGCTGCTGGGTGCACCCCGCCAGCACGATCGAGACGGCGGCGCCGATCGGGACGACAGCCCACTTGGCCAACCGGGAGCGGTGCTTGGGACGCACAGAAAGCCTCTCAACGAAACGGAGCTGGTTCGCCTTCGAGTCTATAACCACGAAGGGCGCCGACCAGCCGGTCGGCGCCCTCGAGAACGTGTGTGTCGCTCTAGTGGAACGAATCCCCGCACGCGCATGAGCCCTGGGCGTTGGGATTGTCGATGGTGAAGCCCTGCTTCTGGATGGTGTCCTCGAAATCGATGGTCGCTCCGATGAGGTACGGCACGCTCATCTTGTCGACGACGACCTCCACGCCGTCGAAGTCACGCGTGGCGTCGCCATCGAGCAGGCGCTCGTCGAAGTAGAGCTGGTAGATGAGACCGGAGCATCCGCCCGGCTGTACCGCCACGCGCAGGCGCAGATCATCGCGCCCCTCCTGCTCGAGCAACCGGCGCACCTTGTCGGCTGCGGTGTCGGTGAGGGCGACCTCGTGCGTGGCCAGGGCGGTGTCTGTCATGTCAGCGATTGTACGTCGTCCGGGCTCGCTATGCCCGTGCATCCAAGCGTGCCAGGAGCAGCGCCTCCGAGAGGATCGCGTGCTGGAACGTGGGCAGGTGCAGGGACTCGTTCGGGCTGTGCGCTCGCGCGTCCGGGTCTTCGACTCCGGTGATCAGGATCTGCGCGGCGGGGTACCGCTCCACGAGGTCGGCGATGAACGGGATCGAGCCGCCCGACCCCATCAGCACCGGTTCATGCCCGAATGCCTCGGCCATCGCATCCAGCGCCTCGCCTGCGGCCCAGCCGCTGGTGTCGACGAGGAACGGCTGACCCGAGTCGAGGTCCTCGATCTGCCACTGTGCACCGAACGGGATGTGCTCGGCGATGTGCGCCTCGAGGGCGTCGTAGTACTCCTGCCAGGTCTGCCCCGGAGCGACGCGGGCGCTGACCCGAAGCCGCACGCTCGGCACCAGGGTGTTGGATGCGTTGCGCACGCTCGGGGCATCGATGCCGGTCACCGTGATCGACGGCTGGTACCAGGTGCGCGACAACAGGTCTCCCGAGCCGATCGGCTCGACCCCCTCGAGCAACCCCGTCTCAGCACGCAGTTGCGCCTCGTCGTAGTCGGGCGTGTCGGCGTCGTGGCTGCGCAGACCCTTCACGGCGACCGACCCGTCGGCGTTCCAGAACGTGGCGCACAACCGCACAGCGGCGAGCATCGCGTCGGGCACGGCGCCGCCGAACTGGCCGGAGTGCGAGGCGTGATCGAGCGTCGAGATGCGCAGGTTGAAGGCGACGGCTCCGCGCAGGCCGACGGTCAGCGCCGGCGTCTCGAGATCCCAGTTTCCGGAGTCCGCGACGACGATCACGTCGGCGGCGAGCTTGTCGTGGTAGCGCTCGAGAATCGCGGGGAGCGATCGCGAGCCGAACTCCTCCTCGCCCTCGGCGAACAGCACGATGCCCACATCGGGGTCGGATGCCACGGTGAGCAGCGCGCGGATGGCACCGATGTGGGCCATCACCCCCGCCTTGTCGTCGGCGCTGCCGCGACCGTAGAGCCGCTCGCCGCGGAGCGTCGGCTCGTACGGCTTCGACTCCCAGTCCTCGTCCTCCCCCGGCGGCTGCACGTCGTGGTGCGCGTAGAGCAGGACCGTGGGGCGACCATTCCGGGCGGCGCGAGTCGCGATGACCGCCGGCAACCCGAGCGGTCCGCCCTCGGAGATCGGCAACCGCACGATCTCGACCTCGTCGAACACGCCAGTTGCCCGGGCGAGATCGGCCACCTTCTCGGCGCTCGCGATCACGTGATCGTGATCGAAGTCGTCCCAGGAGACGGACGGGATGCGGACCAGGTCGGAAAGGTCGGCGATCGCGGCCGGGAGGCCGGCCTGAACCGCATCGGTCAATTCGCGGGCGTGAGGAGACTGCGTTGCCATGGGAGAATCCTGTCATGGCAAAGTCCGCCCGCCCCGAGCCCGCCGCCGACGACGCCGTGTCGGCCTCCACCAAGGGTCGCGCCACCCCCACCCGCAAAGAGCAGGAGGCGGCACGTAAGCGCCCCCTGGTCCCCACCGATCGGCGTCTCGCCGCGAAGCAGTCGCGCGCACAGACCAACGAGGCGCGGGAGCGCCAGCGCATCGGCATGGCCAACGGCGAAGAGCGTTACCTGCCCCAGCGCGACAAGGGTCCGCAGAAGCGCTACGTGCGCGACTACATCGACGCGCGGTGGAGTCTCGGCGAGTTCCTCCTGCCGCTCCTGCTGCTCACCATCCTGAGCTACTTCTTCGAGTCGATCGCCGCCTACGTGCTGCTGGGGATCTGGGCCGTCATCGCCATTCTCATCGTCGAGGGCCTGGTCGTGGGCTTCCTGTTGCGACGCAAGCTGGCCGCGAAGTTCGGCGCCGACAAGGTCGAGCGGGGCGTGCGCTGGTACGCGTTCATGCGCATGATCCAGATGCGCGTGCTGCGGCTTCCCAAGCCCCAGGTGAAGCGGGGCCAGTTCCCCTCCTGAGCCCCGCCTACGCGACGGGCGGAGTGCGGCGCGCGCGGCGTTCCGCGGCCAAGTGGCGGTTGATCTCGCGCGCCCAGAGCGGTCCGCGGTACAGGAAAGCGGTGTAGCCCTGCACGAGGGTGGCGCCGGCCGCGAGCCGGGCCGAGACGTCCGCACCGGTCTCCACGCCGCCCACCGAGATGATGCACATCCCGGGCGGGACGGCGGCGCGCAGCACCCGCAGCAGTTCCAGCGACCGGCCCGCGAGCGGAGCACCCGAGAGCCCGCCGGCTCCGGCTGCCTCCACCACCGCCGGGTCGGTGCGCAGACCCGCGCGCGACAGCGTCGTGTTGGTGGCGACGATGCCCGACAGGCCCAGCCGCACCACCAGGGCGGCGATCCGGCGGGCCTCGTCGTCGCTGAGATCGGGGGCGATCTTCACCAGCACCGGGACCCCGGCCGCCGCGTCGCGCACCGCCTCCAGCAGCGGCGCCAGGCGGTCCAGCTCCTGCAGACCCCGCAAACCCGGCGTATTCGGCGAACTGACGTTCACCACGAGATAGTCGGCGTGCTGCGCCAGCGTCCGGGTGCTTGCCAGGTAATCGGGGATCGCGTCGTCGACCTCGACGACCCGCGACTTGCCGATGTTCACCCCGATCACGGGGCGTCGGCGCCGGGACGCGGCACGACGCAGGCGGGGCGCCACCGCATCCGCCCCGCCGTTGTTGAAACCCATCCGGTTGATGACGGCGCGATCGGGGATCAGGCGGAACAGACGCGGCCGCGGGTTGCCCGGCTGGGCGAGGGCGGTCACCGTGCCGATCTCGACATGACCGAAGCCCAGGATGCCGAGGCCGGCGATCGCGCGCGCGTCCTTGTCGAAACCGGCCGCCACGCCGAAGGGCGAGGGGAACGTGGTGCCGAGCGTCCGCACCAGCAGGCCCGGATCGGGGCGTGTTGCGGCGGCGACCAGCGGTCCGACGATCGGCAGCGCCCGGATCACCGCCATCGCGAGATGATGCGCGGTCTCGGGATCGAAACGGGACAGGACGGCGCGGAAGAGGAGTCCGTACATCGCCACCAGGCTACCGGCGCGGACTAGGAGCGCGTGTCGCCCGCCTCGGACGTCTCGGCCTGCTCGGTCGCGTGCTCGACGCGCAGCAGCGTGATCGCCTGCTCGAAGTCGTCGAGCGAATCGAATCCCTGGTACACACTCGCGAAGCGCAGGTAGGCGACCTCATCGAGCTGGCGCAGCGGCCCGAGGATCGCGAGCCCGACCTCGTCACTGGGCACCTCGGCCACGCCGGTGGCACGGATCGCCTCCTCGACGGCTTGGGCGAGCTGGGCGAGCGCGTCCTCGTCGACGGGGCGGCCCTGGCAGGCTCGCCGCACGC
>DATJFV010000077.1:0-21357 GCA_035495435.1 Pseudolysinimonas sp.
CTCGCCGCACAGAACGGCGTGACCGGCACCCTCGAGACGGGTGCGGCGACGGCCGCGGAGGGGGACGAGCAGCCGGAACCCGTGCAGGAGCCCCTTCCGCCGCACCACCAGGAGGCGTACGACGCGATCGAGCGCGGCGACCTCGCCGCCGCGATCACGGAGTACAAGAAGGCGATCACCGAGAACCCGCGCGACGCGCTGGCGGTGGCGGGCCTGGCTCAGGTCTCGCTGCTGCAGCGTCTCGAGGGCGCCAACGCGGCCGACATCCGGTCGGCCGCGGCATCCGCGCCCGACAGTGTGGCCGCCCAGCTCGCGGTCGCCGACCTCGATATCAGCGGCGGGCATCTGGACGACGCGTTCGCCCGTCTGCTCGACATCTTCGTGTCGCTTGACCCGCAGGGTCGTGACGCGGTGCGCACCCGGCTTCTGGAGTATTTCGAGATCGCGGGACCCGAGGACCCGCGCGTCCTCGACGCCCGCCGGCGGCTCACCGCGCTGCTCTACTGACGCGCCGCACACGAAACGGGGCGATCCTTCCGGACCGCCCCGCGTCGAGGTGAGAGGTCAGAGACCCTTCTTGGCCGCCGGGGCGGCCTTCTTGGTCTCTGCCGGGAAGAACGTGCCCGCGTTGAGCGCCTTCTGCAGCGCCTTCACCGAGTTCGGCCCGAAGACGCCGTCGGCCGTGACCTTCAGGTACTTCTGCAGGGCCTTGTTGCTCTCGGTGCCGAACAGCCCGTCGGCCTTGACACCCAGCTTCTTCTGCAGCGCCTTCGCGTCGGTGTTGTTGATCCAGGCGCCGCCGACCTTGGTGCCGAGCACCTTCTGGATCGCGGCCGTGGTCGCCGCACCCCAGTTGCCGTCGACCTTCAGCTTCGGAAGGGCCGCCTTGCGTGCCGCCTCCTCAGCCTTGGCGGCGTCGAGCGCGGCCTTCGCCTTCGCGGCGGCGGCCTCCGCCTCCTTGGCCTGCTTCTCTTTCGCGAGATCGGCCGCCGTCGGCTTGGCGGCCTCCTTCGGCTTGGCCTCTTCCTTCTTGCCGAAGAGGTTGCCGAAAAGTCCCTTGCTTTCAGCCACGATGGCTCCTTTCAGACGATGCCCACACGCTACCAGCGCCCAGCCACCGTCCGGGAGCGGTTCACCTAGCGTTCAGGCGAGCCCTTGAGCCACAACGCGGCGAGCGGCGGCAGGGTCAGCTCGGCAGAGGCGGGGCGGCCCTGCCATTCGTCAGCGGTCGCCTGCACCGCCCCGAAGTTGCCCACGCCCGAGCCGCCGTACTCCTCGGCGTCGGTGTTCACGACCTCCGCCCAGGTGCCGGCGAACGGAAGACCGATGCGATACGGACCGACCGGATTGCCGCCGAAGTTGAGCACACAGGCGATCGCCTCGCCTCCAGCCGACCAGCGCAGGAACGCCAGCACGTTGTTCTCCGGGTCGGAGGCGAGCAGTTCGAACCCGCGGTCGGTGTTGTCCTGCTCCCAGAGCGCCGGCTGCTCGGCGTAGACCCGGTTGAGCTGTCCCACCAGGCGCTGCAGGCCCTGGTGCGCCGGCTGATCGAGGATCCACCAGTCCAGGGCGCGCTGCTCGCTCCACTCCGACGGCTGGCCGAACTCCGACCCCATGAACAGCAGCTGCTTGCCCGGGTGAGCCCACATGTAGGCCAGGTACACGCGCACGTTCGCGAGCTTCTGCCACTGATCCCCGGGCATCTTGGCCAGCAGCGAGCCTTTGCCGTGCACCACTTCGTCGTGCGAGATCGGCAGCAGGAAGTTCTCGCTGAACGCGTACACGAACGAGAACGTGATGTCGTTGTGGTGGTGGCTGCGCCACATCGGGTTCTCATGGATGTACTGCAGCGAGTCGTGCATCCACCCCATGTTCCATTTCAGGCCGAAGCCGAGCCCGCCGGCATCCGAGGGGCGCGTCACCCCCGGATAGGAGGTGGACTCCTCGGCGATCATCACGATCCCGGGGTTGCGCTTGTACGCGGTGGCGTTCGTCTCCTGCAGGAACGAGATCGCTTCCAGGTTCTCGCGGCCGCCGAACCGGTTGGGCAGCCACTCGCCGTCCTTGCGGGAGTAGTCGAGGTACAGCATCGACGCGACCGCGTCGACCCGGAGGCCGTCGATGTGGAACTCCTCGAGCCAGTAGAGGGCATTCGCCACGAGGAAGTTGCGCACCTGCGAGTCGCCGAAGTTGAAGATCAGCGTGCCCCAGTCCTGGTGCTCGCCCAGCCGCGGGTCGGAGTGCTCGTAGAGCGGCTGCCCGTCGAACCGCGCCAGCGCCCACTCGTCCTTGGGAAAGTGCCCGGGCACCCAGTCCATGATCACGCCGATTCCCGCGGCGTGCAGCCGGTCGATCAGGTACTTCAGGTCGTCCGGGTGACCGAATCGGGATGTCGGGGCGTAGTACCCGGTGACCTGATAGCCCCAGCTGGGCCCGTACGGGTGCTCCGCCAGCGGCAAGAACTCCACGTGGGTGAACCCGAGTTCGCGGAGGTACTCGATCAGCTGGTCGGCGAGCTCCCGGTACCCCAGCCCCGGCCGCCACGACCCCACATGCAGCTCGTAGACGCTCATCGGCGCGTTGTGCGGGTCGCGGGCGGCGCGTGCCGCCATCCAGTCGCCATCCGTCCACTCGTAGCTGCTCTGCCCCACGATCGACGCGGTCTCGGGCGGCACCTGGGTGAACTGGGCCATCGGGTCGGCGCGTTTCACCCACTCGCCCGCCGGCGTGAGCAGCTCGAACTTGTAGGTGGTGCCCGGATGCAGCCCGGGGATGAACAGTTCCCAGACGCCGTTGTCGTCGAGCCGACGCATCGCGTGGCGGGTGCCGTCCCACGAGTTGAAGTCACCGATCACCCGCACCGCCTGGGCGTGCGGCGCCCAGACGGAGAAGCTGGTGCCGACGACGCCCTCGTGCGGGCGGTAATGGGCGCCCAGTACATGCCAGAGCTGTTCGTGCCGGCCCTCGCCCCAGAGGTAGAGGTCCATCTCGCCGACGCTCGGCACGAAGCGGTACGGGTCCCCGGCGAGGTACGGGGGAGCTTCGTCGTAGGCCGCCTCGAGGTCGTAGGCCTGACCCGGCCCAGGTGCGATTCCCTGCCAGAGGCCCTGATCGACGTGCTCGAGCGGCACGCGCGAACCGTCGGCCCGCACCGCGGTCACGCTCGTGGCCAGCGGCCTGACCGCGCGGATCACCCAGTCGTCGTCGACCGGGTGCTGGCCGAGCGCGTCGTGCGGCCGGGGATGCCTGCCCTCGACCAGAGCGGCGATGTGGTCGGGGTGCAGCGCCACCTCGGCGGACCGGCCCGCGGGGGAGTTCGCCGACGGCGCGCTGCGACGGGCGGGCTGGCGGCGGGCGGGTGCGGGTCGCTGCTCGTCGGCCATGTCAGGGTGCCTTCCGGTAGTCGACCGCGAGCACGTGCACCGGTTCGGTGAACGCGTCGAGTCTCACGTAGTTGGAGTCGGTCCAGATCCAGCTCTGCCCGGTGATCAGCTCGCGCACGCCGAAGCTGCTGCCCGGGGTGAGCCCGAGGGCGGTGAGATCGAGATGCACCGTGGTCTCGCGGGTGGAATGCGGGTCGACGTTGGCCACCACGATCAGGCCGTCCGGGTTGCCGTCGGCGAACTCGCCCGCGAGGTACTTGGTGTACACCAGGATCGCGTCGTCGTCGCTCCAGTGCACCCGCAGGTTGCGCAGCTGGGCCAACGCCGGATGGGCGCGCCGGATGCCGTTCAGCATGGTGAGGTACGGCGCGAGCGACGTGCCGGCGGCCTCCGCCGCTGCCCAGTCGCGCTGCTTGTACTCGTACTTCTCGTTGTCGATGTTCTCTTCGCTGCCGGGCCGGGCGACGTGCTCGAAGAGCTCGTAGCCGGCGTAGACGCCCCAGAGCGGCGAGGCCGTCGCCGCCAGGGCTGCGCGCACCTTGTAGGCCGGTACACCGCCGAACTGCAGGTACTCGGTGAGGATGTCGGGGGTGTTGACGAACAGGTTGGGGTGGAAGTAGTCGGCCGAGTCGCCGGCGATCTCGGTGAAGAACTCCTCGAGCTCTTGCTTGGTGTTGCGCCAGGTGAAGTACGAGTACGACTGCTGGAATCCGGCGGCGGCGAGGGCCTGCATCATGGCCGGCCGCGTGAACGCCTCGGCCAGGAACACCACCTCGGGGTGCGCGGCGTGCACCTGAGCGAGCAGCCACTCCCAGAAGTCCAGTGGCTTGGTGTGCGGGTTGTCGACCCGGAAGATCGTGACCCCGCGCGAGATCCAGAGTTCCAGCACGCGCAGCGCCTCTGCCCGGATGCCCTCGGGGTCGCGGTCGAAGTTGATGGGATAGATGTCCTGGTATTTCTTCGGCGGGTTCTCGGCGTAGGCGATCGATCCGTCCGGTCGCTGCGTGAACCACTCCGGATGCTCGGTCACCCAGGGGTGGTCGGGTGCGGCCTGCAAGGCGAAGTCGAGTGCCACCTCGAGCCCGGACGCGTGCGCCTGCTTCACGAAGAAGGCGAAGTCCGTCTCGGTGCCGAGGTCGGGGTGGATCGCGTCGTGGCCACCCTCGGTGGATCCGATCGCCCAGGGGCTCCCCGGGTCGCCCGGCGCCGCCGTGGTGGAGTTGTTGGGGCCCTTGCGGAACTGCCGCCCGATCGGGTGGATCGGCGGGAGGTAGATCACGTCGAACCCCATCGCGGCGACGGCGGGCAGGCGTTTGGCCGCCGTGCGGAAGGTGCCGGAGGTCCACGTGCCGTCGCGCCCCTTCTTGGCGCCCTCCGACCGCGGGAAGAACTCGTACCAGGCTCCGACCGCCGCCTCCCGGCGCTCGACTCGCAGCACACGCGAGGGGCTGAGTGTTTCGAGCGAGATGAGCGGTGCGGCGGCGATCGCGGATGCCAGGCGTGCGTCGTGCGCGACCTTCAGCCGGGCAGCGGGCGTCAGTTTCGTGTCCGCGAGGGCCGCCGCCGCCTGCGTGAAGACGTCGCCCGCTCCGCGCCGCAGCAGTGCGGCGCCCATCGCGAAGACCAGTTCGATGTCCTGCGCCGCCTCGATCTTCACGTCGGCGATGTGCAGCCACGACGCCCAGTCGTCCGACGCGGCGCGGATGCGGAAGCTCCAGTCGCCGGTGGCGGTGACCGGAACCTCGGCGACCCAGCGGTCCGATCCGGAGCCCTCCCGCCGCATCCGGTGCCGTGTCTCGCGTCCCGCGGGGTCGGCCAGGATCAGCTCGCCGAACAACTCGCCGTGCCCCTCGCGGAAGATCGTCGCCCGGAACGGGACGACCTCGCCGACGTACGACCTCGCGGGCCAGCCCTCTTCCGCCGGACGGGGGCAGACCTCGCGGATGGGGATGCGTCCGATGCGCGCCTCGTGCGGGATAGCCACGGTGCGACGTTATCGTCCCGTGCCCGGCGGCGACCACGGCTGCGCCGACCTCGGAGGAGGTTCGGAGGCGTGCCCTCCACATGGTGGACAATCGGGGTACACGCGCAACATGTACCCCGAAATATCGCGGGTTAACCCGGCGCTCTTTTGCTGACGCCATGAAAAAGCCTGATCAGATTGCTATTCCTTGGAACATGCCCCCACTAGGGTGGGCACCCGGAGTGGGGCACGGCGTCACCTTTGTCCGCAGTATGGGGGACCGTAATGTCGTTGACGAGGAATCCCAGCCTCCTGTGCGGACTCATCGCGCAGCCACTACCCACATACGCCTCATCGTCGGCGGCCGGACCGTACCCAGGTCTCGTCGGCCGTCGGCAGGCGGGCATCCCCGAAGATGCCGCTGAAAGGACCACCTCATGAACAAGCTCGTCAAGGGCGCCGTCGCCGGGGCCGCCGGCATCATCCTCCTCATGGGGGGTGCGGGCTCGCTCGCCTACTGGAACGACTCGGCCGTTGCCGGACCGGCATCCGGCAGTAACACCATCACCGCCGGCACGCTGAGCATCACCGCCCAGAACGCCGGCTCGTGGACGAAGGCCATGTACAACAACGCGGGCACGCAGACCGTCGCTCCCGCCGCGGTGGCGAGCCTGTCGGCCGTGCGCGTCGTGCCGGGCAACCGCCTCGTGTACACCCAGACGTTCAACGTCGTCGGCACCGGTGACGACCTGTTCTTCACCATCTCCAGCACGAACGGCGCCGTCAGCGCCGCCACGGCCGGCTCCGCCGACACCGCGCTCGCCTCGGCGATCAACGGGTCGAGCAGCACCGCGTTCGCGGTCTCGTCCGTCACCGGTGGCACCGTCGTGGCGACCGGCGTCACCTCGGGCGTCTACAAGGTCAGCTCCAACGCGGGCACCGCATCCACCGTCACCGTCACCTGGACGATCAACGTGCCGTTCGGTGCCGCTGTCGACAACGCCGCCAAGGGCGGCGCGGTGAACCTCACGCAGGGTGCGATCACCCTGACGCAGGTCGCGGCTCCGTAAGCCGCACGGCGGAGGCCGGGCGTGCCCAGAGCCCCGGCCTCCGCCGCTTCCGTCCGATCTGCCGTCCCCCGACGGCATCCCGAGCATTGGATCCCGCGATGACCCGCATGCGCATCCGCACGAACCGCCGTGGGCGGCACGTGCGGGAGACCGGCCCTCGGCCGGCGCTGCGGCGTATCCGGCAGGGCATCCGGATCACCCCCGGTCGCATCGCGGCCACCGCCGCCGCCATCCTGCTGGGCGTCTTCGGCGCCGCCGGCACTGCGGCCGGCTCTTTCGCCTACCTCAACAGCACGGCCTCGACCACCGCCGGCTCGACCATCACCGCCGGCAGCAGCGCACTCACCCTGCAGCAGGGCGCGGGTGCCCCGTCGAGCAGCCTCACGCTGACCAGCACCGCGTGGAACCGGATGCTTCCGGGCGACATCGTCGGGCAGACCATCACCGTGAACAACACCGGTGACACCCCGCTGCAGCTCTCCACGCGCCTCTCCAACGCCATCGCCTGGGAGATCCGGGTCGCCGTCGGCGCCTGCCCGGCCACGCAACTGACCACCGCCGTGCAGGCCACCACGTCGACCAACCTCGCCGCCGTCGCGACCGGATCGGCCACCACCGTGTGCATCCAGGCGGTGCTGCCGGTGACTGCGGCCAGCTCGGTGCAGGGCACCAGCCCGGTCGTCTCGCTCATCGTGGACGGGGTGCAGGTACCGTGACCGAGCGCATCCGCACCCCCTGGCGCGCCGCCGTGATCGCGGCGATCGTGACACTATCGGTCGTCGCCGGTGCCGCCGGCAGCTGGGCCTACTGGTCGGCCAGTGGCACCGCCACCCTCGGCGTCGGAGCGGCCACCCTGTCGACCACCGCCACCGGCTGGAGCAGCACCACCCTCGGCAACGAGACCATCGCCGCCACAGGCGGTGTCGCACTGACCAGCACCGGCAGCGTCACCATCACCAACACCACCAGCACGACCAGCACGCAGACCCCGACGCTCACCGCGAGCTTCACCCGCGCGTCGGGCAGCAGCGCCCTCGCCGCGGCCACCACGCTCACCGTCTGGCCCGTTGCATCGGCCGCTGCCTGCACCCCGTCGGCGACGCCGACAGGTGCGACCTCGGGCACATGGTCAGCCGGGGTCACGGTGACCACACCGCTCGGCGCCGGTGCATCCCAGGTGTACTGCCTGCGCAACACCATCTCCGACCGGCAGGCGGCAGACGATGCATCGGGCGCTCTGACCTTCACACCGCAGCTGTCGGCGCAGCTCGGGATCGGCAGCTTCACCGGCGGCGCGACCGCGACCAGCACCATCTCGACGCAGTACCTGTACCCGCTGGCATCCGTGAGCGGCGGGAGCTGGAACTACATCATCCGCGCCGGGTCGACGTGGTGCTGGGACGTCAGCGGCTACGGTTCCGCCGACGGGTCGGCGCTCATCGCCTACGGCTGCAAGAACAACTCCGACACCAACCAGGACTTCCGCTTCGTCGATTCCGACGGTGACGGATACGGCGACATCCAGCCCCGCCACGCCACCAACCTGCGCGTCGCCGCCGCCACCTCCACCGCATCCGGCTCGGCCGTCGACATGCGCACCGCCGACACGGGAAGCACCGTGCAGCAATGGCAGCCGCAGGTGGTGGCGACCGGCGTGTACCAGTTCGTGAACCGCTACTCGGGCCTGTGCCTCAGCCTGCCCGCGGTGAGCACCGGTGTCACCACGCAGGTGACCTGCACGGGCGCGGCCGACCAGAAGTTCACGTTCACGCAGCGCGCCGTGATCCCGCTGAGCGGTCTGACCTGCAGCAACACGGGCACCGGCTCGGGGCGGTCGGTGCAGTACGACTGGTCCACCGACTACGCCGCTGGCGTGCTGACCATCGAGGCCAAGCCGGCCAGCGGTTCGACCTGGACGACCCTGGGCACGACATCCGGCACGGCGTTCGCTTTCGACTCCCCGGTCGGTGCTCCGTTCACCTCGACCGGCGGGTACGACATCCGGATCACCAACTCCGACGGGGACGTGCTCGCAACCGACTCGGTGACGACCTCGCGCACCAACGGAGCCGGTCGCTACTACTACGTGCGGTGCTGAGCATGCGACGCTTCTCCACCGTCTCCCTCATCGCGGCTGCGGCGCTCGCGGCGGGCGCTCTGGTGCTCGCGCCCGCCGCATCCGCACAGGCCTCGACCGAGCCGGTCACGGTGTCCGGCGACGGCGTCACCTTCTCGGACCACCTGTCGCAGGCGATCTTCGGGGGCGCGCGAATCGTGCCCGGCGCCAGCACGACCCGCACGATCTGGGTCCGCAACAACACCACCGAGCCGGGCAACCTCGCGCTCGCGCTCTCCGATGTGACGAGCTCCGATCCGGCCCTGCGCGGAGCCCTTCGGCTGCAGGCGAGCTCGGCCTCCGCGGTCGGGCCGGTTCGCCCGTTCAGCGCCGCGAATCCGTGCATCTCGCTGGTGTCGGGAATCGTCCTCCCCGCCGGAGGGTCGCTGCGCATCGACCTCGAACTGAGCCTCGCCGGCAATCTGCACGGCGCCGCATCCCAGGGATCGGTCGGCGCTTTCACCATCCCCGTCGTGCTCACCAGCACGGACGTCGCGGCCCCCGACGGGTGCACCGCGATGCCGCCCGTCACACCCGTCGACCCTCCGAGCGGCGGGCCCGGACCCACCGGCAGCACCCCGCCCGGCACCATCGGCACGATCGACCTCACCGGTGCCGCCGACGGAAACGTGCCGCTGCCCACCCCCGACGCGGGCGCGCTCGCCGGTCTCGGCGGCAAAGGCGCCGTGCGGAGTGTCGACACCATCCCGAACACCGGTCGCTTCTGGCAGGAGTACGACATCGCGGGCTACCTGCTCGCGATCGCACTGGGCTGTTTCCTTGCATGGAGATGGCGCCGCACGGAACACCACGAGGAGGTCTACGCATGAGCGAGAAGAGAGGACGGCGCCGCCTCGTCAAAGAGCGCGGACTGCTCTACTACCTGGGGCTCGGCATCAGCTTCGGCCTGCTGGGCATCGTCACCCTGCTCGGCGCCGCGGTGGTCGCCGTGCCGTGGGTCAGCGGATCGACGCCCTACACGATCCTCACCAGCTCGATGGAGCCCGGCCTGCCGCCCGGCACCCTCGTCGTCGTCAAGCCGATCGACCCCGAAGAGGTGCGGATCGGCACCGTCGTCACGTACCAGCTGTACTCGGGCGAGGACGAGGTCGTCACCCACCGCGTGATCGAGATCCAGAGCCCCACCCTCCCGGGTGGCGACCCCAGCTTCATCACCAAGGGCGACGCCAACTCCGAACCCGACGCCAAACCGGTCACCGCCGTTCAGCTGCGCGGTGCCGTCTGGTACTCAGTGCCCTTCATCGGCTGGGTCAACAACGTCGTCAACGGAGACATGCGCGCCGTGGTGATCCCCATCGTGGCCGGCCTGCTGTTCCTCTACGCCGGATGGTCGGTGGTGTCGGGGCAGATCGACCGGCGGCGCCGGCGTCGCCGCGAGGAAGCGGCACGTCTCGAGCGGCTCGAGCGCGAGGAGCGGGCAGAGCGCGTCCTGCGCGAAGCAGCGGATGCCGAGCGCCGACGGCAGGCCGTCCTGGCAGCCGTTGCCCTCACGGGATCGAATCGCGCGTAACCCGCACGCAACGCCGACCTCCTAGGGTGGAGCGGGTGAAAGCAATCCGCCGGTTCACCGTCCGCATCGTCCTGCCCGAACGCCTCAACGCGCTGGAGGAGCTCGCCGCGAATCTGCGCTGGTCGTGGCACCAGCCGACGCTTGAACTGTTCCGCGACGTCGCACCCGAACTCTGGGACGAGCAGGGCAAGGACCCGATCGGCCTGCTCGGCGCGGTTCCGCCGTCGCGCCTCGAGGAACTGGCGCACGATGCGGCGTTCGTCGCACGGGCCAACGCCCTCCGCGACGACCTGCACGCCTACCTCAGCGGTCCGCGGTGGTACCAGGGGCTCGACCACGCGACGAGTGCGGGCACCATCGCCTACTTCTCCCCGGAGTTCGGGATCGCCGCAGCACTGCCCCAGTACTCCGGCGGCCTCGGGATCCTCGCCGGCGACCACCTCAAGAGCGCCAGCGACCTCGGTGTTCCCATCGTCGGAGTCGGTCTCTTCTACCGCGCCGGCTACTTCCGGCAGGCGATCTCGCGGGACGGGTGGCAGGAGGAGAGCTACCCGGTACTGGATCCCGACGGGTTGCCGATGGCGGTGCTGCGGACTCCGGACGGGACGGCGGCGGCGGTGGAACTCGACCTCCCCGGGGGTGAGCGTCTCACCGCGCGGGTGTGGAAGCTGTCGGTCGGCCGCGTCACCCTGCTGCTGCTGGACACGGACGTGCCCGAGAACTCCGAAGCACTGCGCGGAGTCACCGACCGCCTCTACGGCGGCGGTGGCGAGCACCGCCTGCTGCAGGAGCTGCTGCTCGGGGTCGGCGGCTCGCGGGCGGTCAAGCTGTACACCCACCTCGCGGGCATCCCCGCGGCCGAGGTGTTCCACACCAACGAGGGCCATGCGGGCTTCCAGGGGCTCGACCGCATCAGCGACCTGGTCGGTCAGGGCCTGACCTTCGCCGAGGCCCTCGAGGCGGTGCGCGCCTCCACCGTGTTCACCACCCACACGCCCGTGCCCGCCGGCATCGACCGCTTCGATGCCACGCTCATCGAGCGCTACTTCTCCACCAACCTGCTGCCGGGCGTCACGGTCGCCGATGTGCTCGCGCTCGGCACCGAAGACTATGAAGGCGGCGACCCGGCCGTGTTCAACATGGCCGTCATGGGTCTGCGGCTCGCCCAGCGTGCCAACGGCGTCTCGCAGCTGCACGGCGACGTCTCACGGCACATGTTCGGCGCGCTGTGGCCGGGTTTCGACCCGGACGACGTGCCCATCACATCCGTCACCAACGGCGTGCACGCACCCACCTGGACCGACCCGCAGGTGGCGGCGCTCGCCGAATCGCGCCTCGGCACCGCCGACACCACCGCCGCCGACTGGTCGAGCGACAAGGTCACGGATGCCGAGCTCTGGGCCCTGCGCGGACGGCTGCGTCAGCAGCTGGTCACCGATGCCCGCGCGCGGATGTCGGCGTCGTGGGCCGAGAACAACCCCGGAATCGGCGACCCGGCCTGGTTCCGCGGGCTGCTCGACCCCGAGGTGCTGACCATCGGTTTCGCCCGCCGCGTGCCCACCTACAAGCGACTGACCCTGATGCTGCACGACCCGGAGCGCCTGCGCGCGCTGCTGACGCATCCGGAGCGCCCGGTGCAGCTGGTGATCGCCGGCAAGTCGCACCCCGCCGACGACCAGGGCAAGCAGCTGATCCAGCGCCTCGTGGAGTTCTCGCAGGAGCCCGACGTGCGTCAGCGCATCGTGTTCCTGCCGAACTACGACATCGGCATGGCGCAGCTGCTCTACCCGGGCTGCGACATCTGGCTGAACAACCCGCTGCGACCGCTCGAGGCGTGCGGCACGTCGGGCATGAAGGCGGCGCTCAACGGCTCGCTCAACCTGTCGATCCTCGACGGCTGGTGGGCCGAGTTCTACGACGACCAGAACGGCTGGGCGATCCCGTCGGCCGACAGCGCCGGTGATGCGGCCGAGCGCGACGCTCTCGAGGCGAACTCGATGTACGACCTCATCGAGCATCAGATCGCGCCGCGTTTCTACGACGACCGCACCCCCGAGGGGGTGCCCACCCGGTGGGTGGCGAACATCCGCCACACCCTCGCCACCCTGTCGCCCGAGCTCTCGGCCGACCGCATGGTGCGGGAGTACGTCGAGCGGCTCTACCTGCCGGCAGCCGATGCCGGGCGTGCTGCGAGCACCTCGTCGTACGCCGCCGCCCGCGACCTCGCCGCCTGGAAGGCCCGCGTCCGCGCCGCCTGGCCGGCCGTGCACGTCGCCCACGTCGAGTCGGGCGGGGTCGACGCGTCGCCGCTGGTGGGCGAGCACCTCCAGGTGCGGGCGTTCGTCGAACTCGGCGAACTGACCCCCGACGACGTCGCGGTCGAGCTGGTGCACGGCCGCGCCCACTCCGGCGACACCCTCAGCGAGGTCGAGCACCAGCCGCTGCACTTCGAGTCGCGCGAGCTCGGGCATCCGGCCGTGTTCTCGGGGTCGGTGTCGTTCGAACGCGCCGGCAGCTTCGGGTACACGGTGCGGGTCGTCCCGCGTCACGCGTCGCTCGCATCGTCGGCTGAGCTGGGGCTGGTCGCCGTTCCCGTGGGGTGAGGTGGCGCGGCGGTGCGCGCCCGCGTGGCCGCGCGCCCGGGTGCCGCGTGCCCGGGTGCCGCGTGCCCGCGTGCGCCGCGTGCCCGGGTGCCGCGTGCCCGCGTGCGCCGCGTGCCCGCGGGCCACTCGCGCGGATGAGGAGATTCGCGCGACACACCGATCCACGGGGTGAACTGAGCGGCGAGCCGGTGGGGACTTCCTCATCCGCGCGCGGGCGTCTTGTCCTCCCCAGGTGCCGCAGGCGCCCATGCGTCCACGGGCTGCTCCGGTCGAGTCCGGCGACGGACGGCACACCGCATCGTGGACACGTGGATCCCGCCGCCGTCGCCGCTCGGGTTGGGGGCGTCATCCGCACGGGCGAGCTGCGGTCGGCGGGGTGCACCCCGGCACAGCTCGCACGAGCAGTCGAGCGCGGCGAGCTGCAGCGGCTGCGGATCGGCTGGCTCGGTCTGCCCGGGCTCTCGCCGGATGTGGTGGCCGCCCATCGCGTCGGTGGCCGTCCGGCATGCGCAACCATCGCATCCGCCCATGGCCTCTGGATGTTGTCCGACCCTGGCCTGCATGTGGAGGTACCCCGGCACACGGGGCTCGCCGCCGCCCGCGACCGGAAGCCGGGAACCACCGTGCACTGGGCGGGCACGTCGCACCTCCACCCCCGCGGAGGGCAACCCCTCGACCAGGCGCTCGCGCTGATGGCGTCGTGCCTGCCCGCCCTCGAGGCGCTGTGCTCGGTGGATTCGGCGCTCAATCGGAAGCTCGTGAGCCTGCCGCAGCTGCGCCGGCTCCCGGGGGAGCGGTGGCACCGCGTCCTCGATCAGGCGGACGAGCGCGCCGAGAGCGGGACGGAGACGATCTTCCGCATCCGGGCTCGGGCCGCGGGATACCGACTGCGAACCCAAGTGCCCGTGCCGGGCGGACGCATCGACTTTCTTCTCGGCCAGCGGCTGGTCGTGGAAACCGACGGGTCTGAGTTCCACTCCGGGCACGCCGAGTTTCTCCGCGACCGGGAGCGCGACGCATGGCTCGCGGCTCTCGGATACTACGTGGTGCGGCTCACCTACGCACAGGTCGTGCACCGGTGGCACGAGGTGGAGTCACTTCTGCGGATCCTGCACACTCGCGGCGAGCACCGCGCGCGGCGCGGATGAGGAACGTGAGCGCGACGCGCCGTGGCTCCGGGGAAATGAGCGGCGCGCCGCGGCGAGGTTCCTCATCCGGGCGGGTGGCGGGCTTTCCGGGCGGGCGGCGGGTGGCTGGCGCGGCGGGCGGTCCGGGCCGGGGTGCGGCAGGTCAGCCGGCCGCGATGTCGGCCACGGTCGCGTTCGTGATGCGCACCAGGTCCGCGGGCGCGAGCTCGATGTCGAAGCCGCGCCGGCCCCCGCTGACGAACACGGTGTCCCAGAGTTCCGCGGTCTCGTCGAGGACGGTGGGATGGGCGGTCTTCTGCCCGATCGGGCTGATACCGCCGACGACGTAGCCGGTGCGCCGCTCGGCGATAGCGGGGTCGGCCATGGTCGCCCGCTTGCCGCCGATCGCTGCGGCGAGGTGCTTCAGGTCGAGCTTGCCGGTGACGGGAACGATGCCCACGACCAGCCGCCCGTCGACATCCGCGAGCAGCGTCTTGAAGACCCGGTCGGGGTCGAGGCCGAGTGCCGCCGCGGCTTCGATGCCGTAGTTGGTCTGGGCCGGATCGTGGTCGTACGGATGCTCGGTGAACGCGATGCCGGCCGCCCGCAGGGCGACCGTGGCCGGGGTGCCGCTCACGAGAAGTTCAGGATGACGCCGAAGTAGAACCAGTTCCACAGCAGCGCCCCGGTGAAGCCGGCCACGATGCCGGCGATTGCCATGCCGCGTCCGGTGCCGGTGGTGACGCCGGAGCGCGCCAGCCGGTTCGCTCGCCGCAGCGCCACGATCGACAGGATGCCGCCGGTGATCCCGGGCGCACCGAACAGGATGAAGTTGCACATCAGCGCCACGAGCGAGGTGACCATCCCGCCGACGGCGAGCGGGTTGCGTGCACCGACACCGTCGCCGGTCGGACCGTAAACGGCGGGCACCGGGTACGCCGCCGCGGCGGTCGCGGCGTTGCCCGCGTACGGGTCGGGGCGCGTCGCGCCGGCCGGGTACGGCGCGACCGGCGGCAGCGGCACCGGCGGCACGGGCACTGGCGGCACTGGCGTCGCGGATGCCGTGGTCACCGACCCCGCGACCGGCGCCCACCCGGTGGGTGCGTTGCGGCCGCGTCGCTGATCCGACCACGACACCCCGTTCCACCAGCGGTCCGAGGCCGCATCGTCGGGGTCCGGGTACCATCCGGCGGCGGGCAGGGCGTTCGGATCCGACATGGCGTCAGTTTACGAGGCGCGGAAACGTCACGAGGCGCGGAAACGTCAGGAGGCGCGGAACAGCCGCATCGAGGTCGGTCCGAGCACCAGTTCCTCGCCGGGTGCGTGCAGCGTCGTGGCGGCATCATCGTGCGACGAGTCCCACAGCAGCGTGTAGCCGCTCACGCCCTCATGTTCGGGCAGGGTGACCGTCACGGTCGTCTCGAGCCCGTGCACGACGAGCAGGATCCGGTTGAACTCCTCGAACTCGGGTGTCGACGCGGCCAGGTATTGCAGCGTTCGTTCGGCGGGGGAGTCCCAGTCCTCGAGCGACATCGACAGGCCCTGCTTGTTGTACCAGTCCATCTGCGAGGCGCTGGGAACGTGTTCGCCGAACCGGCCGAACCGCACCGGACGCAGCGCCGGGTTGTCGCGCCGTAGCCGGATCAGCTGCCGGGTCACCGCGAACAGGTCGCGCTGCCAGGGCTCGCGGTCCCACGCCATCCAGGTCACCGGGTCGTCGTGGCAGTACGCGTTGTTGTTGCCCCCTTGGGTGCGGCCGAACTCGTCGCCCGCGGTGATCATGGGCACCCCTGCACTGAGCAGCAGTGTGCCCAGCAGGTTGCGGATCGCACGCCGCCGCACGGTCAGTACCCCGGCATCCGCGGTTTCGCCTTCGACACCGTGGTTGAAGCTCTTGTTGTCGTTGGAGCCGTCGCGCCCCTGCTCGCCGTTGTTGAGGTTGTGCTTGGTGTCGTAGGAGACCAGGTCGGCGGCGGTGAAACCGTCGTGCGCGGTGATGAAGTTGACGCTGGCGAGCGGTCCGCGCTCGAGGGTGAAGACGTGGTTCGATCCGGCGAGGCGCCGGGCGAGCGACCCGATCCCTTCGCTGGGGATGCCGTGGGCGCGCCCCGCGGCGATGTCGCGCAGCCAGAAGTTGCGGGCCCGGTCGCGGAATCCGTCGTTCCACTCCGACCAGCCCTGCGGGAAGGCGCCCACCTGCCATCCGCCGGCGCCGACGTCCCACGGTTCGGCGATCATCTTCGCGTCGGCGAGCAGCGGGTCCTCGACGATCGCGGTGAGCAACGGATGCTGCGGATCGAATTCGGCGCCGGCGTCGCGTCCCAGGGTGGCGGCGAGGTCGAAGCGGAACCCGTCGACCTGCACGTGCTCGTACCAGTAGCGCAGGGAGTCGAGGACGAGCCGCTGGGCGGCGGGAGTTGCGAAGTCGACGGTGTTGCCGCATCCGGTCACGTCGAGGTAGTCGCCGTTGTCGAGGTGACGGTAGTAGTGGGCGTCGTCGAGACCGCGGAGGCTGGTGGTGGGTCCGTCGCGGTTCTCTTCGGAGGTGTGGTTGTAGACGACGTCGAGAATCACCTCGAGGCCGGCTTCGTGCAGCAGCCGCACCATGCCCTTGAACTCCCGCAGCACCGCGCCCGTTCCGCCGAACTGGGCCGCGCGGGTGGCGTAGCCGGCGTGGGGGGTGAAGAAGTTGAGGGTGTTGTAGCCCCAGTAGTTGGTGAGCCGCATCGCCTGCAGCCGTCGTTCGCTGACGTGCTGGTGCACGGGCAGCAGCTCGACCGTCGTGACCCCGAGGTCTTTCAGGTAGGCGATGGTCGAGGGGTGGGCGAGCCCGGCGTAGGTGCCGCGCAGTTCGTCGGGGATGTCGGGGTTCAGGCGGGTGAGGCCGCGCACGTGCGCCTCGTAGATGACGGTGTGATCGAGCGCGATGCGGGGCTTCTGCACGCCGCCCCAGTCGAAGAAGCCGTCTTGGACGTAGCCGCGCCATTCGCCGTCGGGTGTGCGGGCGAGGCCACGGGCGTAGGGGTCGATGAGGTTGAGGGTCGGGTCGAAGGCGTGGTGGGGCCCGTGCGGCCCGTCGGCGCGCAGCGCGTAGTAGGTGCCGGGGGCGAGGGCGCGGGTCACGGTGCTCCACACGCCGTGAGCGTGGCGGTGGAGGGGGATGGTGACGGACACTTCGGCGGGGTCGGTGCTGTCGAAGATGCACAGGTCGATGGAGGTGGCGCTGCCGCTCCACACGCGCAGCTCGCCTCCGCGGGGGCCGAGGTGGACGCCGAGGTCGCGCAGCGGATCCTCGGACGACATGGGTTCTAGGTTAGGACCGATGACGGTGTACCTGGATCACGCGGCCACCTCGCCGATGCGCCCCGAGGTGCTGCAGGCGTACGTCCGCGCGCTCGGGCAGGTGGGCAACCCGTCGTCGATCCACACGGCCGGGCAGGCGGCGAGCGCCCTGCTCGAGGGCGGGCGTGAGCTGGTCGCGGCTTCCCTGGGGGCGGATGCGGTGGAGGTGGTGCTGACCGGCGGCGGCACCGAGGCGGTCAATCTGGGGATCAAGGGGCTGTTCTGGGCGCGACGCCGGCCGAGGATCGTGGTTCCGATGGCGGAGCACCACGCCACGATCGACAGTGTCGAGTGGCTGGCGGCGCACGAGGGCGCGATCCTCGACTGGGTGGAGGTGGACTCGGTCGGGCGCATCCGGCTGGACGCGTTGGAGGCGGCGCTGGCCACCGGCGGCGACGAGGTGGCGCTGGTCACGGCGCTGTGGGCCAACAACGAGGTGGGCACCATGCAACCGGTGCGGGAGATCGTGGATGCCGCGGCCCGCTTCGGCGTTCCCGTGCACCTGGATGCGATCGCGGCGTACGGCTCTGTTCCGATCGATTTCCACGCGTCGGGTGCGGCGGCGCTGAGTGTTTCGGCGCACAAGATCGGCGGGCCGGTGGGGGTCGGTGCGCTGCTGGTGCGTCGCGGGGTCTCGATCGAGCCGCTGCTGCACGGCGGCAATCAGCAGACGCAGCGCTCCGGAACCCAGGATGCCGCGGGGGCCGCAGCGTTCGGGGTCGCGGCGAGCGTGCCGCACCCCGATCTGTCGGCCCTGCGCGACCGGCTGATCCACGGCATCCGCGATCTCGGTCTCGGCGCGACGCTGCGCGGTGACCCGGTCGATCGCCTGCCCGGGAACGCGCATTTCACCTTCGCCGGCTGCGAGGGGGATTCGCTGCTCTACCTGCTGGATGTCGCGGGGTTCGCCGTATCGACGGGGTCTGCCTGCCAGGCCGGCGTGCCCGAGGCGTCGCACGTTCTCTTGGCGATGGGGGTGTCGGAGGCGGATGCCCGCGGTGCCCTGCGATTCACTCTCGGCCCGGAGACGACGGCCGACGAGATCGATGGGCTGCTCGCCGCGCTTCCCGCCGCGGTCGAGTCGGCCCGTGCTGCCGGGCTCGCGGGGGAGGCTCGGTCGGCCGGGCGCTGAGCTCTCGGCGGCCGCGACGCTGCATCACGTAGCCTTAAGACGTGCGAGTTCTGGCAGCGATGAGCGGTGGCGTCGACAGCGCCGTGGCGGCCGCGCGTGCCGTCGACGCGGGGCACGATGTGGTGGGGGTGCACCTCGCGCTCAGCCGCAACCCGGGCACCCTGCGCACCGGGGCGCGCGGATGCTGCACCATCGAGGACTCGATGGACGCGCGCCGGGCGGCCAGCCTGCTCGGCATTCCGTTCTATGTGTGGGACTTCTCCGAGCGCTTCGCGGCCGACGTGGTCGACGATTTCGTCGCGGAGTACGCCGCCGGCCGCACCCCGAACCCGTGCCTGCGCTGCAACGAGCGGATCAAGTTCGCCGCCCTCCTCGACAAGGCCCTCGCGCTCGGGTTCGACGCTGTCGCCACCGGCCACTACGCCACCATCGTGACCGACGATGCCGGCGATCGTGAGCTGCACCGCTCGGCCGCCTGGGCAAAGGATCAGTCCTACGTGCTGGGTGTCCTCACCGCCGACCAGCTGGCGCACGCGATGTTCCCTCTCGGAGCCACCCCCTCGAAGGATGAGGTGCGCGCGGAGGCAGCCGCCCGTGGCCTCACCGTGGCGCAGAAGCCCGACAGCCACGACATCTGCTTCATCCCCGACGGCGACACCCGGGGCTGGCTGGCCGAGCGGGTCGGCGCCGAGCCCGGTCCGATCCTCGACCGCGCAGGGCGGCGCCTGGGCACCCACGAGGGTGCGGCGGCGTTCACGGTGGGTCAGCGCCGCGGCCTCAACATCGGCTACCCGAGCGATGACGGCAAGCCGCGGTTCGTGCTCGAGGTGCGTCCGAAGACCAACGAGGTCGTCGTCGGCCCGCGCGAGGCGCTGGCCGTGTCGCGCCTGTCCGGTGCGCGGTTCACCTGGGCGGGGCAGCCGCCGGCCGACCCGCACACCCCGTTCGACTGCGATGTGCAGGTGCGGGCGCACGGTGATCCTGTTCCGGCGCGCTGCTGGGTCGAGGGGGACGAGCTGGTGGTCGAGCCGGTGGCTCCGCTGGACGGGGTCGCTCCGGGGCAGAGTGCGGTGGTGTACGTCGGAACCCGGGTGCTGGGGCAGTGCACCATCGACCGCACGGTCAGTGCGGTGCCCGCGTGAGACGTCTGCTCGCCGTTGCCGCGGCGGCGGCGCTGGCGGTCGCGACGCTCGCCGCGTGCGGACAGGACGTGCCCGATCCGGCTCGCGACTGGCTGGCGGTGCAGCCCGGGGTCGTGTCGGCCGAGGTGCTGTCCGATCACTCCGGCGCCTGGTCGAGTAGCGGCCTGGTGCGCGGCGAACTCGACCCGGCCATCACCGATTCCGCCCTCACGACGCTGATCGGCGCCGTGCGTGACCACGCGGCGCAGAACGGCGACGTGGCCTTCTGGCTCGGAATCGACGACCTCGATCTCGCTGTCGGCGACGACACCGCCGGCACGGTGAGTCTGTGGCGCTCGCTGCGCGGGGTCGACGGGGTGCTGAGCGGCATCGTCCACGACGGTGAGGTGCGGGCCCGTACCCTCCGCGCCGATGCCCCCACGGTGCTCGAGGCTCTGCTGTCGCTTCCCGGCGCACTCCGGCTGGAGGCGTTCGCCGACGCTGCCGCGGCCGACGCTGACCGCGCGGCCGATATCGAGAAGGACGAGCCGAACACGTCCGCGTTCGAGTTCGTCCGCCCGACCGGGTGCGAGCCCACCGCGCCGGTGCTGATGCTCGCCACCGACCTGGTGTCGCGCGATGAGTTTCCCGGCGCGACCGCCGACCTGTGTTCGGGGTTCACCCTCGACGTGCCGATCGAGGCGCCCTTCGCCGGCGCCGCGGCGTCGCTGCGCGCCGAGCTCGACGACCAGGGCCTGGGCGACTTCCCGGTGCAGCTCACCGCCGACGATGGTGCCGGCACCGTGCACTTCGCGGCGATCAGCCCCGGCGACCCGTCGTTGCTGCAGGTGCTCCAGGTCTTCGACGGTGACACGGTCCCTCCTGGTCTCAGCTACTCGCTCGGGCCCGACGGCACCCTTGCGATCACGGGGTACACGGTGCCGACCGCCGACCTGGTGACGCTCGTTCAGACGGCGCCGCGCGCATCCGAGCTCGCCGCGATCGGCCTCGAGGGCGACCCGGTCTCGATCGCCGGAACGCTCGACCAGCTGCCCCGTCTGCTCGGTGAGGCGATCGCGCTCGACGAGGCCAGCGACGCCTTCGGGTCGGTGACACTCGGGCAGGGTTTCGGCACGGTCTATCTCGACGCGTCGGGTACGAACACGCCGGATGTCGCGAAAGCCGCCGCCGACCTGCGCGCCTCGGGTGCGACCGACCGGCGGTACTTCACCGTCATCTACCGCTCGTACCAGGCCGACATCGTCAACGGCCTCGCGGCGCTGCACGATCCGGGCTACGTGGGTGCGGATGTGATGGTCGCGTTCGTCGACGCCTGGAACGCCGGATGAGCTGGGAGCCTCGCTGCGGCGTCAGGGGTCGTCCATAAACTGAGCCCATGGCGCGTGGATCCCAAGCCCCCGAGGTCGAGCAGGTTCCGGACGAGACCGCCCCCGATCTGGCGGCCGCCCGCGACGAGGCTTCGGCACTGACCACGCGCATCTTGGAGCTGCGCGAGGCGTACTACGAGCGCGAGGCGGCGATCGCCAGCGATGACGAGTACGACCGCATGATGCGCCGGCTCGAAGAGCTCGAGCGGTTGTTCCCCGAGCTGCAGAGCCAGGACAGCCCGACCCAGACGGTGGGCGGCCGCGCCGACTCGACGCTGTTCGCGCCTGTGCGGCACGCCGAACGCATGCTCAGCCTCGACAACGTGTTCAGCCGCGACGAGTTCCTGGCCTGGGCGTCGCGCGTCGAGCGCGACGCGGGGCGCCCGGTGCACTACCTGTGCGAGCTGAAGATCGACGGCCTGGCCCTCAACCTGCGCTACGAGAACGGGGCGCTCGTCTCGGCCGCCACTCGCGGCGACGGGGTGGTCGGCGAGGATGTGACCGAGAACGTGGCGTTGATCTCCGGCATCCCGGCACGGCTCGACACCCCGACCCCGCCGCCGCTGGTCGAGGTGCGCGGC
>DATJFV010000078.1:0-42737 GCA_035495435.1 Pseudolysinimonas sp.
AGGTTCACCGGGCGACCCGCGATGACGGCCGCCACGGCCGGCACCTCGCGCACCTGGAACGCCTGGGCCAGCTGCGGGTTGGCTTGGCCGTCGACGGTCACCAGTGCCAGTCGCCCGGCGTAGCTCTCGACGAGCCGGCCCATCGCCGGCTCGAGGCCGGGTGCGTAGAACTCCACCACGACCGGGACCCGGCTCGACAGCTGCAGCACGCTCTCGAAGGTGGCGTCGGTCGCGGGGAAGACCACGCCCGCGGGCGCACCTGAGGCGGCCCCGGCATCCGCGCCCGCAGGCGCCTGAGGAGCGTTGGCCTTGCGCACCAGAGACGACAGATCGACGGCCCCGCGCAGGCTGGGCGCGGGCTGCTGGGCGGGCTGCGCCACTACTTGCCTCCCTGCTTGGCGTTGATCAGACCCGAGGTGAACCCGAGCAGTTCGATCTTGGCACCCGAATCGGAGGCGGCCTGCACGGGCGGCACATAGAACAGCAGCTGCACGCCGTAGACCGCGACGAACCCCTTGGTGCTGAGGGACAGGCCGGTGAGCGCCTTCACGAGCGGGGTCGCGTTGATCGCGGCACCCGCCTCCACCGGGGTGACCGTCTCGACATCATCCAGCGAGACGGCGACGACCTGACCGCCGTCGTTCGTCGGGAACGAGATCGGCGGCTCGGCGCTCGGGCCGTTGGTGAACACGATCTTCGCCGAGGCGGGCAGCTTCTTCTTCGTCTTCTGCTTGGCCTCGTACCCGATGGCGGTGCGCAGGGTGTCGGTGTCGGCCTCGAACTTGTCGAAGTCGGGCGCGTCCTCGCCGTTGATCAGGATGTCGCCGTAGGACTGGGCCAGCTGGGCCGGGGGCAGCACACCGAGCGCGTTGTCGGTCGGAAGCGCGGCCGAGCCGATCTCGGCGGGAGCGACCTTCGGCACGGTGAGACCGGGCTCGAGGGTGACGAGGTAGTGCACCTTGTAGTTGTCGCGCGCCGACTGCTGCACCAGCATCATCGCCAACGGGGCGTTGTTGGGATCGGTGTCGTAGACCACCGCGAAGACAGCACGCGGCCAGGAGTCGTTCTGCTGCGGCAGCACCAGAGCGACATCGCCGGCCGGGAACGGGGTCACCGCCGCCAGCGACTTGTCCTTTTTGGTGATCTTGTAGTTCGCGGTGCGCGACAGCAGGGCGGGGCCGTCGAGGCGGGTCGCCGCGAGCGTGGCGTCTTTGGCCTCGTCGGCGGCGGCGACGGTCTCAGCGACCTTGCCGATGATGCGGTCGAACTGCTGCTCGGTCACGGCCGGGGGCTTGAGGTTGTTGGCGACAGCGACGTCGGTGCTCTCCGGAGTCGGAGCGGGCGCAAGTCCCGACCCGAGCACCCCGCCGCCGGTGGTGCAGCCGGTCAGCGCCAGGGCGAGCAGCAAACCGGATGCCGCCACCAGTTGGGTGCGCCCCGCCGGCAGCGCCTTGCGCTGGGGTGCACGCTTCAGCCGCTTCGGCTGAGGCGCCTTGGGAAGCCGCGGCTGCTTGCGGCGGGGGCCGCGACGCCGGCGGGCGTGCACGAGAGCCCAGAGGAACGCGGCGAGGCCGGCGAGCATCGCGATGATGCCGGAGATGATCAGCGGCCCCGACAGCGGCGCTGAATTGTCGAGCGGCCAGGTGAGCGTCAGGTCGGCCGGTGCGGGGTCGATGCCGTCGGACATGATGATGAGCGAGATGTCTTCGGGGGCGTTGATCTTGCGGATCAGCTGATCCGAACCGTCGAACTCTTGCACCCAGAGGTCGGAACCGTGCGGGTCGGGGACCTCGCCGCTGAACGGCACCAGGTCAGGAGCCGTGCTGCTCGCTGACGGGCTGCCGGACGGAGCGGGCGTGGGGGCCGCCGTCTCGCCGGTGCCCGAGGTGCCGCCACCCGCGACCGTGGTGGTGTCGAGCTGCAGCGTCTCGGTGTTGAAGGTGACGTGGTTGTAGGCCAGGTCGCCGACCCAGGCCAGCACGTCGGTGGTGCGGCCGTAGGCCAGGAAGATGTCGCCCTGGCCCTCGATGTCGACGGTCTGCGTGCCCGGCAGGGCGTTGATCGCAGCGCCGTCGATGACGGTGATCGGCGCGCTGCCCGTGGTCAGCTCGGTGCTGAAGGTGTCGGGGCCGCGCAGGACGGTGCGCTGAGCGATGCCGTACCCGATGGTGACGAGGGCGACGACGAACAGAACGATCGCGATGACGAAACGCACAGAAGAACTCCTCCGGCAAAGACGTTCCAGGTTACCGGACAGCCCGGGGCAAGTCTGGGAGCCCGGTGGGAGCGGGCTGATACGCGCCCGCCGAGATCGCGGGGTGCGCGGCTACCTGGCGCGGTTAGACTTCCAAGGTTCCCCTCCCCCAATCCGGCCAATGGTCTGAAGGAGCTCAGCGGTGGCGGCAGAAGACGCGTTCAGCACAGAACTGCGCGGATACAAGAAGGACGAAGTCGACCAGGTCGTCCAGAAACTCCGTGCCGAGCTGGTGGCGGCTCACTCCGACAAGGCCGAGCAGGCCAAGGAGATGAAGCGGCTTCAGGCGGTGGCCGAAGATCTGCAGGCCGAACTCGACGAGGTCGGCTCGCCCACCTACTCGGGGCTCGGCACCAAGCTCGAGAACACGCTCCGGGTCGCCGAAGAGCAGTCGCTGCGGCTGATCAGCCAGGCCGACATCGACGCCGAGCGCCTGCGCGCCTCGGTCCAGGCCGAGCTTGCCGAGCAGCGCGCCGAGGTCGAGGCTCACGCCGCTCGCGTCACCGCCGACGCGCAGGCGCAGGTGGATGCCATCCTGGGCGACGCGAACGAGCAGGCCGCCAGCACCCTGGCGCGCGCCCGCGAAGAGGCCGAGACTCTGGTGGCGGATGCCACCCGCGAGGCCGCGGCGATCCGGGCGGCGATCCAGGCCGAGGCCGCCGAGACCCGGTCTGCTGCCCAGCGCGATGCCGGTGCGGCACGGGCGGAGGCCGAGCGCGAGGTCGCCGAGACCCGCGCCGCCGCTCAACAGGAGCTCGCCGCGGCACGCGAGGAGGCCGCCGCCCTGCAGCGCGACACCGCGGCACAGAGTGCCCAGTTCGATGCGGAGGCGACCCGCCTGCGCGCCGAACTCGAGCACGACCTCGAGCAGGGCCGCACCGACCTGGCGCGCGAGACCCGCGACGCGCGCATCGCGCTCGAGAACGACACCGCCGCGGCGAACGCCGCGCTGGACGCCGACACCGAGCGCGCTCGCGCCGAACTCGAGGCGGCGACGGGCAAGGCCAATGCCGAACTGCAGGCGGCGACCGCCCAGGCCCGCGCGGAGCTGGAAGCCGAGACGACGCGCGCCCGCGCCGAACTCGAGGCTGAGCTCAGCAGCCGTCGTACGTCTCTGGAAGCCGAGATCACCGGTGCCCGCGAGTCGCTCGCGGCCGAACTGGCCGGCGCCCGCGAGGCGTGGGAGGCCGAGCTCACCGGTGCCCGCGAGACCCTCGAGGCCGAGCTGGCGCACCTGCGCTCCGACGCCGAGAACGAGATCGCCCAGGCGCGCGCGACCCTCGCATCGGACATCGACAAGAAGCGCAAGGACATCGACCGCGAGGTCGCCCGCAAGAAGGCGCTCATCGCCGAAGAGCAGGAGTCCAGCCGGGCGCGCGTGGAGCGCGAGACCTCTGAGCTCGCCGCACGTCTCGCCGCGACGGCCGACCAGGCCAAGACCGACCTCGAGCTCGAGATCGCGGCACGCCGCGACGAGGCCGAGCGCGAATACGCGGCCAAGCATGCCGAAGCCGTCGCCACCACCCAGAAGTTCCTCGACGAGGCGCAGGCTCAGCTGGAAGCCGCGACGAAGCGGGCGGCCGACAAGCGAGCCGAGGCCGACACGATCAGCACGTCGGCGAAGTCGGAGGCCAAGGCGCTCGTCGCCGAGGCGCGTGCCACGGCGAAAGAGGTCCTCGGCAACGCCGAGGCGCGCGCCAAGACGCTGCTGGCCGAGGCCGAAGAGCGGGCCGCCGCTCTTCTCGGCGACGCGGAGCAGCGCCTGGCGCAGATCCGCAGCGAGCGCGAGTCGGTCGCCGGCTACATCGAGAACCTGCGCGGGGTGCTCGCCCGGGCCGAGAAGGTGTCATCCGACCACGGGTTCCCGGTGAGTGCTCCCGACGGGCCCGGCGCAGAGCCCGCGGACGACGCGAGCGAACTCGACGAGGCGCGCGCCGGATAGGTCTCTGCGACCGATAGCATCGCCGTGTGAAGATCCAGAACGCGTTCCGGCTCGGTCTCTTCGGCGGTCTCGGCGTTCTGGTCGCCGTTGCGATCGGCGGCGGCATCCAGGTGCTCGGCCCGATCATCACCTACGTGGGCGCCGCGCTGTTCCTGGCGCTCGGCATCGACCCGGCCGTGTCGTGGCTCGAGCGGCAGAAGCTGCCCCGGTGGCTGGCGATCCTCGTCGTGCTGGTCGGCATTCTGGCGGTCTTCGCAGGGCTCGTGCTGGCCATCATCCCGGTCATCGCAGACCAGGTCGGCAAACTGATCGCGGCCGCTCCCGACATCATCGACGCCATCACGAACGACCAGGCGGTCGCCACCTGGTGGACGCAGAACCTCAGCTGGCTCGGCACCTGGGATAACGCCAAAGAGCAGGTGACCGGCTTCTTCCAGGACAACGTCGGCGGCATCACGGCGGGCGTGGTCAACACGGTCTTCGGGATCGCCAGCGGTGCGTTCGGCGCCGTCATCGTGCTGATCCTGACCCTGTACTTCGTCGCCTCGCTGTCGACCATCAAGCGCGGCCTCTACCAGCTGATCCCCGCCACCCGGCGCGAGAAGTTCATCGACATCGCCGAGCAGATCTCCGAATCCGTCGGAAAGTACGTGCGCGGGCAGGTGGTTCTCGGTCTGTCGAATGGTGTGCTGACCACGATCTTCATGCTGGTTCTCGGCGGCATCCTCGGCGACCCGATCGACTACTGGGCTCTGTTCGCGTTCCTGGCGTTCCTGTTTTCGCTCGTCCCGCTGGTCGGCACCATCTCCGGTGCCGTCGTCATCACCTCTGTGGTGGCGCTCGTCGAGCCGTGGCCGGCCGTTCTCATCGTCGGCATCTACTACCTCGTCTACATGCAGATCGAGGCCTACGTGATCAGCCCGATCATCATGCGCCGTGCGGTGCGTGTGCCGGGTGTCGTCGTCGTGGTCGCCGCTCTCGCCGGCGGCACGCTGCTCGGCATCCTGGGTGCCCTGATCGCCATCCCGGTCGCCGCGGCGATCCTGCTGATCATCAAGCAGGTCATCGTGCCGCGGCAGAACGAGGTCTAACCGCGTTCGACCGGCAGCCCGGCGGCCTCCCAGGCCATGATGCCCCCGTCGATGTTGACGGCGTCGTACCCCTGCTGCTCGAGGAACTGCGTCACTCGCGCCGAGCGACCACCGGAGTGGCAGAGCACGTAGATCGTGCCCTCGGGAAGCTCGTCGAGGCGGGAGACGATCTCTCCCATCGGGATCGGCAGCGCGGATGGGGTGCGGACCGCGCGCACCTCGTCGGGCTCACGGACGTCGATGAGCGCGGCGCCGGGAAGGGCGGCGAACTGCTCGGGGGTGACGGATCTCATGCGTTCCATTCGGTGGGGAGGGGTGACGCGGGCGGGTTGACCCGCGCGACGATCTCGTTCAGCACCCGACGGGTCTGTTTCTCGCCGACCCAGAGGTGCTTGCCACCCTCGACGGCGACGAGCTGGATCTGCGGCACCGAGGCGAACCGCACCGCCGCCTCGTCGGGCTTCAGGTAGTCGTCGAACTCGGGGATCAGCGCGACCAGCGGCACACCGGCACGACCCCAGGCGGCGACCTCGTCGTCGGTGGTGCGGTGCAGCGGGGGCGACAACAGAATGGCGCCGGCGATCGGATGCTGCAGGCCGTACTTCAGGGCCAGCTCGGTTCCGAACGACCAGCCCACGAGCCACGGAGCGGGAAGCGCCCGCTCGGCGACGAACGCCATCGCCGCCGCGACATCCAGACCCTCGGACTGGCCGCCGTCGAACGCACCCTGCGAGGTGCCCCGCGGCGAGGTCGTGCCACGGGTGTTGAACCGCAGCACAGCCAGATCGGCCAGCGCCGGCAGCCGCGACGACGCTTTGCGCAGGATGTGCGAGTCCATGAAGCCGCCATGGGTGGGCAGCGGATGCAGGCACACCAACGTGGCCACAGGGGGCCGTTCGAGCGGGGTGGCCAGCTCGCCGACCAGGGTCAGGCCGTCGGCGGTGCGCAGCTCGATGTCGTCACGCCGTGCGGGCAGCTCGACGGCACCCGCGATCTCGATCGTCATGCGCGGATCCTCCAGCAGTGCGTGTGCCAGTGCCGGCGTGCGGCGAGGTCGTCTGCGTCGCCCATCAGGCCGTCAGCCCGCCAGGCGACGACGTGGGCGGTGGCGGGCGGGATGACGAGGCCGCAGCCGGGGCAGGTGTACTCCTTGGTCGCCGAGCTCGCACCGTGCGGCTGCACATTCCACGAGCCGTCGCGCTTGACCTCGAGGCGCTTGGTTCCGAGCAGGGCACGCTCGAGGTCGAGAGGCTCGGGCTCGGCGGCCCCCCGGCGACGGGGGCGGTTCGAGCGCGGCATGCCTCCAGCCTAAGACGGCCTCACTCGTTGCGCCCGCCGGTGTCCATCTGCTGCAGCCGGGCCTCCTCCAGGTCGAGCAGAGACTGCGCCCGCGTGAGGATCCGCGACGGGTAGCTGCCCCGCGAGTGCGCCTCGAGCAGTACGGCGCGCTCGGCCTGCAGTACCTCGCGGCGCAGGTCTCGGTATTGCTGGTGCGGTGAGTCCAGGATGCCGTCGTCACTGTCGGCGTGCTCGGCACGTTCCCAGGCCGCCTGCGACGCGATCAGGGTGTCCTGGCGCACCCGCTCCAGCACCGCCCAGTCGACCTTCTGCCCGTTCGGCAGTTCGAAGTCGGGGTTTTCGAGCGCCTCGATTCCCGCGGCAGCCATGTCGTCGAGCAGTTCGGCGAGCTCGCGCCGGTCGGCGGCGCGGTCGCTGCCGCGGATGCGGGTCCAACGGATGATGAGCGGCAGGGTGGCGCCCTGCAGCAGGAGGGTGACGATCGCGACCGTGAAGGCGATCAGGACGAGCTGTTCGTAGTAGGGCGTGTTGCGCGGCAGCGACTGTGCCGCCGCGAGTGTCACCACCCCGCGCATGCCCGCCCAGCCGATGACCACGGCACCGCGGGCACTCAGCCCCTCTTCGCGGAGGGTCTGGATGTCGTTCAGCCGACGGTCGGTGGCGCGTTCGAAGCGGGCGCGTCGACGTTCGGAGCGTTCGTCCACGGGACCACTGCGCCGCATCCGTTCGAGGAAACCCGTGATCCTCGGCACCTGCCGAATCACCCGGCGCTCGCGCGCGCGGATCACACCGAGCAGCGGCCAGACGAACGCGAAGCGCAGCACGATCAGGATCCCCGCGGCGAGCACCCCGAAGAGGACGGCGATGTGCGCCGGCAGCTCTTCGGCATGCACGCCGGCGACGATGCCCGAGATCTGCGCTCCCATCAGCAGGAAGACGCCGTTTTCGAGCACGAACTGCAGGGTGCGCCAGTTGATCCGCTCGGCGATACGGGACTGCGGGGTGAAACGGGTGCTGCGGTGGCCGCTGTACAGACCCGCCGCCACGACGGCGATGACGCCGGAGGCACCCAGCTCTTCGGCGGGAATGTAGGCGATGAACGGCACAGCGAACGAGACGGCGGTGTCGAGGATGGGGTCGTCGAGTTTGCGCCGGACGAACACCGCGATCACCCCCACCGCGAGGCCGAGGGTCACCGCGACCGCGACCGCGCGAGCGAAGTCGCCGAGAACCGTCCAGCCGTTGAATTCCCCCGCCGCGACGAGACCGGATGCCGCGATGGCGGTGCGCAGCATCACCAGCGCGGTCGCATCGTTGACGAGCCCCTCGCCCTCGAGGATCGAGACCAGCCGCGGGGGCAGGCCCAACCGCTTGGCGATCGAGGTGGCGGCCACCACATCCGTCGGGCTGATCACCGCGCCGAGCGCGATCGCGGCACCCAGGTTGAGGTCGTCGAGGAGGAGGAACAGCACGTATCCGGTGACGACGGCACTGACCACGACCAGCACCACGGAGAGGGCCGAGATGCTGGCGAAGTTGCGGCGGAAGTCGACGACGGGCACGTTGATGGCGGCCGCGTAGAGCAGGGGCGGAAGGACGCCCATCAGGATGATGTCGGGATCGACCTCGATCTGGGGAACCCCGGGGATGATGCTGTAGCCGATACCGACGACGACGAGCAGCAACGGCGCCGCGACGCCGAGCCGGCGCGAGAACGCGGCGGTGACGCAGACGACCACGACTCCGAGCACGGCGACGAAGGCGTAGTCCACCTGCTCAGGTTATCGGCGCCCCGCGCTCGCACCCGTCGGTCGAGTACCCGCGAAGCGGGTGTATCGAGACCCCCCGGCCTCAGTACCAGCCCACGCGCTCCGAATGCGCCCACGCGCCGCACGGCGTCTGGTACCGCCCCTGGATGTACCCCAGCCCCCAGATGATCTGCGTCTTGGCGCTCGTCTTCCAGTCGGAGCCCACGCTGGCCATCTTGTTGCCGGGCAGCGCCTGCGGGATGCCGTACGCACCGCTCGTGGGGTTGTAGGCGTAGATGTTCCAGTGCGACTCGCGGTTCCACAGTGCGACGAGGCAGTCGTACTCGCTGACCGACCATCCCTTCGCCGCGACCAGGTCGTAGGCGATCGCCTGCGCCGAACCCGGATCGGGAACACCGGATGCCGGGGCCGTGGCCCGCGGCGGCTCGGTGACGGTGTAGCTCGCGTCGCGGACCGCGTCGGACCCGCGCTCGCCCTCGACGACGACGTACTGCGCCTCGGCAGCAACGGGAGCCGGAGGTGTCAGTACCTCAGCCTGAGCCAGCGACGTACCCGGAACAGCGGTGACGCCGACGAACGCGGTACAGACCAGCATCGCGAACGCCGGGAGCGACCACGGGGCGCGGACATGCCGCTCAGCCACCGGCGCCTCCGGGCGCGCGGCAACCGGGAGACCCCGCCGCCGATATCCGCTCACAGTTGCCACAGTGTACTGGCGGGGTCTGGCAAAGTCCCGGACCCCGAACGCGGGTACGGGGTCGGGTACGGGGTCGGTGACGGGGTCTCGATACACCCGCTTCGCGGGCACTCGACCGGCGAAATGCGCGGGCACTCGACCGGCGAGGCGCGGCTCAGCGCACCGCGAGCATGACCTCGATCACTTCGTCGATGACGACATCGACCTGCGCCTCGTTGTAGCCTCCGCGCTGCGACGGGAACGCGGTGGTGCGCAGCTCTTCCACGCTCAACGGGCGACCCGACTGGAAGTAGGCCGAGATCTTGTCGGCGAGCTGGTCGACCTCGCGCACCGCGTAGCCGAGAGTGAAGATGCCCACCCGGCGGAAGCGCCGACCGCGCGGACGCACAACGCGATCCAGCAGCACCTGCGCCTGGTCGCGGGCCTGCGCGTACCACGCCTGGTCGCCCATCTCGCGGAACGCGCGCTCGCGCTCCTTCGCGGCGAACGCGTCCTCGAGACGCTCGAGCGCCGCATCGACGTGGCTGGGGGCGTAGCCGTGACGACGCATCGCGAACGCCTGGGTGCGGATGGTTTCCGCGCTGACGAGCGTCTGCTCGCCGGGCTGCGCGTGGTAGGCCCGACGCGCATCCTCGAGGAAGTCCTCGACCTGATCGACGTCGTAGCCGAGCTTGCGCGCGCGCGGGAACGTGTTGCTCACGAGACCATGGTAACTAGGCGAACAGCAGGTAGAACGCGTACGCCACGACCGCGCTCGGCAGGATCGAGTCGAGCCGGTCGAGGAAACCGCCGTGGCCGGGAAGCCAGGTCGAGATGTCCTTGATGCCGAGGTCGCGTTTGATCAGCGACTCCATGAGGTCACCGGTGGTGCCGACGACCGCCAGCAACAGCCCCAGGATCGCTCCGATCCACCACGGCTCGTGCAGCACCAGCGGGCCGAGCACCGCACCGAACGCCACCGCGACGACCAGCGAACCGGCGAACCCCTCCCAGGTCTTTCCGGGGCTGATCAGCGGGGCCAGCTTGTGGCGCCCGAAGCGCAGGCCGCTGGCGTAGGCACCGACGTCGGTGAAGACCACGATGATGAGGGCCGCGAGTGTCCACCACTCGCCTCCGGGAGAGCCGGTGAGGGCGAGATAGAAGCCCGCCGAGAACGCCACGTACACCTGCACGAACGCGCCGGCCCCGACATCCAGCAGCACCTCACGGGTACCGGTGCGGTGACTCGGTCGCACCAGCTCGACCAGGCGGTAGAGCGTGATCAGCACCAGCGCGGCCAGCAGTGCCAGCCACAGCCCCTCGACGCTCCAGAAGAACGCGACCGGCACCATCGCCAGACCGACGACGGTCGACGCGACCCGCGGCACGTTGCGCCCGGCGAACCGCAGCGCCGACGCGAGCTCGAACGTGGTGAACCCGACGAGCAGGCCGCCGAACACGATGAACAGCGGTTTCCAGAGGAAGAGGCTGACGATCAGCAGTGCCCCGAGCAGCACGCCGATGCCGATCGCGGCGAGCAGGTTGCGGCCGGTGCGGGCGCGGATCTTCTCCTGAGTGGCATCGAACTGCGCCTTCGCCGCACGCGCCTGCGCCTCGATGTCGGCCCGGGTCTGCGCCGCCCGCGCCTCGAACTCGGCGCGCGTCGGCGGGTGATGCCGCTTGTGCGCCGGGGTCGCGGGGTCGGCCGTTTCGGCGGGCTCGGGTTCGGTCGGGGTCGTCATCAGACCTCGAGCAGCTCGGCTTCCTTGCGCTTCAGGGCCTCGTCGATGGCGTCGACGTGGGTCTTGGTGATCGCGTCGAGCTCTTTCTCGCCACGGGCGATCTCGTCCTCGCCGACCTCTTTCTGGGCGTCGAGGTCATCCTTGGCCTTGCGGCGCAGGTTGCGGATGACGACCTTCGCGTCCTCCGCTTTCGCGCGCACGATCTTGACGTACTCTTTGCGGCGCTCCTCGGTGAGCTCGGGCATGGTGACGCGGATGATCGTGCCGTCGTTGCTCGGGGTCGCGCCCAGGTTCGGGAAGTTGACGATCGCCTTCTCGATCTCTTTCAGCGCCGACTTGTCGTAGGGCGTGATGAGCAGAGTGCGCGCCTCGGGGTTCTGCAGGCTCGCCAGCTGCTGCAGCGGCGTCGGGGTGCCGTAGTAGTCGACGTTGATCTTCTCGAACAGCGCGGGGTTGGCCCGCCCGGTGCGCACGGTGGCGAAGTCGTCTTTGCAGACATCGACGGCCTTGTTCATCTTCTCGGTGGCCTCGGCCAGCACATCAGCGATCACAGGGGCGTTCTCCTTCGAAGATCGGTCGCTCCAGCTTAGTCGGGCCCGCTGGCGCGCTACCCCGACAGCAGCAGCGCGACGCCCGCCAGCACGACGACGGCGCCCAGCATCCGCCGCACCGGATGCGGCTCGCGGAACAGCAACCAGCCCGCCAGCGCGACCAGCACCACACTGACCTCGCGAGCCGGTGCGACGACGCTCACCGGTGCGATCAGGAGCGCCTCGAGGATGAGGATGTAGGCCAGCGGCGAGAGCACGGATACCGCGAGAACGTCGCGCGCATGGGTGCGGAGGACGGTGGTCGCCTGCCCACCGCGCAGGGCGAGGGGCGTGAGCAGCAGCGCCTCGGCGGCCATCGTGCCGCAGCTGAGGAACACGGGGTCGATGCCCCAGGACTGCACCGCGTGCGCGTCCCACAGCGTGTAGGCGGCGATCGCGACGCCGGTCACGAGGCCCCAGATGATGCCCGCGCGGGCGCGGCCTCCGTGCACGGGACGCCCGGCCAGACCGATCACCACCACGCCGGTAATGACCAGGGCCGCACCCGCGAGCGCCGCGACCCCCGGCCGCTCGCCGAACAGGGCGATCGCGAACACCACGCTGAGCAGCGGGCCGGTTCCCCGTGCCAACGGGTAGACGACGCCCACGTCCCCGGCCCGGTACCCGCGCTGCAGGGCGAGGAAGTACCCGGCGTGGATCGCTCCGCTGACCAGGATGCCCGCCAGCAGCGGGCCCGGCTGCGGCGGATGCTCCACCCATCGCCACGCCGCGAACGGCGCGGTCACCAGGAAGGCGCCGACCGAGGTCAGCCAGACGAAGGCGGGCCCGCTGAGCGATGCGCGCTTCGCGACCAGATTCCACGCGGCGTGGGCCAGGGCGCCTCCGGCGATGAGGGCGACAACCATGGTCACTCCTCCGTGGACAATCCCCCGCGCTGGGACGCCGCCCAGCCTAACGAGCCTTGCCAGAGGAGCCCGCCCGTGGCATTGTTAGACCGATGGTCGAACCTATGGTCTAAGGAGTCATGATGCGCATCCTCATCGTCGGAGCCGGCATCGGCGGGCCCACACTGGCGCACTGGCTGGAACGCGGCGGACATGAGGTCACGCTGCTGGAGATCGCCCCGCGACCACGTGAGGGCGGCTACCTCGTCGACTTCTGGGGCTCAGGGTTCGACGTCGCCGAGCGGATGGGAATCGTGCCGCAGCTGATGGAGCGCGGATACGTGTTCACGGAGATGCGTGAGGTCGGGCCGGACGGGCGGCGCATCGCCTCCCTCGACCCCGTCGGGCTGATTGGACAGGCCGGAGGGCGATACGTCACGGTGGGGCGGACCGACCTGGCGGGGGTTATCAGTGAAACTCTCAGCGAGCGGGTGGAACGCCTCTTCGGAAACACGGTCACCGCGCTCGATGACGACGGAACGCGCGTGCGCGTCGCATTCGAGCACGGCGACGAACGCGAGTTCGACCTCGTCGTCGGGGCCGACGGCCTCCACTCCCGAGTGCGACACCTCCTCTTCGGACCGGACGGCGTCCACCGCCGCGACCTGGGGATCGCCGTCGCCGTCTTCGATGTCGCGGACTACCCGCGCCGTGACGAACTGATCGCCATCTCGCACACCGAGGTCGGTCATCAGGCGCTGCGTCTGGCCCTGCACGACGGCGGGACGATGTTCATCCTGACCTTCCGCCACGACGGGCTGATCCCGCACGACACCGTCGCGCAGCACGAGCTCGTCCGGCACGCACTCCGCGACGCGCGGGGCGAGGTCCCCGCGATCCTCGCCAGCATGTCCGAGGCGCGCACGTTCTATTGCGACAGCGCATCGCAGGTGCTGATCCCGTCGTGGTCTCGCGGGCGTATCGGTCTGATCGGAGACGCGGCCGCCGCGCCCTCGCTTCTGGCCGGACAGGGGTCTGCCCTGGCCATGGTCGAGGCGTACCTACTCGCCGCCGAACTCGACCGGGCCGGAGGCGACCCCGTCGCGGCGTTCACCGCCACTCACGATCGTCTCGCGCGGGTCGTGCGCTCCAAGCAGGACGCGGCGGTCTCTCTGGGGGTGGCCTTCGCGCCGCGCACCCGGTGGCAGCTGCTGCTGCGCACCACCCTGCTGCGCACCATGGGCCTTCCCGTCGTCGCTCGCATCGCCATGGGGCGCAGCCTCCGCGACCCCATCGAGCTTCCGCCGCCTCCGCACGGTTGAATAGCCCCATGCCTCGCCCCCGGTTCGACAAGCTCACCGCCGGGCAGCAGGCCGCCATCCTCGAGGCGGCCGCGGCCGAGTTCGCCGCACACGGCTACGCGGGGGCGTCGCTCAACCGCATCATCGACGCCGCCAAGATCTCCAAGGGCTCGATGTACTACTACTTCGACGACAAAGAGGATCTCTACGCGCACGTGCTGCGGCGCGAGATCGTCGGGCTCGTGGAGCGCACCGGGCCCGTCCCCGTGCCCGACACCCCCGATCCGGAGGAGTTCTGGCGGGTGCTGACCGAGGCGTACCTCGGGCTGCTGCGCGTGATGCGGGATTCCCCGCGCACCGCAACCCTGCTGCGCGGCTGGCTGAGCGCAGCCCCGGGACCCGGCCTGGACGCCGCACAGCACGACGCAGAGCGTGAGGTGCTGCCCTGGATCGCCCAGACCCTGGCGGCGGGCCGACGGGCCGGTGCTGTGCGTGACGACCTTCCCGACGGCCTGCTCATCGCGCTCGCCATGGGGATCGGTCAGGCGATCGACGTCTGGCTGATCACCCAACCCCCGGATGACGCCGAACTGCCGCAGATCGTGAACCAGATGATGGACCTCATGCGGCGGGCACTCGCGCCGCCGCACTGATGGCCGCGACCCGGCTCAGCCCGACGTGGTGAAGTCGATCAGCTGCTCCACGCGCGACAGCAGGGCCGGTTCGAGGTCGGTGTAGCTGCGCACCCGGCCGAGGATCCGCTGCCAGGCTGCCGCGATGTCGGCCTGGTCGGCGTGCGGCCAGCCGAGGTGGGCGCAGATGCCATGCTTCCAGTCGATGCCGCGCGGGATCTCGGGCCAGGCCTCCAGCCCCAGCCGTTCGGGTTTCACCGCCTGCCAGATGTCGATGTACGGGTGCCCCACCACCAGCAGGTGCGGCCCCGCGACGCTCTCCGCGATGCGCGACTCTTTGCTGCCCGGAACCAGATGATCCACGAGCACCCCGATGCGGCGCTGCGCGGTGGGCGGTTCGGCGGCGAGCACCTCGGGCAGGTGGTCGACCCCCTCGAGGTACTCCACGACGACACCCTCGGCGCGCAGGTCGGCACCCCAGACCTTCTCGACCAGTTCGGCGTCGTGGCGGCCCTCGACATAGATGCGGCTGGCTCGGGCGGTGCGGGCGCGCTGCTCGGGGGCGGCCCGGGAACCGGATGCGGTGCGGGCCACTCCGCGCGGGTGCGCCTGCGGTGCGACCAGGGTCACGCTCTCGCCGTCGATCAGGAACCCGGATCCGAGCGGGAACACCCGACGTCGCCCGTGGCGGTCCTCCAGCGTCACCAGATGCTTCTCGAGCCCCGTGATCGCGCCCGTGAAGCCGTCATCGGCGACCTCGACGACCAGGCCGGCCACGGCATCCGCCTGTTTGATGGGCGCGCGACCGCGCGAACGCCAGTCGCCCGACAGGACGTCGGGGCCGTAGGGGTCGAAGCTCACGACGCCAGCGCGAGGAAGAACGCGACGACGCCCACGACCCAGCCGACGATCACGAGGATCAGGGTCACGAGGGCCACCACGATCGCGCGACGGCGGGTGACGATCAGGGTGATCGAGATGCCCGATCCGAGCAGGAGGACGACCGCGAGCGTCACCGCGACGAGCGCCTGCGCGGTGGACCCGGCCTCGGCGTTGCACGAGCGGGCGGCGCAGACGCCGGTGATCAGGAAGCCGAAGAAGCTCAGGATGACACCGATCAGGTACCCGGCGAACGCCAGCACCAGCAGCAGGATGGCGCCCGTCGCGTCACCGAACCGCGGTTGCCGCACGTTCTGCGGCGGACCGCTCGGCCCGGAGCCCGGAGGGAGGACGACCGGTTCGCTCATGCAGCCAGCGTACCCACGGTCACGGTGGTCGGGGTCAGGCCGTGACCAGGGTGCCGATCTTCTCGCCGCGCAGGGCCTTGGTGATGTTGCCGGCCGGCTCCATGCCGAACACCACCATCGGCATGCCGTTGTCCATGCAGAGGCTGAACGCGGTCGAGTCGACCACCTTCAGGCCCTGGACGAGGGCGTCCTGGTAGCTGATGTGCTCGAGCTTCTGGGCCTTCGGATTGGTGCGCGGGTCGGAGTCGTACACCCCGTCGACACCGTTCTTGGCGACCAGCACCGCGGCGGCACCGATCTCGAGGGCGCGCTGGGCGCTGACCGTATCGGTGGAGAAGTACGGCAAACCGGCGCCGGCACCGAAGATGACGACGCGCCCCTTCTCGAGGTGCCGCTCGGCCCGCAACGGGATGTAGGGCTCGGCCACCTGGGTCATCGCGATCGCCGACTGCACCCGCACCTGGGCGCCCGCCTGCTCGAGGAAGTCCTGCAGGGCCAGCGCATTCATCACCGTGCCGAGCATGCCCATGTAGTCGGCCCGGCCGCGGTCCATGCCGCGCTGGCTGAGCTCCGCGCCACGGAAGAAGTTGCCGCCGCCGACCACCACCGCGATCTCGACGCCCTCCGGGTCATTCGCGTCCTTCGGGGCGGCCTCGGCGATCTCGCGCGCGATGCCGCCCACGACATCCGGATTGACCCCCAGGGAACCGGCGCCGAACGCCTCGCCCGACAGTTTGAGCAGGACTCGGCGGCGCTTCGGCATGGTGTCTAGGTTACCGGCGGAGGTGCGCCCCGAGTGCACCCAGAGTGCACGAATGCGCCGAGCGTGCACGGTGAAACGTGCTCGCTCGGCGCACTACGTGCACGCTCGGCGCGGGGGTCGAGACCCTTACGCGCCGACCTTGAACCGGGCGAAGGCGGTGATGCCGAGACCGGCGTCCTTGAGGACGTTGTGGATCGTCAACTTGTTGTCGCGGGCGTAGTCCTGCTCGAGCAGGGCGACCTGCTTGAAGAAGGCACCGAGGCGACCCTCGACGATCTTCGGCAGGGCGGCCTCGGGCTTGCCCTCCTCGCGGCTGATCTGCTCGACGATGCGACGCTCGTTCTCGACGTCGGCGGCCGGCACATCCTCCTTGGAGAGGTACTGCGGGTCGGCGAACGAGATGTGCTGCGCAATGCTGCGCGCCGTCTCGGCGTCGTCACCGGTGTAGGCCACGACCACGCCGATCTGCGGCGGCAGGTCCTGGCTGGTGCGGTGCAGGTACACCTCGAACTTGTCGCCGGCGAGACGCACGACGCGACGCAGCACGACCTTCTCGCCGATGGTGGCGGCCTGGTCCTCGATCAGCTGACCCACCGTGGTGCCCTCGACCGGAACGGCGAGCGCGGCATCCACCGTCTCGGCACCGGAGTCGGCCAGCGCCTCGGCGATCTGGTCAGCCAGTGCGATGAACTTCTCGTTCTTGGCGACGAAGTCGGTCTCGCAGGCGAGCTCGAACATGGTCACCGCGGTCGCCGACTCGACGACGCGGATGAGGCCCTCGCTGGTGGAGCGGTCGGCGCGCTTGGCGTTGCCCTTGGCCCCCTTGAGGCGCAGGATCTCGACCGCCTTCTCCATGTCGCCCTCGGCCTCGACCAGGGCGTTCTTGGTGTCGATCATGCCGGTGCCCAGGCGCTCGCGCAGGGTCTTGATGTCTTCCAGGCTGACGTTGGCCATGGATGCTTCCTTACTTCGTTCTGTCGTCTTACTTGTCGGCGGCGGGCTTGTCGGCCGCGGCCTTCTTGGCGGCCGGCTTCTTAGCCGGCTTGGCCTCTTCGGCCTCGATCTTGGCTTCGGTCAGCTCGTCGCTCTCGGGCGCGTGGTGCGGAACCAGGTTCGGGTCGCCCGCCTCGAGGTCGGCCTGCGCCACGGCGTCGGCGTCGTTCTCCTCGGTGGGGGTCTCGGCGGCGATCACGTCGGCGATCTTGGCCTCGTTCGCCTTCTCGGCGCCCGCGCCACCCTCGACCGCGCCATCGACGGCCTCGATCTGCTCGGCCACCGACTGCGGCGTCTCCGACGCGTGCAGCAGCTCGGCCTCCCACTCGGCGAGCGGCTCGACCGCCGAGACGTTGCCCTCCTGCGCCGGCGCCTGGTGACGCTGCACGAGGCCCTCGGCAGCGGCATCCGCGATGATGCGGGTGAGCAGGCCCACCGAGCGGATCGCGTCGTCGTTGCCCGGGATCGGGTACTGCAGCTCGTCCGGGTCGGCGTTGGTGTCGAGGATGCCGATGATCGGGATGCCCAGCTTGGTCGCCTCGTTCACGGCGAGGTGCTCGCGCTTGGCGTCGACGATCCAGATCGCGCTGGGGGTCTTGGTCAGGTTGCGGATACCGCCCAGGGTCTTCTGCAGCTTGATCAGCTCGCGCTTCTGGATCAGCAGCTCTTTCTTGGTGAAGCCCTTGGTGGTGTCGTCGAAGTCGATCTCCTCGAGCTCCTTCATGCGCGCGAGGCGCTTCGACACGGTCTGGAAGTTGGTCAGCAGACCACCGAGCCAGCGCTGGTTGACATAGGGCTGGCCGACGCGGGTCGCCTGCTCGGCCACCGCCTCCTGGGCCTGCTTCTTGGTGCCGACGAAGAGCACGGTGCCGCCGTGGGCGACCGTCTCCTTGACGAAGTCGTAGGCCTTGTCGATGTAGGCCAGCGACTGCTGCAGGTCGATGATGTGGATGCCGGAGCGCTCGGTCAGGATGAAGCGCTTGACCTTCGGGTTCCAGCGGCGGGTCTGGTGTCCGAAGTGAACGCCGCTGTCGAGCAGCTGGCGGATGGTGACGACGGCCATGATGGCTCGCTCTCTTGTCTGGGCACGCTCGCGCGGGCCGGTTTTCTCAGTTGTGCGTCGCACCAACGGGTGCGAACCCTGGTGTCCCGGCCGCATCCCACTTCCCCGCTCGCGCGGAGTGACTGAAGGGATGTGTGCCGTGCGTGGACACGCGAAGTCACCCGCCTGAGCGGGTGCTGTGGAAAGTGTAGCTTATCCACCGGTTTCGGCGCGTGGGCCTGCGGGCGGGGGTGGTCGCTCAGGCTGGGCGGATGCTGCTTGTCGTTGCGCTCGTACTCCCGCTCTCCGTGCTGGGGCTGCCGCTTTCGGATGGACCGGTCTGGGACTGGCCGGTCGACCCGCCGCACGCGGTCGTGCGGCCCTACGCGGCACCCGCGACGCCGTACGGGCCGGGGCATCGCGGGGTCGACCTGGGCGCCGGGGCTGGCGACGTGGTGCGTGCGCCCGCGGACGGGGTCGTGCACTTCGCCGGGTTCGTCGTCGACCGTCCGGTGCTGTCGATCGAGCACGGCGACGTGCTGTCGAGCTTCGAGCCGGTGGATGCCGTGGTCACCGCCGGCGAGCGGGTGCACCGCGGGCAGGTGATCGGGCGACTGCTGCCGGGGCACTGCACCTCGGTGTGCCTGCACCTCGGAGCACGGGTGCACGGGCAGTACGTCAACCCGCTGCTGTTCTTGGGCGAGGTGCCGCGGGCGGTGCTGCTGCCGGTGCGGCGAGGTGGCGGTGGCGCCGCGGGGGCTGCGGGGGCTGGCTCAGGCGCGAGGGTGCGCGGTGGCGTAGGCCTGGCGCAGCCGCTCGGCCGAAACGTGGGTGTAGATCTGGGTCGTCGAGAGGCTCGAATGCCCGAGCAGCTCTTGCACCGCGCGCAGGTCGGCACCGCCGTCGAGCAGATGCGTGGCCGCGGTGTGCCGGAACGCGTGCGGGCCCGAAGGCCCGGAGCCCGGCACATCGGCGAGCAGCGATGCCACCAACTGGTAGACCGACCGGGTCGACATCGCGCTCCCCCGCGAGTTGACGAACACAGTGCCGGGGTCGGCCCGCCCGTCGAGCAGCACCGGGCGCGCCTCATCCAGGTAGGTCTCGAGGGCGCGTGCCGCCGGCACCCCGAACGGCACCACCCGCTCCTTGCTCCCCTTGCCGAGCACCCGGATCGTGCGCCGCCCATGATCCACGTCGGGCGTGGCGAGCCCGACGAGCTCGCTCACGCGGATGGCGGACGCGTACAGGAGTTCGACGATGGCCAGGTCGCGCACGGCGACCGGGTCGCCGGACGCCGCGGCAGCGGCGAGCCCGGCGAAGATCTCGTCGACCTGGGCGCGTGTGAGCACCCGCGGGAGGTGCTGGTCGGGGCGCGGCGCCTTCAGACGAGCGCCGGCGTCAGCCGCTGCGACCCCGGTCGACAGCATCCAGCGGGTGAAGCCGCGCGCCGCGGCAGCACGTCGGCCGAGGGTCGATTTCGCCAACCCGCTGCTCGACCCGCGCCACAACCAGTCACGCAGCAGCTCGAGGTCGGCGGTCGCGGGGTGGTCGGCTCCGGTCGCTTCGGCGAACCGCGCCAGGTCGTCGAGGTCACCGCGGTAGGCGCGCACCGTGTGCTCGCTGAAGCCCCGGTCCGACAGCAGATGCCGTGTGTACCGGTCGATGACCTCACCCCACGAGCTCGCGGTCACGACCCGCCGCTCGCCTCCGCGTCGGCCACATTGAAGGTCGAGTGCTTGTTGGAGAACGCTTCGAGGCGCTCCTCGGGCGTCATCTTCGCCAGCACGTCGAGCACGACACCGGAGAACCCCGAGACCTGGGGTGCACGCGTCATCGGCACGATGGTGTGCACCACCGAGTCCTCGTAGACGTGCACCAGGTTGAACGCCTGGCCCGAGTCGCGTCCCACCAGGTTGCCCGGCCCACCGCTGTTGTCGATCGCGTAGCAGGTCGCCGACGCGACCGACACCGGGACACCGGCGAACGTGCCCGAGGTCGAATAGTGCAGGTGGCCCGCCAGGATGCCGCGCACGTCGGTGCCACGGATGACGTCGGCGAACGCGTCCTGGTGCTGCAGCTCGATGATCGCCATCAGCTCGATCGGCGTCGGGATCGGCGGATGATGCAGCGCGATCAGCGTGCCCTCGGGCGCCGGCGTCGTGAGCTCGGCACGCAGCCAGTCGAGCTGCTCGGGGCTCAGGTCACCGTGGTGGTACCCGGGCACGGTGGAGTCGAGCGCGATGATGCGCAGACCGCCGACGTGGTACACCCGGTCGAGCGGCTCGGTGCTTTCCGCGCCGAAGAACGCCGACGAGAACTCGGGCCGCTCGTCGTGGTTGCCCATCACCCAGATGATCTGGGCACCCAGCCGTTTGGCCACCGGCTCGAACTGCGCCTTCAACCGCTCATAGGCATCCGGTTCGGCCAGGTCGGCCAGATCCCCGGTGATGACGATTGCCTCCGGGTTCGCACCCGACCGCTCCAGCTGCTCCAGCGCCAGCGCCAGGTTACTGTCGGTGTCGACCGCTCCGTACAGGGGGCGCTCACCACCCAGGAAGTGGGTGTCGCTGATGTGGGCGATGACGCGGGTCGCGGGCGCATACCGGCCGAGCTGGATCACACCCGGACTCTAACCCGCGCCACCGTGCTCCCCCGTCAGGCGGCCCGGCGCAGCGCCGACCGCGGGGTGTGCAGCGCATCCGGAAGCTCAGAGACCTAGCCGCTTATCCTTGGCGCGCTTCGCCTCCGCTGCAGCCTCCGCGACGGTCGCCGCGTTGCGCGCCCGTAGGGCGTCACTCTCGGCGCGGCCCGCGATCACGGCAGCGGCCTTCGCAGCATCTTCGTCGTGAAGGTTCATGCCGTTTCGGACGGCAGCGCGAATCACGTAATAGAGGATCACGTAGGAGATCACGACACCTAGAAGCGAGAGAACTACAAGACCAGCATCCATGGCACGACCCTAGAGGTCTGGCGAGTGGTGGGGGCAGTCGGACGCCACCGTGTCCGCGTGACGCAGTCCGCGGCCATGATGGTCCCGTGAACCACCTTCGCGCCCTGAGCTGGGTGGATTGGCTGTCGCTGCCGTTCCGTCTGATGCCATTGGTCGGAGGCTCTTGGGGAGTTGTCGTTGGATGGCCCGCCGGGTGGATCTTCGTTGCTGTCGGGGTTTTCCTTGTGGCGATGGTTTTCCTTAGGGCTCATCTACGCATCCGCGCGTACGGGAAAGAGTGGGCGACGCAACGCCGACCGGGTAGGCCGTAGCCTCACCCCGTCATTGCTCGAGGGAGGACGACTACGCCTTCTTGGGAGTGGGGCGCAGCCATCCGCTTGGCCGCTCGACCACGACCCCATCGAGTTCGAGCAGGCCGAGCTCGGCGCGCACCCGGTCGGTGCCGAGTCCGGAGAGCTCCGCGATGTGATCCACTTTCCGCGGGGTGCGTGAGTTCAACGCATCGAGCACCCGGATCTGGGTGGCGCTGCGCTCCTCCGTGCCAAGAGCAGCCGGAGCAGCACCCGGCGCCACCCCTGCGAGCTCGGCCATCTCATCCGCGGTGGTCACGCACACCGCGTCGAATTCGCGCAACAGCCGGTGGCATCCGGCACTTGCGGCGCTGGTTACCGGACCAGGCACGGCACCGAGTGGCCGCCCCAGGGTGGAGGCGTGGTTGGCGGTGTTGAGCGATCCCGAGCGCCAGCCGGCCTCCACGACCACCGTCGCGCACGCGAGGGCGGCGATCAGTCGGTTGCGCTGCAGGAAGCGCCACTTGGTCGGGGTGGTGCCGGGCGGCACCTCGGCGAGGGCGATGCCGCGCTGCACGATCCGATCGAGCAACTGCTCGTGTCCGCTGGGATAGAACCGGTCGAGCCCGCCCGCGAGCACTGCCACCGTGACACCGCGGCTGGCGAGCGCCGCCCGATGCGCCGAGCCGTCTACCCCGTAGGCGGCGCCAGAGACGATCGCGAATCCCCTGTCGACCAGGCCGCTGGCTGTCTCCACCGTGACGTGCTCTCCGTAACCAGTTGCCGCACGTGCCCCCACCAGCGCGATCGACCGGTCGAGTGCCTGGAGGTGGCGGACGTCGCCCCGCGCCCAGAGCGCGAACGGTGCGTGGCGTTGCAGATCGTCGAGCTGCTCGGGCCACACCTCGTCACCGGGAACCAGCAGTCGCATCCCGTACCGCCCGCCCTGGCGCAGCGCCCGCAGAGTGGCCGCCAGGTCGGCTCGCGGCGCCCACCGCTTCAGCGCCTCGACCCAGCGCGCGGGATCGGAGTCCACGCCCGCCTCGGCCACGCGGTCGACGATGATGCCGGCGTCCGCTCGGGCCAGCACCACTTCCAGCGCCTCGACGGCGCCGAGGGAGGCGACGAGCACGCCCGCGTCGCCGTCGCCGGGTTCGGCGATCGAGGTCCACGCGGCCCGCGCGAACCGCTCGGCGGTGTCGACGTCCTCCCCCGCGATGTCGCGCACGAGTGGGGCGAACTCCGCCTCGGCGATTGATCCGACTCTCACGAGTTCCTCCTCTGGGTCACAGTGCCGCCTTGCGCAGCAGAAGGGCGCGACCGACCTGGTCGGCGCCGGGTCGATCGACCTCGTCGAGATCGGCGAGCGTCCAGGCGAGCTTCAGCACCCGGTCGTACCCCCGCATCGTGATGCCACCCCGCTCCAGGGCACGGTCGAGGACCGCCGTCGCACCACGCTGGGGCGCCCCCGCCGCGCTGCGCAACCAAGTGCCGGGCACATGGGCGTTGAGTCGCCACGGGGTCTCGGCCAGCCGGTGCGCCGCACGCTCGCGAGCAGCCTCGATCCGAGCCCGCGCGGCCGCTGACGTCGGGTTGCCCTCCTTCCGCGCCATCCGCACCTGAGCGGCGGTGATGCGCCGCACACGCAGTTGGATGTCGACCCGGTCGAGCAGCGGACCGCTCAGCCGTGCGAGGTAGCGTCGACGCGCCATTGGGGTGCACGTGCACTCGGCGTCGCGTACCTCGTAGTACCCGCACGGGCACGGATTGGCCGCCAGCACCAGCTGGAACCGGGCGGGGAACCGCGCCGACCCGCTCGCCCGCGAGATGGTGATGACCCCCGACTCGAGCGGCTGACGCAAGGCGTCGAGCGACACGGCACTGAATTCGGGCGCCTCATCGAGGAAGAGCACCCCATGCGCGGCGCGCGCGGCCGCTCCCGGCCGGATGAGGCCGCTGCCCCCGCCGACGATCGCGGCCGGGCTTGCGGTGTGGTGCGGCGCCTCAAGCGGTGGCCGGCGCACCAGATCTGCCCCGACCGGCATGCCGACGAGCGAGCGGATGGAGCTGACCTCGATGCCCTCCGCCGGCGTCAGGTCGGGCAGGAGGCCCGGCAGCCTCGACGCGAGCATCGTCTTGCCGGCTCCGGGCGGCCCGAGCAGGTAGACGTGGTGCCCGCCCGCCGCGGCGATCTGCATGGCCTCCACAGCATCCGGATTGCCGATCACCTCAGAGAGGTCGCCGGCCTGCTCGCTCGGCTGGGCGAGGGTGACCGGCATGAGCGGCTCGACCTCGACCGGCTCGAGTTCGGCGCCGTGGAAGATGGCCGCCTCGCGCAGCGACGCGACGCTGACGACGTGGACGTCGGGAACGAGCCTTGCCTCGGCCGCGTTGCCCGCCGGCACCACCACCGTGTCGAACCCGGCACGCGCCGCCGCAAGCACCGCCGGAAGCACTCCCGCCACCGGACGCACGCGACCGTCGAGCCCCAACTCGCCCAGGTGCACCACCCGTGCAACGGACGGCGCCGATACCTGCCCATCGGCGGCGTATGCGGCCATCGCAATGGCTAGGTCAAAACCACCAAAAGTGCATATTTCTGACCGGGACTTTTCCATATGTCGAGCTGTCCTCGCGGATATTGACGCTCGATTGTCCTGGCAGGGCTCAGCGGACCTTTGCCACCGGTCTACCGTCGAGCTGGGGCTTTTCCATGTCGGCGGCGCTGGCCCATCTGATCATCGCCTTCACGCGCGGCAGGTCGTCGATGTGACCCCACGGGTCGGCGTTCGGCTTGGTGCCCTCGGGGAGGACGCACCACGCCTGCAGACCTGGTAGCCAGAAGTCAGCGACCGGCGCCGACACCTGCAGGAAGTTCATCAGCGCGAGCGCCAGGGACCGCGGCCCGATCATGCCGATTGACTCGACGGCCTCGTTGCACGGCGGGCACAGGTAGCCCTCCTTCGACGTCGGAGCGAAGGCTCCCCCGACGGCCTTGGGCTGCGCCCTCCGCAGTTCGCCCCAGACCTCCTCCCCCGATCCCGCGCTGGCTTCTGCCCGCTGGACGCCGCAGTAGAGGCATCCGGGCAGTCCGTCGTCAGGGATCTTGACCGTGCGCGGCAGCCCGAGATGATCCCACAACAGCGGCGCGTAGGCGTCGCGCAGCGCCTGGGTCTGCTCGTCAGTGACGTGCGACCAGGGCGACGTGTCGGTGTGGAACACGTCGCCGCCGAGTCGGACGGTGGGCACCAGGTTGGAACTCCACCGAAGACTCATCGCCGGCCCGGCCAGGCGACGAACAAGCCGCATGAGCTGGCGGTCGGTGCGCACGAACGGCTCCCACTCGTCCGCGGCTCGGCCGACGTTCACGAGGCCGATCAAGGCGGAGTCGATCAACTCGATCGCGTAGGCCTTCGAGCCGAGCTTCCGCACGACGACGGGATGTTCTTCGGCCAGCCCTTCGGCACGCCAGAGCCGCGTCTGGCAGCGGTCGCACCGAGACGCGCGGTACTCCCACGCCCCGTCTTGAATGATCACCGGTCCGGGGTTCGCGAGCCGCACCTCGCGGGCGGTCGCGATCAGCTTCACGACACGGGTGGGGTCCATCACCGCCTGCCCGCAGTCGACACACGGCAGCTGGTCCAGCGCGGGCTCGGGGTTGCGCTTGCGAAACGGGCTCATGGCCTGAGTCCTTTCTCTCGGGCAGCCCAATCGATGAGCTTGCTGATCTTCTTCCAGTCCTCGCCGTCAACGGTGACGGACCCGTCGCGCCCGAACATCGCGCTCGTCGGGGCGAGGTTCCCGCTCCCGCCGCCCAGCCGCTGAGAGGCAACAGCTGAAGGGGTGGCGACGGGAGCGGGAGAAGCACCGGCCTGTCGACCGCTGTTCCCCGCGGTCGGTGGCGTCGGTGCCCTACCGGCAGTGCTAGCACCGCCCCGCTCGGCAGGATTCGTCCCCCCGCCCCGACGAGGTGGCGTCGAGGCGGGAGGGGTCTTTGGTGTGCGCCTGATCTCGATGCGCACCGCATCAGGATCAGGTTGACCCGCGAAGGCGTGTGTGACCGAGATGTGCTGGGCGGGTCGGCGCTGCTGGTTGGCCATCATTCACTCCTTGTCAGGCGCTCGCGGATCGAGACAGTCAGGGCCCCCGCCCGGTTGCGCAGTTGAAAGAACACAGCGGAGGTTTCGAGCCCCGCCGCGAGCCGATCGAGGCAGTAGCCGCGCACACCCCGCCAGCACGATGCGCCGACGTCAGCCATGTGCTCCGGGCAGGCCACCGACATCGCAGCGGCGGTCCGATCGCGGGAGCCCTGGATGCTCGCCTCAGCCCGCAACCGGCTCAGCCGGATCAAATCGGGCGAATCCGCCTGTCTAGCTTCGATCTCCGCGCCGATGGATCGCCTCTGTCGCGCTCGCAGGTCGTTTTCGAGACCGCGCTGGACGAGTCGCGAATAGGTGCTGGACACAGTGAGCCCGCCTTGTTTCCAGGCCCGGCCCTTTCACCAGCAGCGTTTTGTTTGTCCCAATGTTTGTAGCACGAGCGTACTACACTTCAGGAAAAGGATTCGACCCCATCGAATCTCCTTCCTCACGTAAGGAGCCTCCATGTCCAGCGACAACATGGTGAGCCGCACCGACTCGATGACGGCCCGCACCACCCCGTTCGGCAGCAACGCGATCGTGTCCGCGGTCGCCTCGATCCGCGCCTTCGACGCCGATCTCACGCCCCGCCAGCGCCAGATGTGCGAGGCCGACCAGCGTCGCGTCGAGCGTCTCCGCGCGACGGGCCTGTACGGGCTCGACCCTCGCCGGTTCTAGATCGCTAGTTGACCCAAGTCGTGGGACTGATACCCACGCCTTCTGCCTCGCACGCATTGGCGACGGCCTGAATCAGGCTGCTAGCGCGCGATCTGTCCTCGGAGTTCATCATCTGATCGCCCGCGCTCGGCATGAGATCTGCGGCACGATTCATCGCATCTTTGACGTCGCCCTCGGCATCGCGAGACGCACTCTCGATATTTCTCAGCTCCACCTCGAAGCTCAACCCGTTGCCCTCCGGGGTGAACGACATAATCAAGTTGGTCGCGGCCTCCTCGAAGTCGAGGCACGGTTTGAAGTTGGGATTCGTGGGCTCGGCCGGCGTCGACGCACAACCAGTGAGAACCAGAACCAAGACGGGAAAGAGGTGAAGTGCCGCACGGTGACGCATGGTCGAGAGTCTAGAGATCGAGCTCGCTAGTGGGTCGCCGTCGTAGTGTCCCGCCCTACCGCGCCCTGCCCTTGGGGGTACTACTACGTAGTACCCCGCAGGGCACGGCTAGGGCAGGACACTACGCCGACGTCCCACGGTCTCGGCGAAGCTTTTGCCCGCGCTCTGCGATGTTCTTTGCAGGTCTGCCCACGATCGGTGAGATGAGGGCCCACATCTCCCTGAGAGCCATTCCGACCGGCACCAGCTGGCTGCCGTCGGCGCCCTTCAACGAATCGAGCCAGGCGGCGGCTTCGGCATCGGAATAGTTCACCTTCGGCGTCGGCTTCGGCTTGCCTTCCAAGGAACGCTCCTGCGCACCCAAGACGCGCTGCGCCCACTCGACTTGAAAGCCGACGTACCGGGGCACCCCGTCTTCGGGAACGGCGTATTCGGGCTCCTCGGCCCAGAACTCCCGTTCATCGGCCAGCGCCTCGGCGGTGTGCCGCAGCCACCACTCAGCGTGCGCAAGCCGCTGCTCGCGCTCGAACTCCATCAGTACGAAAGCGAAGACCGCCGTGCTGCCGAAGACAGCGGGCTGCCCATTCACCCATCCTCGGCATTGCCACAATTCGCCCATCGAGTCCGAGCCCTGCCAACCGCCGTCGAGGGTGACCGTGACGTCCGGGTAATCTTCATGACGCGGCAGACGGTGATCCTCGGACGGATGCTCTGGGGACCGCACACCCATGCGACAAAGCGGACACTTCAGCATCCCATCCTCGAGCGAATCGGTCGTGCACGTCATGCACCAGCCCCCGGTGGGCTTACCCTCCTTATCCACGGGCCGGTCGACTGCGGCACTGCCGTCCGGCCTGATGAGCAGCCGGACCGTGGCTGTCTCGCGCTCATCTACCGTCAGGTGATCCTCCGGGCATGGGAACTGGATCACCATCGGCAGCGACCGCTTTCGGCCCAGGCTGCGGTCGTAGACCGTGGCCAGCGATGCCTTCACACCGGCTGCCTTGAACCCCGCGAGGTACAACTGCGTGACTCGTGTCGGCTTCATCGGCTCGCGCATGAGCGAGAGCTGGTAGGCCAGCCTCCAGGTAGCACTCTCCGTCAGCTTCCAGCCCTCGCCGCGTTGTAGGCCACCGGCGTGGGTGAGGTCGATTCGAACCGTCTCGCCGCTCACAGCCCCAGGGCCTTTCGCACGTTGCGAGACAGGGGCCGCGCCTTGCGGCGCTCCTTCATCCGCTCCAGCACGGCGTGCATGCGCCTGACGTCGAGGTCTCGGCACTCCTGCGAGCAGTAGAACCGCTTGCTCGACGGCTTCGGGTAAAAGATGCGGTGATCGATGATGCACTCGTGCGGCGTCCGCATCCGACCCGGCTCCCACGGCACTGGCGGCATGTTCCGGCTCGCGGTCATGAGTCGACCTCCTTAGCTTCAGCGAGCCCAAGCAGGACCGCCACGCGCGCGATCTGACCGTCGGTGAGCTTCTCGGCGATTTCGTCGGCGGTCATGAGACCTCCTGACCGGCGCGCTCCATCTCGTCAACCGAGAGCGGTTCGGCGGGAAGGGGCATCGGTACGATCCGCGCACGGGTGCCGTAGGGACGGCGACCGTCGCGCATCTGCGGGTTGACGAGCAGCTGCGCTTCAATCTCATCGATGTCGACGCGGATGTCGTGCGGGCCAGCGTTGTAGCCGACGATGAAGCCCTGGCCGAGCCAGCGCGAGATGGTACGGGGATGGACGCAGAAATGCCCAGCGGCGGCGTCCTGGGTGGTGATCTTCGACATTGCGAGTCCTTGTTTCAAAGAACCCGCGCGGCGCAGGAGATCCTCGACTCTTTGGCCCGCCGATAGACCCCATCAGCGTGAAGCTGATAGACGGGTACGGCGAAACTTGTCGCCGATTCCCTGCGTACATTTTACGCCGGGTCGCGCTGACGAAGGCCCCTAAACCGCTCTGTGAGCCAAATCCCCGCGACTTTGTGGACGGCGTGGAGCTGCGAACGTGTGGCCGTGGCCGGTGCCGCCGTGTCAAAATCTCGATTCCCCTGCGGGGCGCCGAGCAGGTCGGCTCAGTGGCCCGGCGAGCCGCCTAGTCGGCGTCGGGACTGTTCGGGTCGTCCACTTGTTCAAGGAGCGATAGTTCGTAGGCCGTCGGCCTACGAGGCGCGGCCAGTCGTTCTGCATACCTTTGTGCGAGCATCACACCGAGCTTGTCTTCGCCTCGGCGAACGACGATCACGTTCCTTGGTTCGCCTTGGTAGGCCTGCTCGCTGGGCTGACTATTCCGTCGGACGACCTTGACGGGTATGGAACTCATGATGACTCCGATCGTGAGTGCTCCGAACGGAGCGGGATCGAGCCATGCCCTGCCTTGCCGCGTCGTTCCGGCTGATCAGGTGTCAGGACGAACCTGGCCAGCAGCAAGATTCTACCCGCTCGGCGCTACTCGCGGGCCAAACGGACGGTCACCGTCGTACCGAGCGCCGACGCCTCATAGCTGATCTCACCATTGCCGTCGAACTTGAAGGTCTTGGTGGGGTCACCGGACGCGAGCAGCGCGGAATCCGTCTGGGACGTGTCGTTTTCCGATTCCCATGAGTACTCGCCGGGCTCAGTGGGCGCCTCGAACGTGCCCGCCCAATAAAGGGACTTCGTATCGCCGTTATCGCTGACCCACCAGATGGTGATGGTGTCGCCAGCGATAGTGGCCGCTTGGTACGTGTCCTCCGACTTGCTGTTGGTCTGCTTCCAGTCGCCGGTCAGATCGGCGGGAGCTTCCGGCGCCGCCGGTGCCTGTGTCGCGCCTCCGTCCGATCCGGTGGTACCTGCGGCGGCGCATCCAGCGAGGCCGATGCTGGAGAGGAGGACGAGGGCAAGGGCTGCGGCTCGCAGGGAGGACGTGGGCATGATGTTCTCTTTCGACTCGGGTGGATCGGGCGAGGGCCCTGATGAGCCCTCAACATAGTGGATACGGCCGACTGACACGGACTACACCTGCCGCCGGCGTCGCCCTGCGCCCGTGAGCGGAAGCGCCGTGCCGATCTCGACCGCTGCGCCTTCGTCAAGATTTCCGGGCTACTGCGGGGCGCTGAGCAGTTGTCCTCAGTGCCGCGCGGAACGCCCGGCCCGCGACCTAGGTGCGACCGTCAGCCGCGCGATCGGCCACGCCTCAACCGGTTCGTCGGTGACGTCGACTCCGTCGCGCCACAGCCGTTTCCACGGCGGGTGCCCACCGCTCTGCCACCAGGTGAGTTCGGCGGGCGTCGGGTCGGGGTCGTCTTCGAGAGGGTTCATGCGGGCTCGGGTTCGCTCTCGCGTCCGGCCACGCATGGCCAACGATACGCTGCCCGCATGACACGGAGACGGCTGCTAATCGTCCTTGCGATCGTCGGCGGAACAGCCCTCTCCGTCGGGGTGATCTACGGCGGGGTCCGTTCGCTCACCTGGACGTCGGGAAGCGACGGCACGGACTGGTCGCAGTTCGTACCAGACACGCTGTCGGGCCTGTTCACGGGTGCGATCGTCGCGGTCATCGTCGGCGTGATCCTCAGCCAACGCGAGAGCGCTGAAGCGCGAATCGCTCGCGGGAACAAGGCGTGGGCTCGGTGGACGGCTATGCGCGCGAACGTGGCAAAGGCGATGCCGTACCCGTGGACCTTCAAGCGGTTTCGGATGGACGAGCTGATCGGCCAGGCCAAGGAACTGCTCGCGCTCGTTCCGAGCGACACTGCCGCCGAGTTGGTGGAGGACGCAGACGAACTCGAAGAGAAGGAGGTGCTAGCCCGCCTAGCGCTCGCGGTCTCGCACGGCCCGGAATTGGACCGCGTGGGCACCGAACTCGTTCAGGCGCTGCGCGTGCAGCTGCTTGGCCAGGGTGTGATCTATGACCTCGTGCTCGCTCATCAGGAGGTCGCTTTGGCGCTGATGTTCGGCAATGAACCCGACGAGTTACCGAGCCTCATGGGGATGCCCGTGGAGTGGGCCCAGCAGCGAGTACCGATAGCCGAGCAGGCTCTTGCCGGGATCGCCGAGCAAGCGGAGGACTTCATGCGTTTGGCGACTGAGTACGCCGAAAACTGGAATGACCTACGCGAGACTGCGCGGGCATAAGGGCGCCCGCCTCCGGGGTGGTGGAGACGGGCGCTCGCACAGGCTAAGCCTTTGCGACGGATGGTCGCCGAACTTGTCTACAGGGCGCGGGCACGCCACCTACTTGTGCTCAGTGACCCACTCAACGGTCGCTACATACTTCGTCGGGATCGCGAACACCGGTTGCTGGTCGTACGAGAAGAAGGTGACCCAGTGCTCATCAGTTCTGAAGTGCGCGGCCTCGACATCATGAGTGCGCGAGCCGCCCTTGTTGATGATGTACATGGTCTGATCCCTTCGGGTTGGGTGTCGGTGGATTCAGACGGTACACCCGGGGTCAGACACGGCTGCTACGTGGCCTTCGTTCGCTTGGGGAAGAGGTAGCTGGCGATGACGAGGACCACGCCGATAACCTCGATGACCGTGGCCCCGAGCCACGCTGAGATCGCAGGCGTGTCGATCTTCCACTCCTGCGCATTGCCGTAGACGACGAACACGATGTCCGCCACCACGATCTGGATGGCCATGAGGATGAGCGCGATTGCCGCCACCATCTTCTTCAGCTTGACGTCGAGTTCGGCGTCGTCGGCGCTGGCGCGATCCCGTCGAACCGCTGGGGACTCCTCCGGAGCAGGACGCGTCTCGGTCGCTCCGGCAAGGATCTCGAGAATAGCGTCGAGCTCCTTGCTCGCCGCGTCCTTTTCAGCCACGCGCGGGCGAGAGGTTCAGGTTCACCATCCGCCATTTCGCGGCCTCAAGTGACACGGCGAAGTAGGGTGCCATCTCAAGGTCGCGCCATCCCTCCTTATGGAGGGTGCGCACGCGGTCCTCAGGCATCAGTAGCGCAGCGGCGAACTCGTTCGCGAAGACTTCTTCTGGGTCGTCGCCGCGAGCCGCACGCGGGCCGCGATAGTCGACGAAGGCTATCTGCCCGTCATCGGCCGCTGAGTGCCGCACGTAGTGACCTACTTCGTGAGCGCAGGTGAACCGCTGCCGAACACTCGGGTCGTCGGTGTCTACGTAGATTTCCGCAGCTTCAAGCGGAAGCTTGCGGAGCATGCCCGATACGTCGTCGGGGAGGTTCGCGGTGTACACCTGCACGCCGAGGCGGCGCGCAACGGCGATCGGGTCGACGGGAAACCCCTCGTCTTTCCAGACCGCGTCCAAGGTCTCTCGCGCCTTGGCGCGAGCTTCTGTCCTGATCGACACGTTTCCTCCTACGGGGGCATCACAATACACGTGCCTTGATTGCTGCGCTCAGCATAGAGCGGACCGCCGACCTGAGCGGGGAGGCGGGTCGGCGCTGCGCCTACCGAGCGCGGGTCGCGAAACAGGCGGTGCAGTGCCATTGACGGTAGGGCGAGCCGTTGTCGAGCGTCATGCTCTCCCTATGGATGCGGCACACCGGCGCGGGGTCTTGCTCGACGCCGAGCGGGGCGCAGTTCAAGAAGTCGCCGTTGCCGCGCTCGTTGAGGGGGAGCATCCAGAACGACCAGCCGCCGAGGTCGACGCTCGGGAAGATGCGGCGGTGCCACTCCCGTGGATAGCCCCAATCGCGGCAGAGGAAGTAGAGGGCTTCGTGACCGGCGCCGAGCCCTGCCGGGTGCGCCTGCTTCCGGATGGCGTACCAGTGCGGGATGAACGGCATCGTGCGAGCGAAGCGCCAGCGGGCGTCCTCGGTGTAGATCGTCGCGCGCTCAACCAGGAGCGGCGGGGCGTCGAAGTTGTAGCGATCGGGTGGGATGGACAACAGGTACTCCTCTGGGTCGGAGAGCCGACCCGAGCAGGACCGGCTACTCGGTCGCGGTGTTGAAGCGGATGCGGGTTGGGTCGAAGATGCGCCCGATCTTCGTGGCGGGGTGTACCTCGACCTGCAGCACGGTGGCGAGCACGGCGCGCTGAATGTCGATTGGGGCGTCGAGGAACGCCTGTCCGGGGTCATTGGCGCGCAGCACCGGCGACGAGGACGTGCGCTGGATTGTGGTCGACAGGTGGTCGTCGATCTCTGCGATCTTCGCGTTCACGCGCTCGGTGGCGGCCCGAAGCTGAGCGCCGGTGATCAGCCCCTCGGCGTAGTCCCGCTCAAACCCGGCCAGCAGTCGCTCTTGGACGAGCCTGGCCTCGCGCTCGGCTGACATGTCCGGCTTGCCGGGGCTCATGGCGGCGACGATCCGGGGATCCCGCACGACCTCGAGCACCTTCGCGATCACGACCGCATCGGTGGGCTTCTGGGACACCATCAGGTGAGCGTTGTCGATGCACCGGTAGTAGGTGCGACTGTTGCGCGACCGACCTGCTGCCGTGGCTCGCAGCTTGCCGCCACAGAGACCACATCGGTAGATGCCCGAGCCGAGCCAGCGCAGAGCAGCGGCTCCGCCGTTGGTCCTGCGCGACGAGTCCGTGAGGACGGCGAACAGCGCTCGCCAGGTGTCCTCGTCAACGATCGGCGGCCAGACCGCGCGGTTCGCGATCTCGAAGTTCTTGCGGCCGACCTGGCCGTGCGACAGGTAGCCCATGTTGCGAGGTCGCATCAGCACGTCGCGGAGCTCGGGCCCGGTCCACTCCTTGCCGCCCGAGGTCCGAGCCCCGGCCTCGTTCATCTCGCGGACGATCGCCCGGATGGCCCGACCGGCCAGCACTTCGGTCGTCGCCTTCCGAATCCATTTCGCCTCGGACTCACGGATGACCGTGCCGCCCTTCTCGTAGCCGTACGGGCGCCGGCCTCCCCGGTACTCCCCACGCTCGGCCATCTGGAGCTTGGCGCGGCGTACGCGTTCACTGGTCCGCTCCGCCTCGTTCTGGTCCCACGTCGCGAGGGTGAGCGCGACCGCCCTGCCGTCGGCAGTGTTCAGGTCGTGGTCGCCAGACACCACGGTGCGGATTGCGACGCCGTGCAGCCGCACGAGGTCGATCAGATCGAGGTACTCGCGGACGCGGCGCGTCAGACGGCTGTTGCTGTAGCTCAGGATTGCGTCGACCTGGCCCGCGCGGGCGAGGGCAAGCATCTCGTTGTAGGCGGGCCGATTCTTCTTCGAGCGCGTCGAGGCGCTGATGTCGTTGTCCTGCAGCACGTCGACGACCTCATAGCCGAGGCGCTTTGCGAGCTTCTGGCAGTCCTCGATCTGGCGCTCGACGCCGAGCCCGTCAGCTTGCGCATCGCGGCTGATCCGGGCGTAGATCACCGCCTTAGGGCGCGATCCGGCTGTCGAGCTGCTCATATATGTATTTTACCGGGTTTCGGGAGATCGAATCCCGCCCCGTGCTTGGGCAGCGAAGCGGGCGAGAGGTTGATCGTCAGCTTGCGGGTCGTCAACGGGATGCCGGCGTTCACCGCTGCCGCGCGCACCCGATCACGCGCCTCGCCGAGCGCCGCATCGGGCAGCCCGATCAGGATGAACGCGGGCAGTTGCGCCGAAATGTCGGCCTCGATCTCGACCACCGCGCCATCGATGCCGAGCAACGCCACCGAGTGCGTGCGGGCGAACGGCATCAGAACACCCCCTCGAGGTGCTCGACCGTTGCCGGTGCGCGCCGCGGGGCGACCACCGCGATCGCATCGATGCGGATGCTGCCCGTGCCCGGATGCGCCGCGCACCAGGCCGCCGCCAAGCGCCGCAGCCGGGCCAGCTTCTCGGTCGTGATCGCCTCGAGCGGATGCCCGAACGCTGTGCTGGTGCGGGTCTTCACCTCGACGAACACCGTCTCGTCACCGTCGCGCAGCACCAGGTCGATCTCACCCTGCGGGCAGCGCCAATTGCGGTCGATGACCGTCAGCCCGCGGGCCACCAGATGTCGTTCGGCGATGCGCTCACCGCGCTGCCCGAGTTCGTCTTTCGCCGCCATGCATCGAGGATGCGGGGGGCGGGACGGCGCGCGACGCGGCTTGGTGAAGTTGGTGGAGAGCTCGGGGGTGTGAGCGAGAAGGGATTTCGATACGCCGCTTCGCGGCTACTCAATCGCTCGGAGGGAGCCAGCGCCCGTCAGGAGATCTCACCAGGCCGCCTGTACTCAGACCGCGAGCGCGCCGGAGATCGTAGTACTCATCCGCGATCGAGCGGAATTCGCGCGTCATGTCGTCTCGATGTGCGACGAGATCCGGACGGTTTGACCCCTCGAACTCCGCCCGCGAGATCAGGAAGTCGGCTTCAGAGATCTGCCGCTGGAGGGACTCGTAGCGCTCGTGGAGCTCCGTGAACCGATCCATCCGGACATTCTCGAACCGCGAAGGCACATCTACCGCCACGATCCGCGCGATCTAAGCTCTGCTCATGACTTTGTCAGACTTCCCGCACCCCGACCCCCAGGGTATCTTTCCCCACTGGGCCGTGGCACTGGCAGTAGATGTTGTCCTCATCGTCATCGTGGTCGCGCTTGTTGTTTCAGTCGGCCGGGCATACAGCCGCCATCTGCGCGCTACGAAGGACAACCAACAGGTCTGAGCCGGAGCCGCTCAGTCGATTGAGGCTGCGTGGGATTTCGATACGCCGCTTCGCGGCTACTCAATCAGCGAGAGCGGGATTTCGATACGCCGCTTCGCGGCTACTCAATCGACGCAGGAACCACTACTCGTCGAGCGCGAGTTCCTTCGGAAGCTCGAGGTCTTTGTCTCCGCGCACCTCGACGTTGACGTCTTTGAAGGTCAGCACCCGCACGCTCTTCACGAACCGGTCGCTGCGGTAGACATCCCACACCCACACGTCGTTCATGGTGAGCTCGAAATAGAAGTCGTTCGCCGTCTCTTGCCGCTCAAGAGTCACGTCGTTGGCGAGGTAGAACCGGCGCTCCGTCTCGACCACGTACTTGAACTGGCCCACCACATCGCGGTACTCCCGGTACAGCGCCAGCTCGACCTCGCGGTCGTAGTCCTCGAACTCGTCGTCATCCATGTCGCGACGAGTCTAGTTCGGGGCGGCTCAGCCCGCTTCGAGGTCGAACAGTCCCGGCTGCCGCAGCCAGCTCCAGCGGTGCAGCGGCGAGGCCCCGAGCGCGTCGATGGCGGCGTAGTGCTCCGCCGACGCATAACCCTTGTTCGAACTCCACAGGTAGCCGGGGTGCACCGCGTCCGACGCGATCATCAGCCGGTCGCGTTCCACCTTCGCCAGCACGGATGCCGCGGCCACCGCAGCGCAGGACCGGTCGGCTTTGACCTTGGTCGTCACCCGCAACCCGAGATCCCGGTCGCGCGGATCGAGAGCCGGCGACAACCAGTCGTGCGATCCATCCAGAAGCACCACGGCATCCTGAACCGCGACCCCGCCCTCCCGCAGCGCGAGAAGCGCCCGCGACGCGGCCAGCCCCAGCGCGCGGATGATGCCGATGCGCTCCACCTCCTCGTTGGAGGCAAGGCCCACGGCGTGCTCGCGCGTCCACCGCTGCACCGCCGGATACAGCTCTTCGCGGCGCTGCTCGCTGAGCAGCTTCGAGTCGCGCAACCCCGTCGGGGCGGTGCGGGTCTGCTCGCGCACGACGCTCAGCCCCACGCCGACCGGGCCGGCGATCGCCCCGCGGCCCACCTCGTCGCAGCCGATCACCAGCCGTGCGCCGCCGCGCATCAGCTCGCGCTCGTAGCGCAGCGTGGGCACCGACGACGCCACGTCAGCCCCCGCTGCCCGCATCGACGCCGCGGAACACGAACGGGTAGTTGTCGAGCCACGTCCACCGGTCGAACGGCCAGGTGATCAGGATGGCGCGGCCCACCACATCGTCGAACGGCACGAAGCCTTTGCTCGGCGTCTCGGTCTGGTAGCGCGAATCCTGCGAGTTGTAGCGGTTGTCGCCCATCACCCAGAGCGAGTCGGCCGGTACCGTCACGCTGAACTCCTTCAGCGACACCGCAGTCGTGTTCGGAGGCAGCTTCACGTAGCTCTCCTCCAGCGGCACCCCGTTCACCGTCATCTGACCGAACTCGTTGCAGCAGGCCACCTCGTCGCCCGGCAGCCCGATGACACGCTTGATGAGGTGATCGTTGCTGTCGGATGCGGTCAGCCCCACCAGCGACAGCAGCCAGTCGAAGAACCCCGTCACCGGGTTCTGCGGGGGCTCCGGCGGGTTGTTCAACCAGCCACCCGGATCCTGGAACACCACCACATCCCCGCGCTCGATGGGGATCAGATCGGGCACCAACTCGTTCACGATGATGCGGTCGTTGACGTGGAGGGTGTCCTCCATCGACTCCGACGGGATGTAGAACGAGCGGATCAGGAACGTCTTGATCAGGAACGAGATGACGATCGCGGCGACCAGAATCACCACCACATCGCGCAGGAACCGCAGCACCCCGCCGCGCTTGGACTTCGGGCGGCGCGGACGCAGATCGCCCGTCGCAGGGGTGTCGGCAGCGCCCGTGTCGGCCGCAGGAAAATCGGTCATCTCACCTCAAGGTCCAGGCAAGCATAAACAGGAAACCCCGCCGCGCCGGACGGCGGGCGGGGTGTCCGGAAGAACTGACCGGCGGCGCTTACGCGTCGCGCTTCTCCTTGATCTTGGCCTTCTTGCCGCGCAGGTTGCGCAGGTAGTACAGCTTCGCGCGACGGACGTCACCGCGGGTGACGACCTCGATGTGGTCGATGACCGGGGAGTGCACCGGGAAGGTGCGCTCCACGCCGACCTGGAAGCTGACCTTGCGCACCGTGAAGGTCTCACGGATGCCCTCGCCGGAGCGACCGATGACGACGCCCTGGAAGACCTGGATACGGGAGCGGGTGCCCTCGATGATGTTCACGTGCACCTTGACGGTGTCGCCGGGACGGAAGTCCGGCACGTCGGAACGGAGGGAGGCAGCATCGACGGAGTCGAGGATGTGCATGGAATTTTCGCTCTCTGCGACCGCCACAGGTCGAACGCGGTTCAGGTGTTGCTACGAATGGAGTGTGTGCCGCGGTAGAAGCAGATTCCCCCTGTGGCAGGACCTGCCGGGCACAATCGTCCATTGTGCCATGCCGCAGGGTGTCGCGGCAAAGCGGCCACCGCATCCGCTTGACTAGGCTTCTGCGGTGATTGAACTGCGCACCCCCGCCGAGATCGAGCAGCTGCGTGCCGCCGGCGAGTTCGTCGGCCGTGTCCTCGAGGCCACCCGTGACGCCGCCGCCGTCGGCGTGAACCTGCTCGAGCTCGATGCGCTGGCGCACGACATGATCCGGGCCGAGGGTGCCGAGAGCTGCTACATCGACTACCACCCGTCGTTCGGCGGGTCGCCGTTCGGCAAAGTGATCTGCACCTCGGTGAACGACGCGGTGCTGCACGGGCTTCCGCACGACTACACGCTGCGGGATGGCGACCTGCTGTCGCTCGATTTCGCCGCGTCGGTCGGCGGCTGGGTCAGCGACTCGGCGCTGTCGGTCGTCGTCGGAACCCCGCGCGACGAAGACCTGCGTCTCATCGAGATCACCCGGCACGCCCTCGACGTCGGCATCGCCGCAGCCGTCGTCGGCAACCGGGTCGGCGACATCTCCGCCGCGATCGGCGACGTGGCGCACGCCGCCGGCCTCACCGTCAACACCGACTTCGGCGGCCACGGCGTCGGCCGGATCATGCACGGCGACCCCCACATCCCCAACGACGGCCGCGCCCGCCGCGGGCTGCCCCTACGTGCCGGGCTCGTGTTCGCCATCGAACCGTGGTTCATGCTCGGCACCGACGAGATCTACACCGACCCCGACGGCTGGACGCTGCGCAGCGCCGACCGGTCACGGGGAGCGCACTTCGAGCACACCATCGCCGTCACCGACGACGGCCCCGTCGTGCTGAGCGCGCGGAAGAGCTAGGGCGCAGGCGGCGCGGGCACCGGGGCGGCCGGTGTCGCCGCGGGTGCCGCGGCACGACGCACCAGCGCGACGATCGCGATCGCCACAGCCAGCGGGATCACGACCACCCAGGTGATGACGGCCAGACCGAACGTGGTCCCCGCCGGGTCGGTGTAGAAGTGGTACACCACCAGCGACGCGATCAGTGCGAACTCGATCCCGAGCAGCACGCGCACCGCGACGCCCAGCGGCTGCGGGCGACGCAGCAGCAGCGCGTTCACCACCAGGGAGATCACCAGACCGGGGAACACCCCGAACGCCTGGATGCCCCCGGCGAACGAGAACACCAGCTCGGCAGCGTCGAAACCGACGGTGCCGATGATCCCGATCAGGCTGACGATCAGCAGCACCGCGGCGACGGCGAGCTGGGCGAGTATCCACGGGTTACGCATCAGGAAGGTCTCCGAGCAGTTCGGGGCGGATGCGGCGGGTGCGCTCCACCTGCTGGGTACGTCGCCAGGCGGCGATCGCGGCGTGATTGCCGCCGAGCAGCACGGGAGGAGTTTCGAGCCCCCGCCAGCTCGCGGGCTTGGTGTAACTGGGGTACTCGAGCAGGCCGTCCTCGTGGCTCTCCTCGACAAGACTGTCGGGGTTGCCGACGACGCCCGGAACGAGCCGCCCGGCCGCCTCGATCATCGCCATCGCGGCGACCTCTCCCCCGTTGAGGACGTAGTCCCCGAGGCTCAGCTCCAGGGTCTCGGCGCTGTGCGCAGAAGCCCAGTCGATGACCCGCTGGTCGATGCCCTCGTATCGGCCACAGCAGAAGACCAGATGCTCACGGGTGCTGAGGTCGCGGGCGCGGGCCTGCGTGAACAGCGACCCGGCCGGACTCGGGAAGACGACCGTACTCGCGGGGGTCAGGATCGCATCCAGAGCCTCACCCCACGGCTCGGGTCGCATGACCATGCCGGCGCCGCCGCCCGCCGGGGTGTCGTCGACGGTGCGGTGGCGGTCGTGGGTGAAGTCGCGCAGATCATGCACGCGGATGTCGAGCACGCCCTGCGTGCGAGCCCGGCCGAGCAGCGACACGTCGAGCACGGAGAAGAACTCCGGGAAGATCGTGACGATGTCGACGCGCACGGGTTCAGGGTATCGGGGGGCGCGGGGCGGGCGCGCGGTGGTACCCGGTCGACTCTGTTGCGCGGTGAATTGATAACGGCGCGTGTGCGAACCGCAGAGTCGACGCTGTGCAGGCGGCTCCTCCGGGGTGTGGAGAGCGAACTGTCCACATGCCTCGCTCTGAGGAGAGTGCCGACGGCCGGGCCCGATCAGGCTGAAGACATGCTCGGCCACTACACCCGCTCACGCGGGGGCATCCTGCCGCGATCCACCTATGTCAGGGCCGGTGTGACCCAGGCGGCACTGGCGCGTGCAGTGCGTTGCGGCGAGCTGGTGCGAGTGCGTCGCGGCTGGTACGCCGTTCCCGATGCGGCACCGGATGCGGTCGAAGCCGTTGCAGGTGGCGGCCGGCTCACCTGCGAGGCGGCTCTGCGCCGTCACGGGGTGTGGTGCCTGCGGAACGAGGGGACGCACGTCGCACTCGACCCGGGGGCTCGCCACGCGTCGGGAATCAGGTTCCATAGCGCCCGCCTGCGTGCTCCGCGGGGACCGGACCCCGCGTTCGATTCGGTGCTCGAAGCGCTGGAGCGGCTGGCGCACTGCGCACCGCGCACCGCCTTTGTGGTCTCGGCGGACTCGGCCCTGCAGCAGGGACTGGTTACCCGCGGCCAACTGGAGGCGGTGTTCGGAGGCTCCGTCCGCGGCGACCGACTCCTCGGAGCGATCGACGGCACCTGCGAATCGGGTGTCGAGTCGATCGTGCGCCTAGCCCTGAGGCGGCGGCGGGTGCGGATGCGTGGACAGGTGAAGATCCCGGGAGTAGGGCGCGTGGATCTGGTGGTCGGCGACCGACTGGTCGTCGAGTGCGACGGATTCGAGTGGCACGGCAACCGTCGCGCCTTCGAGGAGGACCGGCGGCGCGACCTCGCGCTGTCTGCCCGCGGATACCACCCCGTGCGTCTCACCTATTCCCGAGTCCTGAACGCGTGGTCAGACGTCGAACGGGAGCTGCTGATGCTGGTGCGACGCGGCGAGCACCGCTGGGCTTCGCGGCACGTGGCCCTGGGTCACGCACGGCGAGTGCATGATCTCGACTAGGACGCGCGCTCGTCGCGTGACGGCGCGTGAGCGAACAGATCAGTCGACAGAGTGTTCCGCGTGGGGTTGAGCGTCGGGGCCGTCGGCACCCGGGGGCTCGGGGTCGTCGTCGGGGAGTTCCTCGAAGAGGCCGGCCGGCGGAGTCAGGGTCACCGTGCCCGCGGCGATGTCGACCGCGGGGACGAACGCCTTCACGAAGGGCACCAGCACCTCACCGGTTGCGGTGGCCACCGCCAGCAGGTCCTGCGCCGGAAGATGGTCGACGCGCACCACGCGCCCGACCTCGGCGCCGTCGCGCACGGCCCGCAGCCCCACCAGCTGGTGGTCGTACCAGGCGTCGGACTCTTCGGGGAGTTCTGCGGCATCCTGATCGACCCACAGGATCGCCTTCACCAGGCCCTCGGCAGCGGTGCGGTCGGTGATGCCGTCGAAGAAGGCGACCGGATGGCCGTTGTACCAGCGCAACTCGCTCAGCTCGAGCGTCTTGCCGTGCCACGGGGAGGACGTCGGCACCTGCAGATCGAAGCTCGCCCCCGGCACGAAGCGGCGCGCCGGATCGTCGGTGTAGAGCTCGAGCTTGATCGCGCCCTTCAGGCCGTGCGCCTTCAGCAGGCGCGCGACGCGGAGCTGAGTCGTTCCCGGACGGGGAGCCCGGGTACTCACGCCTCGTCGGTGTCGACGACGTCGACGCGCACGCGCCGGCCGTCGGCGAGCGCCGTCACGAGAGTGCGCAACGCCTTCGCGGTGCGGCCGGAACGGCCGATCACGCGGCCGAGGTCGTCGGGGTGCACGCGCACCTCGAGGACCTCGCCGCGCGGCGACGTCGACGAGTCCACCGTGACCTCGTCGGGGTGATCGACGATCCCCTTGACGAGGTGCTCGAGGGCGGACGCCAGCACGACTACGCCTTGTCGGTCGAGGCCTCGGCCTCGTCGACGGCAGCCTCGGCCTCGGTCACGGCCTCAGCGGGTGCCTCCTCGGCAGCAGCCTCAGCAGGCGCCTCCACCGACGCGTCGGCGGCCTGGTCGTCGCCGGTCGCGGCAGCGGCATCCGCATCCGCCGGAGCGGAGTCGGCCGGAGCGGAGTCGGCCAGAGCAGCATCCGCCGGAGCGGCCTCAGCCTTCGGTGCCTTCTCGGCCTTGGGCTTCAGCACCGGCTTCTTCTTCTCGTCGGCGACGAACGCCTCCTTCTCACCGGCGACGCGGATGGTGCTCTTGGCACCCTTCTCGCCCTTAAAGGTGCCCCAGTCACCGCTGAGCTTCAGCAGTGCGGCGACCTGCTCGGTCGGCTGAGCGCCGACGCCGAGCCAGTACTGGGCGCGCTCGGAGTTGATCTCGATGAACGAGGGCTCCTCGGTGGGGTGGTACTTGCCGATCTCTTCGATCACGCGGCCGTCGCGCTTGGTGCGCGAGTCGGCGACGACGATGCGGTAGTACGGGGCACGGATCTTGCCGAGCCGCTTGAGGCGGATCTTGACAGCCACAATTCTCCTGGGTCTCGACAGGCCCGACCAGCGGACCTGTGCAATTTGTACGAACTGCAACCGTGCGCGTGGGGGCACACTCGGCAGAAAGCTCTGAAGGGGGCACGCTCGAGCCAGATAGAGGGTCGGGCGCGGCGTACCAACCGCCTATTCTGGCAGATTTTCGGCGACTGCGGGAACGCGTGGCTTGCGACGCGACAGCGCGACCCCGATCAGGCAGATCACGCCGCCCACGATGGCCAGCGGCGCGGGCACCTCGCCGAAGAAGATCAGGCCCATGATGATCGCCAGCGGCGGCACGACGTAGGTGGTGACGCCGAGCTGCCCGGCGGGCATCCGGCCGAGTGCGTACCCCCAGGTGGTGAAGGCCAGCGCGGTCGGCACGACACCGAGGTACAGGATGCCGAGCCAGGCTCCGAGCGGAGCGCTGGCCAGCGAGGAGGCCAGCTGGCCGGCGAACGGGGTGCAGGCCAGCGCACCGATCGTGCAGCCGATGAGGGTCACCTGCGGGGCGGGCAGCCGTCCCGCCATCGGCTTCTGCGCCAGCACCCCGACGGCGTAGGTGACGGCAGCG
>DATJFV010000079.1:0-29671 GCA_035495435.1 Pseudolysinimonas sp.
CTGCAGCACGTCCGACGGCGCGGTGCGGAAGTACAGCCCGTTGTCGTCGTAGGTGGTGAAGGCGTCGGAGGTGTTGGCGGGCGAGAACTGAATCACGCCGGCACCGACGACCTGGTCGATGAACTGCAGCGACGTACCGGACGAAGCGGCGCCGATGATGGCCGACACCTTCTCGCCGAGCAGACGCGGGATCTCGGTCTCGTACGCCTTGTTGTCGGTGTCACCCGAGTCGCCGTAGACGACGTCGAGCTTGAGGCCGGTGTCCGCAGAGGCGTCATTGACCTGCGAGGTGGCGTAGGCGACGCCCGCCTCCTCAGGCGGGCCGAGGAAGGCGAGGTTACCGGTCTGCGGAAGAGCGGTACCGATCTTCAGGGAGAGGTCCTTCTTGCCTCCGCCATCGCCGGTGTCACCGCTGGTCGAGCAGCCGCTGAGGACCAGCGCCACCGAAGCCACGACGGCTCCGGTTGCGATGGCTGCCTTCAGGGACCGCGAACGAGTGTTGCTCATGTCGCTCCTTGTTTTACGTACAGGACAGCAGCGCCGGTGGGGCCAGCGCCTGGGTCGACACTAGCCAAGTAATGGGCCGAAAACGATTCATGCGCGTTACGCCTTTGTAACGCCGCTCAACTGTGACCTTCGGGTCTCAGACGGGTTCGAGCGCGGCGCGACGGTTCGCGCGGCCGCTGGCCAACGCATCCGCCGTCAAGACGATCAGCGCAACCCACACCAGACCGAAGCCGATCCACCTCTCGAGCGGCATGTCTTCGTGCAGCAGCACCACACCGGTCAGGAACTGCATGATCGGGGCCAGATACTGCGTGAGCCCCAGGTAGACCAGCGGCAGCCGGCGGGCCGCGGCGGCGAACAGCAGCAGCGGCGTGGCCGTGATGGCACCCGCGAAGAGCATCGAGATCAGCTGCGGGGCGCCGCTGTTGCCGGTGGCGATTCCGGATGTCGCGGCCAGCACCACGAGGATCACCACCGCTACCGGGGTGAGCACCGCCGTCTCGAGGGTGAGCCCGCTGACCGGATCCACCTGGTCGCCGACGCGCTTCTTCACATACCCGTAGATGCCGAACGAGAAGGCCAGCGCCAGCGCGATCCACGGGAACGCGCCGTATCCGATCGCGATGACCAGGATCGCGATGGTCGAGATGCCGAGCGCCACCCACTGGGCGGGCCGCAGCCGCTCGCGCAGGAACACGATGCCCAGCAACACGGTCACGATCGGGTTGATGAAGTAGCCGAGCGCCCCCTCGACCACGTGACCGGTGGTCACCGCGATGACGTACACCTGCCAGTTGATGTAGATCAGGACGCCCGCCACCGTCATGATGCCCAGCACGCGCGGTTGCCGCACGAGGGCCACGAACCGGCGCCAGCCGCGGGTGACGGTCAGCAGGATGGCGCAGAACGCCAGCGCGAGCAGGATGCGGAACGCCACGATCTCCCACGACGACGCGGGGGGCAGCAGCACGAAGTAGAGCGGGAGGAAGCCCCAGAGCACGTACGCGGAGACCGCGAAGGCCAGACCGGATCCGAAGGAGCTGCTGCGCGGTGCCACCGGATCAGGCTACGACCTCGGGAGACAGCGAAATGCCCCGTGGCAGAACCACGGGGCATTTCGGCAGAACTTACTTGACGACGACCGCGAGCACGTCGCGGGCCGACAGCACGAGCAGATCCTCGCCGCCGTACTTGACCTCGGTGCCGCCGTACTTCGAGTAGATGACGGTGTCGCCGACATTCACGTCGAGCGGGATGCGGTTGCCGTTGTCGTCGACGCGACCCGGACCCACCGCGATGACCTCGCCCTCCTGGGGCTTCTCCTTCGCGGTGTCGGGGATCACCAGACCCGAGGCGGTGACCTCCTCGGCGTCCAACTGCTTGATGACGATGCGATCCTCGAGCGGCTTGATGGAGACCGACACGGATGACCTCTTTCTGAAACTCCGATTGGCACACTCCCATCGAGAGTGCCAGGACAACTATAGGGCCTGATTAGCAGTCGCTCAATGCGAGTGCCAGCGGCGCGGGTCGGCGCGGGGTGGGCCGGGGGTAGCGTCGAGCCGTGGACATCGACGAGTTGCGGCAGCTGCTCTCGCCCGAGGGGCTGCGGCTGCTCGACGAGGTCGGCCCGATCGGGTCGACGGCGGATGTCGTGCGCATCGTCTCGCGTCTGCGCGACGCCGGGCACTCGGGCGCACTGGTCGCGGCGGTGCTCAGCCAGGCCCGCCTGCGCGCCAAGGCGGTGCCGAAGTTCGGCGAGTTCGCCAGCCGCATGCTCTTCACCCCCGACGGGCTCGAGCAGGCCACGCGGCTGCGGGTCGCGGCCCTGCATGCGGGCCGTTTCGCCGAGGCGGGGGCGGATGTGGTGGCCGACCTCGGCTGCGGTATCGGGGCGGATGCGATGGCATTCGCCGCTCTCGACCTGGCGGTGCTCGCGGTGGAACGCGATGAGCTGACCGCCGCTGTCGCCTCGTTCAACCTGGCCCCGTTCCCCTCGGCGCGCGTGGAGCTCGGCGACGCCGAGAGCACCGACCTCGCGGCGGTGGGGGGCGTGTGGCTGGATCCGGCGCGACGGGACTCCGCGGGACGGCTGAGCGATCCGGCGCAGTGGTCCCCGAGTCTGACCTGGGCATTCCGCATCGCGCGGGAGCAGCCCACCGGCATCAAGCTCGGGCCGGGGCTCGACCGCGACCTGATTCCCGCGGACTGCGAGGCGCAGTGGGTCTCGGTCGACCGCGAGGTCGTCGAACTCGTGCTCTGGTTCGGAGCGGTCGCCCGCCCCGGCGTCGGCCGTGCGGCCCTGGTGCTGAGCGACGACGGCGCCTCCGAGCTCACCGCCGAGGCCGACGCACCCGACGTCGGCACCGGGCCGCTCGGGGAGTACCTGGTCGAACCGGATGGCGCCGTCATCCGCGCCCGCCTGATCGGCGACCTGGCGCGCAGCATCGACGGCCGGATGCTCGACGACACGATCGCCTGGATCACCTGCGACACCCGGCCTGTGACGCCGTTCGGGCAGGTGTTCCGGGTGGTGGAGCGGTTCCCGCTCGATGTGAAGACCCTGAAGCGCGAGCTGGCCGCGCGCGACATCGGCACGCTCGAGGTGAAGAAGCGGGGCGTCGACGTCGACCCGGCGGCTTTCCGGCAGAAGCTGGGCCTGCGGGGAACGCGTGCGGCGAGCCTCATCCTGACGCGGGTCGCGGGCGAGCGCGTCGCCCTGCTCGCCGACCGCGCCTGACCCGGGTCGTCTTCTGTGCACGTTTGCCCCGAACGGGCACGTTTGAACGCGCACGGCGGGGTGCAAACGTGCACGGTCGCCCTGGGAGGTCGCGCCGCCGCAACGAAAAACGCCGGGCCCGAAGGCCCGGCGCTTCTCGTGACGCGAACTAGTAGGTCACGCCGTAGCTTGCACCGATGATGAGCGGCAGCAGCGTGGCGAAGATGAACAGAATGCCGAAGATGACACTGAGCACCAGACCGATGATGCTGAGCACGAGGCCCAGCGTGTGCATCCATGACGGCGCAGCCGGCTCGTTCTTCTTGGCCCGACGGCTGACGATGATTCCTGCGATACCGGCCGCGAGGCCGAGCAGCGAAACTCCGGACAGGACGATCGACGCGATGCCGAGCACGAACCCGACGATGCTCAGCGTCTGCTTCGGTCCGGCGGCGGGGGCCCCGGCGGGCGCCGCAGCCGCCGGGGTGGCCGGCGTCTCGGGCGTCGGGGGAACGGGAGGTGTATCGGTCATGACAGCGAGCTCCTTGATTCTTTGTCGGTGGTGTCGCGGTTCGATGGTTCCAGTCCGCACCCAGGGTGTCAACGACTTGCGCACCCCGTGTCGGCGCGTGTCGTCAGCTGAGTGAGCCGCCCACCCCGGCGGCTCCGGCCGCACCGAAGATGATGAGGAAGAACAGGACGTACCCGATCGCGAACAGCAGCCCGAGGCCGATGAACGCGTACCCGATGATGACACCGGCCAGCGCGAGCCCGTGGCCGGCCTCCCCTGTGCGGCGGATCTGAGACAGGGCGATGTGCCCGCAGATGACGCCGCCGAGCGAAACGCCGACCAGTGACAGCACGAGCGAGATGATCGCGAGGGTGTTGGTCGGGGGCCCGGGCGCATACGTCGCGGCGGGCGCGTAGGTCTGGGGCTCGTAGTTGGCGGCGGGCGGTGTGGGTTCCGTCATACCTCAAGCCTGCACTGTGGTGACCGGCAGTGTCGAGTCGGCGCCGAAGTCGGGCGACGAGGGCGCGTGCCCGGCGGCGATCAGTCGGGCGCCGAGGGCGGCGATCATGGCGCCGTTGTCGGTGCAGAGCGAGAACGGTGGGATGCGCAAGGTCACCCCCGCGGCATCGGCGCGTTCCTGCGCCACGGCCCGCAATCGCGCGTTGGCCACCACCCCGCCTCCCAGCAGCAACCGCGGGATCCCGTACTCGCGGCACGCGTCGATCGCCTTCGCCGTCAGCACGTCGACGACGGATTCACGGAACCCGGCCGCGACATCCGCCACCGGCACCTGATCGCCGGCGTTCTCGACGTAGCGCGCCACCGCCGTCTTGAGGCCCGAGAACGAGAAGTCGAATCGGTGCGCGGCCTGGTCTTTGGCGGCAGTGAGCCCGCGCGGGAAGCGGATCGCCTCGGGGTCGCCGGTGGCGGCGGCGCGGTCGATCTCGGGCCCGCCGGGGTAGGGCAGCCCGAGCAGCCGGGCGACCTTGTCGAAGGCTTCCCCGGCGGCGTCGTCGACGGTCTCGCCGAGCAGTTCGACGTCGTCGGTGAGGCTGCGCACTAGCAGCAGGCTGGTGTGCCCCCCGGAAACCAGCAGGGCGATCGCGGGCAGTTCGAGCGGCTCGTTGTCGAGCAGGTCGGCGCCGACGTGCCCGACGAGGTGGTTGACGGCGTAGAGCGGCTTGCCGAGCGCCAGGGCGAGCGCTTTCGCGGCCCCGACGCCGACCATGAGGGCTCCGGCGAGTCCGGGGCCGCTGGTGACCGCGATGGCGTCGATGTCGGTCAGCGTCACACCCGCGGTGGCGACGGCGGCATCCAGGGTGGGGCGCAGCGCCTCCAGGTGCGCGCGGGCCGCCACCTCGGGGACGACGCCGCCGTAGCGGGCGTGCTCCTCCATCGAGCTGGCGATCACGTTGGCCAGCAGGGTCGTGCCGCGCACGATGCCGATGCCGGTCTCGTCGCAGCTGGTCTCGATGCCCAGCACCAGGGGTTCGCTCATGCGCTGCGCCTCATCGTCAGGGCGTCGACGCCGTGGCCGTAGTAGTTGCGCCGCACGCCGATCTCGACGAACCCGAGCTCGCGGTAGAGCGTCTGCGCGGCGACGTTGTCGTGTCGCACCTCGAGGAACAGCTCCTCTGCGCCCCGGCGGGCGGCCTCGGCGAGCAGGCGCTCGAGCAGCTGCCGCCCGAGGCCCTGGCGCCGCGCGCCGGCCGCCACGGTCACGGTCTGGATGTCACCCTGGCCGGTTCCGATCGGGGCAAGCAACCCCGCGTAGCCGGCGACCGCACCGGTCTCGTCGACGGCGACGAGGTAGTGCCCGTGCGGGTTCTGCAGCTCGGCGGCCATCAGTTCGGGCGACCAGGCGTCGTCGGGGTAGCTCTCGCGCTCGAGCAGCATCAGAGCGTCGAGATCGTCGGCCTCGGCCGCGCGGATCGTGAACATCATCGCGCCGCCTTGGGCGGGGTGACGTCGGGCGCGCGCAGGTAGAGCGGCTGGTCGGGGCCGGTCGACTCACCCCGTGCGAGCAGCAGCAGGGCGCGCAGGCCGAGGGATGCCGCGCTCACCTGTGCGGCATCGATGCGGTGGAAGAGCGGGTAACCCTCGACGACGGTGTCGAGCTCGTCGGGGTGCGCGAGGTGGGGGCCGTCGAGGGGTTCCGCGTCGAGGAAGGTGCTCCAGGCGACCTCGCGGCGGCGGGCGTCGGTGACGACCAGGACGCGGCCGGAGGTTCCGAACGCGACGGCCTCATGGGATCCGACCGGGTGCACCGGCACGCCCGCGCCGGCGGCGAACGCGTACGCCGCGGCGATGCCGACGCGCAGCCCGGTGAACGGACCGGGGCCCATGCCGGCCACGACGCCGTCGATGTCGGACGGGCTCGCCCCGGCCTGCGTCAGCGACTCGGAGATCAGGCGCCCGATCGCCTCGGCATGGCTGCGGGTGTCGGCCACGTCGGCGCTGCCGAGCACCGCACCGCTGCCGCCCGCACCGTCGACCACGGCGACCGAGGCGCCGGCCGAGGTGTCGATCGCGAGCAGCACGTTACGAGCCTAGGCCGCGGCCGCGAGCGCCGCTTCGAGCTGCGCACCGCGCTCCCCCAGCCCCGTGATGCGCACGTGGCGGGGCGCGTCCTCGGCGAGCGGGTCGCCGCCGACAGGCCGCTCGATCGCGAGCACGAGACGGTCGGCGGTGTCGTCGAGCTTCCCGGCGCCCCACTCGACCACCACGATCGCGTGGTCCCAGTCGAGGTCGAGATCGTCGAGCTCGACGGCGGTGGCGAGTCGGTACGCGTCCACGTGCACCAGGGGCGTGCCGGATGCGGTGGGGTGCTCCCGCGCGAGCACGAACGTCGGGCTGGTGATCGCCTCACGCGTTCCGAGGGCCGCGCCGAGGCCGCGGGTGAACGTCGTCTTGCCCGCACCCAGCTCGCCGTCCAGCTGCACCAGGTCACCGGCGCGCAGCAGCGGGGCCAGGCGAGCGCCGAGCGCCTCCATCGCGTCGGCGTCGGGGACGACGAGCTCGATCACATCGCCACCCGCGGAACCCTCGCGCCGACCCGGGTGACGATCTCGTAGTTGATCGTGTCGGCCCAGGCCGCCCACTCCTCGGCGCTGGGGGCGCCGGTGGCGCCGTCTCCCCAGAGGATCACCTCATCGCCGATCTGCACGTGATCGTCGCCGACGTCGGCGAGGAACTGGTCCATCGCGATGCGCCCGACGACGGGGTACCGCCGGCCCGCGATCATCACCTCGGCGCGATTCGACGCCGCACGGGGAACCCCGTCGGCGTACCCCAGAGGCACCAGGGCCAGCGTCGTCGGAGCGTCGGTGCGGTGCGTGAATCCGTAGCTCACCCCGGCTCCCGCGGGCACCCGGCGCACATTGGCCACGGTTCCGGCCAGCGTCATCACCGGTCGCAGACCCAGGCGGCGCGCGTCGATGCCGTCCGCTGCCGGAAGCCCGTACAGGCCGATGCCGGTGCGCACCAGGTCGAACCGCAGCTCGGGCCGCTTCATCGCGGCCTCGGTCGCCGCGAGGTGCCGCAGCTCGGGGTTCAGCCCGGCCTCCTGCGCCCCGGTCAGCAGCCGCTCGAACCGTGCCAGCTGCGCGTCGTCGTCGGCCCGGCTGGTGTTCGACAGGTGCGAGAAGATTCCGCGCACCCGCGTGCCCGCGGCGGCCGCGCGACGGAACGCCTCGGGCGCCTCCGCGGGCGCGAACCCGTTGCGACTGAGGCCGGTGTCGAGCTTCAGCTGCACCGTCGCACCCGCGGCGGTGGCGCGCTCGAGCTGGTCGAGGGTGCTGATGCCCACATCGATGCCGGCGGCGGCAGCAGCCGCGAAGTCGGTGTCGGTCGCGTGCAACCAGGCCAGCGTCGGCGTCTCGATCCCCGCGTCGCGCAGGGCCAGCCCCTCGGCCAGGTCGGCGACGCCCAGCCAGGCGGCCCCGGCATCCGTCGCGGCGCGTGCCACCGCGAGCGCGCCGTGCCCGTACGCGTCGGCCTTGACCACCGCCATCAGCTGCGCGGGTGCCACCAGGTCGCTCAGGACGCGGACGTTGTGCGCCACGGCCGCGAGTTCGATGCGCGCCTCGCGCAGGCTCATGCGCGCTCCGTGACGACCTGGGCCACCGCGATGCCGGCGTCGTGCGACATCGAGAGGTGGATCTCGGTGATGCCGAGCTTCGCGACGATCTCGGCCGTGCCGCCGGTGAGCGCGAACGAGGGGTTGCCGAGCTCGTTGCTGACGATGACCATGTCGGTCCACTGCACGCCGCTGGAGTCGCCGAGGGCCTTGATCAGGGCTTCTTTCGCCGCGAACCGCCCCGCGAGCGACCGCAGAGGCAGATCGCGTTCGCTTTCAGCGAACAGGCGCTGGGTGAGCGCCGGGGTGCGCACCAGGGCGTGCTCGAACCGTTTCAGGTCGACCACGTCGACCCCGATGCCCGCGATGCTCACAGACCCATTCTTGCGTCCACTGTGCACGTTTGCCCCGTCCGAGGGTGTTCGAACGTGCACAGTCGGTGCAAAGGTGCTCAGTCGAGCCGGCTACTCGACCGTGACCGACTTCGCCAGGTTGCGCGGCTGGTCGACGTCGAGCCCCTTCGCCGTCGCCAGCTCCATCGCGAAGATGTGCAGCGGAACGACACCGAGGATCGGCTCGAACAGGGGCGCGGCGAACGGAATGCGGATGACCTCGTCGGCGTACGGCGCGACGGCAACATCGCCGAGCTCGGCGATCGCGATCACCCGGGCCCCGCGCGCGCGGATCTCCTGAATGTTCGACACCACCTTCGGGTGCAGCGAGTCGTCGTGGCGCGGCGAGGGCACCAGCACGATCACCAGCTGCCCCGGCTCGATGAGGGCGATCGGGCCGTGCTTCAGCTCGCCCGCTGCGAAGCCCTCGGCATGGATGTAGGCGATCTCCTTCAGCTTCAGCGCACCCTCGAGGGCCACCGGGTAGCCGACGTGCCGGCCGAGGAACAGCACCGACTGGGTGTCGCCCAGCCACGGAGCGAACTCGGCGATGCGGCTCGAAGTCGACTCGATCAGCTGGTCGAGCTTGTTGGGCAGATTCTGCAGCTCGTCGATCTGCGCCGCCACCTGCTCCGGCGTGAGGGTGCCGCGGCGCTGCGCCAGGTCGAGACCCAGGAGGTAGAGCGCGGTGACCTGCGCCACGAACGCCTTCGTCGACGCCACCGCCACCTCGGGGCCGGCGTGGATGTAGAGCACGGCATCCGACTCGCGGGGAATGGTCGAGCCCTGCGTGTTGCAGATCGACAGGGTGCGGGCGCCCTTCTCCTTGGCGTACTTCACCGCCATCAGGGTGTCCATCGTCTCGCCCGACTGGCTGACGCTCACCACCAGGGTGCGCGGGGTCAGCACCGGGTCGCGGTAGCGGAACTCGTGCGACAGCTCCACCGTCACCGGCACCCGCGACCACGCCTCGATCGCGTACTGCCCCAGCATGCCGGCGTAGGCGGCGGTGCCGCAGGCGATCACGATGATGCGCTCGACGTCGTCGAGCAGCTCGGCGATCGGCTCCAGCTCAGGAAGCGTCACCCGGCCGTCGTGCACACGGCCGAGCAGCGTCTTTCCGACCGCCTCGGGCTCTTCGCTGATCTCCTTCTTCATGAAGGACGGCCAGCCGCCCTTCTCAGCCGCCGAGGCATCCCAGGCGATCTCGAACTCGCGGGTGGGCACCGGGTTGCCGGCGAAGTCGGTGACCTCGACCGAGTCGGGGCGGATGGTGACGATCTCGTCCTGACCGATCTCCATCGCCTTCTGCGTGTGCTCGACGAACGCCGCGACATCGGAGCCGAGGAAGTTCTCGCCCTCACCCAGCCCGATCACGAGCGGCGAGTTGCGCCGGGCCCCGACGACGACGCCGGGGCGGTCCTGGTGCATCACGAGCAGCGTGAACGCACCCTCCAGTCGCGCCACGACGCGCTGCATGGCCAGGGTCAGGTCGCCGGTCTGCTTGAACACCTCGCCGACCATGAGAGCCGCCACCTCGGTGTCGGTCTCGCTCGTGAAGGTGGCCCCGGCATCCGCCAGTTCGGCCTTCAGCTCGGCGAAGTTCTCGATGATGCCGTTGTGGATCAGCGCCAACTTGCCGTCGTCACCGAGGTGCGGATGCGCGTTGCCGTCGGTAGGGCCGCCGTGGGTCGCCCAGCGGGTGTGGCCGATGCCGGTGTGGCCGTCGGCGAGCGGGTGCTCGGTGAGATCCTCGGCCAGGATGCCGAGCTTGCCGGCACGCTTGCGGGTGCCGAGCACGCCGTCGTCGGTCAGCACGGCCACGCCGGCGGAGTCATAGCCCCGGTATTCCAGGCGTTTCAGGCCGCCCAGCAGCACATCGATGGTGCTGTTCGGGCCGACGTATCCCACGATGCCACACATGGGGTCGATTCTAGGCTGGCGCGGCTGTGGGAGGCTTGCCGGGTGTCCGACCCCACTCCGTTCCTGGAGATCGCCCGAGACGACTGGGCGGCGCTGGCGCCGAGCATGCCGGTCGCGCTCGACGAAACCGACCTGGCGCGACTGCGTGGGCTCGGGGATCAGCTCGACCTGACCGAGGTCGCCGAGGTGTACCTGCCGCTGGCGCGACTGCTGAACCTGTACGTGGCGGGCGCCCGTGCAACACGGGATGCCACGCAGGCCTTTCTGGGTCAGGCGCCGCAGCCGACTCCGTTCGTGATCGGAGTGGCCGGGTCGGTCGCGGTCGGCAAGTCCACCACGGCGCGGCTGCTGCAGGAGTTGCTGCGCCGCTTCGACGACACCCCCCACGTCGAGCTGGTCACCACCGACGGGTTCCTGTGGCCCAACGCCGAGCTCGAGCGGCGCGGACTGCTGCAGCGCAAGGGGTTCCCCGAGTCGTACGACCGCCGGTCACTGACCCGGTTCGTGTCGCAGGTGAAGAGCGGCGCGGCATCCGTGCGCGCGCCCGTGTACTCGCACCTGGTGTACGACATCGTCCCCGGCGCCGAGGTGGTGGTCGAAAAGCCCGATGTGCTGATCGTCGAGGGCCTGAACGTGCTGCAGCCGCCGGCCACCTCGGCCCGCATCGCGGTCAGTGACCTGTTCGACTTCAGCATCTACGTCGACGCCCGCACCACCGACATCGAGCAGTGGTACGTCGAGCGGTTCCTGCGGCTGCAGCGCGGCGCCTTCGCCGACCCGTCGTCGTACTTCCACCGCTACGCGAGCCTCTCCGAGCCGGAGGCGGTCGAGCGGGCGAAGTCGATCTGGGCCGAGATCAACGGGCCCAACCTCGAGCAGAACATCCTGCCGACCCGGGCCCGCGCCGACCTGGTGCTGCGCAAGGGCTCGGACCACTCCGTGGCGTCGGTGCTGCTGCGGAAGGTGTGAGCGCCTACATCCGCTCCAGCACGAACACCGGGATCTCGCGCTCGGTCTTCTGCTGATACGTCTCGTAGTCGGGCCAGGTCGCGACGGCGCGCTGCCACCACACGGCCTTCTCGTCACCGTGCACCTCGCGCGCCAGGTAGTCGTGCTTCTCGGCCAGGTCCTGAAGCTCGACATGCGGGTGCGCGACGATGTTGTGGTACCAGACCGGATGCTTCGGTGCGCCGCCGAGAGACGCGACCACCGCGTAGACGCCCTCGTGCTCGACGCGCATCAGCGCCGTCTTGCGCAGCATCCCGGTCTTCGCCCCCACGGTGGTCAGGATGATCACGGGGCGACCACGGAGGTCGTTGCCTTTGCGGCCGCCCGTGGCCTCGTAGAGCTCCGCCTGGCGGCGTGCCCAGTCGGCGGTGCTCGGTGCGTAGATCCCGTCCAGTGGCATGGATCCAGTATGACCTCAGCGCGCCAGACGCACCCGGACGACCGCCGCGAGGCTCTCGCTGACCTCCTGCGCGACCATCGCATCCGACGCCTCGACCATCACCCGCACCAGCGGTTCGGTGCCCGACGGTCGCAGCAGCACCCGCCCCGCGCCGGCCAGCCGGGCCTCGGCCTCAGCCACCGCACGGGCGATCTCGGCGTCGGAGGCGAGCCCCAGGTGGTCGACGTCGCGCACGTTGACCAGCACCTGCGGGTACACGGTCATGACCGTCGCGAGCTCGGCCAGCGTCTTGCCCGTGCGGGCCATCTCGGCCGCCAGCATCAGGCCGGTCAGGATGCCGTCACCGGTGGTGGCGTGCGAGGTGAAGATGATGTGGCCCGACTGCTCGCCGCCGAGCGACAGACCCTTCTCGGTGAGCGCCTCGAGCACGTAGCGGTCGCCGACCGCGGTCTCGATCATCGTGATCCCCTGCTCGCGCATCGCCATGCGCAACCCCAGGTTGCTCATGACGGTCGCCACCAGGGTGTCGTCCTTGAGCATGCCGCGCGCCTTCAGCGACACGGCGAGGATCGCCATCATCTGGTCGCCGTCGACCACGTTGCCCTGCGCATCGACCGCGAGGCACCGGTCGGCGTCGCCGTCGTGCGCGATGCCCAGATGAGCGCCGTGCGAAACCACGGCCGCCTGCAAGGTTCCGAGGTGCGTCGAGCCGACGCCGTCGTTGATGTTCACACCATCGGGGTCGTTGCCGATAACGGTGACCTTCGCGCCCGCGTCGGCGAACACCTGCGGTGAGACGGCCGCCGCGGCGCCGTTCGCAGCGTCGATCACCACGTGCAGCCCGTCGAGGCGCACATCGAGCGCGCCCAGCAGGTGCAGGATGTAGCGGTCCTCCGCGTCGGCGAAGCGGCGGATGCGGCCCACATCCGGCCCGGTCGGTGTCAGTTTCGGCTCGGCGAGCGCCTGCTCGATGCGGTCCTCGACCTCGTCGGGCAGCTTGGTGCCGCCGAGGGCGAAGAACTTGATGCCGTTGTCGGGGGCCGGGTTGTGCGACGCCGAGACCATGACGCCGAAATCGGCCTCGATCGCACCCACCAGGTAGGCGGTCGCCGGGGTCGGGATGACACCCGCGTCGAGCACGTCGATGCCGGACGAGGCCAGCCCGGCCGCGACTGCCGAGGAGATGAACTCCCCCGAGATGCGCGGATCACGGGCGAGAACGGCGCGCGGCCGACGACCCGACGCCCGAAGCTCTTCGGCGTGCCGGCCCGACGTGAGAACGCGGGCGGCCGCCTGCGCGAGCCCCAGAGCCAGGTCGGCGGTGATGACCTCGCCGTTGGCGAGACCACGCACTCCGTCCGTTCCGAAAAGGCGAGGCATGGGTGCCCCCTAACGAATCAGCGCTTCGAGAACTGCGACGCCTTGCGCGCCTTCTTCAGACCGGCCTTCTTGCGCTCGATGACGCGAGCGTCACGGGTGAGGAAGCCGGCCTTCTTCAGGGCGGGACGGTTGTTCTCGCGGTCGATCTCGTTCAGCGAGCGAGCGATCGCGAGGCGCAGCGCACCGGCCTGACCGGAGGGGCCACCGCCGGTGATCTTCGCGACCACGTCGTAGCTGCCGAGCAGGTCGAGCACCTTGAACGGGTCGTTGATCAGCTGCTGGTGCAGCTTGTTCGGGAAGTACTCCTCCAGCGTGCGGCCGTTCACCGAGTAGGTGCCGGTGCCGGGCACGAGGCGGGCGCGGGCGATCGCCTCCTTGCGGCGGCCGACCGCCGCGCCGGGGACGCTGAGCACCGGACGCGGGGCGCGGGGCGCCTCCTCGGCCGGGGTCTCGGTGCTGAAGCTGCTGACCTCGGTGTCCGTGGTCTCGGGAGTGGTGTCGTCGATGTTCGCCATGGCGAGAGTCCTTACTGAGAGACCTGGGTGAGGGTGTAGGGCTTGGGCTGCTGCGCGGCGTGCGGGTGCTCGGCACCCGCGTACACCTTCAGCTTCTTGATCTGGGCCCGGCCCAGCGAGTTCTTCGGCAGCATGCCGCGAATGGCCTTCTCCACCGCACGGGTGGGGTGCTTCTCGAGCATCTCGACGTAGGTCTGCGCGCTCAGCCCGCCCGGGTAGCCCGAGTGCCGGTAGGCCAGCTTCTTCTCGAGCTTCTGGCCGGTCAGCGCGATCTTCTCGGCGTTGACGACGATGACGAAGTCGCCCATGTCCATGTGGGGGGCGAAGGTCGGCTTGTGCTTGCCGCGCAGGAGGGCGGCGGCATGGCTGGCCAGACGACCGAGGACGACGTCGGTGGCGTCGATGACGACCCACTCCCGCTTGATGTCCGCCGGCGTGGGGCTGAACGTGCGCGTCATGACATGACTGCTTTCTGTCGAGGTGTTCGTGAATCCCGCTCCGGTGAGCGTTGACCGGGGATCCCGGGCAACCCTGCGGTGGAGGGCTCGGATCGTCGCCCCTGGGGGCAACCTGTACAGGTTAGTCGATGGGTGCTCGATCGGGCAAACTGCGCTTTCCGCGGGTTTGCTCCGCCCGTGCGGCGAGTTCCGCGTCGGGCGGGTAGCCGACCTCGACGAGGGTGAGACCCTTCGCCGGCATGACCTTGAACGCGCTGGTGCGCACCGCGGCATCCAGAATCGCCCGCGCCTCGGACGCCGCCCCCACGCACGCCCCCACCAGGGCGCGCACCATGCTGTGACAGAACGCATCGGCCTGCAGCCGGGCGACCAGCACCCCGTCGGCGTCGCGGCTCCACTCGAAGGCCTGCAGCGTGCGGATCGTCGTGGCACCCTCACGCGGCCGGCAGAACGCCGCGAAGTCGTGCAGCCCCAGCAGACTCTGCGCGGCATCGTGCATCGCCTGTTCGTCGAGGGGTGCCGGATGCCAGAGCGTGTGACTGCGCCGGCGCGGGTCCTGCGCGTCGGGGTGGTCCGCGATGCGGTACTCGTACCGGCGCCAGAGGGCCCCGAACCGCGCATCGAAACCCGGCGGGGCGATCGCGGCGCGCCGCACCCGCACGTCCGAACTGAGCCCGGCGATGCCGTTCACGCGCTTGGCGAGCTGCCCCGCATTTGCGAGGTGTGCGAACTGCTCGGGCGTGAGATCGACGTGGGCCACCTGGCCCGTGGCGTGCACCCCGACATCGGTGCGCCCGGCCACCACCAGCCGCGGCGGATCGCCCTGCCGCCGGAACACGGTCGCCAGCGCATCCTCGAGAACGCCCTGCACGGTGCGCAGGCCCGGCTGCCGCGCCCAGCCGGTGAAGCCGGTGCCGTCGTAGGCCAGATCGAGCCGGATGCGCTCCAACGGGGTCTCGCCGGTCTCCACCCGCCGAGTCTAGGCTGGCCCCGGAACCCGCTATGAAGCAGAGCCAGCGCCACCCCGAACCGGCCGTCACGACCACCACCCCGAGGTCGTTCCACGTGGCCGGGCTCGACGGCGTGCGCGCGATCGCGGTGGTGCTGGTGATCCTCTTCCACCTCTCCCCCGGCGCCGTCACCGGCGGCTTCATCGGGGTCGACCTGTTCTTCGTGGTCAGCGGGTTCCTGATCACCTCGCTGCTGCTGCGCGAGTACGCGGCGGCGGGGCGGATCTCGCTGCGCGGGTTCTGGACCCGGCGCGCACGACGGCTCCTGCCGGCGCTCGTGCTGCTGCTGCTGGCCTGCAGCACCGCCGCGTACGCGATCGGCGGCGACGTGCTGGTGGGCATCGGCCAGCAGCTGCTCGGCGCGATCACCTTCAGCAGCAACTGGCTGTTCCTGGCCGCGTCGTCGAACTACTTCGACGCGACCACGCCCGAACTGTTCCGCAACCTGTGGTCGTTGGCCGTCGAGGAGCAGTTCTACCTGGTGTGGCCACTGCTGCTGGTCCTGGTGCTGCTGCGGGTGCCCCGCTGGGTGCGCATCGCGGCGGCCGCCGTGCTGGCGGTCGGCTCGGCCGCCTGGATGGCGGCGCTGTTCACCCCAGACAACGCCACCCGCGTCTACTACGGCACCGACACCCACTTCTTCGGCATCGCGATCGGTGCTGCGCTCGCGTTCGTCGCCGTGCACTGGCCCCAGCGGGCGCTCGAGTGGCCGCGTGCCGCGCGCATCGCACTGGGGGCCGCCGCTCCGGTGGCGCTGGCCGGCGTCCTCCTGCTCGGTTTCGTGCTGAACGAGGATGCGCCGCTCACGTTCCAGGGCGGCCTCGCCCTCGTCTCGGTGCTGAGCGTCGTCGTGATCGCGGGGCTGCTGGTTCCCGGCACGTTCCTCGGGCGCGTGCTGCACTGGGCCCCGCTGCGCTGGATCGGCCAGCGCAGCTACGGCCTCTACCTCTGGCACTGGCCCGTCTTCCTGCTGGTTCTGGCGGCGTTGCCCGACTGGACCCGCAGCGGATGGTCCGGGTGGGCGCTCGGTGGCATCGCCGCAGCCATCACCGTGCTCGCCGCGGCGGCATCGTACGAACTCGTCGAGCAGCCGATCCGGCGGCACGGCTTCCGCGCCACCTGGGGGCGGTTCGCGGCGTCGTTCCGGGGCGGGCGGGTGCGGCACTCGTTCCTCGCGGCGACCTGGGTGGTGCTGCTCGTCGTCGCCGGGGGCGTGGGAACCGTCGGCGCGGTGGCGGCCGACCCCGGACGCGGCGAGACCGAGCTGCTCGTCGCCGCCGGGCAGCAGGCGCTCGAGCAGGCGGCCGCCGCCGAGGCGACCGCGACACCCGAGCCGTCGGCGACGCCGGGATCCACTGCGGGCGGCGAGCAGACGGATGACCCGGACGCACCGCCCAAACCGGTAGGCGGCAAGGAGATCACCGCGATCGGCGACTCCGTGATGCTCGCCGCCGCTCCGACCCTCTACGAGAAGTTCCCCGGGATCTATGTCGATGCGCAGGTCTCGCGCTCGATCTATGTGGCCCCCGGCATCATCCAGAACCTGCTGAACCGCGGCAAACTGCGTCACGTGCTCGTGCTCGCCCTCGGCACCAACGGGCCGATCGACCGAGCAGTGCTCGACCAGATCCGCGACCTCGCCGGCCCCGACCGGCTGATGGTGGTCGTCAACGTGCAGGCGCCGCGGTACTGGACCCCCGGGGTGAACAAGACGCTGTCGGCGTTCGCCCTCGACTACCGCAACGTCGAGCTGGCGAACTGGCACGACACCATCCAGCCCTCGCTGGGCGTGCTGGCCGGGGACCAGATCCACTTCGGGTCGGCCGGCGCGGTGATCTTCAGCAAGACCATTCGCGACGCCCTGCAACGACTCGCCGAACTGCCGCCGCTGCGCGACGAGCGCGCCAACCAGTCGCTGCCCGAGGCGGTCTAGCGGGGGATACCCTGCATCACATGGTGTCGCCGTTCGATCCGATCCCCGAGCCGATGCTGGCCAAGCCGGTCGCGCAGGTGCCCGACGACGATGCCCTGTCGTTCGAGCCCAAATGGGACGGCTTCCGGGCGATCATCGCCGTCGCCCCCGACGGCGGGGTCGAGATCGGCAGCCGTGGGTCGAAGCCGCTGACGCGCTACTTCCCCGAACTGGTCGCGGAGGCGCAGCGACAGTTGCCGCCCGGCACCGTCGTCGACGGCGAGATCATCGTGCGTCGACCCACCGAAGGGGGCGAGCGGCTCGACTGGGAGCGGCTCTCGCAGCGCATCCACCCGGCCGACAGCCGCGTGCAGAAGCTCGCGGTCGAGACACCCGCGTCGTTCGTCGGGTTCGACCTGCTCGCCGAGGCCGGCCAGTCGCTGATGGCGGCACCGTTTCGCGAGCGCCGCGCAGCGCTCGAACGGGTGCTCGGCGCGGTCGAGGCTCCCCTGCACCTGTCGCAGACCACCTCGGATGCTGCGGTCGCCCGCCGCTGGCTGGTCGAGTTCGAGGGCGCCGGCCTCGACGGCGTCATCGCCAAACCCCTGGATGCCGTGTACGAGCCCGGCAAGCGCACCATGCTCAAGATCAAGCACTCCCGCACCGCCGACGTGGTGCTGATCGGCTACCGGGTGCACAAATCGGGTCACGGCGTCGGGTCACTGCTGCTCGGGTTGTACACCGACGAGGGGCAACTGGTTCCCGTGGGCGGCGCGTCGGCATTCTCGAACGCGCGTCGGCTCGAGCTGATCGACGAGCTCGCCCCGCTCGTCGACGGTACGGGCGAGGGTGAGCGCAGCAGGTTCTCCGCCTCGAAAGATGTGTCGTACGTGAAGCTGCGTCCGGAGCGGGTGCTCGAGGTGCGGTACGACCAGATGGAGGGCTGGCGGTTCCGCCACGCGGTGCAGTTCGTGCGCTGGCGCGATGACCGCGACCCCCGCTCGTGCACCTACGACCAACTGGAGGCGCCCGCCGCGTACGACCTCAGTCAGGTGCTTTCTTAGCCCGGCTCGGCTGCACGCGGGTCGGCTCGCCCGGCATCTTCGGATGCTCGGGCGGGTAGGGCAGTTCGCCCTGCCCGTTCTCGACGTCCCGCTCCCACCACTGCAGCAGCACGTCGATCGTGCCGCTGTGCGCCGCGAAGCCGGCCCACGGGTCGGAACGGCCCGGCACCGTGCGCACCGTGAACGCGGTCGGGTCGAGACCCGGTGCGACCTCGCCCCAATCGAGCGGCGTCGACACGGTCGCGTCGGGGCGCGCGCGGGCGCTGTAGGCCCCGGCGATGGTGCGGTCGCGGGCGGCCTGGTTGAAGTCGACGAAGACCCGCTCGCCGCGCTCCTCCTTCCACCACGCCGTGGTGACGCGGTCGGGCATGCGGCGCTCCAATTCGCGGGCGGCGGCGATGACCGCGTGCCGCACCCCGATGAAGTCGTGCTGCGGCTCGATCGGCGCGTAGACGTGCAGACCGCGGTTGCCTGACGTCTTCACATACGCGGTGAGACCCGCCTCCTGCAGAACCGAACGCAGCTCGATCGCGGCGGGAATCGCATCCGCGAACTCACGGCCCGGCTGGGGGTCGAGGTCGAGCCGCAGCTGGTCGGGGTGGTCGATGTCGCCGGCCCGGCTCGGCCACGGGTGGAACACGACGGTGTTCATCTGCGCCATCCAGACCGCGGCGGCGGGCTCGTCGATGACGAGCATCGGATGCTTCCGCCCGCTCGGGAAGGTCACCTCGGTGTCGCGCATCCACTCGGGCACGCCCTTGGGCGGGTTCTTCGAGAAGTACTGCTCGCCGTCGACGCCGTCGGGGTACCGCTGCAGCGCCACCGGACGGTCGCCGTTCGCCGCGACGAACGCCTCCCCTACGGCGACGAGGTATTCGGCGTAGTCGAGCTTCGTGATGCCGAGCTCGGGCCAGAGCACCCGGCTCGGGCTCGAGACGCGCATCTCGCGCACCCCGTGCGGACCGGGAACCTGCAGCGTCGTCGCCTCGGAAGCCATGCGCCGAGACTAGCTCGCACCCTCGACGTTGGCCTCGTGGATGAACGACACCCACTCCCAGCCGGGCTTCGGCGAGGTCAGGCGAGGGTCGTCGGCCTCCCGCCCATCCCGCAGCGACTCGATGTACTCCCGGTCGAGACGGACCCGCTCCGTGAGGTCGCGTCCGGCGCTTCCGTGGCCCGGGACGACCAGCACCGCACCCGTGCTCTCGAGGAGGTCGAGCGCCGACAGGTAGTCCTCGATCGGATGCTCTGCGCCGTGCAGATCGGGCATCGGGACGAAGACATCGGAGAGCATGTCGCCCGCGATCAGGACGCCCCCGACGAGCAGAGCCGCGTGACCCGGCGCGTGCGCGCGGTGCGGCAGAATCCGCACGCTCGGGCCGTCCCAGGGCAGCTCGCGGGCTTCAGACGGCACAGCGGTGAGTTGCCCGAAGAGGTCGAACGACACCTGACCCGCGATCTCGGGCGGAAGGTCGCTTTCCTCCTGCTCCCGCCAGCCCGGCCGGGCGAGTTGCTCGGTCATCGACGCGACCGCAGGCGCGGTCGCGTAGCGCGGGACGTCGCCGAGGTCGGCGTGCCACAGGGCGTGATCCCAGTGCGGGTGGGTCGAGAACCCGGCGACGACCGGCCCACCGAGCGTACGGATGTCGCCGACGAGGCACGTCAGCTCGGCGCGGGTGAGTCCCGGGTCGACGACGAGCACCCCCGACAGACCCTGGACGACCACGCCATTGGTCTCCATGCACGCGCTCTGATGGGTGAACACGCCCTCGGCGACCTGGGTCAGCATGCTGCTCACCGTATCCGCCCGGTCCGTGGTTTGGGATGTTGGGCGTGGGGAACGCGAAAGGCCCCCGCCGGAGCGGGGGCCTTTCGAAACGGGGGTACTACTTCGCGTCGTCCTCGGCGGGAGCGTCCTCGGCCGGAGCGTCCTCGGCCGGAGTCTCCTCCGCGGCCTCGGTCTGCTCGACGGATCCCTCGGTGGCCTCGACCGAGGCGACGGCGTCAGCCTCGACGATCTCGGCGGGAGTGGCGGCCTCGTCGGTCGCTTCCGTCTCGGCGGGAGCCTCGGCCGGAGCCTCGGCGGACGCCTTCGCGGCCGACTTCGGGGTCTCGGCGCGGGCGGCCGACTTCTTCGACGACGCCGGCTTCTTCGACACCGGCTCGAGCACGAGCTCGATCACGGCCATCGGCGCGTTGTCGCCCTTGCGGTAGCCGGTCTTCACGATGCGCGTGTAGCCGCCCTCACGGTCGGCCACGAGCGGCGCGATCTCGGTGAAGAGCTCGTGCACCACGCCCTTGTCGTGGATGACCGTCATCACCCGGCGACGGGCGTGCAGGTCGCCGCGCTTGGCGAAGGTGATGAGCCGCTCGGCGAGCGGACGCAGGCGCTTGGCCTTCGTCTCGGTCGTCTGGATGCTCTTGTGCGTGAACAGGGCCGCGGCGAGGTTGCCGAGCAGCAGGCGCTCGTGCGCCGGACCGCCGCCGAGACGGGGACCCTTGGTGGGCTTGGGCATGATTCTCTATCTCCAGGTACTAGGTCTCAAGTCGACGAGCGACTCAGACGTTCTCGTCGTCGTCGTAGCCGCCGTAGAAGTGCGCGCCGTCGAAGCCGGGCACGCTGTCCTTCAGCGACAGGCCCATCTCGACCAGCTTGTCCTTCACCTCGTCGACCGACTTCTGGCCGAAGTTGCGGATGTTCATCAGCTGGGTCTCGCTGAGCGCGACCAGCTCGGACACCGTGTTGATGCCCTCGCGCTTCAGGCAGTTGTAGCTGCGCACGCTGAGGTCGAGGTCTTCGATGGGCATGCTCAGCTCGCTGGAGAGCACCGCGTCGACCGGCGCGGGGCCGATCTCGATGCCCTCGGCCGCGGCGTTCAGCTCGCGGGCCAGGCCGAACAGCTCGACGAGGGTACGACCGGCGGATGCGATGGCGTCGCGCGGCGAGATCGCCGGCTTGGTCTCGACATCGACCACGAGGCGGTCGAAGTCGGTGCGCTCACCGGCACGGGTGGCCTCGACGCGGTAGGTGACCTTCAGCACGGGCGAGTAGATCGAGTCGATCGGGATCTGGCCCGCCTCGCTGAACTCGCTGCGGTTCTGGCTCGCCGAGACGTAGCCGCGGCCGCGCTCGATGGTCAGCTCGAGCTCGAACTTCGCCTTGTCGTTCAGGGTGGCGATGACGAGGTCGGGGTTGTGGATCTCGACGCCCGCCGGAGCCGAGATGTCGGCCGCCGTCACCTGACCGGCGCCCTGCTTGCGCAGGTAGGCCGTGATCGGCTCGTCGTGCTCGCTCGAGACGACCAGGTTCTTGATGTTGAGGACGATCTCGACGACGTCCTCTTTCACGCCGGGGATGGTCGCGAACTCGTGCTGGATGTTGTCGATGCGGATGCTGGTGACCGCGGCGCCGGGGATCGACGACAGCAGGGTGCGGCGGAGCGAGTTGCCCAGGGTGTACCCGAAGCCGGGCTCGAGCGGCTCGATCACGAAGCGCGAGCGGAACTCGGAGATGCTCTCCTCAGACAGGGTGGGACGCTGTGCGATAAGCACGTGGTATTCCTTTCGGCGAGAGCGCCCGCCATATGGCGCTCACGGCAAGTTCAGCGGGTGGCTGGGCCGCTGTGTTGTTGAGTTGTGAAGTCGTGCTGGGCCGGTCGAGTGCCGCCGCAGGCGGTGTATCGAGACCTGCTCGTGGGCGGGTTTCGATACGCCGCTGGGCGGCTACTCAACCGACGGATAAGTCAGACCCGGCGCCGCTTGGGCGGCCGGACGCCGTTGTGCGCCTGAGGCGTCACGTCGTTGATCGACCCGACCTCGAGCCCCGCCGACTGCAGCGAACGGATCGCGGTCTCACGACCCGAGCCCGGTCCCTTGACGAAGACGTCGACCTTCTTCATGCCGTTCTCCTGCGCCTTGCGGGCAGCGGACTCGGCCGCGAGACCCGCGGCGAACGGGGTCGACTTGCGCGAGCCCTTGTAGCCGACGTCGCCGCCGGAGGCCCAGGCGATCACAGCACCCGACGGGTCGGTGATCGAGACGATCGTGTTGTTGAACGTCGACTTGATGTGGGCCTGGCCCACGGCGATGTTCTTCTTCTCCTTGCGGCGAGGCTTGCGGCCCGCTGCAGCCTTGGGAGCGGCCATTACTTCTTGCCTGCCTTCTTCTTACCGGCCACGGTGCGCTTCGGTCCCTTGCGGGTGCGCGCGTTGGTCTTGGTGCGCTGACCGCGCACGGGAAGGCCACGGCGGTGCCGGATGCCCTCGTACGAACCGATCTCGACCTTGCGGCGGATGTCGGCCTGAACCTCGCGGCGCAGGTCACCCTCCACCTTGTAGGTGCCCTCGATGTGGTCGCGGAGCGCGACGAGCTGGTCGTCGGTCAGATCCTTGACGCGGATGTCGCCGGAGATCCCGGTCTCCTTGAGCGTGGCGAGGGCGCGCGTGCGGCCCACACCGTAGATGTACGTCAGTGCGACTTCCACGCGCTTATCGCGCGGGATGTCGACGCCGGCGAGACGTGCCATGTCAGCTTCTCCTTGTGGAGTCTTTCGGAGGTGTGGAGCAGGGCCGGTGCCGAGGCCTCCGATCCTCAGGTGTCACCCGTGAACGGGATCCTGGCCCTGCTTTTCTGTTGTGGTGGCTTAGCCCTGGCGCTGCTTGTGTCGCGGGTTGGACTTGCAGATGACCATGACGACGCCGTTGCGACGGATCACCTTGCAGTGGTCGCAGATCGGCTTGACGCTGGGGTTGACCTTCATGTTGCTTCTTCTCTCGCTGTCTTCGTACCCTGCGCGGGTTGAGTAGCCGCGAAGCGGCGTATCGAAACCGACCCAGGGCCGTTACTTCTCGGCTCGGTCTTACTTGTAGCGGTAGACGATGCGACCGCGCGTCAGGTCATAGGGACTGAGCTCCACGATCACGCGGTCCTCGGGGAGGATGCGGATGTAGTGCTGACGCATCTTGCCTGAGATGTGCGCGAGGACCTTGTGGCCGTTGGTCAGCTCGACGCGGAACATCGCGTTGGGCAGAGCCTCCAGCACCGAGCCTTCGATCTCGATGACGCCGTCTTTTTTTGCCATGACTCGTTTCGGTGTGCAGACCGAGCCGGTCTGCGGGTTTGGATGGATGATGATGCCTGTCGCGCACGCATGAAGCGGCGCACGGCACCAAGGGTCTACATTACGTCATTCCGGGCGTTTCTGCACGCCCGAACGGGGTGAAGGCGCTAAAAGCCTCAGGCGGCGCTGCCGAGCCCGCGCTCGGCCAGTGCGGCGAAGATGCGAGCGGTCACGTCGTCGACCGCCCCGAGGCCGTCGACCTCGACCAGCAGGCCCTGCTCGCGGAACATCTCCAGCAGCGGAGCCGTCTCACGCTGGTAGACCTCCTGGCGGTGACGGATCGCCTCCTCGGAGTCGTCGACGCGGCCCTGCTCGATGGCGCGCTGGCGAAGCCGCCGCACGATCTCGTCCTCGTCGGCGACCAGGCGGATCACGGCATCCAGCGCATGGCCGTGGCGCGCCAGGAGGTCGGCGAGGTAGCGCACCTGGTCGGGAGTGCGCGGGTAGCCGTCGAGGAGGAAGCCCCCGTCGGCGTCGGCCTCGTCGAGCCGGTCGGTGACGAGGGCATTGGTGAGTTCGTCGGGAACGTAGTCGCCCGCGTCGACGATCGCCTTGACCTGCTTGCCGAGCTCGGTCTCGTTCGCGATGTTGGCGCGGAAGATGTCACCGGTCGAGATGGTGGGGATGTGGAAACGCTCGCCGATGCGTGCGGCCTGCGTGCCCTTCCCGGCCCCCGGAGGACCGACGATCAGCAGGCGGGTCAACGCAGCAGGCCTTCGTAGTGCCGTTGCTGCAACTGCGAGTCGATCTGCTTCACCGTCTCGAGGCCGACGCCGACCATGATCAGGATGCTGGTGCCGCCGAAGGGGAAGTTCTGGTTCGCGTTGATCACGGCGAGCGCGACCAGCGGGATCAGGGCGATCAGACCCAGGTAGATCGAGCCGGGCAGCGTCACGCGGGTCAGCACGTAGTCGAGGTACTCGGCGGTGGGCCGACCGGCGCGAATGCCGGGGATGAACCCGCCGTACTTCTTCATGTTGTCGGCCACCTCATCCGGGTTGAAGGTGATCGCCACGTAGAAGTAGGTGAACCCGACGATGAGCAGGAAGTACAGCGCCATGTAGAGCGGGTGGTCGCCGCGGGTCAGGTAGGTGTTGATGAAGTCGACCCAGGGCGCCGGCGCCTCGGTCGAGCCCACGCGCGGCTGGTTGAACTGCGCGATCAGCGACGGCAGGTACAGCAGCGACGACGCGAAGATGACCGGCACGACGCCCGCCATGTTCACCTTGATCGGGATGTAGGTGTTGTTGCCGCCGTACGTGCGGCGGCCGACCATGCGCTTGGCGTACTGCACGGGGATGCGGCGCTGGGACTGCTCCACGAAGATGACGGCGATCATGATCAGGATGCCGACGCCGATGACGCCGACCAGCACCTCGGGGCCGCGCTCGACGAAGATCTTCTGCAGCGAGTCGGGGAACCGGGCGGCGATCGAGGTGAAGATCAGGATCGACATGCCGTTGCCGACGCCGCGCTCGGTGATCAGCTCGCCGAGCCACATGATCACGCCGGTGCCCGCGGTCATCGTGATGACCATCAGCAGGATGGCGTACCAGGCGTCGTCGGCGATGAGCTCGCCACACGCGCCCTGGTCGGTACCGAAGAGCTGGCCGCTGCGCGCCACCGTGATCAGCGTGGTGGACTGCAGCACCGCCAGCGCGATGGTGAGGTAGCGGGTGTACTGCGTCAGCTTCGACTGACCCGACTGGCCCTCTTTGTAGAGCGCCTCGAACCGCGGGATCACCACGCGCAGCAGCTGCACGATGATCGACGCGGTGATGTACGGCATGATGCCGAGCGCGAAGATCGACAGCTGCAGCAGCGCGCCCCCGGAGAACAGGTTCACCAGGTCGTAGAGACCGCCGGCGTTGCTGTTGTCGGCGAGGCACTGCTGCACGTTGCCGAACGCCACGAACGGCGCCGGGATGAACGAGCCCAGGCGGAAGATCGCGATGATGCCGAGCGTGAACCCGATCTTCTTACGCAGATCGGGCGTGCGGAAGATCCGCGCGACGGCACTGAACACGAAGTCCTCCAGTGGTGGGTCGTGAAAAAACGGGAACGGGTGGCCCCAAAGGGCCACCCTACCGTCTTACTTGATCGAGCCGCCCGCGGCGACGATCTTCTGCTCAGCCGAGCTCGAGACCTTGTCGACCGCGACGTTGAGCTTGACCGAGATGTCGCCGGTGCCGAGCACCTTGACCTTCTCGTTCTTGCGCACGGCGCCCTTGGCGACCAGGTCGCCGATGGTCACGTCGCCGCCCTTGGGGTAGAGCTCCGCCAGACGGTCGAGATTGACCACCTGGTACTCCACCCGGAACGGGTTCTTGAATCCGCGCAGCTTCGGAGCACGCATCACCTGGTTCAGGTTGCCGCCCTCGAGGCCGACACGCACCTGGTAACGCGCCTTCGTGCCCTTGGTTCCACGTCCGGCCGTCTTACCCTTCGAGCCCTCACCGCGTCCGACGCGGGTCTTGGCCTTCTTGGCACCGGCAGCGGGGCGCAGGTGGTGCGCCTTCAGGATCTGCGGACGGCTCTCGACCTTGTCGCTCGCCTTCTTGGCCGCGGGGGCCTTGGCGGATGCGGTGGTCGCCCTCGCAGCAGCGGGCTTCTCGGCGGATGCCGTGGCCGGCTTCTTGTCGGCGGCGGGCTTCGCGGCAGCCTTCTCGGCGGCCGGCTTGGCAGCGGCGGCCTTGGGGGCCGCAGCCTTCGCCGGAGCCTTGGCGGCATCCGTCTTGGCGGCAGATGCCTTCGCGGCCGGAGCCTTGGCGGCGTCGGTCGTGGCGGGAGCCTTCTTCTCGGTCGCCTTCTTCTCGGCGGCGGGCTTCTTCTCTTCAGCCATCAGTCAATCTCCTCGACCTTGACGAGGTGCGCGACCGTGTTCACGTAGCCGCGGTTCTGCTTGTTGTCCTCGCGCACGACGACGTCGCCGATACGCTTCAGTCCGAGGCTGCGCAGCGTGTCACGCTGGTTCTGCTTCTCGCTGATCTTGGACTTGATCTGGGTCACCTTGAGACGCGCGGCCATCAGGCACCTGCCTTCGCGGTAGCGGCCTCGGCACGGGCCTCGGCCTCGGCACGCACCAGGCGCTCCGGGGCGACGTCCTCGAACTCGAGGCCACGGCGGGCTGCGACGGCGCGGGGCTCTTCGAGCTGCTTCAGCGCCGCGACCGTCGCGTGGACGATGTTGATCGTGTTGGAGGACCCGAGCGACTTGCTGAGCACGTCGTGGATACCGGCGCACTCGAGCACGGCACGCACCGGGCCACCCGCGATAACACCGGTACCGGCGGCAGCGGGACGCAGCAGCACGACGCCGGCAGCGGCCTCGCCCTGCACCGGGTGCGGGATCGTCTTCTGCGAGCGCGGAACGCGGAAGAAGTTCTTCTTCGCCTCTTCCACACCCTTCGAGATCGCGAGCGGCACCTCGCGCGCCTTGCCGTAGCCGACGCCGACCATGCCGTTGCCGTCGCCCACGACGACGAGCGCCGTGAAGCTGAAGCGACGGCCGCCCTTGACGACCTTGCTCACGCGGTTGATGGTCACGACGCGCTCGAGGAACTGGCTGTCCTCACGGCCACCACGGCCGGAGCCGCGGTCGTTGCGGGGGCCGCGATCGCGACTGCCGCGGCGGGCCTCGCGCTCGTTGCCGCTGGGCGCGGTACCGGCGGCCGTCTCGACGACGGTGCCCTCGGTGACCTCGACCTCGGGGGCCGGGGTGGTGTCATCCGACACGGTGTTCTCCTGAGTGTTGTTGACGTCGCTCACAGGGACAGACCTCCCTCGCGGGCGCCTTCCGCGATCGCGGCGACCCGACCGGCGAACCGGTTGCCTCCGCGGTCGAAGACGACGGCCTCGACGCCGGCCTTCTTGGCGCGCTCGGCGACGAGTTCGCCGACCTTCTTCGCCTTGGCGGTCTTGTCACCGTCGAAGGTGCGCATGTCGGACTCGAGCGTCGACGCCGAGGCCACGGTGTGACCCTTGCTGTCGTCGACGACCTGCACGAACACGTGGCGGGCCGATCGGGTCACGACGAGGCGCGGACGCTCCGCGGTTCCGGTGATGCGCTTGCGCAGCCGGGCGTGACGACGGTCGCGCTGGGCGCTCTTGCTCACGGTAGCCATTACTTACCACTCTTTCCGGCCTTGCGGCGGACGACTTCGCCGGCGTACCGCACACCCTTGCCCTTGTAGGGCTCGGGCTTGCGGAGCTTGCGAATGTTCGCTGCGACCTCACCGACGGCCTGCTTGTCGATGCCTTTGACGGTCAGCTTGTTGGTGCCCTCGACCTCGAACGAGATTCCAGCGGGCGGTTCGACAGTGATGGGGTGCGAGTAGCCGAGCGCGAACTCGACTCCCGAGCCCTTCGACTGCACGCGGTAACCGGTACCGACGACCTCGAGGCTCTTCTGGTAGCCCTCGGTGACGCCGATGATCAGGTTCGCGATCAGGGTGCGGGTGAGGCCGTGGAGCGAGCGCGACTCGCGCTCGTCGTCGGGCCGGCTGACAACGATCTGGCCGTCGTCGAGCTTGGCCTCGATCGGGCTCTTCACGACGAGCGCGAGCTCGCCCTTCGGACCCTTGACCGAGACCTTCTGCCCGTCGATCGTGACGGTGACGGCACCCGGCACCGTGATCGGCATGCGTCCGATACGTGACATCTCAGATCACCACACGTAGGCGAGGACTTCCCCACCCACGCCCTTCTTGTTGGCCTCGCGGTCGGTCAGCAGACCGGACGAGGTGGAGAGGATGGCGACACCGAGGCCACCGAGGACGGTGGGGATCTCGGTCGACTTCGCGTAGACGCGCAGACCGGGCTTCGAGACCCGCTTGATGCCGGCGATCGACCGCTCGCGGTTCGGGCCGTACTTGAGGTCGATGGTCAGAGTGCTGCCGACGCGCGCGTCTTCGACCTTCCAGCCCGCGATGTACCCCTCCTTCTGGAGGATCTCGGCGATGTGGGTCTTGAGCTTGCTGCTCGGCATCGACACCGTGTCGTGGTAGGCACGGTTCGAGTTGCGCAGACGGGTCAGCATGTCAGCGACCGGGTCTGTCATCGTCATTTCTTGGTTTCCTTATCTCAGACGGTTTCCATACCGGGTACACCCCGTACGGACCTGTTTGGGTGTTACTGCTGAGCGTTCTCAGCAGTGCGGAACGGGAACCCGAGCTCGCGCAGCAGCGCACGCCCCTCGTCGTCGTTCTTGGCGGTGGTCACGACCGTGATGTCGAAGCCGCGCACGCGGTCGATCTGGTCCTGGTCGATCTCGTGGAACACGCTCTGCTCCGAGAGGCCGAAGGTGTAGTTGCCGTTGCCGTCGAACTGCTTCGGGCTGAGACCGCGGAAGTCGCGGATGCGGGGAAGCGCCAGCGACAGCAGGCGGTCGAGGAACTCCCAGGCGCGGTCGCCGCGAAGGGTGACGTGCGCGCCGATCGGCATGCCCTCGCGCAGCTTGAACTGGGCGATCGACTTGCGGGCCTTGGTGACCTGCGGCTTCTGGCCGGTGATCAGCGTGAGGTCCTTGACGGCCCCATCGATGACCTTCGAGTCGCGGGCGGCCTCACCGACACCGGTGTTGACCACGATCTTCACCAGACCCGGCACCTGGTGCGGGTTGCTGAAGCCGAACTCCTCGGTCAGCTTCTTGCTGATCTCGGTGCGGTACTTCTGCTTGAGGCGCGGCTGGTAGGCGCCAGCCTTCGCGGCAGTTGCATTCGCCATGTCAGAACTTCTCTCCGGACTTCTTCGCGTAGCGCACGCGGACGGTCCGCTTGACGCCGTTCTTCTCGACGACCTCTTCCTTGAAACCGACACGGGTCGGCTTCTTGGTCTTGGGGTCGACGAGCTGGACGTTGGAAATGTGAATGGGGGCCTCGTGCTGCTCGACGCCACCGGTCTTCGTGCCGCGCTGGGTCTGACCGACCTTGATGTGCTTGGTCACGTAGTTGATGCCCTCGACGATGATGCGGTTCTTCTCCGCCTGCACCTCGATGACCTTGCCCTGCTTGCCGCGGTCTCCGCCGCGGGACTGCGAGGGGCCGCTGATGACCTGCACGAGGTCACCCTTCTTGATGTTGGCCATGGGTCAGATCACCTCCGGTGCGAGCGAGATGATCTTCATGAACTTCTTGTCACGAAGCTCGCGGCCGACCGGCCCGAAGATGCGGGTACCGCGCGGGTCCCCGTCGTTCTTCAGGATGACGGCGGCGTTCTCGTCGAACTTGATGTACGAGCCGTCGGGACGACGGGACTCTTTCTTGGTGCGCACCACGACCGCCTTGACGACGTCGCCCTTCTTGACGTTGCCGCCGGGGATCGCGTCCTTGACGGTCGCGACGATGACGTCACCGAGGTAGGCGTAGCGACGGCCGGAACCGCCGAGCACGCGGATGGTGAGCAGCTCTTTGGCGCCGGTGTTGTCGGCGACCTTGAGACGGGACTCCTGCTGGATCATGTTCTACTTCGCCTTCTCGACGATCTCGACGAGACGCCAGCGCTTCGAAGCCGACAGCGGGCGGGTCTCGTTGATGACGACCAGGTCGCCGATGCCGGCGCTGTTCTGCTCGTCGTGGGCCTTCACCTTGGAGGTGCGGCGGATGACCTTGCCGTAGAGCGGGTGCTTCACGCGGTCTTCCACCTCGACGACGATGGTCTTGTCCATCTTGTCGCTGGT
>DATJFV010000080.1:0-10127 GCA_035495435.1 Pseudolysinimonas sp.
GCGGGCCGCCTTCTCCGGAGTCACCAGCCCGGGAGCCATGTACGGCTCGCGGTCGACGGCGGTGGTGTCGAAGAGGTACTGCGTCGGATCTTTGACGTACACCAGGATCGTGTCGTGCTTCGCCGGCCAGCGGCGCGTGGACTTGGCCCCGTAGTCGTACGCCCAGATGAGTTCGTTGAGGAAGCAGTCGCGCCCGAACAGCGCATCGAGCGCCACCTTGGCGTAGTGCGCCTCGCGGTAGTCCAGGTGCAGGTAGAGCGTGCCGCGTTCGTCGAGCAGCCGCCAGGCCTCGGCCAGACGCGGCTCGAGGAACGCCCAGTAGTCGGAGAAAGTGTCGTCGTAGCGGGTGAGGGCGCCCTTCACCGTCTCGTAGCTGCGGCCCTTGAAGCCGACCCGCGACCCGGTGCCGTCGGGTGTGCGGGTCGTCGAGATCTGCTGCAGCCGCTGGGTGCGGCCCGTGTTGAACGGCGGGTCGAGGTAGATGAGCCGCACCGACGCGTCGGGCAGCGTCGCGGTGACGCTGAGGTTGTCGCCGAGCACGATGGCGGCGGCGGGTGCGGTGGCGGCGGGCGCGGATGCCGCGGGGGGTGCGGATGCCGCGGCGGCCCCCAGCCAGGCGCGTGCGTCCCAGCGAGGGAGACGGTCGCCGGGCATGGGGCGAGATTAACAGGGTGGTGCGGGCTGCGACGTCAGGTGCGGTGCGGTACCAGGTGCGGTGCGGTACCAGGTGCGGGGCAGCATCAGATACGGCCGCGCATCACCGAGGTGCGTGGCGTGCGTGACTCACGTGCGTATCACCCGGGACGGCTCGGTGCGGTAGGTGCGGCCGAAGGGGCTCGTCCACTCGAGAGTGCCGCCCGGAAGGTGCCGCAGACCCCAGCGCAGGGTGGTCTTGCGGGTGTGATGCCCACGGCAGAGGTGGGCGAGGTTGTCGACGGAGGTGTGGCCGCCATCCGCCCACTCCTGCCCGTGGTCGACATCGCTGGTGCCGGCGCGGCGGCCGCAACCGACACCGCGGCAGGTCTCGTCGCGAGCGCGGAGGAAGAGACGCATGTCGGCGGGCACGGTGTAACGGTCGCGCCCGACCGACAGAACTGCGCCGGTTTCGGGGTGGGTCAGCAGCCGCACGAAGCTCGGCGCTTCGGCGGCGAGTTCGCGGGCGACATCGTCGGGGATCGGGCCGTAGCCCTCGAGAGTCGCGGGCTCGTCGTCGAGTTTCAACAGCGTGAGTACCGGCACCTCGACCAGCACCTGCGGTCGGATGCCCACCTGCGCCGTGCCGGGCACCACGCCGTCGATCAGCAGGTCGCAGAAGGCATCGGCCTTCAGCTGCGCGAACGTGCGGGGGTCGTGGGGCGAACGCAGGGCGGCGGCGATCCGCTCGACGCGGTCATCGATCGCGATGACCTTCTCGGCCGGGCCGTACAGGGTGAGCCAGGCCATCCCGTCGCGCGCCGGTTCGGCCGTCACCGCCCGCCGATCGAACTGCGCCGCCCGGCGCACCCGCAGCGACTCGGGGTGATGGCGCTCGCGGATGCGGCGAGCCCGATCGCGGAAACGCGCCGGGTTGAGACGCACCGCCTCGGGCAGCACCGCACGCTCGTACTGGGGCAGCGCCTCATCGGGCAGCGACGTCGCGTTGTCCACGACCACCGTCGCGTGGCGGTACGAGATGTCGCCCGCCGCCAGCGCGTCGAGGGTCGCGGGAAGCTGCTGCGACAGCGCGCGGCTCTCGGCGACGAGATGCGCGGCCGATCCGCTCGAGATTCGCAGCAGCGCCGCGAGTTCGGCGACGACCAGGCGCCGAGCCTGCTCGGCGATGGGCGGCCCGATGATCGGCGCAGCGGTCGCGGCGGATGCGGCCGCGCCGGCGACAGTCGAGGCACCGCGTGCCCGCTCGACCTCGGTGACCTCGCGGTGCAGTTCATCGACCAGTTGGGCCCGCAACGCGGCGTACGACGAGTTCGCGCGCTCGACCGTGGCGAGAGCGTCGAGCAGCGCCTCCACGCGCTGCTCGGAGGGCGCCTGCTGCGCCTGGCCACTCGTCGATGTCATGCCTCCATCGCATCAAGCACCCCTGACAATCGTCACCGAAAACCCAGGTCACGGGCTATTTCAGTGGAAAACTTCTCGCACCCGACCCTGGGGAGGACAAGGCGCCCAGCCCCCACGGCACCGGCGCCACCGGCTACCGTGAGCGGGTGGAGGGCGACGCGGATCACGAGCACGAGAACGACGCGGCCCAGCACGACCCGCACCAGCACGAGCGAGACACACACGACCGCGACGGCGACGCGCGCCAGATCGGCGTCGGCCCGTGGCAGGGCCCGCCGCCGGACGACCCGCGCTTCGACCCCGACCTGCTCGCCCACGGCGACGCGCGCAACGTCGTCGACCGCTACCGCTACTGGACCATGGAGGCGATCGTCGCCGACCTCGACTCGCGCCGGCACGCCTTCGACGTCGCGATCGAGAACTGGCAGCACGACCTCAACATCGGCAGCATCGTGCGCACCGCGAACGCGTTCCTGGCCGGTACCGTGCACATCGTCGGGCGTCGGCGCTGGAACAAGCGCGGCGCCATGGTCACCGACCGCTACCAGCACGTGCTGCACCACGACACCATCGCCGACCTCAAGCGCTGGGCCGGCGACCGCCCGATCGTCGCCGTCGACAACGTCGAGGGCAGCGTCGACGTGGTGGACGCCGCCAAGCCCGCCAACGCGATCCTGCTGTTCGGTCAGGAAGGCCCCGGCCTCACCGCTGAGGCGCTCGCGATCGCGGATGCCGTGGTCAGCATCCGGCAATTCGGAAGCACGCGCAGCATCAACGCGGCCGCGGCTGCGGCGATCGTGATGCACGAGTGGGTGCGGGGGGCGTGAGCACCTTCTCCATGCAGATGCTCGTCGGGTCGGTGACGTATTCGCCGAACGGCGGAATCCGCACGAAGCCCGCCCGCTCGTAGAGCCGCAGCGCGTCGGCCTGCGGCTCACCCGTTTCGAGACGCAGGGTGCGGATGCCGCGGTCACGCGCGAGGGTCTCCACCGTATCCAGCAGGGCGCGGCCCACTCCCGTACCGCGCGCCGCACCGTGGACGAACATGCGCTTCAACTCGCCGAAGGTTTCGCCGTCGGGCTCACGCACCTCGACCAGCGCCGCCATCCCGACCGCGTCGCCATCGTCCATCCGTGCCACGAGCAGCGTCACCCCGTCCCGCGCGAACTCGGACGCGTCGAGCGCGTGATAGTTCTCGGGCGGGTAGATGGAGAGCCCGTACGCGTCGGCGGCCGCGAACAGTTCGACGACGCCCGGGCATTCCACAGGCTCAGGGGAGATGGAAATGGGCATACCGATAGCATGGGGTGCCAGAACCCCTTGAGTGCTGGCCGTCCGCGAATCCCGGGGAGATCGTATGCCCGCCGTCGTCCTGATCGGCGCCCAGTGGGGCGATGAAGGCAAGGGCAAGGCCACCGACCTGCTCGGCAGCCGCGTCGACTACGTCGTCAAGTTCAACGGCGGCAACAACGCCGGCCACACCGTCGTCGTCGGTGACGAGAAGTACGCGTTGCACCTGCTGCCTTCCGGCATCCTCACCCCCGGAGTCACCCCCGTCATCGCCAACGGCGTCGTCGTCGACATCGAGGTGCTGTTCGACGAGCTCGGCGCGCTGAGCGCCCGCGGCGTCGACGTCAGCCGACTGCTGGTCAGCGCCAACGCGCACGTCATCACCCAGTACCACCGCACCATCGACAAGGTGACCGAGCGGTTCCTCGGCAAGAAGCAGATCGGCACCACCGGCCGCGGCATCGGCCCCACGTACGCCGACAAGATCAACCGGGTCGGCATCCGCATTCAGGACCTGTTCGACGAGAACATCCTGCGCCAGAAGGTCGAGGGTGCCCTCGACCAGAAGAACCACCTGCTGGTGAAGGTGTACAACCGGCGCGCGATCAGCGCCAACGAGGTCGTCGACGACCTGCTGCAGTACACCGAGCGGCTGCGACCCATGGTCGCCGACACCGGGCTGGTGCTCAACCAGGCTCTCGACGCCGGCAAGACGGTGCTGTTCGAGGGCGGCCAGGCGACGATGCTGGATGTCGACCACGGCACGTACCCGTTCGTCACGTCCTCGAACGCGACATCCGGTGGCGCCGCGACCGGGTCGGGCGTCGCGCCGAACCGCTTCGACCGGGTCATCGCCGTGGTGAAGGCGTACACGACCCGCGTCGGTTCGGGGCCTTTCCCGACCGAACTGTTCGACGAATCGGGCGAGTTCCTGCGCGCTCAAGGTTTCGAGTTCGGCACCACCACCGGGCGGCCGCGTCGCACCGGCTGGTACGACGCCCCCATCGCCCGGTACGCCGCCCGCATCAACGGCGTCACCGACTTCGTGCTGACCAAGCTCGACGTGCTGACCGGACTGAAGACGATCCCGGTGTGCGTCGCGTACGACGTCGACGGCACCCGCTTCGACGAGGTGCCGGTGAACCAGACCGACTTCCACCACGCCGTGCCGATCTACGAAGAGCTACCCGGATGGGATGAGGACATCACCGGTGCGCGCGAGTTCGGCGACCTGCCGCAGGCGGCGCAGGACTACGTGCTCGCCCTCGAGAGCATGAGCGGGTCGCGCATGTCGGCGATCGGTGTCGGGCCGGGGCGCGACGCGATCGTCGTGCGGCACGACCTGCTGGGCTGAGCCCGCCGGTTGAGTAGCGGCCGCAGGCCGCGTATCGAAACCCCTGCTGGTTGCGTAGCGCCGCAGGCGCGTGTCGAAACCGAGCGCCCGGGGTGGGTTTCGATACGCCGCTGCGCGGCTACTCAACCGGCGCTAACCTCCCGCGGCCGCCCAGAGGAGTTGCGCGAGGTAGATGCCCAGCGCCACCGACGCGACCAGCAGGCCGAGGCTCAGCGCCCAGTCGCCCGCGGTCGCCGGTATCGGCTGCGCCGACTCGCGCGACCCGTAGTGCGTGAACTGGGTCGGTGACCAGCCCGCCTTCGCGTTCTCGGTGAACCGGGTGTCGGCCGCGTTCGTCGACCCCAGGAACAGTCGTTGCGGGCTGACCCGGAACTCCAGCACCAGCGGCACCGCCCCCATCACCACGAACATCACCCCGATCAGCAGGAAGGTGATGCCGCCCGGCATCGTCGAGGAGATCAGGAACGCGATTCCGAGCCCCACGAACAGCACTGGCCACGCCCACGCGAGCAGCGGGGTACCGAAACCCTGGGCGAAGATCGCGCCGAGACCGACGGCCGCCAACCCGCCAAAGATCGACAGCGGAACGAAGGCGACCACGGCATCCGGGCATTGGGTTTCGATGACGTACGGGCCGCCCGACGCGCAGAACCCGCCGAGGCCCATCACGGTCGAGCTGCCCATGTAGAGCAGGGTGAAGCAGATCGTGAACAGCAGCCACGAGACCACAGACCCGAGAACCCGGTACAGCGGGTGGGCGAAGCGCTTCATGGCGACAAGGTAGCGGATGGGATGATCGTGAGGTGACCGCCGTTCGACCCGAACCCGCCGTGCTCGAGGGGCGCTTCGTGCGGCTCGAACCGTTCGCGCCCGAGCATGTGCCGGGGCTGTTCGATGCGCTGTGGCATCCGGAGGTGTTCGCCGGCGGGTACGGTGGCGGGCCGGCGGGGATGCCGCGCGATCGCGGGGCGTTCGAGGCATGGGTGCCCGGATACGGGACGGGCCCCCGCAACATCCGTTTCGTCGTGCGCGTGGCGGCTGGTCCGCACGCGGGCCAGATCGTCGGCGCCTCCACCCTCGGCGACCTCGACGAGGAGCGCGAGCACGCCCACATCGGCTGGACCGGCTACCACCCCGGCGTGTGGGGCACCCAGGTCAACCCCGAAACGAAACTGCTGATGCTGGGGCTGGCGTTCTCGCGCGGCTACGGCCGCGTGAAGCTGCAGGCTGATGACCGCAACGCCCGGTCGCGCGGCGCGATCGAGAAGCTCGGCGCCCACTTCGAAGGCATCGTGCGGCGCGACCAGCGCCGGGCCGACGGCAGCTGGCGCGACACCGCGATGTACTCGATCCTCGCCGACGAGTGGCCCGACGTGAAGCAGCGCCTCGAGCGGCGGCTCGCGGCGTACGCGGGGCAGCCGGTGCTGGTGCGGGGCGCGGACGAGTGAGGCGCGGGGCGCCACTGCGCAGAAGCGCCGCCGCGGTGCCCGTGGTTCTCGCACTGACCCTCGGGCTCTCCGGGTGCATCCCGGAATCGAGGCTCTACCTCGGGCTGGTCAACGGCCAGCTCGTGATCAAGACCTGTGAGGCGATCGAGGCATCGGGTGTCGATGTTTCAGAGGTCACACCTGACTCCGACTCGGTCGACGGTGACGTGATGTGGAAGGTGTCCGGGCACGCGACCCTGAATGTCGGGGATGTGATTGTCGTGGGACGAGCGCCGGCGGGCATGGTCACCGATGTGCCGTACACCGGCGACATCTCTCCGACGAGCGCATACGGCGTGTCCATCGCGCGCGACACGGACGAGCCGTCGACCGTGTTCGGATCCTTCCAGGGCGAGGGCCTGGAAGAGGGACGATGGCTGCGCTCCGGCGACCCGGACCCCATCGACTCCCCCTGCTGACGCCGACGGGGTGACGAAGTGTCACACTAGACCCGTCGGCGGATGAGATCCGCTCGACGTTGATCACATTCTCGGAGGCGCACGATGGCGATGCGGATGCTTCCGCGGGTCCCGCTGCTCTTCGCGGGCGCGAGCATGGTCGTCGCCACCCTCTCTGGGTGCACACCGGCAGGTCAGATCTGGGCGTCACTGACCGAGGGCGGCGTCGTGCGAATCGCGTTCTGCGAGGCCATTGACGCGGTGTCGCTGACTGTCGACGTTCAGGGTGCCGAGACCGAAGGATGGTCGCTCACCGGCCAACACACGTTCGGGTTCGGTGACATCGTCGAATACGGCCAAGCCATCGACGGGCTCACGCTGGATTCGGTCCCTGACCAGATCGGCACGGGCGACGTTCTGCTCGTGAGTGTGAAGTCATCCGAGCAGCGCCAGGGCGGCGGGGAAAGTCAGCGCGGGTACTTCAGCTATGACTCCCTGACCGCATCCACATGGGTCGACTCTTCTGGTCGGGTCGAATCCGAGCCGTGCTCCTGACCGCGAGGACGACGTGATCACCGTTTGCACTATGGCGAGATCGGGGCGACGTGTCAGGTAGTACTGAGTTCGAGGTCGCTCGTGATCTGTTGTGGGGGTGGGACCCGATAGGCGTGGGCCTGTTTCGAGAGCAGAACCCCACCGAGTATGACGATCTCGCACGGTTCGTGGTTGAGATGTCGTCCGCCCGCGATGGCGCTGACCGCGCGCCGCAGTTGGCCGAATTCGTGGCCAGGAACTATCTGGGGTTGGCGGACTGCTCGCCCTTGATCGAGGGGGCGCAGCAAGTCATCTCGCGACTGGCGTCGTGGCGTGATGGCGGTAGGCCCGAGTAGGGGTTGATTCCAGGATGTTGCAGCTGCCCACCGTACTGTCGTTGATCGCGATCATCTTCGCCGCCTGGGGAGAGTGGATGATCGGTACGTGGATCGCGAACCAGCGCAGGTCATCCCGCAAGAAGGTCGCGCACTGGTCCGCCGGAGCGCTCTTGGTGGCCTGCGCGGCCGCACTCCTGGCTATGACGGTGGGAATGTTGCTGAATTCGGGGTCTCACCCGAGCCCCGCATTCTGGGTGGGGATCGGGCTCGTACTTGAGTTGCCGATCGTAATCGCGTTCGTCGTGACGTGGCCGTCTGCAGTCAACTGGGGCATGAAGCGAGAGACGCTGAATCCGCCAGTCCCGTTTCTCGCGACCGGAATGGTGGGTGCGCTCGTGGCCACGGGAGTCTTTCTCGCTGGTCTCGTTGTGGCGAACTTATAGAGCACACAGGCGGCTGCGAAGTATTCTCGGCTAACGGAGAGGGTTGGTGGCGCCGATGAGTCTGCTGGGTGGCCCGCGCGTCATCGGTGTCGTGGCGATCGTCTTCTACGAGGAACGGGATGACGCGGACGGCGCGGTGCAGGATGTCCTGCAGGCGACGTTCGCAATGGGGGACCTGACTTCCTCCCAGTGGCGGATGGCAGATGGGCGAGTACTGGATGCCCCGCCGTGCTGAGCCGATGAGCGGGGCCCGCATCACCGCCCGGCTGCCGAGGCTCGGGGACCCTTCCGCGCCATCCGTTCGGTCGCTGCCAGGCAGCAGAATCTGGATGGCCATCATCCCCGCAGTGGTTGTCGCTTTCGGCGGCGTGATGCTGGCCACGTGGATCGGGCGCGGAGACATCCCGCGCGTGATCGGAACCGCGGTCGGCATTGTGGTGTGTGCGGCGATCCTCGGAGGTCTCTTCGCATGGTTGGCGCGGTACTGGCGACCTGTCCGCGCCGGAGTCGCGGAACTCGCGCGACGCCATCCGGACGCCGTGGTGCTCGCTGCGCGCCTGCCGAGGATTCCGGTGACGACGGTCGAACAGAGCTGGACGCCGGGCGGCGGGAGGCTTCCCGCGCAGGAGGGCGCACTGGTCGTGGACCAGCACGCCCTCACGTTCCACTCCGTTCGAGAGGGTGTGCCGCAGCCGCTGCTCCGTCCCGTGGATCGAAGTGCGCAGTCTCACACCGGTCGAGTTCGTCGAAGCGAGAATCGCCTACCAGGGCTTGCTACTCGAGGGCGCCGAGACCGGATGCCGTGTGGTGTTCCAGCCCAGCGTGCCGGCACGGATCGTCCCCGCGTTTCCGACCGGCGACCAGCTGCGCGACGTGCGCGACCGGATCATGCAGCAACAGGATCCGGAAAGCAGGTGAAAGGGTGCCACGCACGACCCGCTTAGTGAACTACTCGATAGGTCTGGCGGCAGCACTCGGCGGGCTGACCGTAAACCTGTTTGCACTGCCCATCGCCCGATTCGGGACCCCGCTCTTCGCATACGTTCCGTACGATCCCTTCCTTCAATCGGTGTTCGTAGGTGCCGTTGTTGTGTGGGTGCTCGCGGCTGGCGTCGCCCTCGTCGCGACGTTGATGCCTCGTGCAGGTTTCCGCGGCGGGCCGCTGTTCTGGGTACTTTTGGGTTTCGGCCCTCCCTCCCTCGCTTCGTCCGCCTTGGCGGCAGTGATCGGGCTGCTGACGTATGGCACTGGTGTGGTGCCTGACGCAGGCGCCGAGGCGCCATGGCAGGTGATCTCGCGCGGCGTTTCGTACGCGGGAGCGGTTGCCGTGATCGTCTGCATCATCATGGTGATCGCCGCGAGATCCCCACATGCCGCGAGGGAACGACGCCGGTGAGCCAGCCAACCGCAGTGCGTGCCATTGTGGGCGTCGTTCCCATCGCGCTTGTCTGGGGAGCGTTCGTCGCCGCGCTCATAACCGTGTTGGGCTTCGTGTGGACTGCGCCAGCAGGCGGGATCGCGGCTGCATGGGCGGCGATATCCGATGAGGCGCAGGTCCGGATCGCGACAGAGGGCGCCGCGTGGTTGGTGATCTCGGGTGCTTGCGCCGTACTGCTGGTTGTTCGCGCACACCGGCGACCCGCCGAAGACACGCCTCTCGACGTGGTGTGTGCGGCGCTGGGTCCGTCGCGTTCGTGACGTGCCTCTCGAGCGTGCCCCTGTGGGCCACCGTCGACCTCGCTCTTCTGAGGCTCACCGACGCGAGCAACCGAGGCCCGGCGATCTGGATCATCTATCTAGCGGGCGCCGTAGGGCTGGTGGTCGCGGCTGCCGCGATGCTTCTCGCGAGACGCCGGGGATCACGATCGGAGCTGACCTGAGCTCCCCTTAACCCCGCACTTAACCCCCGACACTGCCCGCGTTTGCGGCCCCCGGACGGGGGGCGCGGGGGTCACGGAGTTCCTAACGTGGCAGTCAGCCGCATCCCCCCACCGGCGGAACCCCCACTCGCCGGCGTGCGGCCACAACCCGATACCCCCGATGACCCCACCGGCGACGTCTCAGCGTCGCCGGTGGGGTGAGGACGGACCCCCGCCGTGACTCAGACCGCCGACCGTGGCTACCCGTGGCAGCTCTCCGGAGCCCAGGGCTGGTCGGTGCAGCGCGTCCGGGCACATGCCACCGACTGGGTGCGGCGCTTCCACACCTACGTCACCGTCACCGACGCC
>DATJFV010000081.1:0-5415 GCA_035495435.1 Pseudolysinimonas sp.
GTGATCGAGGTGATGATCGTCCAGAGGAACGGGAAGAACATCACGGCGGCACCGACGATGACGACGACGTGGAGCAGCACGTTGCGCGACCTATCCATAGGTCACCCACCGTCGCTGGCCGATGATCTGGATGACGGTGACGCCGAGCACCACGACGAACAGGATCCAGCTGAGGGCGGATGCCTCGCCCGCGGCCCCGTAGCGGAACGTCAGGTCGTAGATCTGCTGCACGACCACCTCTGAGGCGCCACCGGGCCCCCCGCCGGTCATCGCGTACACCTGGTCGAAGACCTGGAACCCGTTGATCAGCGAGATGACGACGACGAAGAACGTGCTGGGGCTGAGCAGCGGCAGGGTGACGCTCCACAGCCGCCGCCACCATCCGGCCCCGTCGACACGTGCCGCGTCTACGAGCTCCGGGTTGATCGCCTGCAGGCCGGCGAGCAGGATCACCATCACGAAGCCGAGGTCCTTCCACGCCGACGCCAGGATGATCGAGGGCATCGCCCAGACCGGATCGGTCCACCACCCCGGGCCGTCGACGCCGAAGAACCCGAGCGCGCTGTTCACGACCCCGGTGGAGGGGTTGAGCAGCCAACGCCACACCAGTGCCACCACGATCCAGCTCGTGACGACGGGCAGGAAGTAGATGCTGCGCCAGAACGCCCGGCCCTTCAGGCGGGTGTTGAGTGCGAGCGCCAGGGCCAGGCCGCCCACGTAGACCAGCGGCAGGTAGCCGGCGATGTAATACAGGGTGTGCAGGAACACCCCGCCGGTCTGCGGGTCGGTCAGCAGGTGGGCGTAGTTGTCGAACCCGACGAATTTCGGCGGCGCGAGCAGGTTCCATTTGGTCAGGCTGATTCCGGCGGCGGCCACCATCGGGCCGAGCACGAACAGGGTCAGCGGGATCGCGCTCGGCAGCAGGAAGGCCAGCACGGTGAGGGCATAGGTGACCCGCTGGCGGCGCGAACGCACCGGCTTCGGTGCCGGCGCGGCGGGGGCACGATCGACCAGGCTGGTCTGCGCCGTGCTGATGCTCACGCGCGCTCCTCCGCACCGCCGACGAGCCGCGCGCGCACCAGGCGCCCCTGGTCGCCGGCGACGCCCTCGGCGTCGAACGGGGTGGCGAGCACCAGTGCGGCAGCACCCTGGGCCCAGCTCTCGTCTTGCCAGCTCTCGACCACGACCCCGATGCCCCGACGGCGGGGCAGCAGGGCGGCACGGAAGGCCGGCTCGAATCCGTAGGCCCAGTGCGGCCAGGCTGCCGTGCCCTCACCGAGCAGCACGACGAGTTCGGGGTCCAGCGCCTGCACGATTCCGGCGAGGGTGCGGCCGAGCAGGTGTCCTGCCTCGCCGAAGACGGATGCCGCGGCCGGGTCGCCGGCGTCGGCTGCGGCCCGCAGGGCGGCGATCCCCGCCCCCGCGCCCAGCACCCCGCGCTCACGCGCCGTGCGCACCAGGGCTGCCTCGCCGATGATGGCTTCGAGGCATCCGGTGTCGCCGCAGGTGCAGAGCGGGCCGTCTTCGAGCACGGGGGTGTGCCCGATCTCGCCGGCTCCTCCGCCCGACCCGCGAAGTACGACCCCGTCGAACACGATTCCGGCGCCCACACCGGTACCGATCGTGACGACGAGGAAGCTGTCGTGACGGCGTCCGACGCCGTACAGTCGCTCGGCCATGGCGAGCGCGTTCACGTTGTTCTCCACCAGCACCGGCAGCCCGAGGCCGCGGCGCAGGGTCTCACCGAGCGGCACCTGGTTCCAGGCCAGCTGGGTGGAGTCGACGACGCCGTTGCCCTGGCGATCGACCGAGCCCGGCACGCCGACCCCGATGCCGAGCACGCGACCCGGACCGCCCCCGGCGATGAAGCGCTCGAGCAGTGCGGTGAGGTCGGCCAGCAGCGTCGTGGCGGTGGCGTCGAAGGGCTCGGAGGCGGAACGCAGCACCTCGCCGTCCAGCCCGACCTCGACGAACGCCACGTGGTCGGCCACCACCTTCACCCCGATCGCGCGACCGGCGCTCGCGGCCAGGCCCAGCATCCGGGCCGGTCGGCCACCCTGCGAGGGGGCCTGCTCGAGCTCGACCAGCAGGCCGTCGGCGAGCAGGTCCTTGGTGAGCTGCGTCATGAGCGCGGGCGAGACGCCGAGTGCGCGTGCCAGGTCGGCACGCGATGCCGGACCCTGCGCACCGAGATGCGCCAGGATCGCCGAGCGGTTCACGTCGGTGCGTGCGCTGGGGCGGTTCGCCATCGAAGTCCTCGGGGGTGATTGCTGAACATTCTTTGTTCAGGACTAAATAAACCCTAGAATGAAGTTCGTCGGCATGTCAAGTCACGAGAGGCCCCGATGACCCCGGAACGTTTCGCCGCATTCATCGACCGGCTCGCCGCGCGGGCGCGGGACGCCCCCGACGTGGTCGGACTCGTCGGCTTCGGGTCGACCGCCGACCGCGCGCGTGCCGACCACGGCTCCGACCACGACTTCGCCTGGCTGGTGCACCCAGGAGCCGCGGACACCTACCGGTACGACCTCTCCTGGCTGCCCGACGCGGAACGGATCGCTGCGTCAGCCGTCGAACACCACGGCGGCGTCAAAGTGATCTACGACGACGGGCATCGGCTCGAGTTCGGCATCTCCGATGTGGCCGGCTTCTCGACCTGGGCCGGCGCCCCGGCGCACGTCATCGTCGGAGACGCCGCAGTGCACGCGGCCGCGGCGCAGGTGACCCGGAACCGGCCGGAGGGCACGGTCGACCCGGCGCGAGAGCTCACCCTGTTCCTGACCCAACTGCTCTCGGGCGTGGGACGGGTCCGACGCGGCGAAGTGCAGAGCGCGTCGGGGCTCATCCGCGGTGAAGCGGTCACGCACCTGCTGCGGGCGGCTGCTGCGCTGCGCGCCCCCGACGACCCGCGGCTCGATCCGCTCGACCCGAGGCGGCGCATCGACGTCGTTCTGCCCGCACTGACGGCCCGCGTCGAAGCAGCGTGCCGGCTCGAACTCCTCGCGTGCGCGGGCGGCCTGCTCCGCATCGCCGAGCAAGAGTTCCGCCCGGATCCGGCCTACCCGGCGGGCGGGTTCGCCGCCGCGCGGCAGCGCCTGGGCGACGGCGGCTAGGCGGCGTCGAGGGCGAGACGCGCGGCGAATCCGAGCAGGACGACACCGGTGACCCGGTCGAGCCAGCGCCGCGCCGCCGGGCGGGTCAGCACACCCCGGCCGCGCGACACGAGGAGCGCAACAAACGACAGCCACGCAAGGCCCAGCACCTGGTGGATCAGCACGAGCAGCGCCATCGTGAGCGCGTGGGGCGCTCCGGCCGGCACGAGGGCCGGCAGAACGCCGACGTAGAACGCGGCGATCTTCGGGTTCAGCAGGTTGGTGACGAGGCCCTGCCGGAACGCATGGGCACCATTCGTCGCGACCACCGCATCCGGCAGAGGGTGACCTGCCCTGCCGATCATGCGCGCCGCCATCCACACCAGATATCCGGCACCGAGGATGCGCACCACCTCGTACGCCGGCGGGTAGGCGGTGAACAGCGCCGCGAGACCGGCGACGGTGAGCGCGCCCCAGACAGAGCAGCCCGTCACCACACCGAGCGCCGCGAGCACCCCGGTGCGCAGCCCCGCCGCAGCCCAGCGCACCGTGATCGCGAAGTCGGGCCCGGGAAGGACCGTGAGTAGGGCGAGGGCGCCGACGGCCGCGAGGAACGCGAGCGTCATCGGGGGGTCTCGATACGCGGCTGCGCCGCTACTCGACCTGCGGGGTGCGGCTGCGCCGCTACTCGACCGGCGAGGTGCGGGTTACGCGGACTTCTCACGGGGTGTGCGCGCCGAACGCGGCACGATCGTCGCCGCCGCGTTGTCGAGCACCGCCTCACGGGTGACGACCACCCGGGCGACCTCGTCGGACGAGGGCACCTCGAACATGATCGGGCCGAGCACCTCTTCGAGGATGGCGCGTAGGCCACGGGCGCCGGTCTGGCGCAGCTTGGCCAGGTCGGCGATCGCCTCGAGCGCCGCAGGCTCGAACTCCAACTCGACGCCGTCGAGCTCGAACATGCGCTGATACTGGCGCACCAGAGCGTTCTTGGGCTCGGTGAGGATCTGCATCAGCGCGTCCTGGTCGAGCGGGGTCACCGTGGTGACGACGGGCAGACGACCGATGAACTCGGGGATCAGCCCGAACTTGTGCAGATCTTCGGGCAGTACCTCACTGAACAGCTGCGCCTCGTCGCGCTTGGAGTGCAGCGGTGCGCCGAAGCCGATGCCGCGCTTACCGACGCGCGCCGAGATGATGTCTTCCAGCCCCGCGAACGCTCCCGCCACGATGAACAGCACGTTGGTGGTGTCGACCTGGATGAACTCCTGGTGCGGATGCTTGCGCCCGCCCTGCGGCGGCACGGAGGCGACCGTGCCCTCGAGGATCTTCAGCAGCGCCTGCTGCACACCCTCCCCCGACACGTCGCGGGTGATCGACGGGTTCTCGGCCTTTCGGGCGATCTTGTCGACCTCGTCGATGTAGATGATGCCGGTCTCGGCCCGCTTGACGTCGTAGTCGGCGGCCTGGATGAGCTTGAGCAGGATGTTCTCGACGTCTTCACCCACGTAGCCCGCCTCGGTGAGGGCGGTGGCATCCGCAACCGCGAAGGGCACGTTCAGCCGTTTGGCCAGCGTCTGCGCGAGATACGTCTTGCCGCACCCGGTGGGGCCGATCAGCAGGATGTTGGACTTCTGGATGTCGACATCGTCGATGACGGCGTCCGCCGAGGAGAGGGTGTTGCGAGCCCGGATGCGCTTGTAGTGGTTGTACACCGCCACCGACAGCGCCTTCTTCGCCGGCTCCTGCCCGATCACATACTCTTCGAGGAACGCGTAGATCTCTTTCGGCTTGGGCAGATCGAACTCGCCCGATGCCTCCTCGCCGGCCTCGGCCAGCCGCTCCTCGATGATCTCGTTGCAGAGCTCGACGCACTCGTCGCAGATGTACACGCCCGGTCCCGCGATCAACTGCTGCACCTGCTTCTGCGATTTGCCGCAGAAGGAGCACTTCAGCAGGTCCGCGCTCTCACCAATGCGTGCCATGCCCCAGAGCCTAACCCGATGCGACGACGGAGGCGGTCACTGCACACCCCCGTGTTGGCCGCTTCGCTGAGAGCCGATTCCCGCCCCTCCCGAGCACGTTTGCACCGAACGAGGGTGTTCGACCGTGCACGGTGGGGCGTGAACGTGCACGCTGGGGCGCAAGAATGGATGCGATGAGCACGAGAGCGGCACGCCTGGCCCGCGGGTGGCTGGTCGGCGTGTTCGCAACCGCCCTGGCGGCACTGTCGCACGCGGTCGCCGGCGGGGGCACGCCATCCGGGCTCGCGCTGGTGGTCGGCGCCGTCTTCGGCGGGATGCTGGGAACCTTCGCCCTG
>DATJFV010000082.1:0-10421 GCA_035495435.1 Pseudolysinimonas sp.
TGGTCGCCGTGGACGGTCCGGCCGGCAGCGGCAAATCGAGCGTCAGCAAGGCGGCCTCGAGGCGCCTCGGGTTCGACTACCTCGACACCGGCGCCGCCTACCGCGCCCTGACCTGGGTGGCGCTGGAAAGCGGTGCTGACACGAGCGACCCCGACGAGATCGTGGCGCTGCTGGAGGACTTCCCGTACCGCACCGAACTGGGCGAGGGCGGCACCGTCGTGAAGGTCGGCGATCTCGACATCAGCACCGAGATCCGCGAGCCCCGGATCAGCGCCGTGGTGAGCGACATCGCGCGCATCCCGGCGGTGCGGCTGGCGCTCAATGACGCGTTCCGGCGCATCATCGCGCGCACCCCGGCGCCCGGCATCGTGGTCGAGGGCCGTGACATCACCACGGTGGTCGCTCCGGACGCCCCCGTGCGCATTCTGCTGACCGCTGACGAGGCGGTTAGGATTGCCAGGCGTTCCGCAGAGCTCGCGCCCGACGCCGCCTCGACGGCGGACCAGTTGCGCGAGCGCGACCGGCGGGACGCGCAGGTGGTCGACTTCCTGACCGCGGCGCCCGGCGTCACGACGATCGACTCGACAGACCTCGACTTCGACCAGACGGTGGATGCCGTGGTGCGCCTGGTGCACGACACAACTTCTTAAGGACTCCCCATGAGCGGCGACGACGACGAGATCACCGACGCCTACGACCCCGAACTCGCGTCGCGCCTGGAAGCGCTCGACGAGGACGAGGCGGAACAACGCGCCGCATCTCTGCGGGCGGGCCTGTCGGACTACGAACTCGATGATGAGGACCTCGGCCTGCTCGAGGCGTCCGCCGAGGGGCCCGACGGCATCACGTATCTGCCGGCTTTGCCGGTGCTGGCGATCGTCGGCCGCCCCAACGTCGGCAAGTCCGCCCTGGTCAACCGCATCCTGGGCCGCCGGGAAGCCGTCGTCGAGGACACCCCCGGTGTCACCCGCGACCGCGTCACCTACAAGGCGGAGTGGATGGGGCGGCGTTTCACCGTGGTCGACACCGGCGGGTGGGAACCGGATGCCAAGGGCATCAACGCCTCCGTCGCGGCCCAGGCAGAGGTGGCCGTCGATCTCGCCGATGCCGTGCTGTTCGTGGTCGACATCAACGTCGGGGCGACCGCGACCGACGAGCACGTGGTGCGCATGCTGCGCGCCTCGAAGCGGCCGGTGATCCTGGTCGCCAACAAGGCCGACGATGCGATCCGCGATCCGCAGGCCGCCGTGCTGTGGTCTCTGGGTCTGGGGGAGCCGTGGCCGGTGTCGGCACTGCACGGGCGCGGTGTCGCCGATGTGCTCGACGAAGTCATGAAGGTGCTGCCGGAGGTCTCGGCGGTTGCCAAGCAGGAGATCGGCGGCCCGCGCCGGGTGGCGATCATCGGGCGTCCGAACGTCGGCAAGTCGAGCCTGCTGAACAAGGCCGCCGGCGAGGAACGCGTGGTCGTCAACGAACTCGCCGGAACCACCCGGGACCCCGTGGACGAGCAGGTCGAGCTCGGCGGCAAGATCTGGACCTTCGTCGACACCGCCGGCATCCGCAAGCGCGTGCACCTGCAGCAGGGCGCTGACTTCTACGCCTCGCTGCGCACCAGCGCCGCGCTGGAGAAGGCGGAGGTCGCGGTCGTCGTGCTCGATGTCACCGAACCGATCTCTGTGCAGGACCTGCGCATCATCGACCTGGTGCTCGAGTCGGGCCGCGCCCTGGTGCTGGCCTACAACAAGTGGGATCTGCTCGACGACGAGCGCCGGCGCTACCTCGAGCGCGAGATCGAGCAGGATCTGGCGCACGTGTCGTGGGCTCCCCGGGTGAACATCTCGGCGCGCACCGGGCGGCACCTGGAAAGGCTGGTTCCCGCGCTCGAGCTCGCGCTCGACAGCTGGGACACGCGCATTCCGACGGGCAAACTGAATGCTCTGATCGCCGAGCTGACGGCCGAGCACCCGCATCCGGTGCGCGGCGGCAAGCAGCCCCGCATCCTGTTCGGTACGCAGGCCTCCACCCGCCCGCCGACCTTCGTGCTGTTCACGACCGGGTTCCTCGACCCGCAGTACCGGCGGTTCATCCAGCGCCGGCTGCGCGAGGTCTACGGCTTCGAGGGCACACCGATCGTGGTCAACATGCGGGTGCGCGAGAAGCGCAAGCGCTGACCTCGGTCACGCCCCGACATAGTCGGCCAAGTGCTGGCCGGTGAGCGTCGAGCGCTCTGCCACGAGCTGGGCGGGGGTGCCCTGGAACACGATCGTGCCCCCATCGTGCCCGGCACCGGGGCCGAGGTCGATGATCCAGTCGGCATGCGCCATCACCGCCTGGTGATGCTCGATGACGATGACGCTCTTGCCGGCATCGACCAGCCGGTCGAGCAGCCCGAGCAGCTGCTGCACATCGGCCAGGTGCAGGCCGGTGGTCGGCTCGTCGAGCACGTAGATGCCGCCCTTCTCGGCCATGTGGATGGCCAGCTTCAGCCTCTGGCGTTCTCCGCCCGACAGGGTGGTCAGCGGCTGGCCGAGTGACAGGTAGCCCAGGCCCACGTCGCTCATCCGCTCGAGGATGGCGTGGGCCGCCTTCACGCCCGCCTCGCCGTCGAAGAACGCGAGCGCCTCGTCGACGCTCATCGCCAGTACCTCGGCGATGTTCTTGCCCGCGAGGGTGTACTCGAGCACCGCCGCCTGGAACCGCTGCCCGCCGCACACCTCGCAGACGGTCGCGACCCCGGCCATCATCGCCAGGTCGGTGTAGATCACACCGTTGCCGTTGCAGTTGGGGCACGCACCCTCGGAGTTGGCGCTGAACAGGGCGGGCTTCACGCCGTTCGCTTTGGCGAACGCGCTGCGGATCGGGTCGAGGAGCCCGGTGTAGGTGGCGGGGTTGGAGCGGCGGGAGCCCTTGATAGCGGTCTGATCGACGGAGACGATCCCGGCATCCCGCGGCATGGAACCGTGGATGAGCGAGCTCTTGCCCGACCCGGCCACCCCGGTCAGGACGGTGAGCACGCCGAGCGGGATGTCGACGTCGACGTTCTGGAGGTTGTTCTGCGTGGCACCGCGGATCTCGATCGCACCCGACGGCGTGCGGAGCTCGCTCTTCAGGGCGGCGCGGTCGTCGAGGTGCCGGCCGGTGAGGGTGCCGCTGGAGCGCAGAGCGTCGACGGTGCCCTCGAACTGGATCTCGCCGCCGCCGGTGCCGGCGCGCGGGCCGAGGTCGACGACGTGGTCGGCGATGGCGATGGTCTCGGGCTTGTGTTCGACAACGAGCACCGTGTTGCCCTTGTCGCGCAGGCGCAGAAGCAGTTCGTTCATGCGCTGGATGTCGTGCGGGTGGAGGCCGACGGTCGGCTCGTCGAAGACGTAGGTGACGTCGGTGAGCGACGACCCCAGGTGCCGGATCATCTTGGTGCGTTGCGCCTCTCCGCCCGAGAGGGTGCCCGCGGCACGGTCGAGTGACAGATAGCCCAGCCCGATGGTGACGAACGAGTCGAGGGTGTCGCGCAGGCCGGCGAGCAGGGGCGCCACCGACGGCTCGTCGAGGGTGCGCACCCACTCGGCCAGGTCGCTGATCTGCATGGCGCAGGCGTCGGCGATGCTGATGCCGCGGATCTTCGACGACCGCGCCGCCTCGCTCAACCGGGTTCCGTGGCATTCGGGGCAGGGCTGGAAGGTGACCGCCCGCTCGACGAAGGCGCGGATGTGCGGCTGCATCGCCTCGACGTCTTTGGAGAGCATCGACTTCTGGATGCTCGGAACCAGACCTGTGTAGGTCAGGTTCATGTTGCCGATCTTGACCTTGGTGGGCTCTTTGTAGAGGAAGTCCTGCAGCATCTTCGTGCTGAACTCGCGGATCGGCGTGTCGCCGTCGACGAAGCCCGACTCGGTGAAGATGCGCACGCCCCACCCGTCGGGCGTGTAGCCGGGGATGGTGAGGGCGCCCTGTCTGAGCGACTTGCTGTCGTCGTAGAGCTGGGTCAGATCGATGTCGTTGACGGTGCCCATGCCCTCGCAGCGGGGGCACATGCCGCCGGTGATCTGGAAGTCGCGGCGCTCTTTCATGGTCACGCCCCCCTTCTCGAACGTCACAGCGCCCGCGCCCGAGACCGAGGCGACGTTGAACGAGAAAGCCTGCGCCGACCCGATGCGCGGTTCACCGAGCCGGCTGAACAGGATGCGCAGCATGGCGTTGACGTCGGTCGCGGTTCCCACGGTCGAGCGAGCGTTGGCGCCCATGCGTTCCTGGTCGACGATGATCGCGGTGGTCAGCCCGTCGAGCAGATCGACGTCGGGCCGGCCGATGCTGCCCATGAACCCCTGCAGGAACGCGCTGTAGGTCTCGTTGATGAGCCGCTGCGACTCGGCGGCGATGGTGCCGAACACGAGGCTCGACTTGCCTGAGCCGCTGACCCCGGTGAACACGGTGAGGCGGCGCTTGGGCAGATCGACATCGATGTTCTTGAGATTGTTCTCGCGGGCACCGCGCACCCGGATGAGGTCGTGGGTGTCGGCGATGTGGCGAGGATCCGTCGGCATGCACCCACCGTAGCGGCGGTGGTTGAGTAGGCGGCATGGCCGCCGTATCGAAACCCGCTCCCTCGCTGGTTGAGTAGGCGGCATGGCCGCCGTATCGAAACCCTGCCCCTGCGGCTCCGCGCTCCCGTACGACGCGTGCTGCGGTCCGCTGCACGCAGGTGGGCCCGCACCCACTCCTGAGGCGCTGATGCGCTCGCGATTCAGTGCCTATGCGCTGGGACTGGACGTGTACGTGCTGGCGACCTGGCATCCGTCGACGCGCCCCGCCCGCCTCGAGAACGAGGGCATCGAGTGGCGCCGGCTGCAGATTGTCGATGTGTCGGGGGATGTGGTCGAGTTCCGCGCGTCGTATCGCACGCCCGAGGGCGCGGGTCTGTTGCACGAGCGGTCGCGGTTCGTGAAGGAAGGTGGGCGCTGGCTGTACGTCGACGGCGAACACACGCCGGATCAGAGATGATGGACACATCACCGATTCGGGGGAGCGTCACATGGGTCTGGGCAAACTGCTGCTGCGTCTGGTCGTCGGGGGTGCGTTCATGGCGCACGGCCTGCAGAAGCTGAACGGCTCGTTCGGAGGGGCGGGCCTCGAAGCTGCCGAGAAGATGGTCGCCGCGCAGCGCATGAACCCGCCGCGCCGCAACGCGTTGGCGGTGGCACTGACCGAGACGCTCGGTGGGCTCGGGATCGCGCTCGGAGCGGCGACCCCGGTCGCCCTGGCCGCGACGACGGCAGCGATGGCGACCGCGTACACGAAGGTGCACAAGAAGAACGGCTTCTTCAACTCCAAGGGCGGGTACGAGTTCAACCTGACGCTGGTGGCTGCGGCGGCGGCGATGACGATCGATGGTCCGGGGCCGTGGTCGGTGGATGCTGTGGCCGGCAAGGCGCGCTGGGGCCTGTTCGCGGGGCTGGCGGCTCTCGGTGCCGGGCTGCTGGGTTCGTCGTTCGCGATCGAACTCGGAGAACTCGAGACCCAGAAGCTCGAATCGTCGGCCTCGTCGGTTGAGTAGCCGCAAAGTGGCGTATCGAAACCCCCAAGCCTTTCTGCCGGTCGAGTAGCGCCGCAAGCGCGTGTCGAGACCCCACTCCCGACCCGCTAAGCTTGTCCCTCGGTGCTCGCGCTCGCGCGGCACAAGTCACGGGCTGTGGCGCAGCTTGGTAGCGCACCTGACTGGGGGTCAGGGGGTCGCAGGTTCAAATCCTGTCAGCCCGACGCATCGTGGGAAGGCCTCCTTCCCAATGATTACAAGGCGAGAGGCCCCATCCGACTAAGCCCGGATGGGGCCTCTCTCTGCATGCGAACCGGCACTGTTGCACAGGCCGTTGCACAGAACGCGAGCGCGGCGGTCTAAGCCTCCGACGCGATCGGTTTGTGCTGTTGTGCGGCCTGCCCGAGCGCGCGGGCTGCCGCCTGGATCCCAGCCGCGCCAGAGTGCGGCAGGTACACCGCGAGATGCACCTCGACGCTGTGCCCGAGCAGGGCCGCGGCGTCGGCGGGAGCGACGCCCAGCTGGTGCAGCCAGAAGGCGAGGCTGTGCCGTGTGGAGTGGAGCGTGATGGTCCGGACGCCCGCCGCCGCGCACAGGCGGCGGAAACGGTCGCTGTAGACCTGGGGCGCGAGCGGGTCGCCCACCTCGTCCACGACGACGAACCCCGTATCGCGCCACGCGCCGCCAGCCACTAGACGATCGGCAGCCTGCTTCGCCTTTAGGCGCTTCAGGAGTGCGATCGAACCGGAGTGGATCGCCTCGACGGGAACCGCGCGGACACGCTGCGCCGACTTCGGATCGTCCACGACGCTGCTGCCGTTCTCGAGCGCCACGCGGCCTTGCGATATCGAAGCGACGCCCGTTTCGAGGTCGATGTCCTCCCATCGGAGGCCGAGCACGTCGGCGCGGGTCATGCCGCTCAGGGTCATGCGCCACGCTCCGGCGAGCGGGTCGGTGTCGGCGTGGTCGCGGAACCGTAGTAGCTCATCGGGCTGCCAGTGTTCGAGGTCGCGGCCGCGCTTCGCGCGCGTCTTCGGCCACTTGGCGAGCCGCACGACGTTCCGGCTGACCGTCCCTTCGATCACCGCCATATCGACGGCCTGCTGTAGCGCGACCTTCACGGACCTGATCGAGTTGGCCGAAAGGGGAGTACCGGTCTCGCGACCCTTCGCGGGCCGCTTCCCCTCCCGTCGCAGCCAGTCGACGAAGCCCTGCACATCGCTGATCGTGAGGTCCGCGATTGCTTTGGACGCGATGGGGTGCCTGAGTACCGGCGCGAGCCAGGTGCGATATCCCTCGACCGTGACGGCCCGCACATCGACGCGCGTAGCCAGCCACCGCGAGCACAGTTCCGCGATCGTCTCGGCAGCGGTCCCGATTGCCACGCCGGCCTCCACGGCGGCGCGGACCTCCCCGACCCATTGGCGAGCGGCGGCGAGCGAATCGAACGATCCGCTGACCTGCTGCCGAGGCCTGCCCGAAGTTGCCTTCGCCCCGTCGAGCCTCGCCCGGTACACCACACGGCCCGGCTTGGTCTCTACGCGACGGATCGGCTCGCTGACCGTCGGACAGTCCTCGCACGTGAAGCCGATGACCGCCTCACTTCGGGTGATCGGCACCCATCCGCGGCTCTGGTTGCCGCGCGGCCTGCCGCACGACGCGCAGGCCTTCGTGCCCCCTGGGGGCGCACTCGTGCTTGTCATTTGGTCTTCCTTCCTCGGTGACCCGACGGCTGTTTGCCGTCGGAAGCCTTGTTCCCGCGCCCGGTGGTCGCCGGAGGGATCAGCTTCTTATCACGTGCCTCTTTGGTCCACGCACTGATCGTGTCCGGGCCAACGGACGAGCCGTTGGGCCGTCGGTAGAGGGTCTGCAGAACCGCCCTGCGGTACTCCCATTTCCTCGTCGTGCTGTTGAAACGCCGGGCCGGTGTTGCGTTCCAGATGCGTGCGAAGTCCTGCATGTTGGGCTTGCCCACGAACGGTCCAACCTCGCCGCTGGCCGCATCGAGGGCAGCTGTGAGGGGCGTGACATTCACGGTGCCGGGCGGGCTCGCGAGATTGTCGTCCACGTCGCGCCAGTACGAGGCGGCCACGTCTCGCAGATACCCGTGGGGCACCCCCGAGAGCATTCGCTGCGTCACCTTGATCCCGGGCGGCGGCCTTAGCGTCAGCGCCTCGATGCGCCCATTCTCCGCGACCACCTCATAAGTCCATCCCTTGGGGTCCGTCACGACGGCAACCCGTTCGAGTCGAGCCCGATCGGGCCACCATTCGCCGTTCGGGAGTTGATCCATGACGGGTCTCTCGTACCCGCTGACCTTCCAATGTTCGTAGCTCGGAGCCATAAATACAAACTAGCACCATTGCGAGCCGTAGGTCCGGTGGGGATGCTTGGAGACGCACCGAGACAGTCCGGGGAACGAAGGGAACCAGATGGTCGAGCGCCTTCTGACGGTGGACGAACTGCGCGACGAGCTGCAGCACATCGGGCGGAACACCGCGTACAACCTCGTAGCCACCGGAATGATCCGCCACGTGCGGACCGGGACCGGGCGCAACGCTCGAATCCTGATCCCGGAAAGCGCCGTCGCCGACTACCTCGCGGGGCGCACCCCGGCGTCTCTCGTCGCGTCAGTAGGAACCGACGCCAGCTAGGCCAGCGGCGGCACAGCGCCGCCGCGGAGATGGAGGAACACATGAAGACCGAGACCCGAAAGGCCACCCTCGACGTTCAGATCGGGGAGATTCTCGGCCGAGTCCGTCGCCGCCTCGATGAGGTGATGACCGACCTTCGCTGCGAGCTGTTGCCGCTCGACGCCTTCGTCACGCTCGACCAGATCGAGGAGGACCTCCAGATCGTTCGAGGCCTGGCATACGAGATGCATCCCGACGTACTGGAGATCCACGAGGGCCTCGCCTTCATCCTCGATCTCCGCGACCTGTAGCGACCTGGCGGCGCGTAACCCCCTCCGCGCCGTCATCCATTCCTCGCCCGTCTGATTGATCTTCTTCCGGGCGGGCGAGGAACCACCGACCAAATACCGCGAGGGGACCATGTACACCGAGACCCACACCAAGGACCAAATGCGAACCGCGTATGGTTCGTTCGCGCCGGGCAGCGCTGCCCGCGACCTGCGTACCGAGAATGCCCGCCGCGGGTACCGGACCTGCTGGCACTGCCTCGACGCGTTCAAACCTCGTCGCGTCCTCGACGGCGACGGCCACACTCGGCGGGTGGGGCGAGGCCGCTGGTTCTGCTCGCGATCGTGCGCCGACGCTGACCGCGCTCGCCGGCCCCCGGTGGCGCAGGCGACCGACGACCCGGACCTGCTGGTTCTCGACCTCCGACGGTGCCGCGGGTGCGCTGCATGACCGCCGTCCTCGAACTAGTTCCCGAGCCCACCGACCTTCCGGAGGGCTTCGAGGGCTGGCCGCCGTCCGCGCGGTTCGACTGGCTCAACGATCCGACCCGGGGCATGGAGGAAAGGATGCGGCGGGGTCGCCTCTGGATGAACCAGTCCACTGGCGCTTCTCGGCCCGCGACGCCTCACTCCTACGCCGCGGACTGGCTGGCGAACGCCGTCACCGCAGACAGCTGGGATGCCGTCGCCCCGCCAGCCCCGCCCGCCGTCTGCAAGATCGAGGGCACCACCGGAGCGCTTTTCAGCGCCGGAAGGGTGTCGCGCCTCTTCGGGTCGTCCGGCTCGGCCAAGTCGTGGATCGCGAAGCTCGGCACCCTCGAGGTGCTGACCAGCGGGGGAGCGGTGCTCTACCTTGACTGCGACGGCGTGTTCGAGGACTTCCGAGCACACATGAAGGCGCTTGGCCTCTCGCGCGACGACGCGCTGAGTGGTCGCCTCCACTACATCCGCGTCGAGGGGTCGCTGCTGGGCGACGACTTCAAGATGCTGCTCGACGGTCAGCCCTGGGACTTCATCGTCATCGACGGCTTCAACGTCGCTCTCAACGCCTCCGGCTTCAAAGGCGCCGAGGACGACGGCGTGACCGCATTCTTTGGGGCCGTCCTCAACCCGGCAGCCGACACCGGCGCGGCAGTGCTGGTGATCGACCACATGAAGAAGGACGGCGAGACCGACCACGGCTCGGTGTTCAAAAGAAACAACTTGACGGGCACCGACTACTCCATCCGCCGCAAGTCGCTGATTGCGCCCGGCATCCGCGGGTACAGCGCCCTGGCCCTCACACCGAAGGACAGGCCGGGGTGGGCGACCTCGCTGCACGCCTCGCGCGGGAAGACCCAGGACGACCCCTTCGCCTACGTCGTCGTGGACTCGACCGGCGACGGCGGGGGACCGGCTACGACCGTGACCCTGCAGCTCGACGCTCCGTTCGACGTGATGCTCGCCTCCGCCATGAGCCAGGCCAACAGCGACGCTGACACCCTGCGCGCGCTGCTCCGCGACAACCCCGGCGGGTTCAGCTCGAACGCGAAGGTGCGGGCGGCGCTGAAGGCGCGCGGTAAGGACATGGACACGACCCGGATCAACGACGCCGGGAAGCTGCTGGTCCAGGCGGGGGAGATCACGCGGTCCCGAGTTGGCCAGGCCGTGGATATGCGGCCCGTCGTTCAGGGGGTGCAGCCGTGAGCGCCCTGACCTCGCACACCTCGCATGACCTCGCATTCACCTCGCAAATGCGAGGGTGCAGCAACCTCGCATCTCGCATCTCCCCCGTAGGGGGAATGCGAGGTATGCGAGGTGCGAGGTGGTATGCGAGGCCCGGAAACACAGGGGAGTTGCGCCCCGCGCGCACCCCCTCAGATGCCTACCTCGCATTGACGAAAACGCCGCGCGCGCGACCCTCTGACCGGTCATCAAGTGTCGCCGGCCGGCGCCGCCGTCTAGGTGCTGGGATCTCGGCCGCAATGTGGC
>DATJFV010000083.1:0-37218 GCA_035495435.1 Pseudolysinimonas sp.
GCTTGGTGACGATCGCGACCTTCTTCGCGCGGGGGAACTGGTCGAGCGAGTCGTTGATGAAACGGTCGCCGGGGCCGATCTTCTCGTCGGCCGGCACACAGAACCCGATCACGTCGACATCCCCCAGCGTGCTCGTCACCACGTCGTTGAGCCGTTGCCCGAGCAGGGTGCGGGGGCGGTGGATGCCGGGGGTGTCCACGATGATCAGCTGGCCGGATGCCGCGTGCACGACGCCGCGGATCGCGCGTCGCGTGGTCTGCGGCTTCGACGAGGTGATCGCGACCTTCTCACCCACGAGAGCGTTGGTGAGGGTCGACTTGCCGACGTTCGGCCGGCCCACGAACGTGGCGAAGCCGGACCGGACGGGGTCAGTCATCGGGCTCTCCCTCGAACGCATCCTCGGCCTCGGCCAGCGCATCGTCGCGCTCGACGATGAGGGTGCGCAGCAGCTTGCGCCGCCCCTCGACTCGTTCGGCGCGCAGCACCAGCCCCGACACCACAGCGCGCGATCCGGTGTCGGGCAGCCGCCCGACCGCCTTGATCAGCAGCCCGCCCGCGGAGTCGACGTCGTCGTCGTCGAGCTCGATGCCGAACAGGTCGCCCAGTTCGTCTTTGGGCAGCCGCGCGCTCACCCGGAAGACGCCACCGCCGAGGTCGGTGACGTCGGGGGTCTCGCGGTCGTACTCGTCGGAGATGTCGCCGACCAGTTCCTCGATGAGGTCCTCCATGGTCACGAGGCCCGCGATCCCGCCGTACTCGTCGACCACCATCGCCAGGTGGTTGGAGTCGCGCTGCATCTGGCGCAGGGCGTCATCCGCCTTCTTGGATTCCGGCACGAATAGTGCGGGTCGGGCGAGGTCGCGCACGATGGTGCCGTTCGCGTCGAGCGGCTTCTCGTACACCAGACGCGCAACGTCGCGCAGGTAGAGGATGCCGAGCACCTCATCGGCGTCCTTGCCGACGACCGGCATGCGCGACACCCCGGTCTGCAGGAACTGGTTCATGGCGTCACCGATCTGCCGGTCGTCGTCGATCGTGATCATGTCGGTGCGCGGGATCATGACCTCGCGCACTACGGTGTCGCCCCATTCGAAGATCGAGTGGATCAGCTCACGGTCGTCCTGTTCCAGCACGTCCAGCTCGGCCGCCTCGTCGACCATGCTGAGCAACTGCTCCTCGGAGGAGAAGGTCTGCGTGCGTGGCCGGCCCGGCGTCACCCGGTTGCCGATGGCGACGAGAGCCGCCGCGATGGGGCCCAGCAGCACGCGGGTGATGTGCACCGGCCAGGCGGCGAATCGCATCAGACCGCGCGCGTGAGCCCGTCCCACCGAGCGCGGGCTCGATCCGACGAGCACGAACGACACGCCCGTCATGATGAGCGCCGCCGCGATGAGCACCCACCACCACCGGTCGATCAGGGTGGCCAGCGAGATGGTGACCAACACCGCCGCCGTGGTCTCGGAGGTGACACGCAGGAAGTTGATGGCGTTGACATGCGAGGGCACATCGGCGGCGATCGCCAGCAGGGAGCGCTTCACCCGGCTGCCCGACGCCAGGTCGATCAGGTCGGTTCGGCTCAGCACCCCGAGCGCCGCATCGGCCGCCGCGAGCAGGCCGCCGAAGGCGACCAGCAGGACGGCCGCGGCGATGAAGATCCCGAGCACGGCCGGCTACCGTCGTCGCTCGGCCAGGGTGAAGCCGACGAGGATGTCGCGCTGGATGCCGAACATCTCGCGCTCGTCCTCGGGCTCGGCGTGGTCGAACCCGAGCAGGTGCAGGATGCCGTGAGCGGTCAGCAGGAGCATCTCCTCCATGGGGCTGTGGCCGGCGCCCTCGGCCTGGGCGATGGCCACCTGCGGGCACAGCACGATGTCGCCGAGCAGCCCCGCGGGGGTGATCTCGTCTTCGCTGCCGGGTCGCAGTTCGTCCATCGGGAAGCTGAGCACGTCGGTCGGGCCCGGCTCATCCATCCACTGCACGTGCAACTGCTCCATGGCGGCCTCGTCGACCATCAGGATGGCCAGATCGGCGTCAGGATGCACGTGCAGGTGATCGAGCGCGAAGGTCGCGAGCCGCTGCAGGGCCGCCTCATCGACCTCGACGCCGGACTCGTTGTTGATCTCGATGCTCATCAGCGTTTCCGTCGGGGGCGGTCGGCGGGACCGGGCTGAGGCTTGTCGGTCTGCTCGCGCTCGTAACGCCGCGCCTGCTTCACCTCGTCGTACTTGGTGTACGCGTCGACGATCCGGCCGACCAGCGAATGCCGCACCACGTCGTCACTGGTGAGGGTGGCGAAATGGATGTCGTCGATGTCGTCGAGCACTCGCGTCACCAGACGCAGCCCGCTGGTGCCGGTCGGCAGGTCGACCTGGGTGATGTCGCCGGTGACGACCATCTTGGTGCCGAAGCCCAAGCGGGTGAGGAACATCTTCATCTGCTCGGGCGTGGTGTTCTGCGCCTCGTCGAGGACCACGAACGCGTTGTTCAGAGTACGACCGCGCATGTAGGCCAGCGGGGCGACCTCGACCGTGCCGGTGGCCAGAAGCTTGGGCACGATCTCGGGATCCATCATCTCGTTGAGCGCGTCGTACAGCGGGCGCAGGTACGGGTCGATCTTGTCGGTGAGTGTGCCCGGCAGGAACCCGAGCCGCTCCCCCGCCTCGACGGCGGGACGGGTGAGGATGATGCGCTCGACCTCTTTGCGCTGCAGCGCCTGAACGGCCTTCGCCATCGCCAGATAGGTCTTGCCGGTACCGGCCGGGCCGATGCCGAACGTGATGGTGTTCTCGTCGATGGCGTCGACGTACGCCTTCTGCCCCAGGGTCTTCGGCCGGATGCTCTTTCCTCGCCCGGTGAGGATCGCCTGGCTCAGCACCTCGGCCGGAGAACCCTGGCCCCGCTCGAGGATCCGCGCCGAACTCGTCACATCGACCGGACCGAGGTCCACGCCGTTGCGCACCATCTCGATGAGCTCGCCGACGAGCCGTTCTGCCGCGGCGACCTGATCGGCAGGGCCCTCGATCGTGACCTGGTTGCCCCGGACGAGCACCGCGACCTCGGGATACTGGTGCTCGATGGTGGTCAGCAGGCGGTCCTGCGGGCCCAGCAGCCGGACCATGGCGACGCCGTCCACCTGGAGTTCGGCGTGCGCGACGCCCTGGGGTGAACTGTCGTTAGAAGCCAAGGGAGCCTTCCGTCAGCCCGCCCGCGAGGACGTGCGCATGAACGTGGAAAATGGTCTGCCCGGCGTCTTCGCCGGTGTTGAAGATCAGCCGGTACTGCCCGTCTGATCGCTGCTCGGCCAGCATGCGTGCGGTGCCGACGATGTCGGCGAGCAACTGCGGATCGGCCGCGGACAGCTCGCCGACATCGCGGTAGGTCGCCTGCTTGGGGAACACCAGCAGGTGCATCGGCGCTTTCGGCGCGATGTCGGTGATCGCCATCAGCCGGTCGTCCTCGAAGACGATGTCGGCCGGCAGTTCGCGCGCGACGATGCGCTCGAAGATGGTCGGCTCGCTCGGCATGCCTCTAGCTTAAGGCTCCGGGTCTACCATCTGCCGAGGCGCGCGTTGAGCACGGCCAGCGCCGCCGGCCCGGCGCTCGAGGTGCGCAGCACCTCGCTGCCCAGGCGGACGTGGGTGGCGAACCGCGTGAGCTCGTTCGGCGAGACCCCGCCCTCGGGCCCGACGACGAGAGTGATGCGATCGTGCTCGTCGAGCACCACATCGGTCAGCCGCGTCGACGCCGTGGGCTCGAGCACCAGCACCAGCCCCGGCAGCGCCGCGAGTTGCGCGGTCGTCATCGGTTCGGTCACTTCGGGAACCCACGAGCGGATCGACTGCTTGCTCGCTTCGCGCACGATGCTCTGCCAGCGTTCGCGGCCCTTCACGGCCTTCGCGCCCTCCCACCGGCTCACCGAACGCTCCGCCTGCCAGGGGATGATCCCGCTCACGCCCAGTTCGGTGGCGGTCTGGATCGCCAGTTCGTCGCGGTCGCCCTTCGCCAGCGCCTGCGCCAGCCACAACTGGGGCGCCGGGCGCTCGTCACGGCGCACACGCAGCACGTCGAGCTCCAGTACCCCGCCGTCCGTGGAGGAGACGGCGCCCTCGACGATCAGGCCGGAACCGTTGCCCACCGCGAGGTGCTCCCCCGTGCGCACGCGCGCGACGGTGATCGCGTGCCGCGCCTCGGCCCCGGTGATGCGCAGGCGGCCCGATGCGGCATCCGTCTCACTCAGAGCGGGGTCGACGTACAGCGAGGCCACCGGCTCGGGTCACACCCCGAGGAACCGGTCGCGCAGCTTCGCGAACAACCCCTGTTGGAAGGTCGAGAACTCGGGCGGCACGGGCCGACGCGACGCCGCGAACTGCTTGATCAGCTCGGTCTCTTTCGAGTTGAGGCGCACGGGGGTGACCACCTGGATGCCGATCTTCAGCTCGCCACGACCGCCGCCGCGCAGCCGGGTGATGCCCCGGTCTTTGACGGTGATGATGTCGGCGCTCTGCGTGCCGGGCTTGATGTCGAGCGTGACGTCGCCGTCGAGGGAGGCCAGGGTCGCCGTGGTCCCCAGCACGGCATCCGCCATCTGCACCTCGAGCGTCGCGAGCAGGTCGTCGCCGCTGCGGCTGAACACCTTGTGGTGCTTCACCTTGACCTCGAGATAGAGGTCGCCGTGCTCGCCGCCCGCGGGGCCCGCCTCGCCCTCGCCCGGCAGGTGCAGGCGCATGCCGGTGTCGACACCGGCGGGCACGTCGACGTGCACCGTGCGCTTCGCCCGCACGCGCCCCTGGCCGGCGCAGGTCGGGCACGGCGACGGGATGACGGTGCCGTACCCGCGGCAGGTGCCGCACGGGCTCGAGGTCATCACGTTGCCCAGCAGCGAGCGCATCGCACGCTGGATCTGCCCGGTGCCGTGGCAGATGTCGCAGGTGACCGGGTGGGTGCCCGGAGCGCAGCAGCTGCCCTCACAGGTTTCGCAGAGCACCGCGGTGTCGACCTCGAGATCGCGCTTGGTGCCGAAGACGACCTCGTCGAGGTCCACCTCGATGCGCAGCAGCGCGTCCTGCCCGCGCTCGCGCCGTGACCGCGGCCCGGCCGTGCGCCCGCCCGCTGCCGCGCCGAAGAAGGTCTCGAAGATATCGCCGAAACCGAACGAGCCTGCCCCGCCGCCGCCGAAGCCGCTGCCGCCCATGTCGTAGCGCTGCCGCTCCTGCGGGTCGCTCAACACGTCGTAGGCGTGCGTCACGCTCTTGAAACGCTCCGCCGCGTCGGCACTCGGGTTGACATCCGGATGCAGCTCGCGCGCCAGTCGGCGGTACGCCTTCTTGATCTCCTCGGGCGTCGCGTCGCGCTCGACGCCCAGCACCTCGTAATGGTCGGTTGCCACGTGATCCCGTCAGTCCTCACCGAGCAGCCGCGTCAGGTAGCGGGCCACGGCCCGCACGGCCACCATGTTGTTCGAGTAGTCCATGCGGGTGGGGCCCAGCACGCCGAGGCGCGCCACACTCCCCCCGGATGCCGTGTAACCCGAGGCGAGCACACTGGTCTCGCTCAGGCCGAAGTCGGCGTTCTCACGCCCGATGCGCACCTCGACGCCGTCGGCGTCGATCTCCATCTCGCCGAACAGCTTGAGCAGGGTGACCTGCTCTTCGATCGCCTCGAGCACCGGATAGATGCTGCCGCTGAAGTCGCTCTCGGTGCGCGCGAGGTTGGCCGCGCCGGCCATCACCAGGCGGTCCTGGCGGTTCGCGGCGACCTGTTCGGCGAGACTGCGCGCGACGGCGGTGGCGGTGTCACGCAGGGCGGGGGCTACGGATGCCGGGACCCCGTGCAGCGTCTGGGCCGCGTCGGCGAGCGCCTGGCCTCCGAGTGCGGCGTTGAATGCGGAACGGAGCTCGCCCAGCGAGATCTCGTCGAGCCCGTGCGCTCCGTCGAGCAGGTGCTGGTCGACACGACCGGTGTCGGTGATGAGCACCGTCATCAGACGCGTCGGCGCCAGGACGACCAGCTCGACGTGACGCACCCGTGCGTTGCCGAAAGAGGGGTATTGCGCGAGCGCCACTTGATTGGTCAGCTGCGACAGCATCCGCACCGTGCGGGCCAGCACGTCGTCGAGATCGACGGACTGCCCGAGGAAGGTCTCGATCGCCTGCCGCTGCGCGGGGGTGAGGGGCCGCAGATCGGCCAGCTGGTCGACGAAGACCCGGTAGCCCTTGTCGGTCGGCACGCGGCCCGACGAGGTGTGCGGCGCGGTGATCAGCTCTTCCTCTTCGAGCTGAGCCATGTCGTTGCGGATCGTCGCCGCCGAGACCCCGAACGAGTGCCGCTCGACGATCGTCTTCGAGCCGACCGGCTCGCGCGAGGCGACGTAGTCCTGCACGATCACGCGAAGGACGGCGAGACTGCGTTCGGAGACCATGCTCGACCCGCCTTTCCGCCTTAGCACTCGCTGACCGGGACTGCCAATTGTAGCGCGACACGCCGTTACCCCACCGTTGCACGCGGTGTTGCGGAAACGCTACCTTTAGCGTGCTCGCGTGCCCCGGTGGGCAGGTCGAGCGCCCCTTCATATACCGAAAGGCATGATCACATGACCACTCCCGCTCCGCAGCCCGCGGCTGCCGCGCCGCTCTCCGAGGCTGAGGACAAGCAGTGGGCGAGCTTCGCTCACCTCGGCGGTATCCTCGGTTTCCTCCCCGCGCTCATCATCTGGCTGATCTTCAAGGACCGCGGCGTCAAGACCAACGTCGAGGGCAAAGAGGCCCTGAACTTCCAGATCACCGTGACCATCGGGTACTTCGCCTGCGCGATCCTCGGTGCGCTCCTCGCGGTCGTCCTGGTCGGCTTCATCTTCTACATCGCCTGGCTGGCGATCTGGGTGCTCTCGCTGATCTGGTCGATCATGGGCTTCCAGAAGGTCAACGCCGGTGGCAGCTACCGCTACCCGGTCGCCCTGCGCCTCATCAAGTAACACCGCGAACCGCTCTGAGGGCGTCGGACCATCGGGTCCGGCGCCCTCTGCGTATCCGGGGCCCTCTGGTTCAATGGGGGTATGAGCGACGCGAAGACCCCCGCCGACAAGCCGAAGCCCGCCGCGAAGAAGCCGGCAGCGAAGAAGCCGGCGGCCGCCGTTCCGCCGGTGCCGCCCGCTCCCCCGGCGCCCCCCGCTCCCCCGGCGCCTGCAGCCGCCGCGCCGCCCGCTCCGCCGTACGCCGCTGCTCCGGCAGCCCCCGCGGCGCCTTTGCCGCCGCTGCGGCCCGATGAGGAACGCAACATCGCGATGCTGTCGCACCTGATCTCGCTGGTGGCGATCCTGCTGTCGGCCTCCTGGATCAGCGCGCTGATCTTCTACCTCATCTACAAGGACCGCGGCCCGTTCGTGCGCCAGCACACGGCGACCGAGCTGAACTTCCAGCTCACGATGGTGCTTGCCGCCATCGTCGGCGGCCTGCTGGCGATCGTGCTGGTCGGCATCCTCGTGCTGTTCGCGATCCCGGTGATGATGATCGTGTTCGGCATCATCGCCACGATGCGTGCCAACCAGGGTCAGCCGTACGAGTACCCGCTGGCGATCAAGTTCGTGCGCTGAGCCGCCCCGACGGCGGTCACGGCAGCAGGCGGCGCACCACGGCATCCGCCAGCAAACGCCCGCGCAGGGTGAGCACCACCCGACCGGCGAGCGCCGCGCGACCGTCGACGAGGCCGTCGGCGATGAGGCCCGCCACCGCATCCCGTGCCGGGAGCGCCTCGATCGCCAGCCCGTCGGCCAGCCGCGTGCCCAGCAGCACGGTCTCGACCCGTCGCGTCGCGTCGTCGAGGGTTTCGCGCCCCGCGGCCGGCGAGACCCCGGCGGCGAGACGTTCGGCATAGGCCGCCGGGTGCTTGACGTTCCACCAGCGCACGCCGCCGACGTGACTGTGCGCACCGGGGCCGATTCCCCACCAGTCCTCGCCGGTCCAGTAGGCGAGGTTGTGCCGTGAGCGGTGGGCCGGGTCGGTGGCCCAGTTGCTGACCTCGTACCAGGTGAACCCGGCTGCGGCCAGCGTCTGATCGGCCTGCTCGTACAGGTCGGCCGCGAGATCGTCGTCGGGCGCCGGCACCTCGCCCCGGCTGATCTGCCGGGCGAGTTTGGTGCCCGGCTCGACGATGAGCGCGTAGGCGCTGATGTGGTCGGGGCGCTGCCCGATCGCCAGGTCGAGCGAGCGCTGCCAGTCATCGGCGCTCTCGCCCGGCGTGCCGTAGATCAGGTCGAGGCTGACCTGCAGGCCGGCGGCGCGGGCCCACTCGACCACCCGAGGGATGCGCTCGGGGTCGTGCGTGCGCTCCAGGGTGGCGAGCACGTGCGGCACCGCGGACTGCATTCCGAAGCTCACCCGAGTGAACCCGCCCTCCGCCAATTCCTGGAGTGCGCGCTCGTCCACCGAGTCGGGGTTGGCCTCGGTGGTCACCTCGGCGTTCGGGGCCAGGCCCCAGGTGTCGCGGATGCCGGCGAGCACGCCGGCGAGGTCGGCCACCGGCAGCAGGGTTGGGGTCCCGCCGCCGAAGAACACCGTCGACACCGGACGCGGTTCGGCGCCGGTCGCCGCCAGCACGCGTTCCGCCTGCGCGAGTTCGGTCAGCGCCTGGCCGGCGTAATCGCTCTGCCGCACGCCGCGGATCTCGTCGGCCGTGTAGGTGTTGAAGTCGCAGTAGCCGCACCGCACCCGGCAGAACGGCACGTGCACGTACACCCCGAAGGCACGCTGCAGCCACCCGGCCGTCACGGTCGCCGGCAGCAGCCCGTCTGCGGGTGCGGGATCGGCGATCGGGAGGGCGGACGGCACCGCTAGGAGAAGCTGCCGGGCAGCGCCCGCGCCATGTAGGTGAAGATCAGCGCGGTCAGCACGATCCCGGCGATGAGGTTGATGGCGAGGGTGCCGACCCAGACCCACAGCGGCGCGAGCCCGCCACCGGTGCGGCGCTTCACCACAACGGAACGGCCGATCACGTAGACGGGGCCGCTGAGGAACGCGAACGCCCAGTGGAAGGGCTGCGGCACGCCGCGCTTTTTCAGCTCGCGCACGTCGAGCGCGGCGAACGCCACGGTGACGCCGTAGACGATCCAGCCGAGGGCGGCTGTCAGCAGGTAGCCGGGCTGGGTCAGCAGCGAGAAGGAGGCGCTGGTCACGGCCCTCGGGTCGTTGCTGAACGCACCGACGAGGTAGGAGTCGAGGTAGGCCTTCCAGTCGATCGTGAAGAGCGACACGAGCCCGAGCAGCGGCAGCAGCACGATGAGCCAGATCCACACCGTTGACGTCTTCGTGCCGGCCGGGGCGGCCGCGGCGGCGAACGGCTGAGCGGCGGCGGGCTCACCGACGTGCTCGGTCCACTGGGTGCCGTCCCACCAGCGCTGCCCACCCGGGGCGTTCGGGTCGGGGTACCAGCCGGCGGGAACGTTCTGCGTGTCGGTCACCCGATCAGTCTAAGGATTCTCACCCTCGAGCGGTCCGGCCAGAGCGCGCTCGTACCGTCGTGTGAAGAACTCCTGCATCACGCGGAGCACCGGGTACGCGAGCCAGAACCACGCATTCGCCGGGCGGGAGAACGCGCGGATGGTGAGCCATACCGAGTCGTCGTCGCGGTACTCGACGACGAAGGCCTCTTCGCCGCGTTCCGGATGGCCCGGCAGGGTTCCGTAGGCGAACCCTTTGCGCAGCGGCTCGTCGATCACGTACACGACGCGCGCCGGTACGCGACCGGGGTACAGCGGGATGCGCAGAATCGCGGTATCGCCGGGACGCAGCAGCGGGGTGCCGTCGGGTGCGTAGACCAGTTCTCCTGAGGTGGCGGGCTGCACGGGGGTGCCGTCGTCGTCGAACGCGACCGGTACGTAGGTGCCCGCGGTCACCTCCACCGGTGCTTCGAGCCTCTGCACCCGCATCCCGGCTCGCCGCTGGATGCCCCAGGTCAGGGTCTCGACCCAGGCGTGCTCCCAGCGCAGCGGTCCGTGACCGATTCGTACGCGCCGCTCCAGCGGTCGAAAACCTTTGGGCGGATACTGCATCAGGTCGCGAGCACGCGTGCCCCCGACGCTTCCGTACGTGACGGGCGTGCGCCAGATCGCCGCCGCATCCATGCTGCTCAGTCTACGAGGGCACGCAGGTAGCGGCGCAGGACCACCTGTCGGGCGAGCGCGACGACGGGCCATAGCAGCGTCCACAGCCAGCCGTTCGGCCGCGAGAACGACCGGATGACGAGATCGACCCGGTCATCGTCACGCCACTCGACGAGGAACGCCTCCTCACCGATGAGCGGATGCTGCGGCAGGGTCCCATAGGCGAACCCCCGCCGCCGCGGCTCGTCGACGACCCGGACCACCCGCACCCTCTCGCGGATCGGGCCGAACCGGATCAGCGCGGTCTCCCCCACCGTGACCGGTCCCTCCGGCCCCGCGCTGCCATCCGCGATTCGCGCGACACGGAACCCGGAACGGGTCTTGACCGCCCAGCGCAGGTTCGCCGCGGATGCACGCGCGAAGCACTCCGCACCCGCCCCGATCACGGCCCGGCGTTCGCCACGCGTGCGAGACAGGCTCGTGCCGATCGCCGACGCCGGGTAGGTGAGGCACTCGGCCTCCGGCGCCAATGGAGGCCGGACGATCAGCTCCAGTTCTTGACGGGCATCCGCTGGCCGTCGTGGGCAGCGCCGGCCACGATGATGATGAAGTCGATCAGTGGCCAGATGCCGGCGGTCGCCCAGCCGAGCAGCAGCTTCGCGACACCCATCCCGATGTTGCCGAGATAGAACCGGTCGATCCCGAGAACGCCGAGGAAGAAGCTGAGCAGCGTCGCAGCGAGCCGGCTCTTCGGCGAGACCGCCCCCGTCCAGCGGCCCGTCGCGGGGTTGTAGTCGAACGTCACTTCTTCTCCTTCGCCTTCTCGGTATCGCCGGAGAGCGCGGCGATGAACGCCTCCTGGGGGACTTCGACGCGGCCGACCATCTTCATGCGCTTCTTGCCCTCCTTCTGCTTCTCCAGCAGCTTGCGCTTGCGGGTGATGTCACCGCCGTAGCACTTGGCCAGCACGTCCTTGCGCATGGCGCGGATGTTCTCGCGGGCGATGATGCGCGCACCGATCGCGGCCTGGATGGGCACCTCGAACTGCTGGCGCGGGATCAGTTCGCGCAGGCGCGAAGCCATCATCGTGCCGTACGCGTACGCCTTGTCACGGTGCACGATCGCGCTGAAGGCGTCGACGGTCTCGCCCTGCAGCAGGATGTCGACCTTCACCAGGTCGGCCTCCTGCTCACCCGCCGGCTCGTAGTCGAGCGAGGCGTAGCCCTGGGTGCGCGACTTCAGGTTGTCGAAGAAGTCGAACACGATCTCGCCGAGCGGCATCGTGTAGTGCAGCTCGACCCGATCCTCGCCGAGGTAGTCCATGCCGTTCAGGGTGCCGCGGCGGCTCTGGCAGAGCTCCATGATGGTGCCGACGTAGTCCTTGGGCGCCAGGATCGACGCCTTCACGATCGGCTCCTCGACCTTGGCGATCTTGGTACCGGTCGGGAACTCGCTCGGGTTCGTCACCGTGTACCGCTTCTTGTCCTCGGTGGTGACCTCGTAGATGACGCTCGGCGCGGTGGTGATGAGGTCGAGCCCGAACTCCCGCTCGAGACGCTCGGTCACGATCTCGAGGTGCAGCAGGCCGAGGAACCCGCAGCGGAACCCGAAACCGAGCGCGACCGACGTCTCGGGCTCGTAGTTCAGCGCCGCATCCGACAGCTTCAGTTTGTCGAGCGCCTCGCGCAGGTCCGGGTAGTCGCTGCCATCGATCGGGTAGATGCCCGAGAACACCATCGGCAGCGGCTCGGTGTAGCCCGGCAGCGGCTCGGTGGCCGGCTTCATCGCGGTGGTGACGGTGTCGCCGACCTTCGACTGACGCACGTCCTTCACGCCGGTGATGAGGTAGCCGACCTCTCCCACACCGAGCCCCTTCGAGGGGTTCGGCTCGGGACTCGACACTCCGATCTCGAGGATGTCGTGGGTCGCCTTGGTCGACATCATCTGGATGCGCTCGCGCGGATTCAGCTGCCCATCGACCATGCGCACGTAGGTGACGACTCCGCGGTACGAGTCGTACACGGAATCGAAGATCATCGCCCGCGGCGGTGCGCCGGCGTCGCCGACCGGTGCCGGGATCCGCTCGACCACGCGATCCAGCAGCGCCTCGACGCCCTCGCCGGTCTTGCCCGAGACCCGCAGCACGTCGGACGGGTCGCCGCCGATCAGCTGCGCCAGCTCGCGGCTGTACTTCTCGGGGTCGGCGGCCGGCAGGTCGATCTTGTTGAGCACCGGGATGATCTCGAGGTCGTTCTCGAGTGCCAGGTAGAGGTTCGCGAGAGTCTGGGCCTCGATGCCCTGCGCGGCATCCACCAGCAGAATCGCGCCCTCACAGGCGGCGAGCGAGCGCGAGACCTCGTAGGTGAAGTCGACGTGGCCGGGGGTGTCGATCATGTTCAGCGCATAGGTGGTATCGCCGGACCCGACGACGGATGTCGCCCACGGCATCCGCACCGCCTGCGACTTGATGGTGATGCCGCGCTCGCGCTCGATGTCCATGCGGTCGAGGTACTGCGCGCGCATGTCGCGGTCGGAGACGACGCCGGTGATCTGCAGCATGCGGTCGGCCAGGGTCGACTTGCCGTGGTCGATGTGGGCGATGATGCAGAAGTTGCGGATGCGCGACGGGTCGGTGGCAGCCGGGGCGAGAGGCTGCAGGGCGCGCGGGGACATGACAAGTGATTCTTTCACGCACGACGAGGGCCTGCGGTCACCTGACCGCAGACCCTCACGCGTCGTGCTGGTGCTGCTGCTCAGTACAGTCCGGCGAACGCTCCGGCGATCCAGAGCGGCGCGAATGCGGCGATGCCGAGCAGCGCCAGCAGCAGGCCGCCGAACAGACCGGCGAACCCGAGGGCGAGGCCCCAGTTGGCGAGCAGGCGCCCGGCGGGCTCCTTGGCACGGGACACGAACGCGACGATGATCGCGGCGACCGAGATGAGGCCCTGGCCGAGCACGATGCCGACGATGGCGAGGACGAGAGAGGAGGTGGCGAGACCGGTGCCGGCGGCGACCGGGGCGGGGGCCGGCTGGGTCTCGAGAACGGGAGTGGTGGCTGTGGTTGTCATGCCTCCACGCTAGGAAATGCGCCGTGCCCGGCCCATGCGGTTAACCCCCCGATCGATGGAGGATCTGCCGTAGTGCGGGCTCGAGGTCGGGATAGGAGAAGACGAAACCGGCGTCCAGCAGGCGACCCGGCAGCACCCAGCGGCTCTTGAGAATCAGCTCGGTCTCGGTGCGGATGGCCAGCGCTCCCAGTTCGAGCGCGGGGCGGGGCAGCGGGATGCCGATGGGCACCCCGAGCACGCGGCGCAGCGTGGCCATCACCTCACGGTTGGTCGACGGATGGGGACTGCTGAAGTTGACCGGGCCGTCGAGCGGGGAGGTCTCGAGGAACCGCATCGCCCCGAAGACGTCGTCGAGGTGGATCCAGCTGAACCTTTGGCGCCCGCCCCCGCTGCGGCCGCCGAGCTGCGGGCCGCCGAGACCGAACCGGGTGAGCATGACCAGGGGCCGCAGAGCCGAGCCGTCGCCCAGGGTGATCGCCGCGCGCATCGCGACCTGCCGCACGCCGGGGCGTGCCGCAGCGAAGAACGTCTCCTCCCACCGGGTGGCCACCTCGACCGAGAAGCCGGTGCCGATGTCGCCGTCGGCCTCGGTCTGGGGGCGGTCGTCCGCGTGCCGGTAGATCGTCGCGGTGCTGGCGTTCAGCCAGAGGGGCGGAGGCTGCGCGGCGCGGGCAACGGCTCGGCCGAGCTCGGCGGTGGTCTCGAGCCGGGAGCGAAGGATCTCGGCCCGGTTGGCCGCGGTGTAGCGGCAGTCGACGCTCTTGCCGGCGAGGTTCACCAGTACGTCGGCGCCGTCGAGAATCCGGGCGATGGCATCCGTGTCGCCCCAGAGCGCGTCGGCGTCGCGGCGACCGATGGTGACCACCGTGTCGCCCGCGTCCCGGTAGAGCTGTTGGAACCGGGTGCCCATGAAGCCGTGCGCCCCCGCGATGACGATCTTCTGCGGCATACCGCCAGGCTAACCTGAGCGAATGACGGCGTTCCGTCGCGCCGATGTCTCTGGTAACGTTGACCCTTGGTTTTGCGTGTGGTTCCCTCCACGCGATTCGCCGAATGCGTTCCTCTACCGCGTCGGCAGCATCCACTCGACGTAACGAACGAAAGTACAGCCATGGCGAACATCAAGTCGCAGATCAAGCGCATCGGTACCAACAAGAAGGCGCAGGAGCGCAACAAGGCGGTCAAGAGCGAGCTCAAGACCGCCATCCGCGCCACGCGCGAGGCGATCGCCGCGGGCGACAAGCAGAAGGCGACCGACGCCCTGCAGCTCGCGACCAAGAAGCTCGACAAGGCCACCAGCAAAGGCGTGATCCACGCGAACCAGGCTGCGAACCGCAAGTCGGCCATCGCGAAGCAGGTCGCCGCTCTCTGAGTGCAGTGTGACGAAAGCCCCGGCCGCGGCCGGGGCTTTCGTGTTTAAGGGCGGTCGGGCTGGCAGTGGCGGCCTAGCCGCGGCGGCTGAGCGTCTCGATGAGCCGTTCGAGTGCGTAGACGGGGTCGCGACCACCGCCCTTGACCTGCGCATCGGTGTCGGCGAGTGCCTCGATGGCGCGTCCGAGCCCGGCGTCCGTCCAGCCGCGCAGGTCGCGCAGCGCCCGGTCGACCTGCCAGGGTGCCAGACCGAACCGCTGCGCCAACGCGCCCGAGCCGCCGCTGGCACCGGCGAGCTTCGCCATGGTGCGGATCTTGCTCGCGATCGCGGCGATCATCGGAACCGGGTCGGCTCCGGTCGCGAGCGCGTGGCGCAGCAACGCGAGAGCGTCGCCATGGCGACCGGCGATGGCGGCGTCGGCGACCGCGAACGCGTTCGTCTCAACGCGGCCGCCGTAGTACCGCGCCACCGTCTGCTCGGTGATCTCGTCGTCGGTGTCGGCGAGCAGCTGCCGGATCGCCGCGGCCAGTTCGGCCAGGTCGCCCGAGAATGCCGACAGCAGGGCGCGCTGTGCCGCCGGGGTGGCCCGCCGACGCGCTGCCGCGAATTCGGCGTGCACGAAGTCGAGCTTGTCGCTGTCGCGTTTGAGTTCGGCGCAGACCACCTCGATGCCGCCCCCGGTGCCCGAACGGATGGCGTCGAGCAGCTTCTTGCCTCGCACTCCCCCGCCGTGCCGGAGCACCAGGTAGGTGTCGTCGGCGGGGTTGTCGAGGTAGCCCAGCACCTCGTCGAGGAACGCGTCGCTGGTCTTCTCCACGTTCGCGACGCGGATGAATCGCGGCTCACCGAAGAGGCTCGGGCTCGCCATCGTGAGCAGTTCACCGGGCGCATAGGCCGCGGCGTCGAGTTCGACGACTTCGAGCGACGGGTCTTCCGCCTTGAGGGTGTCGCGCAGGAGGCGGATGGAGCGATCGGCCAGAACCGTCTCGGCGCCGGTGACGAGCACCACGGCGGCCGGGCGGATCTGGTCCCACGTCAGCTGCGGGATGGCGACCTTGCTCGCCGTGCTGCGCCTCGCCGGTGCCGCCATCGATGTCCTCTCGTCCCGTAAAGGCTAGTTGCTGCTGCCGACGGCCCGGACGCGTTGCCTCGCTGACTCCAGACCCGCACGGTTGCGTCGGGACCGGGTGCCACGAGAACCAAACCGTCGAGGTCGGAGCGCAGCGGGCGGGTTGCCACGGCGTGAAGCACACCGAGCAGTTGCTGCGTCGGATGCCCGTAATCGTTGTCCGCGCCGACGCCGATCAGGCCGACCGTCGCCCGCAGCTTCTCATACAGCTCAGGCTCCTGATCGGCGGAGCCGTGGTGTGCGACCTTGACCACGTCGACGTGCGGCAGGGCGGCGGAGCCGAGGAGACGCATCTGCGACTCCTGACCCAGGTCGCCGAGGAAGATGCCGCTCAGGCAGGGGCAGCCGGGAGACGGAGTGACGAGAAGGGTGACACTCGCCGGGTTGCCGGGCTCGACCCCCGAGGGCGGAGGCCAGACCACGCGCCAGTCCAGTGCTCCGAGGCGCCCGGTCTCTCCGCGGGAGACCTCGTCGACGCGGGCTCCCCCGGCGCGCAGCGCGGATGCGATGCGGACGTCCCCGGGGTCGGACGCGGGCCCGATGAGCGCCCGGTCGACACGACCCAGGACCGCATCCACCCCGCCGACATGATCGAGGTCGTAGTGGGTGAGAACGAGCAGCTGGATGCGACCGATGCCGAGATCGTCGAGGCACGCTGACAGGCGGGCGGGCTGGGGCCCCACGTCGATCACGGCGATCTCGCCCGCACTGCGGATGATCACCGCGTCGCCCTGCCCGACGTCGCACTGCGCGAACTCCCAGTCGGCGGGGCGGCTGGCCTGCTCGGCAATCCGGCCACCCGCGATCGACCCGCCATAGGCGAGCAGTGCCACCACGAGGGCGCCCCGCACGAGCAGGCGAACCGTCGGGCGCCCCAGGCCCATCAACATGGCGACCACCGCCGCCGTGATGACGATCATCGCCGCGACCCCCACCGGCCCGGTCGGCCAGGGACTGCGGGCGCCGGGGAGGCCGGCGGTGAACCCCGCGACCGCCGCGATCCAGCTCGCCGGAACCCACGCCACCCAGGTGAGAGCACCTGCGACACCGGGAAGAACGGGCGCGACCAGGCAGGCCGCGAGACCTGCCACCGTGGCCAGCGGAGCGGCAGGCTCCGCGAGCAGGTTGGCCAGTACGCCGTACAGGGGCAGGGAGGGGTCGAGGAGGAGCAGCACGGGCTGGCAGGCCAGTTGCGCCGCCAGCGGCACGGCGATGAGGAGAGCGACTCCGCGCGGCAGCCATCGGCCGAGGGCGCGCGCCAGCGGAGCAGCCAGGACGAGCAGACCGCCCGTGGCGAGCACGCTCAGTGCGAACCCGTAGCTGCGAGCGAGCCACGGATCGCCGACGAGCAGCACGATCACCGCCGCACACAGCAGAGGAACGCCCCGAGCGGGGCGGGACAGGCCGAGGGCTGCCAGGGCGATCACCGCCATCGCAGCGGCCCGGACCACGCTCGGTTCCGGCGTCACGAGCACCACGAAGCCGACCAGCGCGGCACCGGAGACGATCAGCCGAACCCAGCGCGGCATCCCGAGTCCGGCGCAGGCGGCGAACACCAGCCCGACGACGAGCGCGCAGTTCGATCCGGAGACGGCGGTGAGGTGGCTGAGCGAGCTGGTCTTCATGTCGGCGTCGAGCTGTGGGGCGACGGCCGAGGTGTCACCGATCGCGAGCCCCGGCAGCAGCCCTGCACCCCGGCCGGGAAGCTCACCGGCCACCGCGGCGAACGATGACCGCAGATCGTTCGCCACCGCGAGCGCGCCGCCGGCGGGTGAGGACACCGCGATGTCGGCTCGCGCGAACACGAGAAAGGCGACGTCTTCGCCGGCATCCACTCGCTGCACGCGGGCCCGCAGCGTCAGCTCGTCTCCGATGCGGACGCCATCGACCTCTCCGAAGACGAGCACCGGGGCAGACCCCGCCGTCGCGCGCACGTGCCCCTGCGACGGGTGCCCGGTCACCGCCACCCGGAGTTCGACGGTGCGACCGGTCTGTTCCGCGGCCACCAGCGCCGGGGGTTCCCGTGCCGAGGCGTGGGCGATGACCGCGACGGCGACCACCGCACTGGCCGCGAGTGCCACCGCGATCGCCGGCGCCCAGCGCACCCGCCGCGCCACCGCCAGCGCGAGCGCCACGAGGACCGCGAGCACGGCCGCGGTCGCCCCGGCCATGTGCGGGGCACCGACGATCACCCCCGCCGAGGCCCAGGCGCAGACCGCCGCGGGCACCAGCCGCAGGTCTTTCACACGGTCACCAGGTCTTTGAGTCCGGCGAAGGTGGCGTCGCCGATCCCGGTCACGTCGAGCAGGTCTTCGACCGCCGCGAACCGCCCGTTCTGCTCGCGCCAGTCGATGATGCGCTGCGCCATCGCGGGCCCGATCCGCGGAAGCGTCTCGAGCGCCGCCGCATCGGCCGTGTTGAGATTCACCTTGCCGTCGGTTGTCTGACCGGGTGCTGCCGGGCCGTCGCCGACGGCGGGGACGATGATCTGCTCACCGTCGCTGAGGAAGCGCGCCAGGTTGAGCGCCGCCGGGTCTGCATCGGGCGTGAACCCGCCCGCCGCAGCGACGATGTCGACGCCGCGGTCGCCGTCGCGCAATGCGTAGAGCCCGGGACGGGCGACCTCGCCGAGGATGTGCACATAGATGACTGCGCCCTGCGCGGCATCCGCACCAGCCGACGGCGCCGCACTCGGGGCGACGACCGCTGTGGAACCGTGCGGAGTGAGGGCGGTGACCAGAACCGCGGCACCCACACCGAGGAGGACCAGGACGAGCGCCGCCCCCGCCCCGACCCTCAGTCGCGCCCGTCGGGCCTCGGGGTCGGGGACGGTGCTCATGCGCTCACGTTAGGAACGCTGGAGCACCCGCGGGCGGCCGCCCGGAGACCTCGTGGGAATCACCACCGCGCACCGGCTGTGGAGGAGTGGAGCTAGCTCTCGTCCTCCACAAGCTCGCTGAGGGCCACAGTGTGCCCCTTGGTGCAGCGGTAGCCCGTGAGCACCGGTGCGTGTGCGCCAGGCTTGCCCGGTCGTGGGTTGCTGGGCGCACCCATGATCGGGCTCAGGCGACCGCCATCGCCGCGAGGACAGGAGAGAGCAGCCATGGGATCAGCCTTTCGTGGCGACGTTGACGACGCGGGGCGCGCGCACGATGACGTTGACGATCTCGCGATCGCCGACCGCACGGGCGAACCCCGCGGTCGCTCGCGCGAGCCGCTCCAGTTCCTCGGCACTGATCGACGGCGACACCTCGAGCTTGTCGCGTACCTTGCCGTCGACCTGCACGATCGCCGTCACCGACTCCTCGACCAGCAGCGTCGCGTCGGGCTTGCGCAGCCCGGCGACCGACACCGAGCCGGTGTAGCCCAGGCGCTCCCACATATCCTCGGCCGCGTGCGGCGCGAAGAGGGAGAGCAGCACGGTCACCGCCTCGATCGCTTCGCGCACCGCCGGATCACCGGCGCCGGGCCCGGTGTCGATGGTCTTGCGGATCGCGTTGACGAGCTCCATCAGTCGCGCCACGACGACGTTGAACTTGAACGCCTCCATGAGGCCGGGGGCATCGGCCAGCAGGTGGTGGGTCTGCCGGCGCAGGGCGATGTCTCCGCCCTTCCAGTCCACCTCCGGCTTCGAGGTCACCTCTCCCGAGATGCGCCACGCCCGTGCCAGGAACTTCGAGGACCCCGACGGCGACACATCCGCCCAGTCGATGTTGTCCTCGGGGGGCCCGGCGAATGCCATGGTCAGCCGGATCGCATCCGCACCGTGCGCATCGAGCTCGTCCTTGAACTCGACGAGGTTGCCCTTCGACTTGCTCATCGCCTTGCCGTCGAGCAGCACGCTGCCCTGGTTGAGCACCGCACTGAACGGCTCGGTGAAGGTGACGTAGCCCAGATCGAACAGCACCTTGGTGATGAACCGCGCGTACAAAAGGTGCAGGATGGCGTGCTCGACGCCGCCGACGTACTGGTCGACAGGCGCCCACTTCTCGGCCTCGGCCGGATCGAAGGCCTGGGTGTCGTCCGTGGGGTTGAGGTACCGCAGGAAGTACCACGACGAGTCGACGAAGGTGTCCATCGTGTCAGGGTCGCGGCGGGCCGGGGTTCCGTCGGGCAGGGCGGTCTCCACCCACTCCGTGGCTGCGCCGAGGGGCGAGGACCCCTTCGGCTTCAGGTCCAGCCCGGCGGGGTCGGGCAGCAGCACCGGCAGGTCGGATTCGGGCACCGGATGGAGCGAGCCGTCCTCGGCGTGCAGGATCGGGATCGGGGTGCCCCAGTAGCGCTGGCGGGAGATCAGCCAGTCGCGCAGACGGAAGGTCTTGGCCGCGCGCCCGGTACCCGCGGATTCGAGCAGCTCGATGACGCGCTTGATCGCGTTCGACTTGCTGAGGCCGTCGAGCGGCCCGGAGTTGATCATGCGCCCGTCGCCGGCGAGCGCCTTGCCCGTCGACAGCGGGTCGAGCGGCGGGGTCTCGCCCGCCTCCAGCATCTCGGGGGTGATGACCGGCAGTGCGCCGGTGACCGGAGCGTTGGTGTCGACCACGACCCGAACGTCGAACCCGAACTTCAGGGCGAAGTCGAGGTCGCGCTGGTCGTGGGCGGGCACGCCCATCACCGCACCGTGACCGTAATCGGCCAGCACGTAGTCCGCGGTCCAGACCGGGATGCGCTCGCCGTTCACCGGGTTGATCGCCCAGCGTCCGAGCGAGATTCCGGTCTTCTCACGGCCGGTGTCCTGGCGCTCGATCTCGGTCGACTTCTGCACCTGCTCGAGGTACTCCGCGAAGGCCTGCTGTAGCTCGGGCGTCGACTCCGCCGCCAGCCGGGCGGCCAGTTCCGAATCGGGCGCCACCACCATGAACGTCGCGCCGTACAGGGTGTCGGGGCGGGTGGTGAAGACGGTCACCGGCTCGGGGTGACCCTCGATCACGAAGTCGACCTCGGCACCGGTCGAGCGGCCGATCCAGTTGCGCTGCATCGCCAGCACCTTCGCCGGCCACGAGCCCTCGAGCTGATTCAGGTCGTCCAGCAGCCGGTCGGCGTAGTCGGTGATCTTGAAGTACCACTGGGTGAGCTTCTTCTTCACCACCACGGCGCCCGAACGCTCCGACGTGCCGTCGGGCAGCACCTGCTCGTTCGCGAGCACCGTCTGATCCACCGGGTCCCAGTTGACCCAGCTGTCCTTGCGGTACGCCAGGCCCTTCTCGTACAGCTTGAGGAACAGCCACTGGTTCCACTTGTAGTACTCGGGGTCGGAGGTGTGCAGCTCACGCGACCAGTCGAAGCTGGCGCCGTACCGCTTGAACGAGGCCTTCTGCTGCGCGATGTTGTCGTACGTCCAGCCGCGCGGATCCACGCCGCGCTTGATCGCGGCGTTCTCGGCGGGCAGCCCGAACGAGTCCCAGCCGATCGGGTGCAACACGTTGAAGCCCTGCTGACGCCAGTAGCGCGCGACGATGTCACCGAAGGCGAAGGCCTCGGCATGGCCCATGTGCAGGTCGCCCGAAGGGTACGGGAACATGTCGAGCACATACTTGCGCGGTCGGGCGTCGGCCGGGTCGTCGGTGGCGTACGGGTTCGACTCCTCCCAGCGCGCCATCCACTTCTGCTGGATGGCGGCGAAGTCGTAGTCGTCGTCGGGGGTGCTGTCGTGCTGGGTCACAGTCATCATTCCGGTGGGTCGGTGAGATGGATGCCGTGGCGACGACAGCGCTGGCGTCGCGGCAACCTATTCCAGCGTAGCGACCCCGAGAGCCCCGAGGAGGGCGGCGGCCTTCAGCCGGGCCTCCGCGAGCTCCTCCTCGGGCACGCTCAGCGCCGTGATCCCGCCACCGGTTCCGAGGGTGGCGCCGTGCTCATCGATCACGATGCTGCGGATGGTCATCGCCAGATCGATGCGTCCGTCCCGCCCGAGGTAGCCGAACGCGCCCGCGTACAGGCCGCGGGCCCGCCGCTCCAGCCGGTCGAGGATCTCGGTCGCGCGTCGCTTCGGCGCTCCCGTCATCGACCCGGCCGGCAGGCAGGCGGCGATCGCATCGACACCGTCGAGGCCCCCACGCAACCGGCCCTCGATCGAACTGACCAGCTGGTGCACCTGCGGATACGACTCCACGTCGAGCAGACTCGGCACCACGACGCTCCCCGGCTCGCTCACCCGCGCCAGGTCGTTGCGCATCAGGTCGACGATCATGATGTTCTCGGCGCGCTCCTTGTCGCTGGCGAGCAACTCGTCGCGCAGGCGGGCATCGGATGCGGCATCCGGGTCACGCCTCCTGGTCCCCTTGATCGGGTGGGTGCGCACGATCCCGTCCGGATGCACCTCGAGAAACCGCTCTGGGCTCGCGCTCAGCAGACTCACTCCCCCGATGCGCAGCAGCGCGCCGTGATGGCTCGGACTCAGTTCGCGCACCCGCCGGTACGTCGCCACCGGGTCGATGACTCCGTCGACGCGCGCCTCGGTGGTGAGGCAGAGCTGGTAGGCCTCCCCCTCGCGAATGGCGTCCTGACAGGCGGCGATGCTGGCGAGGTATTCCGCGTCGGATTCGTGCCAACGAACGCGCAGAGGGCCACCGGAATCGCCGGCCCGCGCCTCTCGTGCCACCACATCCGCAACCCCGTGGACGGCTCTCAGCCGCTGCGTCACCTCATCGCGCCACCCCGCGTGGTCGTCCCACGTCGGCCCCAGAGCCAGCAGCTCGGCCGAGCCGTCCGGCTCGATCGCGACCGCGCGGGTGACGCGCAGGAACGCGGCATCGGGATAGCGCGACACCCGTGACACCTCGGCACCCATCGTCTCGCCACGCAGCTCGTACCCCAGCCACCCGACCAGCCCGAGACGGAACGCGGGCGCGCCCGCGTCAGCCTCGGGATCGGGGCCGGCCAGCTCGGCCCGCACGGCATCCAGCACCGGAGACGGCGGGTACCAGCGCTCGCCCGCCCCCAGGTACGCGGTGCCGCTGGTGCCGCTGTCGAGCCAGAACACGTCGGTATCGTCGCCATGCAGGGCGGCGAAGACCGCGGGCGCCGAATATCCGTCTCCCAGCGGATGGCGCAGCAGGCGGAGCGGCATAGCCTGATCCTATGAGCGCGGCTGCCGTCTCCCTCTGGCGCGAGGACCACCTCGAAGCCCGCGACGACTGCGACGTCATCCCCGCCGTCATCGAGGCCGCCGACTCCTGGCTGGTGGACGAGGGACGCGTGCGCGGGATCGACCTGCACCGCACCCGCTTCATGACGGCGATCCCCCGCGGGCGCTACCGCGAGGTCGACCCCGGAGCGTTCTGGGACGCCAGCATCGCCGCCATACCGCGCACCGGGCAGTGGTTTCCCCGCGTCGAGTTGCGCACGCAGCTTCTGCGACCGCAGCTGCTGTTCCGGCTGCGGGAGGCGCCCGAACTGCGGCGCTCCATCGTGCTCGCCACCCACCACGGTCGCGATCCGCGCACCGCGCCGCGAGTCAAGGGCCCCGACCTCGAGGCGATGACTCGGCTGCGCACTGCGGCGCAGAAATCCGGCGCCGATGACGCGGTGATCCTCACCCGCGACGGCTTCATCGCCGACGGTTCCACCACCTGCCTGGTCTGGTGGCGCGGAGACGCCCTCTGCGTCCCGTCGAACGACATCGAGCGGATCGACAGCGTCACCGTGCGCTCTGTCGCCGCGCTCGCCACCGCGCTCGGGGTCGACGTGCTCTACGAGTCGGTCCGGCCCGCGGACCTCGAGGGGCTCGAAGTATGGGCACTGAACGCGGTGCACGGCATCCGGATCGTCACCCGGTGGGTGGACGGGCCCTCAACCGCCGAGCTGCCCGGTCGCCGCGCCACCTGGCAGGCGCGGCTCGACGCGCTGCGGAAGCCGCTGCCATGAACTGGATCGACACCGTCCTCACCTGGATCCTCGACCTCGTCGGCTCGGTGGACCCGGTCACCCGCATCCTGCTGTCCGGCCTCGGAATCCTGCTCGAGACCTCGATCCTCGTCGGCCTCATCGTGCCCGGCGACACCATCGTGGTGGTATCCAGCACCGCCATCGACGGGCCGGCCCAGTACGCCGGCACGCTCGCCGCCGTCATCGTCGGTGCGCTCATCGGCGAGAGCATCGGCTTCGCGCTCGGCCGGTTCTTCGGGCCGCGCATCCGCGACTCGCGGTTGGGACGCCGCATCGGCATCACCAACTGGCACCGTGCCGAGTACTACGTCGACCGTCGCGGCGGGATCGCCGTCTTCGTGTCGCGATTCCTGCCGGTGCTGCACTCCCTCGTGCCGGTGACGGTCGGGATGAGCAACATGAGCTACCGGAGATTCATCGCGTGGACCGCACCGGCGTGCGCGATCTGGGCAGGCGCCTACGTGACCGTGGGATGGGTGGTCGCCGGCAGCTTCCGCGCCCTCCAGGACCAGCTGCACTTCGCCGGCTACCTCTTCGTCGCCGCCATCGCCGTATTCGGCGGAATCGTCGTGCTGGTCAAGAAACTGATCGCGCGGCGCGAGTCGCGGCACTGGGATCACCCCGGCGACGGAGACACCAACACCAGCGAGGGCTGACCCACCCGTGCCGACATAGAAACGGGGCCGACACAGACCTCGGTCTGCGTCGGCCCCGTCATCGGGCTGCGAGGCTACTTCAGGAAGCCGTTGTCCGTCAGCCAGCCGGTCGCGATGTCGGCCGAGGACTTCTGGTCATCGACGCTCTCGACATTCAGCGCCACAAGTCCCTCAGGGGTGAGGGCGGCGCTGATCGGGTTGATGACATCCGCGATCTCGTCGGCGACGTCGCTGCTCACCAGCGGCACCACGTTCGAGGCCAGGAACAGGCCCTCGGGGTCGGCAAGAGTCACCAGGTTCTGCGACTTGATGCGCGGGTCGGCGCTGTACACGTTGGCGATGTTGATGACGCCCTGGGTGAGCGAGTCGACCGTCGTGTCACCGGTGGCCTGGAAGGAAACGTCGACGCCGTAGACGCTCTTCAGCCCCTTCGGGCCGTACGGGCGCTCCTCGAGCTCCGGAGCGCCGCCGAGGACCAGCGGCACATCCACCTTCGTCAGGTCGGCGATGCTCGACAGCGAGTACTGGTCGGCGAAGTCCTTCGTGACGTTGTACGAGTCCTGGTCGGTGGCGGGCGACTGGTCGAGGACCGTCAAGCCGTCGGGCAGCGCGTCCTTCAGGGCCGCGTAGACGTCATCGGACTTGGTCGCCGTGGTCTGGGGGTCGTAGTACTGCAGCAGGTTGCCGGTGTACTCCGGGAAGAGTTGCACCTCACCACCCTCGAGTGCGGGCAGGTAGGCGTCGCGCTGACCGATCTGGAAGTTGCGGGTGACCGTGTACCCGGCGTTCTCGAGAGCCTGGGAGTAGATCTCGGCGATGATCTCGTTCGAGTAGTAGGCCTGCGAGCCGACAACGATGGTTCCCTTGTCGGCGTCGCTGTCTCCGTCGCCGGAGCCGCCGCCAGTGCTCGAGCCGCACCCTGCCAGGGCCAATGACACCCCGACCGCGACTGCCGCCATGGCGAGTCGGCCCTTGTTCCTTGCTGTGAACATCTCGTTCTTCCTTTTCATGTACCGGTGGGAGCTTCCACCACCGCCGCACGCCCGGACGGCGCGCGGCGGAGTCTGCGGGGACGGCGCTGCGGAGAGCCGTCGGGGATGACGCGGTCGACCACGTGGGTCGCGATGCCGAACAGCGCGTCGAGAAGGAGGGCGAGCAGGATGACGATCACCGCGGCCCCCAGCACCTGGGCGTCGCGGCGCAGCGGAATGCCCTGCAGGATGTCGAACCCGAGCCCGCCCAGGTTGATGTATGCGGCGAGAGTGACCGTCGCGACCACCTGGAGCGTGCCGGCCCGCAATCCGGAGACGAGGAGATGCAAGCCGAGCGGCGCCTCGACCTTCCACAGGATCTGCCATTCGGTCATGCCCACCGCACGCGCGGCATCGATGGTGGTGCGATCGATCGCCTGGAGGCCCGAATACGCCCCGGCCAGGATCGAAGGAACCGCGAGGATCACGAAGGCCGCGAAGGCCGCGATCGGCCGTTGGAGCACGCCGACCAGGGAGACCAGCAGCAGCATCAGACCGAATGACGGCAAGGCTCGAGCCGCACCCGCGACGCCCACCGCGATCTCACGGCCCTTACCGGTGTGACCGATCAGGTAGCCGATCGGCACCGCGATGGCCGCTGCGATGAACACCGAGATGACGGTGTAGAACATCTGCTCGCCGATGCGCAGCCACAGCTCGCCGCTGGCGAAATGCTCGCCGATCCAGGCGAGGGTGTCGGTGATGAGGTTCATGCCGCCGCCCCCTCGGTCAGCACGGGGCTACGTCGGCGCCGGGTGGTCGGCCGCGACCACGGCAGCACCATGCGGCCGAGCACGACCAACAAACCGTCAAGCACCAGCGCGAGCGCCATCGTAAGTACGACCCCGGTGAACACCTCGAAGGGGATCTGACGCTGCGAGCCATCAGTGAAGAAGTACCCCAGGCTCTTGACCCCGACGAGCACGCCGACGGTGACCAGCGCGATCGTGCTGACCACCACGACACGCAGCCCAGCCAGCAGGACCGGGCCCGCCAGAGGCAACTCGACCACCCAGAAGCGCTGCCACCCCGAGTAGCCCATGGCGGTGGCCGACTGCCGCACGTCGGGGTCGACCGAGCCGAAGGCGTCGGCGGCCGAACGCGACATCAGCGCCACCGCGTAAATGGTGAGGGCGATCGTGACGTTGGTCTCGCTGAGGTAGGGAAGCCCGAGGAGCGGCGGCAGCACGGCGAAGAGCGCGATCGAGGGGATCGTGTACAGCAGGCTCGCCAGCGTCAGCAGCAGACCGCGGGTCAGCCGGAAGCGCCAGGCGAGCCAGCCCAGCGGTATGGCGAGGACGAAGCCGATCACGATCGGCAGCAGGCTGAGCCGCAGATGATTCAGCAGCAGCGGCAGGATCTGCTCGTAGTTGTTGACCAGCCAGTTCACGGCGTGAGCACTCCCGCGGGATTGCCGTCTGCGTCGAGCAGGACGGTGCGCCGGCCCACCTTCTTCTCGGTCAGCGCGCGCTTGCCCCGGTCGGCCCCGATGAAGGTCGAGACGAAGTCGTTGGCGGGCTTGGCCAGGATCTCCTCCGGCGTGCCCTTCTGCACGATGTGACCGCCCTCCTCGAGCAGCACCACCTGATCGCCCAGCAGGAACGCCTCGTCGATGTCATGCGTCACGAACACGATGGTCTTGGCCAGTTCGCGCTGCAGGCGCAGGATCTCTTGCTGCAGGTCGGAGCGCACGATCGGGTCGACCGCGCCGAAGGGCTCGTCCATCAGCAGGATGTTGGGGTCGACCGCGAGCCCACGCGCGACGCCCACCCGCTGCTGCTGGCCGCCGGAGAGCTGGTTCGGGTAACGGCGCGCCAGCGAGCGATCGAGCCCCACGACATCCATCAGCTCCAGGGCACGCTCATGCGCCTGCGCCTTCGGCACCCCGGTGAGGCGCGGAACGGTCGCGATGTTGTCGATGACGCGACGGTGCGGCAGAAGCCCGGAGTTCTGCATGACGTAGCCGATGCGTCGGCGCAACTGCACCGGCTCGACCCCGGAGATGTCTTCGCCGTCGATCTCGATGTGGCCGCTCGTCGGATCGACCATGCGGTTGATCATCCGCAGCACGGTGGTCTTGCCCGACCCGCTCGAGCCGACCAGCACGGTCACCTGGTGCGCCGGAATCTGGAGCGAGAACTCCTCGACGGCGAGGGTGCCATCAGCAAACCGTTTGGAGACGGAACGGAATTCGATCACTGCGGCGGCGCCTCTCTCGATGGATGAGCACGCCGCTGCAGGCGCGCAAAAACCAGTCGAACACTATTCGTGGCCACAGACAAGAACGGTTGGGTCGTTTCGCCTTACAGGCCACTCACAGGGAGGTACAGCGGGAAAGTCAGCCCCAGTATTCCGAGATCAGCGAATGAGTTGCCGCGGTGCCGAGCTCGAGGTAGCCCGCCGACCCGTTCGGATCGACGACGAACGCGTGCGCCGCGATCGCGTCGGTGGCGACGATCGCCGCCTCGAACGCAGCCCGCGTGCGATCGGATGCGTCGAGCCCGAACCGGGTCGCGAGAGCATCGAACATCTGGCCGGCGAGAACCGCAAGCGCCGGGATCTCCGTGGTGGGCCGCAGGTCGAGCACGTCGCCGTAGCGCAGCGAAGCGAATCCGGGCTCCTCGCGGAACGCGCCGACGTACACGGCGAGTGCCGCGTCGAGCGCCGCACCCCACGAGGGGTGCTGCTCGGACCGCAGCTGCGCCAGCATCCGGTCGGTAACACGCTCGGCGTTGCGGGCCGCAAGGCTCTGCAGCACCGCAATGCGGTCGGGGAAGTAGCGATAGACGGTACCGATCGAGGCACCGGCGCGCTCAGCGACCATGGCGGTGGTGAGTCGCTCATAGCCGATCTCGTGGACGACCTGGGCGGCCGCGTCGAGCAACGCGGCCAACCGCGCCGTGCTGCGGGCCTGGACCGGCTCGTTGCGGATCAGCGCGATCGCGTCGGTGCGAGTGGAAAGCTGGATTTCGGGCACGTGTGTTCTCCTCAGCCTGATCGGCAGGAGTCTATCGCTCATGTTCTGCCTCATCTGGTGAAAACACTGTGCATGGAAGACTGAATGCGATGACATCCGCTGGAGAGCCGCTTCACCTCGCCGCCCGGGTCGAGGATGCGGTGCAGAGCCTGCGGCAGCGCTGGGGCCTGCGACGCGGGCTGGTTCCCACGATCGTGCCCTTCACCGGCTACGGTGGCGCGGGCTGGATCCGGGTGCTCGGCCGCGTCGTGCTGCGCCGCCCACCCGAACCTGGCGCAGTAGAGGACGAGTTCCGCGGCATCCGCGGCTGGCGCAGCTTCACCAGCGTGCACGTTCCCGACGTCGAGGTGAGGGTCAGGTCGGGCCGTACGACGCGCACCATCCGCAGCGACCGGGGCGGCGTGCTGGACGCGCACATCGATGTGACGCTCACGCCCGGCTGGCATCGGATCACCCTCGATATCGAGGGGGGCGCGCGCGTCGAGGCACCGGTGTTCGTCGTGGACGAACGCGTCGACGTCGGCCTGGTGTCGGATGTCGACGACACCGTCATGGTGACCGCACTCCCCCGGCCGTTCCTGGCCGCATGGAACACCTTCGTTCTCGACGAGCACGCACGCGACCCGGTCGCCGGCATGGCCGTCCTGTACGAGCGGCTCACCCGAGCCCACCCCGGCGCTCCGGTGATCTACCTCTCCACGGGCGCCAGGAACGACGCGCCCACCCTGACCCGGTTCCTGGGCCGGCACCTCTACCCGCGCGGAACCCTGCTGCTCACCGACTGGGGGCCGACCCACGATCGCTGGTTCCGCAGCGGCCCCGAGCACAAGCGCCGCGAGCTGGCCCGGCTCGCGAGCGAGTTCCCCGCCATGCGATGGCTGCTGGTCGGGGACGACGGGCAGCACGATCCGGAGCTGTACGCGGAGTTCGCGCAGGCGCACCCCGACAACGTCGCCGCGGTCGCGATCCGCCAGCTCACGACGGGAGAGGCGGTGCTCGCCGGCGGCCGCAGCGATCCGGAGCCTCATCCGAGCGGCGTTCCCTGGGTGTACGCACCGGACGGCGCCGGGCTCAGCGCCCGCCTCACCGAACTCGGCCTGCTGTGACCTCGGCCCGCGACCTCGCGGCGCTGCGGCTGAACGCCCTCGGCATCGCCCGGGCCGTCGCGGCGACGCCGCTCGAGGCGGTGCGGTCCCTGCTCGCCCTGCAAGCGCAGGATTTCGCCGGCGCCCTGTGGTCGATCGGTTTGCGAGTAGCCGGCGCGACGGCGGCGGCGGTCGAGGCGTCGCTGTCCTCGGGAGAGATCGTGCGGTCGTGGCCGATGCGCGGAACCCTGCATATCGTCGCGGCAGAGGACCTGGGCTGGATGCTGGGGCTGACCGGCCAGCGCATGGTGCGTTCCGCCGAGGGTCGCCGCCGCTCCCTGGGCCTGACGTCTTCCGACTTCGTCCTCGCCGAGAAGCTAGCTCGCGCCGAGCTCGAGGGCGGCCGCCAGGCGACCCGCGCGGAGCTGTTCGCCGCCTTCGACGCCGGGGGGCTCGCGACGACCGGGCAGCGCGGGGTCCACACCCTCGCGCAGCTCGCCCAGACCGCGGTCGTGGTGCAGGCCGGCAAAGACCGGTACGCGTTGCTCGAGGAGTGGGTGCTGGCTGCGCGCCTGCTGTCGCCCGACGAGGCGCTGCGCGAGTTCGCACTGCGGTACGCGCAGGGCCACGGCCCGGTGACCGCTCGGGACTTCGCCTGGTGGTCGTCGCTGACGCTGACCGACGCGCGGGCGGGGCTGGGGGCCGCAGCGGATGAGCTGGACACCCTCGAGTTCGAGGGCGAGACCTACTACCTGCGACCCGGACTCGAACCCGCCCCAGCCGGCGTATTTCTGCTGCCCGGCTTCGACGAGTTCGTGCTGGGCTACACCGATCGCACCGCGCAACTGGCGAAAGAGCACTGGCTCGACATTGTCCCCGGCGGCAACGGGGTGTTCCTGCCGACCATCGTCGCGGACGGCCAGATCGTCGGCACGTGGAAGCGGGTGAAGGCGTCGAAGGCGCGGGTCACGTTCGCGCTGCGCCCTTTCACCGACCTGTCGTCGTCGGCGCGACGGGCCGCGGACGACCGCGCTGCAGGCTACAGCGAGTTCCTCGGCACCGAAGTGGACCTGGTCTAAGCGCCGGGAGGCAGATGGTCGAGCCAGGTGAGGCTGGCGAACTCCTCGATCGACAGACCGAAGGCACGCGGATCCGCGGCGACGGCGCTGCGCAGTTCGTGTGCGTCCGCACCCTCGGGGACCACCACATCCAGAGCCCCCGGATGCGCCACCGACTGCTCGAAGCGCAGCACGACCACCCCGGGCCGTGCACCAGCCACCTCCCACCTGCTGGTACCGAGCAGACCACGCGAGCCGCGCGCGCGGCGCGCGAACCCATCACCCACCCAGCGGCTGGTGCCGCGGCCCGTCTTGGGCTTTCCCTCGGGGTCGACGTAGCTGATGGTGTCGGACAGGCTCAGAGGCTGCTCGCGCACCAGCTCGTACTCGAAGGTCGCGTCTCGGCGGTCACCGAGCCACAGCGGGAAGTTGGTCGCCTTCACGCTCCAGCGCCCCGGCAGGAGGCCGGCGAGCACGGCAGGGTCGTCGACAGGCATCTCGTCCTCAAGGGTACCCGCCCCGCGGTCACCTAGCCTGAACGCATGGCACGGCTGCGGGCACTCGCTCTCTCGACCCACCCGGGACCTGCGCTCACGGTCACCGCCGTCACCGTGCTGCTCGCCATCGCCGCCGGACTCGACCCGTGGCGGATCGCCGTGCTCGGCCTCGTCATGCTGTGCAACCAGGCCTCGGTCGGCCTGTCGAACGACTGGCTCGACGCCGACCGGGATCGCGCCGTCGCGCGGACGGACAAACCGGTCGCACGAGGAGACCTGCCGGCCGCGGTGGCCCGCAACGCGGCGATCGGGCTGGCCACCGCATCCGTCGTGCTGTCGCTCGCCCTCGGCTGGGCGGCTGTCGTCGCCCACCTCATCTTCCTGGTGTCGGCATGGGCCTACAACGCAGGGCTCAAGAACAGCCCCGTCTCGGTCGTGCCCTACATCACCGCGTTCGGAACCCTGCCCGCACTCGTCACGCTGGCTGCCGATCCCCCGGTGATCGCCGCAGCCACCACGATCGCCGCCGGCGCCCTGCTCGGGGTCGCGGCGCATTTCGCGAACGTGCTGCCCGACCTCGCCGACGACGCCGCGACCGGCGTGCGCGGCCTACCGCACCGGCTCGGGCGCGTGGCGTCGCAGGTGGCGATCTGGGTCGCCCTGCCTGCGGCCGCCGCCTGCCTCGCCCTCGGGTCACCGACACCCGCCGGGGTGGCCGGGCTGGTGATCGCGGTCGTGCTCGCGGTCGCCGGCCTGGTGCTCGGTCTGCGGCGCGCGCCGACGCGGGTGATCTTCCGGCTGGTGATGGCGGCCGCGCTCATCGACGTCGTGCTGCTGGTGCTCGGCGGCGCGGCGTGAACCGTCGCGGCATCCGTCTCGTATTACGTGCATGGAGGAGGTGCGCGCGGTGAGTACCGACGAGGCGGAAGCGCTGCGCGCGCTCTCCGACGCCCATGCGGCCGCACTGCGTCGGTTCGTGATCCACCTCACCGGCAACGCGAGCGGAGCGGACGACATCGTGCAAGAGACCCTGCTGCGGGCCTGGCGCACCCCCAAGATCATGGAGCAGCCCGCGGAGGGCACCCGGTCATGGTTGTTCACCGTGGCGCGCAACCTGGTGATCGACGAGTTCCGCAGCGCGCGCCGCCGCCACGAACTCACCACCGACGAGCCGCCCGACCGGGTCGAGCGCGACCGCACCGACGCGCTGTTCGAGACGTTGCTGGTCGAGGAGGCGCTCGGCGCACTGGCGTACGAGCACCGCGCGGTGATCGTGCACGGCTACTACGGCGGCCGCAGCACGGCAGAGATCGCCGATGTGCTCGGCATTCCCGAGGGCACCGTGAAGTCGCGCATGCACTACGGACTGCGCGCGCTGCGGCTCGCACTGCAAGAGAAGGGAGTGACGCGATGACCGATCCGGATCACTCCCGCGTCGCCGACTGGGACGCCGCCTACGTGCTGGGTGCGCTGTCGCCCGCCGAACGCCGGGAGTTCGAGGACCACCTCGAGGAGTGCGAGCGCTGCCGAGCCGCGGTGACGGACCTGGGCGCTCTGCCGGGGCTGCTCGGCCGTCTTGACGATGCGCGCGGAATGGCCCTGCTGGATGATGCCGCCGTGGACAGCGCAGCCGCACCGGCCGACGCGACCGTCGCCGCCATCCGGCGCATCGATCGTCGCCGCCGCATCCGCACGGCCGTGGCCGGGGTGGCGGCGCTGGCCGCCGCCGCGGCTCTCGCCAGCGCGCTCACGCTGGCGATCCCCGCCGCGCTGGCACCGCAGCCGCAGGCCGATGCCGCGGTACAGCTGCACGCCGTTACCGGTCAGACCCTGCCGATCACGATGTCGGTCAGCGCGACCCGTGCCGACTGGGGAACCCGGCTCGATGTGCGCTGCGTGTATCAGTCCTCGCCCACCGCGTACGGCCCGGTGGCGTACTCGCTCTGGGTGGTCGGATCCGACGGGGCCGAAAGCGCCGTCTCGACCTGGCGATCGACTCCCGGTGCGGAGGTGCGGCTCGACGCCGCCACCGCCCTCGCACTCGACGACATCGCCCGCCTGCAACTGCGCACCGGCGACGGCGGCCAGACCCTGATGGACGCCCAGCTGCCCTGACCGGGCCGGGTCGTCTGCTCAGCGCGCGGTCTCGGCCGGCGCGTCCTCAGCGTCGCCCTCGGTCGGCGCCGGGTTGCGGATGCCGGCCAGCGACACCAGGCCGCCCGCGATCATGAGAACGGCGGTCACGATCGCGGCGCGGTGGAACCCGGCCAGATCGACGGAGTCGCCGCCGACGATCACGGCGAGCATCGCGATGACGATGAGCCCGGCGACCCGAGAGACCGCGTTGTTCACCGCCGACGCGATGCCCGAACGCTCGGTCTCGATCGATCCGAGGATCGCCGAGGTCAGGGGCGAGACCGTGAGCGTGAGGCCCACGCCGAACAGCAGGATGCTGGGCAGCACCTGGGTCCAGTAGCTGAAGTCGGGGCTGACCGTGAGCAGCAGCAGCGCCGCGAGCCCCATCAGCACCGGCCCCACCGTCATGAACAGCCGCGGACCGAAGCGCCCCGAGAGCGCCCCGACCCGCGAACTGAACAGGATCATGATGATCGTGATCGGCAGCGACGCCAGGCCCGCGAGCGTCGCGGGGAAGTTCGGTCCGTCGTCGCGCTGCAGGTACACCACCACGACGAACCCGTTGAGCGCGAGGGCACCGTAGATCAACGCGGTCGCGACATTCCCCGACCAGAAGTTGCGCACCCGGAACAGCGACAGCGGCATCACCGGCTCTGCCGCGTACCGCTCGCGCACCAGGAACCCCACGAACGCCGCGATCCCCAGGCCCATGGAGAGGTAGATCGCCGGGTGCGACCACCCCAGCCTCCCCTGCTCGATGAGCGCGTAGACCGGGCCGCCGAGGCCGAGGGTGCAGAGGATGGCGCCGGGGAAGTCGATCCTGATGCCGGCGCGGCGGTTGTCGGTGTGGCCCAGGATCACCAGCAGCACGAGGGTGACGGCGATCGGCACCACGTTGATCACGAACGCCCAGCGCCACGACAGCAGGTCGACGAAGACACCGCCGAGCAGGGGTCCGGCGATCATGGCCACGCTGGCCATGCCGGTCCAGATGCCGATCGCGCGGCCCTGCGCCGCACCGCGGAAGTTGGAGGTGATGAGCGCCAGCGCGCTCGGCACGAGCAGCGCCCCGGCGATGCCCTGCACGCCGCGCGCGACGATCAGGAAGCCGGCATTCGGTGCCAGAGCGATCGCGAGCGACGTGACGCCGAAGGCGATGAGGCCGATGCGCATGACCAGGATGCGGCCGTAGAGGTCGCTGACCGACCCGGCCACCAGGATCAGTGACCCGAGGGTGATGAGGTAGGCGTCCACCACCCACTGCTGGGTGGTGATGCCGCCTCCCAGCTCTTTCGAGATCGCCGGCAGCGCGACATTGACGATGGTTCCGTCGAGGAACGAGACGAACGACGCGAGCACCGCGATCGTGATGACGAGCCGTTGGTCGCGATTCATGTGCCGAGGCTAGCCCTCCCGCTCGTCCTCCCGCTGGCCCTCCCGCTCGACGGCATCGATGACCGCCTCGATGGTCTCGGAGGCGTCCAGCACCCGGAAGTGCCCGACCACCGGCACCTCGATGTTGGTCGCGCCCTCGACCCGCGAACCCTCGGGGATGTGCGGGTCGAAACGGGGGTAGATGGAGGTGACCCGGGCGTTGAGCTCACGTGCCTCCGCGAGCCGGCGGATCACCTCGTCGGTGGGCAGGAACGCGCGCAGCGTCGGCACAGGGGTCAGTCGCGCCATCCCCGATCCGGCGAATGGGCTGGCGATCGCGACCAGACGGTCGACGCGGTGGTCCGGGTCGTCGGTGGCCATCAGTTGTTTGCCGATCAGCCCGCCCTTGCTGTGCGCGACGATCGCGACGCCCTGCAGCTCGCGCCGGGCCAGCTCCTCGGCGACCACGGTCGCCGATTCCGGGATCGGCAGCACGTTGTACCCGAGCGACCTGATCACATGCACCGGATGCCCGCGCCCGTTGAGTGCATCACCCACGGTGCGCAGGAAGTGCCAGGTCTCGTACACGCCGGGGATCAGCACCACCGCGCGACGGTCACCGTGCATCCACTCGTCGGGTGCGCGCAGCTGCGCCCGCACCCGAACCCGCAGCGCGTTCGGGTAGTCGCGGATGAGGTAGAGGGCGTGCCGGCCGCGTCTCATGCGTCGAGCCAGTCGCCGATGTGCCGGGCGATCATCACCGGGTCGGTGTGCATGATCACGTGGGGACCGCGCACCTGGCGGTACTCGATCCGGGTCGAGAGGGTGCTCAGCCCCTGCGCCCACTGGTCCGAGACGATCGGGTCGCGGTCGCCGTTGACGACCAGCACCCGCCCGCCGAGCGTGCCCACGCGGGTTTCGATCGCATCCCGCAGCATGTGCGGCACCTGCCGCAGCAGGTACGGCAGCCCGCAGCGCAGCAGGTAGTCGGTGACGGCGATGACGAACACTGCCGGCGGTTCCCGCAGCGCATCATGCAGCAGCCGGCCGGTGGCGCGCAGCAGGGTGCGGGCTCGCGGCTCGAGAGTCGGCGCCATGAGCACGATGCGGTCGGTGACGCCGGGGTGGGCATCCGCGAGGGCCGAGACGACCTGCGCACCCCAGGAATGGCCGACCAGCACCGCGTTCTCGAGCCCCGCGCGTCGCAACACGGATGCCAGCACGGCCGCGTGCTGCGCGATCGTCACGTCGCGGTGCGGGTCGGGTGCGGCCCCGTAGCCCGGCAGGTCGACGAGGTACACGGCACCGCGATGCGCGAGCTCGGCGGCGAGCGGCTGGTAGTACCACGACGACACGCCCAGGCCGTGCACCAGCACGAACGCGCGGTCGGTGGGCGCCGGGTCGTGACGCACGACGAACCGCTTCACCATGATCGTGAGGTCCTCATGCACCTGTCGGCTCGTGAAGAACACGGCACCGCGCACCATCCGCGCCCGGTAGCGCGCCTCGTCGCGTTCGGTGTGCCCGCGCCGGCGACCGGGTGCCGTGGTCGTCATGACCCGGAGTCTAGGAGGCCAACTCCGCCGGTTCCTGGGCGAGCAGTTCGCGCACCCGCGGGATCACCTGCGTTCCGTACAGCTCGATCGCGGTCATCAGGTGCTCGTGAGGCAGCTCGCCCGCCGAGTACTTCAGGTCGAAGCGCTGCACGCCCAGCTCGCGCACGGTTCCGGCGACCTTCTGCGCCACCGTCTCGGGCGAGCCGAGGTGCAGAGCGCCGCGCGTGATCTCGTCGGCGTAGCGCTCGCGGGTCGTGGGCGGCCAGCCGCGCTCGGCGCCGATCCGGTCGACCATCTTCTTGTGGTGCGGCCAGTACAGCTCCGCCGCCTCGTCGTCGGTCGCCGCGATGAACCCCGGCGAATGCACGGCGACCGGGAGGCTGGTGTCGTGCCCCATCTGCGCCAGGGCGCGCCTGTACAGGTCGACATAGGGCCGGAATCGCGCCGGCTCGCCGCCGATGATCGCCAGCACCAGCGGGAACTCGTAGTGCGCGGCCCGCACCACGGACTCGGGGCTGCCGCCGACGCCGACCCACGTGCGGATCGATCCGGACGCGGTCTTCGGGTACACCTGCTGATCGACCAGGGGCGGGCGCACGCTGCCCTCCCACGACACCGGCCCCTCGGCCAGCAGCTGGCTGAGCAGGTCGATCTTCTCCTCGAACAGCCGCTCGTAGTCGCGCAGGTCGAACCCGAACAGCGGGAAGGACTCGGTGAACGACCCGCGGCCCAAGATGATCTCGGCACGCCCCTTCGACACCGCATCCAGCGTCGCGAACTTCTCGAACACCCGCACCGGGTCATCCGAGCTGAGCACCGTCACCGCAGTGCCGAGCCGGATGCTGCGGGTGCGCCCCGCGATCGCCGCCAGCACCACCTCGGGCGCGCTGACCGCGAAGTCGTCGCGGTGATGCTCACCGAGGCCGAAGAAGTCGATGCCCAGCTCGTCGGCCAGCACCGCCTCATCGACGACGTTGCGGATCACCCGGTCGTACGGCACCCGCTCGCCGTCGGAGCCGACCGTCACGTCACCGAAAGTGTCCAGCCCGAACTGCACCTGCTCGAAGTCCATGGTCGATGCAACCACATCGAGTAGAGGCGCATTCCCCCGCGCAACCCCCTGGGCGGCACACCCGAGCCTCCCTAGACTGTGCGGGTGGATGAGGTCGTCGTGCTCGACGCCGTGGCGGTCGCGGCACTCGCGCAGTCGACGCGCGACCGCGCCCGCGAAGCCACCACCACCACCGCGAAGGTCCTGCACGGCTACGCCTCCGAACTCGACCAGATCGCCGAAGCCGC
>DATJFV010000084.1:0-6244 GCA_035495435.1 Pseudolysinimonas sp.
CGTCTTGCGCAGCAGGGCGTAGGCCTTCACCGACTTGGAATCGGGCTCGAGGTAGTACGCCTTCTCGAACATGATCGGGTCGACCTGGTCGGCCGGCACGAACTCGACGACGTCGATGTCTTTGCTGCGTTCGGCCGGCAGCGCCTTGAAGTCGTCGTCGGTGAGGATCACCGTCTGGTCGCCCTCGACGTAGGCCTTGGCGATGTGCTCGTATTCGACCGTCTCGCCGTCGATCTCGCACACCCGCTTGTAGCGGATGCGACCCCCGTCCGTGTCGTGCACCTGGTGCAGCGGGACATCGTGATCCTCGGTCGCCGAGTACAGCTTGACCGGCACGTTGACGAGGCCGAAGCTCAGCGAGCCCTTCCAGATGGAGCGCATGCTGTATTTTCCCTCCTGAATGTGGACGCTGTACACCCCGTCGACCTAGCGTTGCGGTATGGCCGGTGAGCAGGTAGTGGAGGTGGGCGGCCGCCGGATCAAGCTCACCAACCTCGACAAGGTGCTGTACCCCGAGACCGGCACCACCAAGGCCGAGGTGCTCGACTACTACTCGCGGGTCGCCGAGGTGATGATCCCGCATGCCGCCGACCGCCCCGCGACACGCAAACGCTGGCCGAACGGCGTCGACGGGCAGATGTTCTTCGAAAAGCAACTGCCGGCGCATGCGCCGGACTGGGTGCGCTCCTTCCCGATCCAGCACAGCGACGGACCCAAGGATTATCCGCTGATCAACGACCTTCCGACGCTGATCTGGCTGGCGCAGATGGCCGCGCTCGAACTGCACGTGCCGCAGTGGCGATTCGACCGCGACGGTGCCCGGCTGGGCCCCGACCGGCTCGTGCTCGATCTGGATCCCGGAGAGGGAGCAGGGCTCGCGGAGTGCGTCGAGGTGGCCAAGCTGGTGCGGGTCATCCTGCAGGGCATGGGGCTGGAGCCGCTGCCGGTGACGAGCGGAAGCAAGGGCATCCACCTGTATGCGGCCCTCGACGGGACGCAGACGAGCGAGCAGGTGTCGGCCGTCGCGAAAGAACTGGCACGGATCCTCGAGAGCCAGCACCCCGACCTCATCGTCAGCGACATGAAGAAGGCGCTCCGCGGCGGCAAGGTGCTCATCGACTGGAGTCAGAACAACGGCTCGAAGACCACGATCCTGCCCTACTCGCTACGCGGCCGCTCCCGGCCCACCGTGGCCGCACCGCGCACCTGGAAAGAGCTCGACTCTCCCCGACTGGCGCACCTGGAGTTCACCGAGGTGCTGAAGCGCCTGCCGAAGGGCGACCCGCTCGCGGCGCTCGACGCGGGCCGGGTGGATGTGCGGCTCGGCCGTTACCGCTCGATGCGCGATCCCGCGAAGACCCCCGAGCCGATGGGCGGCGCCGCCGCACCGGGCTCGGGTGACAGCTTCGTCATCCAGGAACACCACACGCCGGGCCGGGTGCATTACGACTTCCGCCTCGAGAAGAACGGGGTGCTGGTCAGCTGGGCGGTGCCGAAGAACGTGCCGACCGACCCCGGGCAGAACCACCTGGCTGTGCACACCGAGGATCATCCGCTGGCCTACGGATCGTTCGAGGGCACCATCCCCCGCGGCGAGTACGGGGCCGGCACGGTCTCGATCTGGGACCACGGCACCTATGAGGAGGAGAAGTTCTCGGACGACGAGGTCGTGGTGATCCTGCACGGCCAGAAGCTGCAGGCTGCCCGGTTGGCGCTGATCCGCACCGGCGGCGGGAGTGACTCCGCGAACTGGCTGATGCACCTGATGAAGGACCAGCGCAAAGGGGTCTGGAGCTCTGGACGGAAGCCGGCCACGGCATCCGCCCGACTGCGCCGTACCGGCAAGACGGTGGTGGGGACACGCACCGGTGGTGCGCAGGCGATTCAGCCGATGCTGGCGACGCTGGGCGACCCGGAGAGCTTCGGCGGCGGCCCCGAGTGGGCCTACGAGATGAAGTGGGACGGCTACCGCGCGATCGCGACGGTGAGCGGGGATGAGGCGGCTCTGCGCTCGCGCAACGGTCTCGACTTCACGCCCATGTATCCCGAACTGGCGGGCCTGGCTGAGGCGGTCGGCGGCGATGCGGTGCTCGACGGAGAGATCGTCGCCCTCGACCCGGCGGGCCGGCCGAGCTTCGAACTGCTGCAGGGCCACGCCGTTCCGGTGCGGTTCTATGTGTTCGACGTGCTGCGGCTGGGCACCGAGTCGCTGACGTCGCGCCCCTACAACGAGAGGCGCCAACGCCTGCGCGCTGCCGTGCGCGACACCGGCGCGGTTGTGGTGCCCCCGGATGCCGGGGCCGACCTCACCGCGGCCCTCGCGACGAGCAGGCGGCTGGGCCTCGAGGGCGTGATGGCCAAGCGGCACGACAGCCCCTACCGCGAGGGACGGCGCTCACGCGACTGGATCAAGTTGAAGCACACCCGCACACAAGAGGTCGTGATCGGCGGGTGGCGCCCCGGCAAGGGCGCGCGGTCCGAGACGATCGGCTCGCTGCTGTTCGGGATCCCCGAGGACGGGGTGCTGCGCTACGCCGGCCGCGTCGGAACCGGGTTCAGTGATGCCGAGCTCGGCCGGCTGCGGGCGCGCCTGGATGGCCTGGCGCGCTCCACCCCTGCGCTGGAGGGAGTGCCGCGCGCGGACGCCCGGGACGCGAACTGGGTGACGCCGACCCTGGTGGGCGAGGTGGTCTACGCGGAGCGCACCAGCGAGGGCCGATTGCGTGCACCGGCGTGGAAGGGCTGGCGACCCGACAAGGACGCCTCCGACGTCGTGCCCGAGGTCTGACGTCGCGCACCATCAGGCCGAGCGGTGCTGCCCGACGGCACGGGGCAGTCGGTCGTGGGCGGGAACGACGCTGCCCACCCGATCAGCCCGCAGATGCCCCTCGATGGTGACCGGAGTGATCGCGCCCGACGGGTCCTCAAGCAACACCGGTACCGCGTAGTCCCCGGCGAGCGCGTATACCGGACCCGAGGCCCGCAGCGGGCAGAGCAGTTGCTGGTAGGGCCACACCGTTCCGCCGGGCTGGCAGGAGTCCGGGGCGCGGAAGGGCAGGTCTCCGGTGTTCATGATGCGGTAGCGCAGCGCGCTGGTGTTCTCGCCGCGGATGGTGAGCACGTCGAGCGGCGGCACCAGCGCCCAGTTGCGGTACGGCAGCGCCGCCTCCAGGACCGACACCTGACCGACCCGGCCGCCGACGATGGCGCCCTCCTGGCGGACGATCCCGTCGAAGCTGGCCGACTGCAGGTCGAAGATCAGGCGATTGACCCCGGCCGACATCGGCACGTCGAAGGCGCAGCGCTGCACCGAATCGACCCGCATGTACTCGACGCCGCAGTAGAGCTTCACCTCTCCCCCGGCGGCATCCGGAGCCGTCAGCCGGCCGTAGTAGCCGTGCAGTCCGCTCGACGGCGGCGTGATGTCCACCCGCACGTGGGTCGTCGGGGCGCCCGCCCCGGCGACAGCGTACGCAGCACCCGGCCCGGCGAGGTCGACCTCCTCGCCCCAGTTGAGGATCGTCATCCGGATCGACGGCCCGTTGATCGACGGTTCGTCCGGGCCCACCACGGGTGCAGCCGCGACCCCGCTCACGAGGAGCAGCGCGACCGCACCCGCGAGCGGGATCATGTCAGGTCGGTCTCCTCGCGCTGCGCGGCGAGCCGTTCGGCGACGGCACTGAGATCCATCACTCCGGTGGTGGGCGCGATGCCGCTGAGCCGCTCGGGCGAGAGCACCCGCGCCACGTCTTCGGCCGTCATCAGCCCCGACTCGACGACGAGCTCGGCGATCGACGCGTTGGACGTGAGCGCCGTGTGCGCCAGCGACGCCGACGCCGCGTAGCCGATGTACGGGGTGAGCGCGGTGACGACACCGACACTGCTCTCGACCTGCGAGGTGAGACGGTCGAGGTTGGCCTCGATCCCGTCGATGCAGTTGACCCGCAGCGTGTGGCAGGCGTTCGTCATCCAGGCGATCGACTGCAGCAGCGAGTGCGCGATCACCGGTTCGAATGCGTTCAGCTGCAGCTGCCCGCCCTCGGCCGCGGCCGTGACGGTGGCGTCGGCGCCGATGACGCTGAACGCGACCTGGTTCACCACCTCCGGGATCACCGGGTTCACCTTGCCGGGCATGATCGACGAGCCGGCCTGCCGGGCCGGCAGCGAGATCTCGCCGAGCCCCGCCTGCGGTCCCGACGACAGCAGTCGCAGGTCGTTGCAGATCTTCGACAGTTTCACCGCGGCACGCTTGAGCGTGCCCGAGAGGGTCATGAAGATGCCCGCGTCGGCGGTGGCCTCGATGAGGTCGGGTGCGGTCTCCTGCGGGATACCGGTGACCTGCTCGAGGTGCTTGCGCACCGCCTCCGCATAGCGCGGGTCGGCCGTGATGCCCGTGCCGATCGCGGTGGCGCCCATGTTGATCTCGTTGAGCCAGAACACGACCTCCTTGAGGCGGTCCTGGTCCTCTTGCAGCGTGTGCGCGAACCCCATGAACTCCTGCCCGAGGGTCATCGGCACCGCGTCCTGCAGCTGGGTGCGGCCGACCTTCAGGACGTGACCGAACTCCCGCCCCTTGGTCATGAACGATTCGATCAGCAGCGCGTGCTCCTCGAGCATCCGCTGCACCCCGAACACCATCGCCAGCTTGATCGCCGTGGGGTAGACGTCGTTCGTCGACTGACTGCGGTTGACGTCGTCAATCGGGTGCAACTCGGAGTAGTCGCCGAGCGCCTTGCCCATCGCCTCGAGGCCGGCGTTGGCGATCACCTCGTTGGCATTCATGTTCGTACTGGTGCCCGCGCCGCCCTGGATCACCCCGACCACGAACTGGTCATGCAGCTCACCGGCGACGATGCGCTCGCACACCTCGTCGATGATGCGGGCCTTCTCGGGGTCGAGCACCCCGATCTCGAGGTTGGCGCGCGCCGCAGCCTGCTTCACCCGCGCCAGCGCGCGCACGAGATCGGGATAGTTGCTGATGGCGCGGCGGGTGATCGGGAAGTTGATCAGCGCCCGCGCGGTGTGGATGCCCCAGTAGACGTCCGCCGGGATGTCCATCGGTCCGAGGGAGTCGCTCTCGGTGCGGGTCGGTCCGCCGCGCGAGAGAAGGTCGGGCGCCCCTTCGGGGCCGTTGGTCGTGACGTTCTCGTCACCGTGGATGAGCTCATCCGCCTGCGAGGGCGAAGCAGGCTCGGCAGACGCTTGTGGCATCCTGAGTCTCCTTTGACTGGGGTTGTACCCCCCAGCCTAAAGGCCCAACGGTGCGTGCAGCGCGGGCACGATCAGGAAGATTCCGAACAGCACCACGAATCCGCAGACCGCATACAGGGCCACCGCCGCGATGCGGCGCCCGGTGCCGGGCGCATCGCCCACCCGGAGCGCCAGCGAGAACAGCGTCACCAGCAGGCACGCTGCGACCACGGTGGCCACCACCACCGTTGCGAACGCCATCCAGTCGATCGTCATCAGCGCACCGCCTCGCGCTTCTTCTTCTTGCGCTTGGGTCGCACGAACGCGACCGGCTGCGGCTGGTGGAAGTGCCCTGCCCCGATGCGGCCGCGACGCGACAGCAGGAAGATCGTTAGGATCGCCGCGGCGGCGAGCGCCGCATCCACCAGAACGCCCCACCAGACGGCGTTCGCGATGATCGCCATGAGCGCCGCGACACCGCCCGAAGCCGGGAGGGTGATGAGCCAGCCGATTCCGATGCGCCCGGCGGTGCGCCAGCGCACTGAGGCGCCCTTGCGCCCGATGCCGGTGCCGATCACCGACCCGGATGCCACCTGAGTGGTCGAGAGCGCGAAACCGAGGTGGGTGGAGGCCAGGATCGTCGCCGTCGTCGAGGCCTCGGCCGCGAAGCCCTGGCCGGGCTCGATGCCCTCGGTGATGTCCTTGCCGATGGTCTTGATGATCCGCCAGCCGCCGGAGTAGGTGCCGGCCGCGATCGCGACGGCGCAGGCGACGATCACCCACAGCTGCGGGCCGGACCCGACGGGCTGCAGCCCAGCGGCGATGAGCGTGAGGGTGATCACGCCCATCGTCTTCTGGGCGTCGTTGGTGCCGTGCGCCAGCGAGACCAGTGAGCTGGTGAAGATCTGACCCACCTTGAACCCGTCGCGTTCGCGCTTCCTGGTGACCGAGTACGCGATGCGGGTGGCCAGGAACGACACGGCGCCGGCCAGCAGCGGGGCGAGCAGGGCCGGCAGCAGGATCTTGGAGACCACGACGGCGCCGTCGATCGGGC
>DATJFV010000085.1:0-19808 GCA_035495435.1 Pseudolysinimonas sp.
GTCCTGTCGCCATCGAGAACACTCTGGCCGACTTGCGCAAGTTCACCACCGGGCGCACGATCATGCAGATCGGCGCCGACGTTGACCGCGACGCCAGCAAGCGCCATGAGATGGGCCGAGTGGCGGCCGAGGGCAGCGACATCCTGGTGATCACCGACCACCATCCGCGCTTCGAGGACCCGACCTCGATCCGCGCGACACTCCTCGAGGGTGCCGCGCTGGCCGAGAACCAGCCGCAGGAGATCTACGAGGTCAGTCCCCCCGAGGACGCGATCAAGAAGGCGGTCTCGCTCGCGCGGGAGGGCGACTCGATCCTGTGGGCCGGCCCGGGGCATCAGGACTACCGCGACATCGAAGGGGTGCGCACCCCGTACTCGGCCCGCGAACTGGCGCGTGAGGCGCTGCGTGAGGCGGGCTGGGCGTGATCGCACTGACCCTGTCTGAGATCGCGACGGCTCTCGGCGGCGAACTCGTCCTGCCGGCCGGTGCGGACGCGGCCGCGGTCGTCTCCGGCTCGGTGCAGACCGACTCCCGGCTGGTCGAGCCCGGCTCGATCTTCTTCGCGCTGCCCGGGGAACAGACCGATGGCGCCCTCTTCGCACCCTCCGCGGTCGATGCGGGCGCGGCGCTGGTGGTGGCCGAGCGCTCCCTCGAGTTGCCGGTCCCGGTGCTCGTGGTTCCGGATGGGGTTGCGGCCCTGGCGGCGCTGGCCCGGCTGGTCGTGGCGCGCGTGCGCTCACGGGGCACACTGCGCGTCGTGGCGGTCACCGGTTCGAATGGAAAGACCACCACCAAGAATCTGCTGCAGGCGATCCTGTCGGCCGAGGGTCCGACGGTGGCGCCGCGCGAGTCGTTCAACAATCACGTGGGTGCGCCGATCTCGATGCTCGGCATCGACGACGACACCGAGTTCCTGATCTCCGAGATGGGCGCGAGCCACGTCGGCGAGATCGCGCGGCTGGTGTCCATCGCGTCCCCTGACGTCGGCATCGTGCTCAAGGTGGGGCTCGCGCACGCAGGCGAGTTCGGCGGCATCGAGGGCGTCCAGCGCGCGAAGTCCGAGATGGTGCGCGACCTCCCCGAGGGCGCCGTGGCAGTGCTCAACCGCGACGATCCGCTGGTCACCGCGATGAAGGACATGACCGCGGCGCGCGTGGTCTGGTTCGGTCTGCACGCCGATTCCGACGTGCGCGCGACGGATGTGGTGGCCGGCATCGAGGGCACGCGGTTCACCGTTCATGCCGACGGTCAGGCGTATCCCGTGCGGATGCGGATCCTCGGCGAACACCATGTCTGGAACGCCCTCGCGGCACTCACCGCGGCGCGCGAGTTCGGGGTTCCGATGGAACGTGCGATCGCATCCGTCGAAGCGGTACTGCGCGCCGAGCGCTGGCGCATGGAACTGCTGCCGCGCGAGGACGACGTCATCGTGATCAACGACGCCTACAACGCCAGTCCCGATTCGACCGCGGCGGCGCTCAAGACTCTGGCGCAGATCACCCCGCCCGGCCGGCGCACCGTCGCCGTGCTGGGCGAGATGGCGGAACTCGGCGAGTACGCCCAGGAGGAGCACGATCGCATCGGTCGTCTCGCGGTGCGGTTGAACATCGGCAAGCTGGTGGTCGTCGGGGACGGCGCACGCCACATCCACGCCGCCGCGGGCCTCGAGGGTTCATGGGACGGGGAGTCGGTGCTCGTGACCGACCCCGACGCGGCATACGATCTTCTGCGTGAAGAGCTCCGCCCCGGGGACGTCGTCCTCGTGAAGTCGTCGAAGTCGGCGAAGCTCCGGTTCCTGGGAGACCGCATCGCGGGCCTGGATGCCGGGGGAGAGGCGGTCTCGTGATCGCCCTACTGGTGGCAGCCGGATTCTCGCTGTTCTTCACCCTGTTCACGACGCCGTTGTTCATCCGCTTGTTCAAGCGCATCGGCTGGGGTCAGTTCATCCGCGATGACGGCCCGCAGACCCACCACGCCAAGCGCGGGACGCCGACCATGGGCGGCATCGTCTTCATCGTCGGTTCGGTGCTCGGCTACCTGATCGGCCATCTGGTCGCCGGGGTGCCGCTGACGATGGTCGGCACGCTCGTCATCGGCATGATGGGGGGTCTGGGGCTCGTCGGCTTCCTCGACGACTTCCTGAAGACCCGCAAGCAGCGCAGCCTGGGCCTCGGTGGCTGGTCGAAGATCGCCGGCCAGGTGGTGGTCGGCTCGATCTTCGCGGTGCTTGCGGTGAGCGACGTATTCCGAGACGAGAACGGCCTCACGCCGGGCTCCCACTACATCTCGGCGGTGCGCGACATCCCGTGGCTGAACCTCTTCGCGTTCGGGGTTCCCGTCGGGATCGCCCTGTTCATCATCTGGGTGAACGTCATCACCGTGAGCGCCTCGAACGGCGTCAACGTCGCCGACGGGCTCGATGGGCTCGCCAGCGGCTCGGCGATCTTCGCCATCTCGGCCTACATCTTCATCGGCTTCTGGCAGGCGAACCAGTCGTGCTTCAACAAGCTGACGGATGTCGACACGCTCACCTGCTACGACGTGCGTGATCCGCTCGATCTTGCGGTCATCGCGGCGGCCATCTGCGGCGCCCTGATCGGTTTCTTGTGGTGGAACACCTCGCCCGCGCAGATCTTCATGGGCGACACCGGCTCCCTCGGCCTCGGCGGCGCGCTGGCGGCTCTGGCGATCCTCAGCCGCACCGAGTTGCTGCTGGTGCTGATCGGCGGACTGTTCCTGATCGTGACCGGGTCGGTGATCCTGCAGCGGGCCTACTTCAAGCTCACCGGCGGCAAGCGCATCTTCCTGATGAGCCCACTGCACCACCATTTCGAGCTGAAGGGCTGGGCCGAGGTCACGGTGGTGGTGCGCTTCTGGCTGATCGCGGCGCTGTTCGTTGCGGCCGGCGTGGGGCTCTTCTACCTCGAGTGGATCACCCGCTCGACGTGACCGACCTCACACAGCTCACCAACTGGCACGCTCCCTGGCGAGGGCTGCGTGTCGCCGTCTTCGGCGTCGGCGTCACCGGCTTCGCCGTCGCCGACACGCTGGTTGAACTCGGCGCCGACGTCCTGGTGCTCGCCGACGACGCCAGCGAGCACCATCGCCGGCTGCTGGAGGTGATCGGCGCGCCCTTCGTCCAGACCAGGGGCGAGGTTCCCGACGAACTGCCGGAGTTCGCACCCGATCTGGTGGTGGTGTCGCCCGGATACCACCCCGACCATCCGATGCTCGTCTGGGCGGCGGGCCGCGGCATCCCGGTGTGGGGCGACATCGAGCTGGCCTGGCGGGTGCGCGACAAGGTGCTGCGCGCCGACGGAACCCCGGCCGAGTGGATTCTGATCACCGGAACCAACGGCAAGACGACGACCACGCAGCTCACGGCGACGATGCTGGTCGCCGGTGGTCTGCGTGCGGCTCCCTGCGGCAACATCGGTGTGCCGGTGCTCGACGCCGTCCGTGACCCGGGTGGGTTCGATGTGCTCGTGGTCGAGGTCTCGAGCTACCAGCTGCACTGGTTCCGGCGTCTCGAGGAGGGCGGCATCATCGCCCCGCTGGCGGCCGTCTGCCTCAACCTGGCCGACGACCATTACGACTGGCACGGCAGCCCGCGGGCTTACCGGGACGCGAAGGCGAAGGTGTACGAGAACACCCGCTTCGCCTGCGTCTACAACCTCGCCGACGAGGCCACCCGCGGCATGGTCGAGGATGCCGACGTGCAGGAGGGCGCCCGAGCCATCGGCTTCGGTCTCGGCATCCCCGGCCCGAGCGACGTGGGCGTGGTCGAGGGAATTCTGGTCGACCGCGCGTTCCTTGAGGAGCGCCGTCATTCCGCTCTCGAGCTCGCGACGATGGAGGACCTGCGCCATGCTGGCCTCGCGGCCCCGCACTCGGTTCAGAACGTGCTGGCTGCTGCCGCCCTGTCGCGGGCCGCGGGCGTCGCTCCGGCCGACATCCGGGATGCCGTGCGCGGCTTCCGCGTCGATGCGCACCGCACCCAGGTGGTCGCCGAGGTGGCCGGTGTCGCCTGGGTCGACGATTCGAAGGCCACCAATGCGCACGCAGCCGACGCGGCGCTCCGCGCCTTCGAGTCGGTCGTCTGGATCGCCGGCGGGCAGCTGAAGGGCGTCGATCCCGGTCCGCTGGTCGAGAAGCATGCCGCCCGCCTGCGCGCCGCCGTGCTGGTCGGAATCGACCGTGCGGGGCTGCGGGAGGCGTTCGCGCGACACGCCCCCGGCGTGAGGGTGATCGAGGTCGACGAGCCCGAGACTGAGGGGGTGATGCCGGCCGCTGTGCGCGCCGCCGCATCCGTCGCCCAGCCGGGGGACGTGGTGCTGCTCGCGCCCAGCGCGGCATCGTTCGACCAGTTCGCCGGTTATGCGGATCGCGGAGAGCGATTTGCAGCTGCGGTGAGAACGCATCTAGGAGGCGACCGTGACGACGACCCGGCCGCCTCAGCGGCGCCCTAGTACCGCGACGCGTCCGGCGGCGCAGGCGGCGGAGCAGCAGGGCCCCCGCACCGTCGTGGTCGCGGTCCGTCGCCTGTTCGCGGCGGAGACGCCGGAGTACTTTCTGCTGCTCGGTACCACGCTGTTCCTGCTTGCCTTCGGTCTGATCATGGTGCTGTCCTCGTCGTCGATCGAGTCGCGCGCCGAGGGCGGCGGGTTCTTCGACAAGGCAGGGCGCCAGGGTCTCTACGCCCTGGTCGGCATCCCGGCGATGCTGCTGGCCGCCCGGGCACCCGCCGCCTTCTGGCGCCGATGGGCGGGCACCGCGGTGGTCATCGGTGTCGCGCTGCAGCTGCTGGTGTTCTTGCCGGGCCTGGGTTATTCGCGCGGCCAGAACCGCAACTGGATCAACCTCGGCTCGTTCACCGCGCAGCCCTCGGAGCTGATCAAGCTGGCCCTCGTGCTGTGGCTGGCGTGGGTGCTGTCGCGCAAGGGGGAGGCGCTGCACGAGTGGCGCGAGGTCGCCCTGCCGATTCTGCCGATCACGATCGTGACCGTCGGGTTGGTGCTCGCGGGCAACGACCTCGGTACCGCGACCATCATTCTCGCGATCGTCTTCGGCGCCCTGTTCTACGCGGGAGTACGGCTGCGCATCCTCGCCGCCGCCGGCGCCGGGGTCGCGCTCGTGGCGCTGATGGCAGTCCAGCTGAGCGACTCGCGCTCGAATCGCATCGCTGCGTGGCTCGGGCAGTGCTCCGACCCCGACCTGTACTCCACGGATTGCTGGCAGTCCATCCACGGATGGGAGGCCCTGGCTCACGGAGGCGTCTTCGGTGTGGGCCTCGGCAACTCGTCGGGAAAGTGGTCGTGGATCCCCGAGGCGGCGAACGACTTCATTTTCGCGATCATCGGTGAGGAACTGGGCATGATCGGCTGCGTGCTCGTGCTGCTGCTGTTCGTCGTGCTGGCGATCTGCTTCGTGCGCATCATCCGGATGAACCGCGACCCGTTCGCCAAACTGGTCGTCAGCGCGGCGATGGTGTGGATCATCGGTCAGGCGTTCGTCAACATCGCGGTGGTTCTCGGCCTGCTCCCGGTGCTCGGCGTGCCGCTCCCGCTGGTCTCCGCCGGCGGCTCGGCGCTGATCACCACGCTCGCCGCGATCGGCATCGTGCTGTCGTTCGCGCGCCACCGTCCGGCCGGGGTTCCGCAGCGATGACCACCTATCTCCTCGCCGGCGGGGGAACCGCCGGGCACGTCAACCCGTTGCTCGCGACCGCGGATCGGCTGCGCGAGCGGGATCCGGGTGCGACCGTGCTGGTGCTGGGAACCGCCGAGGGCCTCGAGGCACGCCTGGTTCCGGCGCGCGGGTACGAGCTGCTGACCATCCCGCGCACACCTTTTCCGCGGCGACCGGGCCGCGCGATGCTGAGCTTTCCGCGGCGGTGGCGTGACACGATCGCGGCAGCCCGCCGCCACATCCGGGACCGCGGGGTGGATGTGGTGGTCGGCTTCGGCGGGTACGCCTCGGCTCCGGCGTACCGTGCCGCGCGCCGTGAACACGTCGCGGTCGCCGTCCATGAGGCGAACGCCCGCCCGGGTCTGGCCAACCGGCTGGGCGCGCGGATGACGCGGTTCGTCGGAGCGACCTTCCCCGGGACGCCGCTGGCGCACGCTCGCGTCGTCGGCTTCCCGCTGCGGCGTGAGATCGAGTCGCTCGATCGCGCCGCGTCGCGGTCGCAGGGTGCTCGAGAGTTCGGACTCGACCCGGCGCGCCCCACCCTGCTCGTGACGGGCGGCTCGTCGGGTGCCCGCCGCATCAACGACACGGTGCGGGACTCGGCGGCGCTGCTCGTCGGATCGGGCTGGCAGGTGCTGCACCTCAGCGGCGGCCTGCGCGACGCGATCGAGGATCCGGGCCTGCCCGGCTACCGCATCGTGGCCTATACCGACCGTATGGATCTGGCCTTCGCCGCCGCCGACCTCGCGGTCTCGCGCGCCGGATCCGCGACGGTGAGCGAGTTGGCCGCCATCGGCCTGCCCGCTGTGTTCGTCCCGTATCCGGTCGGCAACGGTGAGCAGGAGGTGAACGCGCGCGAGTCGGTCGCCGCCGGGGGAGCGGTGCTCGTGCGTGATGCGGAGTTCACCCCGGGCTGGGTCGCATCCCGGCTGCTGCCGCTCCTGGGTGATCGGGCGCGCGTGGCCGAGATGGCGGCCCGCATCGCCTCGGTGGGGCATCGTGACGGGGCGGACCGGATGGTCGATCTCGTCCTCGCGGCACGTGACGCCGCACGAAGGTAGCGTGTCCTGGTGATCAAGCCCGACCTGACCATGCCGCTGCCTGCCGAGTTGGGCAGGCTTCACTTCACCGGCATCGGCGGTTCCGGCATGAGCGGCATCGCCCGGTTGTTCCTCGACGCCGGCTACACGGTGACGGGCTCCGATCTGCGCGACACGGATGCGGTGCGCGAGTTGCGTGCAGCCGGCGCGACCGTGGCGATCGGTCACGACGCGGCCAACGTCGGCGACGCCGACACACTGGTGGTGACGGGCGCGCTCTGGCAGGACAACCCCGAGTACCAGTACGCCCTCGCCCACGGCATCCCCGTGCTGCACCGGTCGCAGGCGCTTGCGTGGCTGATCAACCGCCAGCGGCTGATCGCTGTGGCGGGCGCCCATGGGAAGACCACGTCCACGGGCATGATCGTGACGGCTCTGCGCGAACTGGGTGCGGATCCGAGCTTCGTGAACGGCGGCGTGATCGCGGGGCTGGGGCGCAGCTCGGGCAGCGGCTCCGGAGAGCTGTTCGTGGTCGAGGCCGACGAGTCAGACGGCTCGTTCCTTCTCTACGACACGGCGGTTGCGCTGATCACCAATGTCGATGCCGATCATCTCGATCACTACGGCACGCAGGAGGCGTTCGAGGACGCCTTTGTCGACTTCGCGCAGCGTGCGTCGGAGTTCGTGGTCGCCTCGAGCGACGACCCCGGAACCCTCGCGGTCACGGGTCGCCTGCACGACAAGCGGATTCTCACCTTCGGTGTCGCCGCGGATGCCGACGTGCGCGTGTCGCAGATCGGGTCGGAGGGCCCGGTCGGTTTCACGCTGGACTATGCGGGTACCGAGCACCCCGTGCAGCTGGCGGTGCCGGGTGCCCATAACGCGCTCAACGCGGCGGGGGCGTTCGCGGTGCTGGTGGGCCTGGGTTATCCCGCGCAGTCCGTGATCGCGGCGCTCGAGACGTTCTCGGGAACCGGGCGCCGGTTCGAGCTGCACGGCACTGTGCGTGGCGTGCGGGTCTATGACGACTATGCGCACCATCCGACCGAGGTCGAGGCCGCCCTCCAGACCGCGCGCTCGGTGGCAGCCGGGGGTCGTGTGATCGCGGTGCACCAGCCGCATCTGTACAGCCGCACGCAGCTGATGGCGGGTGACTTCGCCCGCACCTACGAGCGACTCGCCGACCACACGATCGTCCTCGACGTGTACGGCGCGCGGGAGGATCCGGTTCCCGGCGTGACCGGCGCCCTCGTCTCCGAGCGTTTCACCGACCCGTCGCGGGTGGAGTATCTGCCCGACTGGCAGCAGGCCGCGGATGCCGTGGCCGCTTATGCGCGCGAGGGAGACCTGATCATGACCCTGAGCTGCGGCGATGTGTACCGCATCATCCCCCAGGTCCTCGAGGCTCTGACGAGGACATGAAGCGTCCCGAGGGCTTCGACCGGGGGCCGACCCCGCCCGAGCCGCCGCGGAAAGGCGGCCGTCCGGCTCCGCGACCGGGCCCGCCTCCCCGTCCCGCTCCGGTGCGCCCGGCGCAGCTGCGTCGCGAGCGCGAGTCTGCCCGTCCGACCGTTCCCCAGCCCGCGCGCCCGCGCAGCGCGCGCGCCGAGTTCGCGGCTGCGGAGCGGCGGCGCCGCCGGGAGGAGCGCGCCGAGGTCCGGCGCTTCACCCGGAGCGCGCGTCGGCGCCGCATCGGCTGGATCACCGGTGCGGGCGTACTGGTCACCCTGCTCGCCCTGATCGCGGCCGCAGTGTTCTCGCCGATCCTGGCCCTCCGGCACGTCGTCGTCGACGGCACCTCCCGGCTGGATGCGCCGCAGCTCGCGGCGGCCGTCGAGGGCCAGCTCGGCACGCCGCTGGCGCTGCTCGACGAGGGCAGGATCCGACGAGAGTTGTCCGCGTTCACGCTGATCCGCAGTTATGTGACCGAACTGGTGCCTCCCGACACGTTGGTGATCCACGTCGTCGAGCGCGCACCGATCGCCGTTCTGGCGGCCGCGGACGGCTTCCGGCTGGTGGATCCGGCGGGTGTCACGATCGATACCACGCCGACTGCGCCTGAGGGGTATCCCGAGTTGCAGCTCGCGCCGGGCGACGACGTCGGGAGCGAGGGGTTCCGTGCCATGGCCGCGGTTCTTCTCGCGCTTCCTCCGGCTGTGCTGGGCCAGGTGACGACGATCTCGGCGCAGACGACCGACGACGTGACCCTCACGCTCGCCGGGTCGTCCCAGCGCGTGATCTGGGGGAGTGCCGAGCGCTCGGACGAGAAGGCGGCGACGCTTGCCGGCCTTCTGGCGCTGCATAAGCGCGACGGTGCGGGGGAGTACGACGTCTCCGCTCCGGGGATCGGCGTCTTCCACAAGGACTGACGGCCGGCGGTGAAGCCTGGGAATGGCGCGACACGCGCGCAGGCCTCCCGCGGTGACACGAATCCCGACCGTACCGTGAGGGGCAAGACATAGTACTGAGCAAGACTCCAAACCTCAAGTAGAGGTTGAGGGTTTGCTCGCACGGAGGCCGGACGTGACATCGAACCAGAACTACCTCGCGGTGATCAAAGTCGTCGGCATCGGCGGCGGCGGCGTGAACGCCGTCAATCGCATGATCGAGCTCGGCCTGCGCGGGGTGGAGTTCATCGCGATCAACACCGACGCGCAGGCTCTGCTGATGAGCGATGCCGATGTCAAGCTCGACGTCGGCCGTGAGCTCACCCGCGGGCTCGGCGCCGGAGCCGACCCGGAGGTGGGTCGCCGCGCCGCCGAGGATCACGCCGAGGAGATCGAGGAGGCGCTGGCCGGCGCCGACATGGTGTTCGTCACCGCCGGCGAGGGCGGCGGCACCGGCACCGGGGGAGCGCCCGTCGTCGCGCGCATCGCGAAGTCCATCGGCGCGCTCACCATCGGTGTGGTGACGAAGCCGTTCGGATTCGAGGGCAAGCGCCGTTCCGCTCAGGCCGAGATCGGGGTTGCCGCGCTCAAGAGCGAGGTCGACACCCTGATCGTCGTCCCCAACGACCGCCTCCTCGAGATCAGCGATCGCGGGATCAGCATGCTCGAGGCCTTCGCAACCGCCGACCAGGTCCTCCTGGCCGGTGTCCAGGGCATCACCGACCTGATCACCACCCCCGGCCTCATCAACCTGGACTTCGCCGACGTGAAGTCGGTCATGCAGGGCGCCGGCTCGGCTCTGATGGGTATCGGTGCCAGCCGCGGAGCCGACCGCGCCATCAAAGCCGCCGAACTCGCGGTCGCGTCCCCGCTGCTCGAGGCGAGCATCGACGGTGCGCACGGCGTGCTGCTCTCGATCCAGGGCGGGTCGAACCTCGGCATCTTCGAGATCAATGACGCCGCACGGCTGGTCCAGGAAGCCGTCCACCCGGAGGCGAACATCATCTTCGGTGCGGTCATCGACGACACGCTGGGTGACGAGGTGCGGGTCACCGTGATCGCCGCGGGATTCGACGGGGGCGAGCCCACGCCCCGGCCGCAGCACGAGCGCCGCAGCAACTTCGTCGAGGCCGCGGTGCCCGTCACCGTGGGCGCAGCGGCTGCCGCGCCGGACGGGCCCGCGGGGTGGTCCGCCGAGCCCGACCTGCCGATGACTCAGCCGATCGCTCCGATCGACCGGGAATTCGGTGATGACGGCGACGACGACCTCGATGTGCCCGACTTCCTGAAGTAGCGGCATGAGCGCTCTCGGCGACCGGCTCGCCGACGTCGACGCCCGCATTGCGGATGCCGCGCGGGTGGCCGGACGCGATCCGGGTGAACTGGTGCGCATCGTGGTGACCAAGTTCCAGCCCGCGAGTCTCGTTCGCGAGCTCTTCGACCTCGGCGTCCGGGATGTGGGCGAGAACCGGCATCAGGAGGCCTCCGCGAAGGCCGCGGAACTGGCCGATCTCGGGCTCAGCTGGCATTTCGTCGGCCAATTGCAGAGCAACAAGGCCAAAGCCGTCGCCCGGTATGCCCGGACGATCCACTCGGTCGACCGCTCGTCACTGGTGGCTGCTCTCGCCGGCACCGGCGTCGACTGCTTCATCGAGCTGAATCTCACCGATGACCCCGCGCGCGGCGGTGTGGCGCCGGATGCTGCAGAGGCCCTCGCCGAGCACGTCGCGGCGACCGAGGGGCTGAGCCTGCGCGGTGTCATGGCGGTCGCGCCGCTCGGAGCCGAGCCGCGCGCGGCGTTCGCCCGTGTGCGGGAGGTGTCGCATCGCATCCGGTCGATCGTTCCGGCGGCCACCGCGATCTCGGCGGGCATGTCGGGCGACTTCGCCGAGGCGATCGCCGAGGGCGCGACACACCTTCGCATCGGCACGGCAATCACCGGAAACCGCCCGCTCCCGGGTTAATGTCGAGCCGAGCAGCTTGATTCTCGGAGGACATGATGGCGAACCCCATGCACAAGGCGATGGTCTACCTCGGCCTGGCCGATGAGGCGTATGACGACGACCCGATGCCCGCGGCTCCTGTCGCGCCGGTGTCGAGGGCGGATCGCGCCGACCGTCACGAGACCAAGCGCGCCGAGGTGACGCCGCTACGCCGACCCGCGCCGAGCCGGCACGCCGCTCCCGGGATGAACGAGATCCTCACCGTGCACCCGCGGCAGTACCGCGATGCTCAGCTGATCGCGCAGACCTTCCGCGAGGGCGTTCCGGTCATCGTGAATCTGTCGCAGATGAGCGCCCCGGATGCCAAGCGACTGATCGACTTCGCCTGCGGACTGACCGAGGGTCTGTACGGGAAGATCGAGCGCGTCACCAATCAGGTGTTCCTGCTCTCGCCCGAGCACGTCGCGGTGAGCGGCGAGCAGGGCGAGGTCGAGACCGAGGTCGAGGCCGGCTTCTTCGGCCAGTAGCCCGATTCGGTGGGCTGTGGGGGAGTGCGTGTTTCACGCCAACCCCTCAGGTAACGTGGTCGTTCCGTTGTACTCTGGAACTCTCACCCGGTGGGTGAGACCTGGAACCCGCATGAGCAGTAGAGGTGAGTCATGGCCCTGACGCCGGAAGACGTGGTCAACAAGCGTTTCAACCCGACCAAGTTCCGCGAGGGCTACGACCAGGACGAGGTCGATGACTTCCTCGACGAAGTCGTCGTCGAGCTGCGGCGCCTCAACCAGGAGAACGAAGAGCTCCGGCAGCGCCTGATGGCCGCCGACGCTCGCATCAACGAGCTCCAGTCCGGCGCCATGGCGGCTGCGCCGGCTGCTGCGCCCGCTCCCGTTGCGGCCCCGGAGCCCGTATTCGCACCCCAGGCCGTGTCGGGCGACCCGAGCGACCCGGCGAACACCAACAACCTGCTCCAGCTCGCCCGTCGTCTCCACGAGGAGCACGTGCGTGAGGGCATGGAGAAGCGCGACGCCCTCATCGCCGAGGGCCACGCCGCTGCCGCGCGCGTGGTCTCCGAGGCCGAGCAGGCGCAGCGCACGCAGCTCGGCAAGCTCGAGCAGGAGCGCGCCTCCCTCGAGCGTCAGATCGACGAGCTCCGCACCTTCGAGCGCGAGTACCGCAGCAAGCTCAAGGGCTACATCGAGGGCCAGTTGCGCGAACTCGAGTCGTCGAATGCGCTGACCACCGGTGCAGCCGTGCCTGCCGCGGTCACCGCCGGTCCGGCGGCGCAGCAGGCTCCGGCGCAGCCCCAGCAGCAGTCGCCGCAGGCGCAGGCACCGGCCGAGCAGGCCGCCGGCCCGGCCCCGCAGCAGTACCCGGCGCCCCAGCCGGCGCCGGCCTACAACGGCCCGCAGCCGAGCGACTTCTCGGCGTTCCCGCAGCCCGGTGACGCCGCCACTGCGGCCCCCGCCGGGCCGTCGAACTACCCCGGTCTTGCCCAGGGCAACTGAGGCTCCGGCAGAGGGTCAGCTGCAGCGCGGGCGAGTCAGCGCCCGTGCGCTTCTGCTGCTCGCCGGAGTCGCGGTCGCGGTCTATGCGATCGACCAGGGTGCCAAATACCTGATCACCACCAACCTCGAACTGGGCCACAGCATCCCGGTTCTCGGTGACCTGCTGCAGTTCCATTACGTGAAGAACTCCGGGGCGGCGTTCTCGCTCGCGAGCGGATTCACCTGGATCCTGTCGCTGGTCGCGGCGGGGGTGATCGTCTTCATCGGCATTTTCGCCCCGCGGATCCGGTCGCTCGGCTGGGCCACCATGTTCGGGCTGGTGCTGGGCGGCGCGCTCGGCAACCTGACCGACCGGCTCTTCCGCGAGCCGGGCTTCGGTACCGGGCACGTCGTCGACTTCATCCAGGTGTGGGGATTCCCGGCCATCTTCAACGGTGCCGACATCGCGATCGTCGCCAGCATGGGTCTGTTCATCCTGTTGTCGTTGCGCGGCGTGGGTCTGAACGGCGTGCGCACGCCCATGGTGCGTACCACCGCCCGTCCCACCGATGACGCTCCCGCCAGCGGCGCCGCGCACGAGGAGTGAGGTGACCGCGTCGTCGGCAGAGCGACGCGGCCTGCCCGTCCCCGACGGCCTCGCGGGCGAGCGCGCCGACGCCGCCCTGGCCAAGCTGCTCGGGTTCTCGCGCACGTTCGCCGCGGAGGTCATCGACGCCGGCGGCGCGCACCTCGATGGGCACAGGCTGGGCAAGTCCGATCGGCTTACCGCCGGGGGCTGGCTCGAGGTGGAGTGGACTCCGAAGACCGCCCCGGCGGTCGTCCCGACGCTGGTTCCGGGTTTCGTGATCGTCCATGATGACGACGACATCGTCGTGATCGACAAACCCGTGGGTGTCGCCGCGCATCCGGCCAGCGGCTGGGAGGGGCCAACCGTACTCGGGGCGCTGGCCGGTGCGGGCTTCCGGATCTCGACGTCGGGTGCAGCGGAGCGGGCGGGCATCGTGCACCGGCTCGACGTGGGGACGAGCGGTCTGATGGTGGTGGCCAAGAGCGAGCGCGCCTACAGCGAACTCAAACGGCAGTTCCACGACCGCGAGGTGGACAAGATCTATCACGCCGTCGTCCAGGGCCACCCCGACCCGTTCTCGGGGACGATCGACGCGCCGATCGGCCGGCATCCCGGCGCGGCCTGGAAGTTCGCGGTCACCGCCGACGGAAAGCCGAGCGTGACGCACTACGACACGCTCGAGGCGATGCGCGGAGCGACCCTGCTCGAGATTCACCTCGAAACCGGCCGAACCCATCAGATCCGCGTGCACATGGCCGCCCAGCGTCACCCGTGCGTGGGCGATCTGCTCTACGGCGCGGACCCGGCTCTCGCGCAGAGACTGGGCCTGACCCGGCAGTGGCTGCACGCCGTTCGCCTCGCGTTCCGGCATCCGGGAAGCGGAGAACGGGTCGAGTTCGAGACACGCTATCCCGAAGACCTGCAGCACGCGCTGGACGTCCTCCGCGCGGATTAGGGTGGGAGCCGAGATGGCTTCCGGTGATTCCTTCGTGCACCTGCACGTGCACAGCGAGTACTCGATGCTGGATGGCGCCGCGCGTGTCGGCGACCTGATGAAGGCCGTCGTCGAGCAGGGCATGCCGGCGATCGCGGTCACCGACCACGGCAACAACTTCGGCGCGTTCGACTTCTGGAAGCAGGCCACCGAGGCCGGCGTCAAGCCGATCATCGGCACCGAGGCCTACCTCACCCCGGGCACCCATCGCACGGACAAGACCCGCGTGCGCTGGGGTAACGGCGGCGAAGACGACGTGTCGGGCTCGGGCGCCTACACCCACATGACCATGCTGGCCGAGAACACGGCCGGCATGCACAACCTCTTCAAGCTGTCGTCGCTGGCGTCGATCGAGGGCTACTACTTCAAGCCCCGCATGGACCGCGAACTGCTGAGCCAGTACCACGACGGCATCATCGCCACCACGGGGTGCGCGTCGGGCGAGGTGCAGACCCGGTTGCGGCTCGGGCAGTGGGACGAGGCCGTGACGGCGGCCGCCGAGTTCCGCGACATCTTCGGGCGGGACAACTTCTTCGTCGAGATCATGGATCACGGGCTCGGGATCGAGCGGCGTGTGATGGGCGACCTGATCCGCCTCGCGGGCGAGTTGAAGCTGCCGCTGGTCGCCACGAACGACCTGCACTACGTGCACGCGCACGACGCGGCGGCGCAAGAGATCCTGCTGGCGATCCAGTCCGGGTCGACGCTCGCCGACCCCAACCGGTTCAAGTTCGACGCCAACGAGTTCTACCTGAAGACGCCGCAGCAGATGCGGCAGCTGTTCCGCGATCACCCCGAGGCGTGCGACAATACACTGCTCATCGCCGAGCGGTGCGAGGTGCAGTTCGATACCGGCGCCAACTACATGCCGCGCTTCCCGGTGCCCGAGGGCGAGACCGAGGCGAGCTGGTTCGAGAAAGAGGTCGAGAAGGGCCTCGCCGACCGCTATCCCGGCGGCATTCCCGACGAGGTGCGTCGCCAGGCCGACTACGAGGTGGGCGTCATCAAGCAGATGGGGTTCCCCGGCTACTTCCTGGTGGTCGCCGACTTCATCGGCTGGGCGAAGCGCAACGGCATCCGCGTCGGGCCCGGCCGTGGATCCGGTGCCGGCTCGATGGCCGCGTATGCCATGCGTATCACCGACCTCGACCCGTTGCGCCATGGCCTGATCTTCGAGCGGTTCCTCAATCCTGATCGCGTGTCGATGCCCGACTTCGACGTGGACTTCGACGAGCGTCGACGCGGCGAGGTGATCCGCTACGTCACCGACAAGTACGGCGAAGAGCGCGTCGCACAGATCGTCACCTACGGCACGATCAAGGCCAAGCAGGCGCTGAAGGACAGTACCCGCGTGCTCGGCATGCCGTTCTCGGTGGGCGAGAAGCTGACCAAGGCGTTCCCGCCACCGGTGATGGGCAAGGACATGCCGCTGGGGGATGTCACCGATTCGTCCTCCGACCGCTACAAGGAGGCCGGCGACATCCGCGCGCTCATCCAGGGCGACCCCGAGGCGGCGAAGGTGTTCGAGACCGCTCGCGGCATCGAGAACCTGAAGCGGCAGTGGGGAGTTCACGCCGCCGGCGTCATCATGTCGAGCGAGCCGATCGCCGACGTGATCCCGATCATGAAGCGCGAGCAGGACGGCCAGATCGTCACGCAGTTCGACTTCCCTGCCGCGGAGTCGCTGGGCCTGGTGAAGATGGACTTCCTTGGCCTGCGCAACCTGACCATCATCGACGACGCCCTGGACAACATCGAGGCCAACCGCGGCTTCCGCCCGGTGCTGGAAGAGCTCGCCTACGACGACCCCGAGGCCTACGCTCTGCTGCAGCGCGGTGACTCGCTGGGCGTCTTCCAGCTCGACGGCGGGCCGATGCGGTCGTTGCTGCGGTTGATGAAGCCCGACAACTTCGAAGACATCTCGGCCCTCATCGCGCTGTACCGCCCGGGTCCGATGGGCGCGAACTCGCACACCAACTACGCCCTGCGCAAGAACGGCCAGCAGCCGATCACGCCGATCCACCCGGAGTTCGCGGAGTCGCTCGGCGACATTCTCGATACGACCTACGGCCTGATCATCTACCAGGAGCAGGTCATGGCGATCGCGCAGAAGGTCGCGGGCTTCACGCTCGGTCAGGCCGACATCCTGCGCCGCGCGATGGGCAAGAAGAAGAAGTCCGAGCTCGACAAACAGTACGAGGGCTTCGTCGCCGGGATGAAGGCCAACGGCTACTCCGACGTCGCGATCAAGACCCTGTGGGAGATCCTGTTGCCCTTCTCCGACTACGCCTTCAACAAGGCGCACTCGGCGGCATACGGCGTGCTGAGCTACTGGACCGCCTACCTCAAGGCGCACTACCCGGCCGAGTACATGGCGGCGCTCTTGACCAGCGTGGGCGACGCCCGCGACAAGCTCGCCATGTACCTCAACGAGTGCCGGCGCATGGGCATCAAGGTGCTGGCACCCGATGTGAATGAGTCGATCGGATACTTCGCCGCCGTGGGCGAAGACATCCGGTTCGGTCTGGGAGCGGTCCGCAACGTCGGATTCGGCGTCGTCGAGCAGATCCGCGCCGCACGCGAGGAGAAGGGCCGCTTCGCCTCGTTCCACGACTTCCTGCGCAAGGTGCCCCTGCAGGCCGCCAACAAGCGCACCGTCGAATCCCTCATCAAGGCGGGGGCGTTCGACTCACTCGGGTCGACGAGGCGGGCACTGATCGAGATCCACGAGGGCGCCGTCGAGCGGGCGGTGAGCGACAAGCGCGCCGAGGCGAACGGCCAGGTGGGTTTCGACTTCGACAGCCTGTGGGATGAGCCGGAGCACGCGACCGAGGCGATCCCGGAACGACCCGAGTGGCCCAAACGCGAGAAGCTGGCGGCCGAGCGCGAGATGCTGGGCCTGTACGTCAGCGACCATCCGCTGGCGGGTCTGGAGTCGCAGCTGGCTCGCCACGCCAGCATCGGAATCGCTGAGTTGCTCGCCGGTGAGACCGCGGGCGACGGCGAGACGGTGACCATCGCGGGGCTGGTGACGAGCGTGCAGCACCGCACGGCGCGCAACTCGGGCAACCCGTACGGCATGGTTCAGGTCGAAGACTTCGGCGGCGAGATCACCGTCATGTTCATGGGCAAGACCTATCAGGAGTTCGCTCCGGCGCTCGTCGGCGATTCGATCGTCGTCGTCAAAGGCCGCGTCAGCCTGCGCGATGACGGCATGAACCTGCATGCGGTGTCGATGTTCGTGCCCGACACCGGATCGAGTCTCGGCTCAGGTCCGCTGGTGATCTCCGTGCCCGAGGTGCGGGCGACCACCGAGGTGATCAGCGCGCTCAACGACGTCCTCATCCGGCACCGCGGCGACAACGAGGTACGGCTCCGCCTGGTGCGCGGCGAGAACGCGCGCATGTTCGAGATCCCGTACCCGGTCTCGGTCACCGCCGACCTGTATGGCGAGCTGAAGAGCCTCCTCGGGCCCAACTGCCTCGTGTAGCGGGGCGCTACGCGCGGTCTCCCGGCTTCCAGTACTCGCGTTCGTGGTAGAGCAGGGGCACGTCGGGGTCGCCCAATCCGCCGTCCTCGATCTGCACGACCACCACCGCGCTCTCCTCGACGGGGTATCGCCCGATGATGCGGCAGACCATCCACGCAGGCACATCGTTCAGGAGCGGCAGTCCCAGCGGTCCGGGCGCCCAGTGATCTCCGGTGAACCGCTCGGAGGCGTCGAGCGAGAGCTGCTCGGCCGCCGCCCGGTTGCGCACGCCGAGGAAGTGGATCAGCACGTGACTGGTCTGCTCGATCGCCGGCCAGGCGCTGGCTTTGCGGGCCATGTTGAAGGTGGCCATCGGCGGGATGGCCGCCAGCGAGGCCACGGATGTCGCGGTGAAGCCCGCCGGACGCCCGTCGGGGTGCAGGGCGGTCACCACCGACACTCCGGCCGCGAGGCGGCGGAACGCGGCCTTGAAGGCGTCCACGTCGTGCACCTCTCCATCCAACACCGGACGGCGCGCGCATGCTGGCCCCATAGCATGGGGTGCGATGATCACGACCCTCGACCTCCGCGGCCGTCGCCCCTCCCGAGCCGAACTGGTCGGTCTCGTCCCGCGGGCGCGCGTCGACGTGGCGGCCGCGACGCACGCCGCCGCCGAGCTGATCGCGGATGTGCGGGCGCGGGGCGAGGACGCCCTGCGTGATCAGGCCGAGCGCCTCGATCGGGTCCGTCCGGATGCGGTGCGCGTCGATCCGGCGGCCATCACCGCCGCGGTCTCGGCCCTCGACCCCGCGATCCGCGACGCGATCACGGAGGCCGTCGCCCGGGTGCGCGCTGCGAGCCAGGCGCAGGTCCCCCCGCCCGCGGTGACCCGGCTGGGACCGGGTGCGGAGGTCGTCCAGCGCTGGCAGCCGGTCGAGCGCGTCGGGTTCTACGTGCCGGGCGGCAAGGCGGTGTACCCGTCGAGTGTGGTGATGAACGTGGTGCCCGCGCAGGTCGCGGGCGTGCGGTCGGTGGTGCTGGCCTCGCCGGCGCAGGCCGCCTACGGCGGGGGAGTGCATCCCGTCATTCTGGGCGCGGCCGGGATCCTCGGCGTCGAGGAGGTCTACGCCATGGGCGGCGCCGGCGCGATCGGGGCTCTGGCCTACGGTGTCGCGTCGCTCGGGCTGGATCCGGTCGATCTGATCACCGGTCCGGGCAACGTCTATGTCGCCGCGGCGAAGCGGCTGGTACGCGGTGACGTCGGCATCGACTCCGAGGCCGGACCGACCGAGATCGTGGTGATCGCCGACGAGCAGGCCGACGCCCGACTGGTCGCCGCCGACCTGATCAGCCAGGCGGAGCACGACGAGCTGGCCGCCGCGGTGCTGGTGACCGACTCCGAACTGCTCGCCGGGCGCGTGACCGAGCACCTGGAGCAGCTGGCCGCCTCCACCGCGCATTCCGCGCGCGTACGGGAGGCCCTGAGCGGCCCCCAGTCCGCGATCGTGCTCGTCGACGACATCCCCGCCGCTGCGGCATTCAGCAACGCCTACGGCCCGGAGCACCTCGAGGTGCAGACGGCCGATCCGGGGGCGACGCTCGATCTCATCGAGAACGCGGGCGCGATCTTCCTCGGACCGGACGCACCGGTCAGCCTCGGCGATTACCTTGCGGGATCGAACCATGTGCTGCCGACCGGCGGTCAGTCGCGGTTCTCCCCGGGCCTCGGAGCCGCCACCTTCCTGCGGTCGCAGCAGATCGTGCGGTACGACCACGAGGGGCTCGCGGGTGTGCGCGACGCGATCCGGGTGCTGAGCGACGCCGAACAGTTGCCGGCCCACGGCGACGCGGTGGACGCCCGGTTCCCGGCCACGGCATCCGACTGAGGCTATCCTGGGGGCCATGTTCTGCCCGTTCTGCCGCCACCCCGACAGCCGGGTCGTCGATTCGCGCACGAGCGATGACGGCCTGGCGATCCGGCGCCGCCGGCAGTGCCCGGAGTGCGGGCGGCGATTCTCGACCACCGAGACGGCGAGCCTGAGCGTCATCAAACGCAACGGCATCGTCGAGTCGTTCAGCCGCGAGAAGATCGTCGCCGGCGTGCGCAAGGCGTGCCAGGGGCGTCCGGTCAGCGACGCCGACCTGGCGCTGCTGGCGCAGCGGGTGGAGGAGACCATCCGGGCCACGGGTGCCGCGCAGATCGACGCCAAC
>DATJFV010000086.1:0-18723 GCA_035495435.1 Pseudolysinimonas sp.
AGGAACGTCGGCGCCACGAGGCTCCCGCCGAGCACGATCGCACCGGTCAGCACGACGACCGCTCCTGATGCGGGGCGCCTGCCGATCCTCAGCACGCCGAGGAACAGGCCCGCCGCCAGCAGGTACCACAGCGGGTCGCCGAGTCCGGGGCGCACCATGACCGGCACGGCCAGCAGCGTCAGCACCGGGGCCGCCACCAGGGCGGGGGCGCGCACGATCGCGACCGCGGCATCCGCGAACAGCGCGCAGCCGATCATCAACAGGGCCAGCAGCAGCACGATGCCGAGGTCGGGGCGCGCAGGTACCCGCTGCTCCTGGATCGACTCCCAGCCCTGGGCGACGACGGCGTTGATCGCGTCGCCGCTCTCGAAGGTCGGCAGCAGGCCGAGGAACGCCTTGTCGCCGCCGAAACCGGCGGTGACGCCCAGGATGCTGAGGCCGATCGCGACGAGCGGCGGCGCCCAGCGCGACCGGGTCCACGTTCGCGTGAGTGCAGCCGCCAGGAACACGCCGGCGGCGAACGCGGCGCCGACCAGCCACCAACTGATGTCCTGCAGCACGGTGTGCAGGCTGCCGTAGGCGGCCAGCAGCGAGCCGAGCGCGAGCAGCGTCGCACGCCAGTCGACGGCGCCGAACCCGGGGCGCGCGCGACGTGCAGGGGCGCTCGGGGTGCGGGTCGCGCCGCGGGAGGCGGGTGCCGCGGGCGGACGCGTGCGGGTGGCGGTGCTCATGCCCCCACCCCCTGCCGGTGACCGGCGGACTGCCACGCCTCGGCCGGGTCGGTCCACTCGTGCACGTCGACGCACTCCCAGCCGGCATCCGTCAGCCGCTCCCGCAGCGCGGGTCGTGAGCCGATCAGGAAGGCCAGGGCCAGCTGACCTGCGCGGCGCCGCTTCAGCACCCAGGCGAGCGTCTGTTCGTCGGGATCGGCGAGCAGCGCGAACACCGGCCCTTCGGGGTCGGTGGCGACCGCCGCACCCACCGCATCCTGCGCTCGGTCGATCAGCCGCACCGCCGCCAGGCTGGTGAGGAACGCGTCGGCGCGGTGGCCGCCCTGCCAACGGTCCCCCGGCGCCTCGATCTGGGGCACCCCGGTCTCCTCGATGAAGACCCGGAAACCCGAGGCCTCCAGGTGCGCGCCGAGTGACGCCGTCATCCGCACCGCCCACTCGAAACGCTCGCTGAACGCGGTCGGCGTCCAGGTGTCGCCGGGGTCGGGAACGGCGTCGGGGTAGCCGGCCTGGCGGGTGTCGACCAGGATGCGGGCGTCGGGGTGGCTGCGATGCTCCTCCTGCCGCACCATCAGCTCGCCGTGCCGGGCCGAGGCGCGCCAGTGCACCCGGCGCAGCGCGTCGCCCGGCCGGTACTCGCGTGTCGTCAGGTCGTCGTCGTTGCCCGTCACCCGACGCTGCACCAGCTGCGCGTTGCCCTCGCCGTCGGCCAGCGTCGGGCCGCCCATCGGCAACTCGACCACCTCGGGCACCACCACCAGGCGGTCCGCCTCCCCCACCGCGAGCACCGAGTTGACCATGCCGAACGGGTCCTCGTACTCCACCACGAACGGTCCGATGGCATAGAGCCCCCGGCGCGGCGGTTCGATGTCGTAGTCCACGGCCCGCACCCGCCGCAGCGCCGACCCGATCGGGATCGCCGGCAGTTCGTGCGGCGCCATCGGCTGCGCCCACGGGATCGCGTCGTTCCAGAGCAGCGGGGTGCTCGCACTCGACCCCACGTTGCGCACCCGCACGGTCACCCGCGTCGCCCCGCCGGCCGACACCACGGGAGGCGCGAACAGCCGGATGATCTCGAACCGGGGCCGCCGCGAGCGCACCACGATCAGCCCGGCGACGACGAGCAACAGCGCGGCACCCGCGACCACCAGGATCTCCCGGCGCCCGGCGCTGTAGCCGAGGATCAGGCAGATGACCCCGATCGCGGTGGTGACGATGCCGCGCGGGGTGAGGTGTGCGGCCCGGCGGCGCAGCAGTGAGTCGCCGTCACGGCGGCGCGGGGCGGGCTTCCTGGCCATCAGGCCGGTCCGGCTGCTCCGAGCGGCACCGGGGTGGAGGCGACGATGCGTGCGGTAATCTCGGCAAGCGCTTCCGCCCCGAGCGGACTGGCTCCGAGGGCGGCTCGGGTCGGCACCAGGCGGTGCGCGAGCACCGGAACGGCGAGTGCGTCGATGTCATCCGGAAGCACGAAGTCGCGGCCGTCGAGCGCGGCGCGGGCTTTCGCCGCCCGCACCAGCTGCAGCGTGGCACGGGGGCTGGCGCCGAGCCGCAGGTCGCGGTCGACGCGGGTGGCCGACGCGATCGCCACCGCGTAGTGCTCGACCGCCGGGCTGACGTAGACGGCGCGCACGGTGGCGATCATCCGGCCGAGACGCTCGATCGTGACGACCGGGTTCAGCGCGTCGAGTGGGCTGCCACCCTCGCGGCTGCGCAGCATCGCGGCCTCGTTCGCCGCATCCGGATACCCCATCGAGATGCGCGCCATGAACCGGTCGCGCTGGGCCTCGGGAAGGGCGTAGGTGCCCTCCATCTCGATCGGGTTCTGCGTCGCGATCACCGTGAACGGCACGGGCAGTTCGTACGTCTCGCCGTCGACCGAGACCTGGCCCTCCTCCATGCTCTCCAGCAGCGCGGACTGGGTCTTGGGGCTGGCGCGGTTGATCTCGTCGCCGATGACGATGTTGGCGAACACCGGGCCGGGCTTGAACTCGAAACGCCGCTCGGCCTGGTTGTAGATGCTGACGCCGGTGATGTCGGCGGGCAGCAGGTCGGGCGTGAACTGAATGCGACTGACCGTGCAGTCGACCGCTTTCGCGAGCGCCTTCGCCAGCATCGTCTTGCCGACGCCGGGCACGTCCTCGACGAGCAGGTGACCCTCGGCCAGCAGCACGGTGGTGGCGATCTCGACCGCCTCGCGCTTGCCGTCGATGACGGTCTCGACCGCAGCCATCACGGCGCGGCTGTCCAGCAGGAACTCGGGTGTGGGCAGCGACTCCGCCTGGGCAGTGGCGTCGTCGGCCTGCTCCGTGTGGGCATTCATCTTCTGCAGTCTGCCATTGGTGAGCCGGTCTCCCTACTGTGAAGTGTCTCCATCCGTGACGCGAGCGCGCAGACCCGCCTCGTAGCCCTCGCGCCACGCCTCGTCCGACCCGAGCCGGAACATGTCCTGCTCGGGCGGGCGGATCAGCGCACGCGCGCCCGGCAGGTCGAGTGCGCCGACCAGGTGCCCGAGCCCCCGCACGACGGCGACCGGCATGCCCGACGCCTTGCCCTTCACCAGGTCGGCGGCGGCGGCGATCTCGTCGGCGACGGCGGCGATCGTGGCTTCCAGCAGGTGACCGGATGCGTCGGTCGTCCCGCGCAGATCGCTCACCACGTGCACGCCCGCGGCTCCGATCGCGGCATCGGTCTGCCCCTCGCGCCAGGCCCGGCCGAGGGTGTCGGTGATGATGACGCCGACGGCGGCTCCGGTCGCCGAGCGCAGGCCGGTGGCCAGGGCGCGGGCGGACGCGTCGGGGTCCTCCGGAAGCAGCAGCACCACCCCGTCGGGTGCGTTCGAGGCGTCGACCCCGGCGGCGGCCATCACGAGCCCCTGCGGGTTCTCGACGATGCGGGTGACTCCACGGGCGTGGGCGCGCGAGGCGACGAGCCGCACGGTCTGCTCGGTGATGGCCTGCTCGCGGTCGGCGGCGGCGACCTGACGCCCCTCCGCCTTGCTCACGATCTTGGAGGTGACCGCCAGAATGTCGCCGTCGCGCAGCTCAGCCCCCACGGCATCGGCGATCAGGGCGACCAGGTCATCGCCTGGCCCGACCTCGGGCAGCGCGACCGCCCAGGCCTCGAGCCTCATCGCGTCACCTTCGGCAGCACCTCGCGGCCGAACACCTCGAGGAACTCGCGCTGGTTGCGGCCCACATTGTGCAGGTAGATGCGGTCGAACCCGAGGTCGGCGTACGCCTGGATCGCGGCCCGGTGCAAGTCGGGGTCGGCGCCGATCGTGATCGCGAAGTCGTCGCGACGCACCATGCGCGCCATCTGTTCGAGCTCGTACGGCGAGCGGATGTCGCTCTTGCTGAACCGCAGCGCCAGGTTGGGCCACTCGGTGACGGCGTTGGCGGCGGCCTGCTCGTCGGTCTCGGCCCAGCTGAGGTGCAGGCGCAGCACCTTCGGCATGCGCGTCGCGTCGCGGCCGGCCTCGCGCGCGCCCTCGCCGAAACGCTTCAGCAGCAGCTCGAGGTGCTCGCGGGGCGCCGCCTCGGTGATCAGCCCGTCGACGGTGCGGCCGGCGCGGCGCGCGGTGACCGGACCGCTCGCCGCCACCAGGATGTCGGGCGCGACCTCGGGCATCGTCCACAGCCGCGTCGACTCCAGCCGGTAGTACTGCCCCTCGTGCCGCACATCCTTGCCCGAGTGCCCCGACGCGAACAGCTTCTTGATGATGTCGACCGCCTCGAACATGCGGCTGATGCGCTCGGGGGCGTCGGGCCAGTACTGCCCCACCACGTGCTCGTTCAGCGCCTCGCCCGAGCCGAGCCCCAGCCAGTGCCGCCCCGGATACATGGCGGCGAGCGTGGCGCTGGCCTGGGCGACCATCGCCGGATGCCAGCGGAAGGTGGGCGCGGTGACGCCCGTCCCGAGGTCTCCCGCGGTCAGTTGCCCGAGGGCCGAGAGCACGTTCCAGACGAACGACGCCTGACCCTGCTGCGGCAGCCACGGCTGATAGTGGTCGGCGGCCATCACCCCCGAGAAGCCGTGCTGCTCGGCGGCCCGCGCCAGCTCGAACACCTCGGTCGGATGGAACTGCTCGAGCATCGCCGCGTAGCCGAGCTGGAGCGTCATGCTCCCATCTTGGCGCGTGCGCTCAGCGATCGCTCTGCAGGAACGCTGCCACCGCCGCCGGCACGTACGGGGCGACGTCACCGCCGAGGGACGCCACCTGGCGCACGAGCGAGCTCGACACGTGCGCGTGCCCCGGCTCGGGCAGCATGAAAATCGTCTCGACGCCGGCGAGGTTGCGGTTGACGATCGCCATGGGCGTCTCGTAAGCCACGTCCACCTGCGAGCGGATGCCCTTCACCAGCACCGAGGCGCCGACGTCGGTGCAGTAGTCGACGAGCAGCCCGACCGACCACGAGGTCACCAGGATGTTGTCGGGCAGACCCGCTTCGGCCACCGATTCCTGGATCAGCGAGACCCGCTGCGCGATCGGCAGCAGGGCGGTCTTGTCGGGGTTGTGCACCACGAGCACATGCAGTTCGTCGAAGATGTTCGCGGCGCGGCCGATCACGTCGATGTGCCCGAGGGTGACGGGGTCGAACGACCCCGGAACGACGGCGATCCGGCTCATGGTCGGCAGCCTACCGGTCCCCCGTTACAGCTTCGTGACAGTGGGCTGTGACGCCTCACCCCTTCGCGAGGAACGCCCGCTCGGCCTCATCGAGACGGCGGGCCAGCGCCTCTGCCAGGGCGGGATGCCCCGCGAGTGCCGGGTCGGCATCCAGCACCGCCTCCGCCGCCGCGCGGGCCTCGGCGATCAGTTCGCCGTCGCGCGCCACTCGCAGCAGTTTGAGCGACGAGCGCCCGCCCGACTGGTTGGCGCCGAGCACGTTGCCTTCGCGGCGCAGCTCGAGGTCGACCTGCGCCAACTCGAACCCGTCGAGGGTGGCGGCCACCGCGTCGACGCGTTCGCGCGCCACCGTCGCCGGCTCGGAACGGGTCACGAACAGGCACAGCCCCGGCACGCCGCCGCGTCCGACGCGGCCGCGCAGCTGATGCAGCTGCGCCACCCCGAAACGGTCGGCGTCGAGCACGATCATCGTCGAGGCGTTCGGCACATCGACACCTACCTCGATGACGGTGGTGGCGACGAGCACGTCGATCTCGCCGCGGGCGAAGGCGCGCATGGTGGCGTCCTTCTCCTCCGAGCTCATGCGCCCGTGCAGCGGCTCGACACGTCGGCCGGCGAACAGCGGGTTCGCCCGCACCTGCTCGAGGGTCGGCAGCACGGCCGCACCCGGCGGCGCTTCGGGGTCGGCGAGCGCGTCGGGGTCGTCTTCGGCGGCCGCCCGGCGCGCGGCCGCGGTGGCGCCCGCGGCGGGCACGTCGATCGCGGGACACACGACGAACCCCTGCCGCCCCTGCGCCAGCTCCTCCGCCAGACGCTCCCAGATGCGGTTCTCCCAGCCGGGATGGTCGACGAGCGCGACGACGTGCGACACGATCGGCGACCGGCCGGCGGGCAGTTCGGCGATGGTCGAGACGTCGAGGTCGCCGAACACCGTCATCGCCACGGTGCGCGGGATCGGCGTCGCGGTCAGCACCAGCACGTGCGGCGCGGCACCTTTCAGTCGCAGCGCCTCGCGCTGATCCACACCGAACCGGTGCTGCTCGTCGACGACGACGAGCCCGAGGTCGGCGAAGGTCACCTGGTCGCCGAGCAGCGCGTGGGTGCCCACCACGATCGACGCACCCCCGGATGCGGTGGCCAGCAGCGCGCGCCGGCGGTCGGCTGCGGGCAGCTGGCCGGTGAGCAGCGTGGGCCGCAGCCGCGCCGCCAGGTCAGGCCCGAGGGAGGACACCAGCGAGCGCAGGTGCTGCCCGGCCAGCACCTCGGTGGGCGCCAGGAACGCCGACTGCCCGCCCGAGTCGGCCACCGCCAGCATCGCCCGCAGCGCCACCAGGGTCTTGCCCGACCCGACCTCGCCCTGCACCAGCCGGTTCATGGGAACCCCGGCGGCCAGGTCGCGTTCGATCTCGGCCCCCACGCTCAGCTGGTCGTGGGTGAGGGCGAAGGGCAGCGCCTCTTCGAACTCGGCGGAGAAGCGCCCCGGCACCCGCGGCATCGCGCCGGCCGAGCGACGCTCGGCACGCTGGCGCAGCAACCCGGCCTGCAGCACGAACGCCTCCTGGAACCGCAGCGCGTCCTGCGCCCGCTTCCAGTCGGAATCGGTCGTCGGGCGGTGGATGAGACGCAGCGCCTCGGCGAACGGAAGCAGACCGCGGGCGGCGCGCACCGCATCCGGAACCGGGTCGTCGAGGTCGGCCGGCAGGCCGCCGAGCACGACCTCCATCGCTTTGGCCAACTGCCAGCTGGCGAGAGTGCCCGTGGCCGGATAGATCGGGATCGGCTGCTCGGCCCACTCGCGTGCCATCGTGGTCGGCACGCTGATCACCGTCGGCGCGGGACCGCCCTCGAGCGCGAGGCCGCCGGACGGCTCGGCCGAGCCGAACAGTTCGTAGTCGGGGTGCGCCAGCTGCCGCACGCCGCGGTACTCGCCCACCTTGCCGGCGAAGATGCCGCGCACGCCCGGCCGCAACTCGGCAGCCCGCCACTTCTGGTTGAAGAACGTCAGCGTCAGGAACCCGCGACCATCGGTGATCGACACCTCGAGGATCGACCCGCGCTTCTGGCGCATCGGACGTTCGGTGACGCTGCGCACCTCCGCCACGATCGTCACGTTCTCGTCGACGGCCAGCTCGGCCAGCGAGGTCAGCTCGCCCCGTTTGGCGTAGCGCCGCGGGTAGTGCGCCAGAAACTCGCCCGCGGTCTCATACCCGAACGCCTTGGTGATCGCCTGTGCCGTGCGCTCGCCCAAGACCGAGCGCAGGCGGGCGTCGAGCCCTACAGCCACCCGCGCTTCTTGAACACGATGAAGAGCGCGAGGCTGGATGCCGCCATCAGCCCTAGCGCGAACGGATACCCCCAGGGCTGGTCGAGCTCGGGCATGAAGCGGAAATTCATGCCGTAGATCGAGCCGATCAGCGACGGGGCGAACAGGATCGCGGCCCAGCCCGAGATCTTGCGGGTCTGGTCGGCCTGCAGGTTGCTGGCCTCGCTGAGCCGCTGCGCCTCCTCGCTCTGGCGCTGGCCGACGAGGCTGGTGTTGACGGCGAGGATGTCGCGCAGCAGCACCCGGAACTCCTCGATGCGCTCTTTGGCCTGCACCACGTGGTCGGCGACGTCGCGCAGGTACTGCTGCAGCGTCTCGCCCACATAGCCGTCGGCGAACCCTTCGGACAGCGTGTCGATGATGCTGACCAGCGGCACCACGGCACGTTCGAACTCGATCACCTCGCGGCTGAGTTCATAGACGCGGCGCGAGACCTGAGGGTCGCCGTCGAACACCTGGGTCTCGATCTCGTCGATGTCGTTCGCGATGCCCTCCACCACCGGCTTGTAGCCGTCGACGACGGCGTCGAGGATCGCGTAGATCACCGCCTCAGCGCCCTCGTCCAGAGCGCCCGGCGTGTTCTCCATCCGCTGGCGCACCAGCGCCAGGTCGGGGGCCTCGCTGTGCCGCACGGTGATCACGAAGTCAGGGCCGCCGAAAATGTGCAGCTCGCCGAAGTCGACCCGCTCGTGAGCGTCGTCGTAGGCGGCGGAGCGCAGCACCATGAACAGGGTGTCGCCGTAGCGCTCGACCTTGGGGCGCTGGTGGGCGTGCACCGCGTCTTCAACGGCGAGCTCGTGCAGCCCGAACTCGGCGGCCAACTGGTCGAGCAGGTCACGACCCGGTCGGTACAGCCCGATCCAGGCGAGCGCGCCCGGATGCTGGTGCAGGGCGCGGAATGTTCCCTGCAGCGATCCGGGGCTTTCGCTGCGCTGACCGCCCACGTACACGACGTTGTTCACCAGCCCCGGCTGACGGGGCCGGCGCATCACGTCGGCGTGCGGTGTCGTGCGATCTGCCACGCCCGAATGCTACGCGTCCCCACCGGCCACACCGCGCCGCCGGTTACAACGCGAAGGGATAGCCCCCGCGCTCGCGCACGGTGCGACCGATCTGGGCCACGTACTTGTCGTCGTTGACCTCGAGGCCGCGCAGTTCGCGGTTGACCTCGCGCTCGGTGCGCTTCAGGTAGTTCATCGCCACCGTCTTCTCGGCGCCCGAGATCGGCTCGCCGTCACGGGCGAAAGTCGCGCTGGCCCGCGAGATGACCGCCACCTGCGAGTAGATGCCCGAGGCCGCCTCGGCGAGGCGCTTCTGCACCAGCTGCTTCTCCTGCACCCGCTTGCCGTACTTCCGCAGTGCCGACTCGGCCGCGTCGCGCAGGTGGCTGACCTGCCCCGCGACCTTCGAGACGCGGCCGGCGAACGTCGGGTGGGCGCCCTGCAGTCGCTCGGGACGCAGGGTGCGGTTGATGCGCCCCTGCACGTACGGCGCGAGCTCGCCGAACGCCCGGCCGGGGTCGCTGAGCTTGATCGCCGTCACATCGGGCAGGTCCTCGCTGAGCGCCTTCAGGCCGTTCAGGGCCACGTAGGCGCGCATGACGTCGTTCGAGCCCTCGAAGATCGGGAAGATGCGGAAGTCGCGCAGCGCCTTCGCCAGCGGGTGACGGGCCATGAACGCCTCGCCGCCGAGGATCTGGAAGGCCCGGTTGAGGGCGTACCAGCCGCGATCGCTGGACTCGACCTTCGTCATCGCGCTCTCCAGCGAGAAGTCGGCGACGCCCGCGTCCACCAGCCCGGTCGTCAAGTAGCTCGAGGATTCCAGGCCGTAGATCTGTGCCGCCATCCAGGCCAGCTTCTCCTCCACCATCTCGAAATCGATCAGGTGGCGGTCGAACTGCTTCCGCGTCGACGCGTGTTCCAGCGCCAGCTCGAGGAAGCGCTTCATGCCGCCCGAGATCGCGGTGCCCATCGACATCCGACCGTTGTTCAGGGTGTTCATCGCGATGCGGAAGCCGTCACCGGGCTCGCCGAGCAGATTCTCGGCCGGCACGCGCACGTTCTTGAAGTGCACCCGCTGGAGGTGGTTCGCCTTCAGCCCCAGCGTCTCGAACCGCGGCCCGGTCGAGAGCCCCTCCATGCCCTTCTCGACGATCAGGGCGACGTGCCCGAGGTCGGAGCGGGCGAACACGGTCAGAACGTCTTTGTCGCCGTTGCCGATCCAGCGCTTCTCGCCGTTCAGCAGCCACGACCCATCCGGCTGGCGCTCGGCCCAGGTCTCGAGGTTGTACGCGTCGGAACCGACATTCGGCTCGGTCAGCACGAACGCGGCCAGCTTGCGCCCGGCGGCCAGGTCGGGCAGCCAGCGCGCCTTCTGCTCGTCGGTGCCGTACAGGTAGAGCGGCTTCGTGCCGATCGACTGGTGTACCCCCATCACCACGGCGAGCGTTCCGTCGACGTAGCCGAACTCCTCCATCACCCGGCAGTAGCCCGACTGGCTGAGCCCCAGCCCGCCGTACTGCTCGTCGATGAACATGCCGGTCAGCTTGCGTTCACCGAGGTCACGGATGACGTCGTCGCCGACCCAGCCCTGCTCCTCCGCCTTCCACACGTCGAACGTGGCGAGGTACTCGCGGGCGCTCGCGACCGCGGCATCCACCTTCTGCCGCATCTCGCCGGTGACGACCGGGTAGGGCATGACGAGTTCCGACTGGGTCTGACCGAGGAACAGCCCCTTGGTAAAACTGGGCTTGGGGGTGCGGTCGACGACCGTCGGACGCTCGGTGTGGGCGGATGCGGTGGCAGCCTGGGTGGTCATGCACCGATTGTCGGTCGGGTCTGGTGGTGATGCCAATGTGTTGTCGGCAAGCTCCAAGAAGGCCGCTGCGGGATACCGTGTCGTTTGTGAAGGCGGCGCTGTTCCTCATCCTGGCCACCCTGTTCTGGGCCGGCAACTTCGTCTTCGGTGCCGCCGCCCTCGACACCATCGACCCGGTGTCGCTGACCTGGCTGCGCTGGGCATTCGCCCTGGTGCCGCTGATCGTCGTCGCGCAGCTGATCGAGAAGCCCGACTGGCGCGCCGCGCTGCGCCACCTGCCGCTGCTGACGCTGCTGGGCGTGCTCGGTGTCGGTGGGTTCAGCCTCCTCATCTACTTCGCGCTGAAATTCACCAGCCCGCTCAACGCCTCGCTCATCAACGCGGTCAACCCGGCCCTGATCGTGGTGCTCGCCGCCGTGCTGCCCGCCGCCGTGCAGGGCGGGCGCCGGGTGGGGATCAGCTGGCGTGCCGCCCTCGGCATCGTGCTGGGGCTGATCGGGGTGACCATCGTGCTCACCGAGGGCGACCTCGGTCGTCTGCTGCAGCAGGGACTGAATCCGGGCGACCTGCTGATGCTCGGGGTCATCCTGGTCTGGTCGATCTACACCCTCGTCGGCCGGCGCCTCCACGACGTGCCGCCGATCACAGCGACCGCGATCCAGGTGGCCACCACCGTCGTGCTGCTCAGCCCCGTGCTGGCGTTCACCGGGCTGCAACTGCCGCAGGACGGCCCGGGCTGGGGCGCGGTGGCCTACATCGTGATCTTCCCCTCGATCGCCGCCTACGTGCTGTGGAACGCCGCCACCCGCCTCGTCGACCCGGCCACCGCATCCATTTACATCAACCTGCAGGTCGTGTTCACGGCGCTCATCGGGCTGCCGTTCGGGTTCGGGATCAGCTGGGTGCAGGTGCTCGGCGGGGTCATCGTCGTGGTGGCCGTCGTGCTGCTGGCACGCGGCACCTCGAAGCCCGTGCCGGTCGCGCCGTGACCCGCATCATCGGCGGGGCCGCCGGCTCGCTGCGGCTCGACGTGCCCAAGACGGGCACCCGGCCCACCAGCGACCGGGTGCGCGAGGCGATCTTCTCGGCCCTCGAGGTACGCGACCTGGTCGACGGGGCCAGCGTGCTCGACCTCTACGCCGGGTCGGGGGCACTCGGGCTCGAAGCGCTCTCGCGGGGCGCGGCGGGCGTGACCCTCGTCGACCGGGCCACCGGCGCGGTGATGCGCGCCAACGCCTCGCGGGTGGGCCGGTCGATGGGCGCCCCGACCGAGGTCACCGTGATCGCGCAGGCCGTGCACGGCTTCCTGCTCGGGGCACGCGGGCCGTACGACCTCGTGTTCATCGACCCGCCCTACGAACTGCCGGCCGACGAACTCGAACGCGAACTCGCGGCGCTCGGGGAGCTGCTCGCCCCGGATGCCGTGGTCATCGTCGAACGCTCGTCGCGCGACCCCGAACCCGCCTGGCCCGCCCCGCTCGTGCTCGACCGCCGCAAAGACTACGGCGATACCGCCCTCTACTGGCTCGCCGTCGCGCCTCAGCCCGCGGCGCCGTTCCAGTCGTCGTAGGGGTCCCACCCGCCACGCGCGTCGAACGCGCGGCCATCGACCAGCAGGCCCGCGCCCTCGCGGACCACGCCGATCGGGTGGAAGCCGCCCGGCAGCGCCACTCCCGCCGGGAAGGTCGCCAGCAGCGCATGGTCCTCCCCGCCGGTCAGGGCCTGCGGCGAACCGACCGCCGCCGAACTCAGGTCGACTGCGACCCCGCTGGCCTCGGCCAGCCGCCGCGCGTCGAGGGCGAGGCCGTCGCTCAGGTCGAGCATGGCGGTGGCGCCGGATACCGCGGCCGCGACACCGTCGGAAAGCGGCGGTCGAGGGGTGAGCTGGGCCGCGATCTCGTCGGGGCACTCCCCCCGGAGAGCCTCGGCCCGGCGGGCATCGGGCACCCCGTCCCGGTCGACACCGCGCTCGAACAGCAACGCCAGCCCCGCAGCTGCGACACCCAGAGCACCCGACACCGCCACCACATCACCCGGGCGTGCGCCGGAGCGGAGCACCGCATCCCGCCCCTCCAGATCGCCGAACGCGGTCACCGCGATCACCAGCGTCGCCGACACCGCCAGGTCGCCGCCGACCACCCCGCACCCCGGAGCCAGTTCGGCGCAGGCGTCGCGCAGCCCGTCCGCGATCCCCTCGAGCAGCTCGACCGGGGTGTCGGCGGGCGCGGCGAGCGCCACCACCAACCCCGTCGGGCGTGCGCCCATCGCCGCGACATCGGAGAGATTGGTGGCGGCCGCCTTCCAGCCCAGGTCGTGCGGAGTCGACCAGGCGAGCCGGAAATCCGGCCCGTGCACCATCGTGTCCGTGGTGACCACGAATCGGCCGTCGGGTGCGGCGAGCACCGCGGCGTCGTCACCCGGCCCCAGCAGGGCGGCCGCAGCATCCGGAAGCCGGGGGAAGATGCGCCGCAGCGCCGCCGCCTCGCCCACCTCGCCCAGCGTCGGCATCAGCGCCCCGCGCAGAACATCGCCACCGCGCCAGGTTAGCCTGAGAGCGATGAAGCGCAGATGGGCGGCCGCCGCGGCCGGAGTGAGCCTCGCGCTCATGCTGGCCGGTTGCACCCCCGCCGTGGTCCTCGACCCGGCCGACGACGCCAACAACCCCGACTGCGCCGCCGTCATCGTGCGACTGCCCGACACGGTCGGGGGCCTCGCCCAACGCGAGACCACGGCCCAGGCCACCGGCGCCTGGGGCGACCCCGATCAGGTCGTGCTGCGCTGCGGAGTCGCCGTGCCCACCGCCTCAGAGCTGCCCTGCATCGACAAAGGCGTGTTCTGGCTCCGTGACGACAGCGACCCGAAATTCTGGCGCTTCACCACGTTCGGCCGCGACCCCGCGATCGATGTCGCCGTCGACAAGAACATCGCGTCGGGGCCGGGTGTGGTGCTCGACGACCTGGCCAACGCGGTGTCGTTCACGCCGACCAACGGGCTGACCTGCACGGATACGGATCAGACCGTCACCGGGGAGTGACGGCGGGGGCGGATTTCGATACGCGCTTCGCGCTACTCAATCAGCGGGCGGTTTCGAGGCCCAGTTCGATCAGCTCGGTGATCAGGTCGGGGTAGCTGAGCCCCGACGCCAGCCAGCAGGCCGGGAACATCGAGATCGGGGTGAACCCCGGCATCGTGTTGATCTCGTTCACGACGAACTCGCTGCCCGTGAAGAAGAAGTCCACGCGCGCCAGCCCCCGGCCGCCGATGGCGTCGAACGCGCGAGCGGCGACGCGCTGCATCTCCTCCAGCTCGGCACCGTGCAGATCGGCGGGGCAGACTAGTTCGATACCGGGCGCGTCACGGTACTTCGCGTCGAAGTCGTAGAACTCGCGGCCGGTCATCACGATCTCGCCCGCCACGCTGACCCGCGTGGGGCCTTCGTCACGGCCCTGCAGCACCGCGCACTCCACTTCGCGCCCCGCGATGCCCGACTCGATCAGCACCGTGTGGTCTTCGGCGAACGCGATGTCGAGCGCGGTCTCAAGCTCGTCCCAGTCGTGCACCTTGCTGACGCCGACGCTCGACCCGGCACGCGCCGGCTTCACGAACGCGGGAAGCCCGAGACCCCGGATGCGGCGATCCCAGAGCTCCGGATCGCGGGCGAGCGCGGCACGCGACACCGTCACCCATGGCGCCACCGTGATCCCCGCGCCCTGCAGCACCGTCTTGGTGAAGTGCTTGTCCATGCCGAGCGCCGACGCGAGCACCCCGTTGCCGACATAGGGCAGCGCGAGCAGTTCGAGCAGCCCCTGGATGGTGCCGTCCTCACCGAACGGGCCGTGCAGGATCGGGAAGGCGACGTCGATCTCGCCGAGCGACTCGATCACGCCGTCGCGTTCGACGCGGAACTCGCGGGTCGCCGCCGACTCGGGAAACAGCACCCGGGTGCCGTTGTCGGTCAGCTCGGGCAGCGTCTGGCCGAGGGTGAAGGCGCGCACCGTCTCGTCGTCCTGCAGCGTGAAGGCGCCGTCACGGGTGATGCCGACCGGCACGACCTCGAAGCGCTCACGGTCGATCGCCCCCAGCACACCGCCCGCCGTGGCGCAGCTGATGGAGTGCTCGCTCGACCGGCCGCCGAAGAGAAGGGCGACTCGGATCATTTCTCTCCTGGGGTTTCGATACGCGCTTCGCGCTACTCAACCGGCGAGGGGGTCACTCGCCTTGGGGCTCGACCGTGTCGGTGGTCAGGTGCGGTGCGATGTCGCGCGGATTCAGCGTACCGGCCAGCACCTCGGCGACCTGACTGACGATCGGCATCTCGACACCCTTGGCCCCCGCCAGCTCGAGGATCGGCGCCACCGACGACAGGCCCTCGGCGGTCTGGTTCATCTGAGCGATCACCTCCTGGAAGGCGTAGCCCTGACCCAGCAGCCTGCCGGCCGTGTTGTTGCGCGACAGCGGCGACTCGCAGGTCGCGATCAGGTCGCCAAGACCGGCCAACCCGCTCAGGGTCTCGGGGCGCGCGCCATAGGCGACCGCGAAATCCGTCATCTCCACCAGACCACGGGTGATGATCGACGCCTTCGTGTTCTCGCCGTAGCCGACACCGTCGACGATGCCGATCGCGACCGCGATCAGGTTCTTCAGCACGCCGCCGAATTCGGTGCCGATCACATCCGTGTTGACGAAGCTGCGGAAATAGGGGTTGGTCGCCACCTTCGCGACCTCGGATGCGGTGGCCAGCACCGTCGAGGACACGACGGCCGCCGTCGGCTGCTCTTTCGCGATCTCGAGGGCCAGGTTGGGGCCGGAGACCACGGCGATGCGCTCGGGGCCGATCTCGAGCTCCTGCGCGATCACCTCGCTCATGCGCGAGCGGGTGCTCATCTCGACACCCTTCATCAGCGACACGATGATCGCGTCCGGCGGGATCAGCTCGCGGATGATGCGCAGGTTCTCACGCACCGACTGGCTCGGCACGCTCAGGTACACCTGCTGCGCCCCCTCCAGCACCTCGGGCAGGCGGCTCGAGGCCGAGATGCCGCGCGGCAGGTTGATGCCAGGCAGATAGTCGGAGTTGCGGCGCGACTGCATGATCTCGCGCGCCAGCTCGGGGCGTCGCGCCCAGACCGCCACCCGCGACCCGCCGTCGGCGAGGATCTTGGCGAACGTGGTGCCCCACGACCCCGCGCCGATCACCGCGACGTGCGGCACGCCCACGATCGGCAGCTGCATGGTCTTCACCTCGTCACCCGCCACGTCGCCATTCTGTCAGGCTGGGGGCATGGCCAGACCTGTCGCGGGGGCGCACACGGTCGCCTCCGAGTTCTTCGGCGGCGTCGCGACGCTGTTCCGCGGGTTCGCGTGGTGGCGACGCCGGCCCGATCTGATGCTGCTCGGGCTGGTTCCGGCGGCGATCGTTTTCGCGGGGCTCGTCGCGCTGCTCGTCGTCATCGTGGCGGGCGGTGAGGGGTTCGTGGGCTGGCTCACCCCCTTCGCCGACGCGTGGGACCCGGGCCTGGCGCAGCTGCTCCGGATCGCGCTGGCCCTGACGCTGCTCGCCGGGTTCATCGTGATCGCGGTGCTCGCGTTCACCGGACTCACCCTGATCGTCGGCGACTGGTTCTACGAGCGCATCTGGCTGGCGGTCGAGGGGCAGCTCGGCGGGTTCACGCGGGGCTCCGCTCCAGGGTTCTGGCGCGGGGTGGCCGACGCGCTGCGGCTCGTTCCGCCCGCGCTGCTGAGCGCGCTCGTCGTCACCCTGGTCGGCTTCATCCCGGTCGTCGGCACCGTCGCCGGCGCCGTGCTGGGTGTGGTGCTCGCGGGGCGCATCCTCGCGCGGGAACTCACGGCACGCCCGATGGAGGCGCGCGGGCTCAGCCACGAGCAGCGGCGGGCGCTGTTCCGCACCCGACGTGCGCGGGCGCTCGGGTTCGGTGTCGCCGTGCAGCTGTGCTTCCTGGTGCCGGGCGGCGCGATCCTCGTGATGGCTCCGGCCGTGGCGGGCGCCACTCAGCTCACCCGCGACCTGCTGACGACCGATTAGCGCGTGATCGCGTCGAGCGCCGCACCGAGGTCGGCGACGATGTCGTCGTAGCCCTCGAGCCCGATCGACAGGCGCACCAGACCCTGGTCGGGTTTCGCGTCGCCCGCAACCGGCCGGTGGGTGAGCGCCGCCGGATGCTGCAGCAGGCTCTCGACGCCGCCGAGCGACACCGCGTGGGTGAACATCCGCACCCCCGACGTGAACGTCTTGGCCGCCTCGTACCCGCCGCGCAGCGTCACCGAGATCATGGCGCCCGTGCCGCGGAACTGGGCGTGCTCGCCGATCAGACCGCGGGCGTCCCCGTCCAAGCCCGGATAGTGCACCCGCTCGATCGCGGGGTGCGAGGCCAGCCACGTCGCGACGCGCTGCGCCGTCGCCTGCTGCGCCCGCATCCGCACCGGCAGTGTCGCCAGCCCCCGGTGCAGCAGGTACGCGGCCAGCGGATGCAGAAGACCGCCGGTGATGGCGCGCACGCGGCGCAGAGCCTCGGCGCGCTCTTCGCTGCACGCGATGACGCCGCCGATCACGTCGCCGTGGCCGCCGAGATACTTCGTGGCGCTGTGCAGCGAGAACGCCGCGCCGAGCGCGAGGGGGTTCTGCAGCACGGGGGTCGCGAACGTGTTGTCGACCAGCACCGGAACCTCGCCCGCCTGCCGCACCACCCCCGCGATGTCGACCAGTTCGAGCGACGGGTTGCCCGGCGACTCGATGACGACCAGCGCCGTGTCGCCGCGCACGGTTGCGGCCACCTCGTCCTCGGCGCAGAACGTGACCTCGGTGCCCAGCAGGCCCGAGTCGAGCAGGTGATCCGAGCCGCCGTAGAGCGGGCGCACGGCCACGATGTGCTTGCGTTCGCGAGTGGTCGACAGAATCGCGGCCGTCATCGCCGCCATGCCCGACGCGAAGGCGACCGCGGCATCCGCCCCCTCAAGCTGCGCGAGGGCCGACTCGAAGCGCGCGATGGTCGGATTCCACAGGCGGGCGTACACGTGCGAGCCGCCGTCGATGGGCCGGCCGCCGGTGGCGAGTGCCTCGTACGAGTCGCCGCCGACCTCGATGTCGGGCAGCGGGTTGGTCGTCGACAGATCGATCGGCAGGGCGTGCACCCCGAGTGAGGCGAGATCCTCGCGCCCCGCGTGAACGGCCAGAGAGTCACCATCGACGTAATCCATACCCCATACGATGAACGACAACGCGACCGGATGCCAAGATGGTTGCGTTTCGTGCAACAACCGACGCCGCCGGAGGGACACAGTTGGCCGACCCGCAAGTCGATGGCACCGATCTGGCGATCCTGCGCGAGCTGTCCGCCGACGGAGCGCTCAGCAACAAGGCCCTGGCCGCACGGGTCGATCTGCCCGAGTCGACCTGCGCCTACCGGGTGCGGGCGCTGCGCGAGCGCGGCATCATCACCGGTGACAACATCCGACTCGACCTGCCCGCGCTCGGCTACCCGATCCAGGCGGTCATCAAGGTGCGGCTCGGCAGCCACGGGGCCGAGCACGTCAACGCCCTCTACGACGACCTCGTGCGCATCCCCGGCGTGCTGGAGGCGATCCACGTGGCCGGCGCCGACGACTTCCACCTGCACGTGGCGGTACGCAGCCCCGAGGAGCTGCGCGACCTCGTGCTGCAGCACATCACCGTGCACCGGGTGGTGCGGCAGACCGAGACACAGCTCATCTTCGAGACCCGGCGCGGGGTCGGGGTGCTCGGCTGAGCTATCTGCCCGAGAATGACGAGTGCGCGGCGCGGTACTCGTGCTTCTCGGGCAATCAGCTGTCGGTGATGCGGCCGAACTCGGTCTGACCGTGCTCGGCCGGATCCCAGCGCGGACCAGCCGGCGCCTTCTCACCCCGCAGCTCTTCGACCAGACGCGTGATCGCATCCATCATCGCGTCGGTCGCCGCGGCAAGCGCCTGCTGCGACTCGTGCTTGCCCACCCAGCGCGACAGGTCGAGCGGCTCGCCGATCACCACCTCGATGTCTTTGCGCGGAAACCACGAGATGCGCTTCGACCAGCGCGGCAGCACCCGCTGCGCCCCCCAGCTCGCCGCCGGGATCACCGGGATCCCGTAGTGCAGCGCCAGGCGGGCGGCCCCGTACTTGCCGCGCATCGGCCAGAGGTCGGGCTCGCGGGTGAGAGTGCCCTCGGGGTAGATGACGAGGGCGAGCTGCTTGT
>DATJFV010000087.1:0-8200 GCA_035495435.1 Pseudolysinimonas sp.
CTGGCGGCCAACATCGTCGGCGCGGCCAAGAAGGGCATGGCGGCGGCGATCATGGACCTCGCCGTGAAACGCAAGCTGAAGATCGTCGAACGCCCCGGCACCGGGCTGTTCGGCGGCACCGACTTCGGGGTGCAGCAGACCGACCCCACGGCGGGCGAGAGCCTGCCGAGCGCCGAGCAGACCGTGATGGGTGCGCTGTTCTCGCCGTTCGGGGGAGCGTTCTTCTCGCTGCGCACCCCGGGCCTCATCACGCTGCGCAACATCACCGCCACGCAGACCGAGCCGAGCGATGTGCGATGGCTCGAGAAGAACGACACCGTTCTGGGGCGCCAGGTGGTGGCGTTGACCAAGTCGGCGGCGCTGCAGGCCCAGCAGTCGGGGCTGCGCAAGAAGGGCGGCGGCAAGGCGGGCCTCATCGTCGCCGCGTTCGTCATCGTCGCCGGGATCGGGTTCCTCCTCACCTCGATCAACGCGCAGACCGACATCGCGGTCGCGATCGGCGTGATCGGCGTGAACGCGATCATCTGGGTGGGCCTCGGGCTGATCGCCATCGTCGCCGGCCGCAAGCCGCTCACCGCCGACGGCGCGAAACTGAAAGAGCACCTGCTGGGGCTGAAGGAGTTCATCCGCGTCGCGGAGGCCGACCGGCTGCAGATGCTGCAGAGCGTCACCGGTGCCGAGCGCGTCGCGACCGACGCCGGCTCGATCATCAAGGTGTACGAGAAGCTGCTGCCCTACGCGGTGCTGTTCGGGCTGGAGAAGGAGTGGGCCGGCACGCTCGGAAAGTACTACGACCAGAACCCGCCCGACTGGTACGCGGGCAGCAACGTCAGCGCCTTCAACGCGGGCGCGTTCGCGGCGGGTGTCGGCTCGATCGCCTCGAGCGTGGCGTCGTCGTATTCGGGGTCGTCGAGTTCGTCGTCGAGCGGCGGCTCCAGCGGCGGCGGATCCTCCGGCGGTGGGGGCGGCGGAGGCGGTGGCGGCGGCTGGTGAGCCGCGTCAGCCCTCGAGCGCTTCGCTGAGTTCCAGCCAGCGTTCCTCGGCGGCGGCGTGCTCGGCTTCGAGCGCGCTCAACTCGGTCTGCAACGCGCCGAGGCCGGTGTAGTCGCTCTGGTCGTGAGCGGCGAACTCGTCGTGCTTGTCGCGGATGGCGTCGGCCAGCTTCGTCAGGCGCCGCTCGGTCGCGCTGAGCTCCTTCTCCATCGCGCGGCGGTCGGCCCCCGAGATCGCCGGTTGAGTAGCCGCCTGCGGCGGCGTATCGAAACCGCCGCTCCTCCCCCGCGAAGCCTCGATCCCCGCCCGCACCCGCAGGTACTCCTCGACTCCGCCCGGCAGATGGCGCAGCCGCCCGTCGAGGATCGCGTACTGCTGATCGGTGACCCGCTCGATCAGGTACCGGTCGTGCGAGACGACCAGCAGGGTGCCGGGCCAGGAGTCGAGCAGGTCCTCCATGGCGGCCAGCATGTCGGTGTCGAGGTCGTTGGTGGGCTCGTCGAGGATCAGCACGTTGGGCTCCTCCAGCAGGATCAGCAGCAGCTGCAGCCGCCGGCGCTGCCCGCCCGACAGGTCCTTCACCGGCGTCGACAGCTGAGCCGAGGTGAACCCCAGCCGCTCGAGCAGCTGCCCAGGAGTCAGCTCGACCCCACCGCTGACGTAGCTGCGGCGCTGCCGCTCGATCACCGTGCTCACCCGGTCGTCGCGGATCTCGTCGAGCTCGGCCAGACGCTGATCGAGCACCGCGGTCTTCACCGTCTTGCCGCGTTTCACTCGGCCGGTGGTGGGCTGCACGGTGCCGGCGATCAGGCCCAGCAGGGTCGACTTGCCGGCGCCGTTGACCCCGAGGATGCCGGTGCGCTCCCCCGGTGCGATGCGCCACTCGATGGGGTGCAGGATCTCGCGGCCCTCGTACGACACCGAGGCGTCGAGCAGGTCGACCACATCCCGCCCGAGCCGGGACACGGCCAACCGCGTGAGCGACACGGTGTCGCGCACCGGCGGGACATCCGCGATCAGGGCGGCCGCGGCATCCATCCGGAATTTCGGTTTCGAGGTGCGCGCCGGCGCCCCGCGCCGCAACCAGGCGAGCTCTTTGCGCATCAGGTTCTGGCGACGCGCCTCGGTCGCGGCGGCCTGCCGGTCGCGCTCCACCCGCTGCAGGATGTAGGCCGCGTACCCACCCTCGAAGGGCTCGACGATACCGTCGTGCACCTCCCAGGTCGCGGTCGAGACCTCATCGAGGAACCAGCGGTCGTGCGTGACGACCACGAGTGCGCCCTGACTCGCCGGCCAGCGCTGTTTCAGGTGCTGGGCGAGCCAGGCCACCCCCTCGACGTCGAGGTGGTTGGTGGGCTCGTCGAGGAACAGCACGTCCCAGTCGTGCGCCAGCAGAGCGGCAAGCGCCACCCGCCGCCGCTGCCCGCCGCTCAGGTCGTCGACCGATGCCGTCCACGGGATGTCGCCCGCGCCGATCAGACCCCCGATCACATCGCGGATGCGGGACTCGCCCGCCCATTCGTGTTCGGCGCGACCGTCGACGATCAGGTCGGCCACGGTGCTGCCCGACACCAGCGCGTCGGACTGGTCGAGCATGCCGATGCTCACCCCGCCACGGCGGGTGACCCGGCCGGAGTCAGGCTCGAGCCGCCCCGACAGCAGCCGCAGCAGCGTCGACTTGCCGTCGCCGTTGCGACCCACCACCCCGACGCGGTCACCCTCATCGATGCCGATGGTGACGTGGTCGAAGACGGTGCGGGTCGGGTACTCCAGCGCGATGTTCTCGGCCCCGAGCAGGTGCGCCACGCCGGGTCAGTCCCCCACGATGCGTGCGCCGTGCACCGGGCCCGTCGCCCGCACCACGTTCAGGCCCGACGCCGAGAGCGCCACCTGCAGCTCGAGCGCCGAGTCGGTGTCGGCGACGAGGAACGCGACCGTCGGACCCGACCCCGACACGATGCCGGCCAGCGCGCCGTTCTGCTCGCCCAGTTCGAGCACATCGCCGAGCGACGGCTCGAGGTGCAAGGCGGCGGCCTGCAGGTCGTTGTGCATCGCCGCGGCGAGCATGTGCGCATCGCCCGCGCGCAGCGCCTGCAGCACATCGGTGTCGACCACCGGGCGCGGGTCGGCGGGGAAGATGTCTTGCGCGTGGCGCTCGCGGTGCCGGTCGAGTTCGCTGTACACCGCCGGGGTCGAGAGACCGAAGTCGGCCAGCGCGAGCACCCACGAGAACGAGCCCTGGGCCAGAGCCGGCGACAGCTCGTCGCCTCGGCCGGTGCCGATCGCGGTGCCGCCGGTGAACGCGAACGGCACATCGGCGCCGAGCTTGCGGGCGAGTTCCAGCATCTCGTCCCGCGGCAATTCGGTGCCCCAGAGGGCATCGCAGGCCAGCAGGGTCGCCGCGGCATCCGCCGAGCCGCCGCCCATCCCCCCGGTCACCGGAACGCGCTTCTCGATGCGGATGCGGACGCCGCCCGGATACCCGGTACGCGCGGCCAGCAGACGGGCGGCCGCGATCGCGATGTTGGAACCGTCGGTGGGCACCCGGCTGATGTCGACGGTACCCTCGACCTCGACCGAGAAGTCATCGGCCTCGGTGACACGCACCTCTTCATAGAGTGAGACCGCCTGGTACGCGATGGCGACGTCGTGGTAGCCGTCGTCCATGCGGGAGCCGACCTTCAGGAAGACGTTGATCTTCCCGGGTGCTCTGACGTGCACCCCCCGACCGGTCATCCCTCCACCCTAGACAATCCGCGCGGGCGGTCAGGACGGGCGTGGTGCTCGCGCGAGGGCGAGGAAATCCGCCACCGTCAACTGCTCGCCGCGCAGGGTCGGGTCGATGCCGGCCGCCTCGAGACAGGCGGATGCCGCGGCCGAGCCGCCCATGGCATCCGCGAGCGCCTGCCGCAGCATTTTGCGCCGCTGACCGAACGCGGCATCGACGAGAGTGAACACCGCGTCGCGCTCGGCGGGAGTCCCCGGCGGGTCGGTGCGTGCGAACGACACCAGGATCGAGTCGACGTTCGGAACCGGCCAGAACACTTGCCTGCTGATGGTGCCCGCGGTGCGCCAGGTGCCGTACCACGCCGCCTTCACACTCGGCGAGCCGTAGACCTTCGAGCCGGGTGCTGCGGCCAGACGCTCGCCGACCTCGGCCTGCACCATCACCAGAGCGGCCTCGAGCGACGGCACCGTCGCCAGCAGGTGCAGCAGCACGGGAACCGAGACGTTGTAGGGCAGATTCGCGACCAGCCGCGTGGGCGCGCCCGGCACCTGGACGCGCAGGGCGTCGTCGTGGATCACCGTCAGCGCGTCCGGGGGCAGGGCCGGCTGCAGCGCCTGCACCGTGTGCGGCAGCAGGTCGGCCAGACGCCCATCGAGTTCGACCGCGGTGACGCGCGCACCCGCCTCGAGCAGCCCCAGGGTGAGCGACCCGAGGCCCGGCCCCACCTCGACGACGTGGTCACCCGGCCCGACCTCGGCGGTGCGGACGATCTTGCGCACCGTGTTGGCGTCGACGACGAAGTTCTGGCCGAGCTTCTTGGTGGGCTGCAGGTCGAGCCGGGCCGCCAGGTCGCGGATCTGCGTCGGGCCCAGCAGAGCGGGGCTGCGCAGCTCAGCCATCAGCCCTGCCAGTCGGGGTCGCCCGCGCCACCCGACTCGGGGTGCGGGTCGAACGGTCCGGGCGGCGGCACCACCGGCTCGTCGTCCCAGCGACCGTAGACCAGCTCGGTATTCGACGAGATCTGCGCCGCCAGCATCGACGGATCCGTGCCCAGGTGCGCCGCCATCGCGCGCAGCGTGTGCGGGATGAGGTAGCTGGAGTTCACCTGGCCCCGGTGCGGCATCGGGGTCAGGTACGGCGCATCGGTCTCGATCAGGATCGACGCCCGCGGCACCGCCTCCAGCGCGTCGCGCAGGTTCTGCGCGTTCTTGAACGTCACCGTGCCCGCGAACGACAGGAACCAGCCCGCGTCGGCCACGAGCCGCGCGAACTCGGCGTCGCCGCTGAAGCAATGGAAGACGGTGCGCTCGGGAGCGCCCACCCGGCGCAACGTGTCGAGCACCTCGGCGTGCGCATCCCGGTCGTGGATCTGCAGGGCGATGCCGTGCTGCTTGGCGATCTCGATGTGCTGCTCGAACGCGCGCAGCTGCCGGGCGCGGCCCGCGTCGTCGGTCGTGCGGAAGAAGTCGAGCCCCGTCTCACCGACGGCGCGCACCCGCGGCAGGCCCGCGAGCCGGTCGATCTCGGCCAGGTGCTCGGCGAGCTGGGAGTCGGTGAGCTCGGCCGCGTCGTTCGGGTGCAGCGCCACCGCCGCGAGCACCCGCGGTTCGTGCGAGGCCAGCTCAGCGCTCCAGCGCGAGGTCTCGAGGTCGGTGCCGACCTGCACCACGCCCCGCACGCCCACGCTCGAGGCGCGGTCGAGCTGCTCGCGGGGGCTCAGCTGGGGCGCGTCGCGGTCGCGGTCGTGATCGAGGTGGGTGTGGTTGTCGTACACCGGCACCACCAGCGCCTCCGGCGGCGGAGGCCAGGCGATCTCGGTCTCGGGGGTGTCGCTCAAACCGGGGCCGGCTCCTCGATGCGCGGGAACAGCGTGCCCTCGAGTGCGGAGACCGCCCCGGTGCCCGTCCACTGCCAGGCCGCCCGGACATCCTGAGCCGTCAGCTCACCCGAGCCGCCGACCGCCGCCCACAGCCGCTCGGTCGCCTTCGGCATGACGGGCGCCAGCAGCACGGCCAGTGTGCCGAGCACGTGCACCGCGGTGGCCAGCACCTCGTCGAGCTCGTCGGCGCGTGCCGGGTGTTTCGCCAACTGCCACGGCTCGTTGTCGGTGATGTAGCCGTTGAGGTCGTCGACCAACGTCCAGATCTGAGCGATCGCCTCGTTGATGGCGAAGCGCTCGATCGCCTCGTCGGCGGCGGCGGTGACGGATCGCGTGGCGGCATCGAAGGCGGCGTCGACGGATGCGGTGGGCACCTTCCCGTCGCGGTAGCGCCCCACCATCGCGATCACCCGCGAGGCGAGGTTGCCGAACCCGTTGGCGAGCTCTGCCTGGTAGCGGGCCGACAGGTCCTCCCACGAGAACGAGCCGTCCTGGCCGAAGGTGATCGCGCGCAGGAAGTAGTAGCGGAACGCGTCCGACCCGAACACGTCGGTGATCTGCTCGGGGGCGATGCCGGTGAGCTTCGACTTGGACATCTTCTCGCCGCCGACCAGCAGCCAGCCGTGGCCGAACACCCGGTGCGGCACCGGCAGGCCCGCAGCCATGAGCATGGCGGGCCAGATCACGGCATGGAACCGGGCGATGTCTTTGCCGACCAGGTGGTAGGCCGGCCAGCGGCGCGCGAACTGCTGCTCGTCGACGCCGTAGCCGACCGCGCTGACGTAGTTCAGCAGCGCGTCGAACCAGACGTAGACGACGTGCGACTCGTCCCACGGCACCTTGACGCCCCAGTCGAACGTGGAGCGCGAGATCGAGAGGTCGTCGAGACCCTGGCGCACGAACTGGATGATCTCGTTGCGCACGCTCTCGGGCTGCACGAAGTCGGGCTGCGACTCGTAGAGGTCGAGCAGCGCCTGGCCGAACCGGCTCATGCGGAAGAAGTAGTTCTTCTCCTTCAGCACCTCCACCGGGCGGGAGTGGATCTTGCACAGCTTCTGCCCGGCGTAATCGCCATCGGGCGTCTCCATCAGGTCATCGAGCTGCTTGTACTCCTCGCAGCCGACGCAGTAGTAGCCCTCGTACTCGCCCTCGTAGATGTGGCCGTCATCGAAGAGCTGCTGCAGGAACTGCGCCACCGCGGTCTCGTGGCGATCGTCGGTGGTGCGAATGAAGTCGTCGTTGCTGATCTGGATGGTGTCGAGCAGCGGCTTCCACGCGCTGTCGACCAGCGAGTCGGCCCACGCCTTCGGGGTGGTGTCGTTGGCGATCGCGGTGCGCAGGATCTTCTGACCGTGCTCATCGGTGCCGGTGAGGAACCAGGTGTCGTCGCCGGCCTGGCGGTGCCAGCGGGCCAGCACGTCGGCCGCGACCTCGGTGTAGGCATGCCCGATGTGGGGAACGTCGTTGACGTAGAAGATCGGCGTCGTGATGTAGAACGAACGCCCGTCGGGGCTCGGCGGCATGATCGAGTCAGTCTACCGAGCCCCGGCGAACGTTACCGGGGTGTGTTACCGGCTCGCGCGCAGCTTCTCGGCCACCGCCACCGCGTCGCCCTCGGGCGCCGACGACTTCGATGTCGGCCGGGCGATCAGCAGGTACAGCAGGCCGACGATGAACACCACGCCGAATCCGATCAGCACGATCCAGTCGGTGCCGAAGTTGCCGCTCGATCCCGGGGTGGCCAGCAGCACCATCGCGAAGATGCCGTAGGCCAGCGCCACGATGTTCACCACCCAGCCCCAGGCTCCGAGGCTCCAGCGACCCGCCGGCTGCCAGCCCTTGAAGCGCTGCCGCAGCGCGGCGAGCACCACCGACTGGAACGACCAGTAGATGCCGAACACGGCGAACGAGGTCACCTGCACCAGCAGGTCGGCGTTGAAGTAGACGCCCACCGAGATGAGGATCGGGATGACGCACGCCACCACCAGTGCGCGCGTCGGTACCAGGGTGCGCGGCGACACGTGCGCCAGCCAGCGGTGCCCGGGGATCATCTCGTCGCGCGCGAACGAGTACAGCAACCGGCTCGCCGCGGCCTGCAGGCTCAGGGTGCACGACAGGAACGCGATCACCGCGATCACGAGGAACACCTTCGCCCCGATCGGGCCGAGCGAGGCATCCAGGATGCCGGGGATCGGATCGGGGTCCGCTCCGTTGACGATGTCGGCCAGGTTCGGTGCCGCGAGGACGTACCCGCAGAACGAGAACAGCGCCGAGACACCACCGACCAGGATCGTCATGATCATGGCGCGCGGGATGCGACGGCCCGGGTCCTTCACCTCCTCGGCGACGTCACCGCAGGCCTCGAACCCGTAGAACAGGAACAGGCCGATGAGGGCCGCCCCGAAGAACGCCGGCACGTAGTTCACGCCGTCGCCCTTGCCCATGGTGTCGAAGAAGATCGAGAAGTCGTTCTTGCGCTGGAAGATCAGCAGGTAGAGGCCCAGCAGCACCACACCGGCGAGTTCGGCGGCGAGGCCGATCTGCGCCACCCGCGCGAGCGTCTTGGTGCCCGTGAAGTTGATCACGAGCGCCACCAGCAG
>DATJFV010000088.1:0-37357 GCA_035495435.1 Pseudolysinimonas sp.
CCTCTTCGCCGATCTGGTACGCCTCATCGGCCTTCAGACGGTGCAGCGAGTTGCGGTCCTCGAACGGGTACACCGCCACGGTCGCCGCGCCGAGCTCGTAGGCGGCGCGCATCGCCCGGATCGCGATCTCGCCACGGTTGGCCACCAGGATCTTGCGGAACATGCGGTCCTCTCGTCAGGGGTCGCCGTGGGGTGTGCGCCCGCGCCGGACGCCCCCGACAGCGTCCGTGGTGAGTTGGGTTCTCTCAGACTACTGACGGTAGGCTCCCTATTCGTGCATGTGCTCAGCGTGAGCTCTCTCAAAGGGGGCGTGGGAAAGACCACGGTTACCCTGGGGCTCGCCTCAGCCGCCTTCGCCAAAGGCATCTCGACACTGGTGGTCGATCTCGACCCGCAGTCCGACGTGTCGACGGGAATGGATATCGCGGTCGCCGGCCATCTGAACGTCGCCGATGTCCTCGCGTCGCCCAAGGAGAAGATCGTCCGGTCGGCGATCGCTCCCTCCGGCTGGACCCGTGGCCGGCCGGGAACGGTCGATGTGCTCATCGGGTCGCCCTCGGCGATCAATTTCGACGGGCCGCACCCCAGCATCCGCGATATCTGGAAGCTGGAAGAGGCGCTCGCCCACGTCGAGAAGGACTACGACCTGGTGCTGATCGACTGCGCGCCCTCGCTCAACGCGCTGACGCGGACCGCGTGGGCGGCCTCGGACCGCGTGGCCGTGGTCACCGAGCCCGGGCTGTTCTCGGTGGCGGCCGCGGATCGCGCCCTGCGCGCGATCGAGGAGATCCGGCGGGGACTCTCACCGCGACTGCAGCCGCTCGGGATCATCGTCAATCGGGCGCGGGTGCAGTCGCTCGAGCACCAGTTCCGCATCAAAGAGTTGCGCGACATGTTCGGTCCCCTGGTGCTCTCGCCTCAGCTGCCCGAGCGCACGTCGCTGCAGCAGGCTCAGGGCGCCGCGAAGCCGTTGCACATCTGGCCGGGCGAGAGCGCCCAGGAGATGGCCCGCAACTTCGACCAGTTGCTCGACCGGGTGCTGCGCACCGCGCGGCTGGCCGAAGACCCCGAGGCGGCAACCACCGGGCCGGTGTACGAGGCGCCGAACCTCTTCGCCGCCCCGCAGCCGCAGGCAGAGACCCAGGCGCCGATCTTCCAGCAGCCCGCGCAGCCGGGGGTACCGTCCCAGGCGCCCGTGTTCCCCTCCCCCGCTCAGCAGCCCGTCGCCCAGCCGCAGGGACCGTTCACGCAGCCGCCGGCACAGCAGCCCGCACAGCCCGGTCCTGCACAGCCCGGTCCTGCAGCCGCGCCGCCCGCCGGTTTTGGCATCCCCGGGTTCGACTTCCCGGCACCACAGCACACGCCGTAGGGTGCTCGACTCGGTTCTGCCCTATTTTAGCGGGTTCAGACCTGAGTCAGACGTGCAGATCTGAGTCGCACGCTCGCGTCGGAGTGGAGCCGGGTCGGACCGAGGGGTCAGGCAAAGGGGTCAGGCCGACTTGGCCGCGCGGCGTGCCGCCAGCTCGTCGGCCGGATCCTCGGCCGCCGTCGAGTCGAGTTCAACCAGCTCGGCTTCGACCTCGCGAAGCACCTTGCCGACCGCGATGCCGAACACGCCCTGACCCTGACGGACGAGATCAACGACCTCGTCGTCAGACGTGCACAGATAGACGCTGGCGCCGTCGGACATCAGGGTGGTCTGCGCCAGATCGTTGATCCCCGCCTCGCGGAGCTGTTCCACGGCGACGCGGATCTGCTGCAGCGAGATGCCGGTGTCGAGCAGCCGCTTGACCAGCTTCAGGACGAGGATGTCGCGAAAGCCGTAGAGCCGCTGAGAGCCCGAACCCGCCGCACCGCGAATGGTGGGCTCGACGAGTTGAGTACGCGCCCAGTAGTCCAGCTGCCGATAGCTGATCCCCGCGGCACGCGCAGCAACGGCCCCGCGATACCCGGACGTGTCGTCGAGGTCGGGCATGCCGTCGGTGAAGAGCAGCCCGAGGTCGTAGCGTGCCTCTTCGTTGCGCCGATTGCCCGACGGCAGAACCGCATCAGCCATTGCCTGCTCCTCTAACCCTCAACCTGAGGTTGAAGTTGACATCGTGGTGTGCTCTCACGGTACCCGTGCGCACGCGACGGCACCATCACATCCGGGCGTGTCGCGCCGTGGATTCACATCCGGGTCAAGGCGGAACGGATCAGGCTCGACCGCACCACCTCGAGATGACCAGCGATCTCGCGAGCCATCTCGGCCGCCTTCGCGGCACTCGAGGCGTCTTTGCGCCGGGTGACCGGGGTCAGCGCGCTCTCGATGAGGCCCAGCTCCCGCTCCGCCGCCGCACGGAACCCTCGCAGGTGGCGCGGCTCGATGCCGGAACGCTGCAGCTCGACGAGTGCCTTCAGCACCGCCAGCGACTCCTCGCCGAAGTGGTCTGCGGCCACGATGAGCGACGCGCTCACCGCATCGTTCAGCAGCATCGGCGTCGCGCCCGCTTCGCGCAGCAGTTCATCGCGCGTGAGGCGCCGGTCGGATGCCAGCATCGACGGCGCCGAGACGGTGACCCCACCGGGGAGAACCGGATCGCGCCCCGCGTCGAGGTCGTCGAGGTACCCGCGGATCACCTTGAGCGGCAGGTAGTAGTCGCGCTGCATCGACAGGACGAAGCGCAAGCGCTCGAGGTCGGCCGACGAGAACTTGCGGTACCCCGACTCGGTGCGCGAGGGCGCGATTAGCTGTCGCTCTTCGAGAAAGCGCAGCTTCGACGGAGACAGGTCGGGGAACTCGGGACTGAGACGGGCGAGCACCTGCCCGATGCTCAGAAGCTGTGTCGAACCGCCCGGCAGCCTCGCCGGTTGTGCCGCGCCCGCCATCAGCGACTCTGTGCGGCGAGGTCGTAGCGGGATGCGTAGAAGGTGAGCCGGAACTTACCGACCTGCACCTCTGCACCGTCGGAGAGCAACGCCGACTCGATGCGCACCCCATCGAAGTAGGTACCGTTCATCGAGCCGAGATCACGCACCTGGAACGCCGTGCCGACCCGCACGAACTCAGCATGTCGGCGTGAGACGGTGACGTCGTCGAGGAAGATGTCGGCATCGGGATGCCGGCCCGCCACCGTGACGTCGGCGTCGAGCAGGAACCGGGCTCCGATGTTCGGACCGCGGCGAACCACGAGGAGCGCCGAGCCCGACGGCAGGGCCGCAATCGACTCCTGCTCTTCGGGAGAGATCCCGGCCTCCATGGCCGCGAGCTGCGCGACGAAGTCCTCGGCGAAATGCGCCGTCGTGTCGCCCGACGGGTAGCCCTGCGGCTGCCGTTCGGGGGTTGCGGACACGTCCCCAGCGTCGACCATCGTCAGACCTCCCTCAGGTGTCCAGGCTATCGGATGCGGTGCTGTGTGCATCCCTCGGAATCCGGATCAGGCGACCGGCTTCGAGGGCGTACAGCACACCCGCCCACCAGTACAGGAACACGCCCCAGAGCGCCGCGGCCCAGGCGATCGGGTCGGTGACCCCGCCGATGTCGGGGAACGCGGCGCCGAGCACCAGCAGCGGCATCGCGGTGAGGAGCGCGAACGTGCCCATCTTTCCCAGGTGATGCACCGGAAGCGGACCGTACCCGTGGTTGGCCAGGATGACGCCGACGATCAGCAGCAGCGCCTCGCGACCGAAGATCACACCGGCCAGCCACCACGGGATGAAGCCTGTCCAGGCCAGGCCGATCAACGTGCTGAAGATGAAGAGCCGGTCCGCCGCCGGGTCGAGGAGCTGACCCACGCGCGAGATCTGGTTGAAGTGCCGCGCGACAAAGCCGTCGACGAAGTCGGTGAGGCTCGAGCCGACCAGCACCACCAGTGCCCAGACGTACTGCCCGCTGACCAGCAGGACGAGGAAGACCGGAATCAGCAGAAGCCGGAACAGGCTGAGCAGATTGGGGATCGTGAAGATCCGCGTGCTCACCGTGGCCACAGCGGCCTCCTTCCGTCCGCCGAGTCTAGACGCTGGCATGAGTAGGCTCGCCACGTGTCCCCGCTCCTTCTCGTCGTCCTCATCGCCGCGGCCGTATGCGCCTTCTGCTGGATCGCCTCGCTGATCACCCGCGACAACTCCTGGGTCGACCGGCTCTGGTCGATCGTGCCCGTCGTGTACGTCTGGGTGTTCGCCGCGGCGGCCGGCCTGGCCGACATCCGGCTGGATGTGATGGCCGCGCTGGTGACGCTCTGGGGCGCCCGGCTGACTTTCAACTTCGCACGCAAGGGCGGGTACTCGGGTCACGAGGACTACCGCTGGCCGGTGCTGCGTGCACGCATGAGCCCGTGGCAGTTCCAGGTGTTCAACCTCCTGTTCATCGTGCTCTACCAGAACGCGATCCTGGTGCTCATCGCGCTGCCCGCCCTCACCGCATTCGAGCACCCGGGCGGATTCGGGCCGCTCGACGTGCTGCTGATGATCGCTTTCCTCGGGCTGCTCGCCGGCGAGACGATCGCCGATCAGCAGCAGTGGGAGTTCCACCGCCGCAAGGCCGCCGGCGCGGCGACCACGCGGTTCCTCACGACGGGGCTCTTCCGGTTCTCGCGTCACCCCAACTTCTTCTTCGAGCAGGCCCAGTGGTGGGTGCTGTTCCTGTTCGGCGCGGTTGCGGCGGGGTCGCTGCTGCAGTGGACGGTGCTGGGTGCCCTGCTGCTGACGCTGCTCTTCGTCGGCTCGACGCGGTTCACCGAGAGCATCACCCGGTCGAAGTATCCCGAGTACGCCGAGTACCAGAAGACCACCTCCGCCGTCGTGCCGTGGCCTCCCCGGCGTGCCCCCGCGGAGGCGCCCGCGACCCGGGGTTAGCCTGGCGCCATGTCGTGCATCCGGTTCAACACCCCCGCCCAGCGCGCGCAGCTGGCAGCCATGGCGCCTCGTCTGCTGACCGCCGAGGAAGCCGCGCGCCTGCACCCCGCTCCCCCGGTGACCGCGAGCAAGATCCATCGACTGCGGGTGCTGGCAGCAGACCCGAACCCGAAGATCCGCGAGAGCGCGGCCTCGAGCTACCACGCTCCCGCCGACGTCTACGAGGCGCTCGCCGCGGACCCCGACGAGGGCGTGCGTGCTTGCCTGGCGCGCAACGAGAACACCCCCTGTGATCTGCTGCGCGAACTGTCGCATGACGAGTCGGAGCTCGTGCGCGGCTTCGTCGCGGTGAACTTCTTCGTTCCGGCGGATGCCATGGAGGCACTCGCCGACGACCCCAGCGAGGTGGTCAGGGGCCTGGTGGCCTGGAAGGCGTCACTCCAGCGCGAGGGCGAGCTCGTCGTCGAGGCCGGCTAGGGTCGCGCGCAGGTCGGGCCAGGAGGCAGCGACGCCGGGGTGCAGCGGAAGGTCTGCGACCCGCGCGAACGGAACCCAGGCCAGGTCGGCGCTCTCCGCATCGCCGGCGACGGGATCGAAGAGCCGGGATGCCTTGGCCAGCACGGTCGTGTAGCTCCAGTACCCGAGGTCGTAGACATGGGTGCCGAGCACCTCGACCGCCTCCGGCGGAACGGAGGCCTCTTCGTCGGCTTCGCGGATCGCCGCCTGCTCGGGGGTCTCGCCCGACTTGCGCGCCCCGCCCGGCAGGCCCCAGGTGCCGCCGAAGTGGCTCCAGCCGACGCGCAGCTGAAGCAGGACGCCAGCCTCGGGATGCGCCAGGAGCAGCCCGGCCGCGCCATTCGTGCCCCAATAGCGCCCGTGCGGGCCGTCGACCCAGGCGTCCTCCGGGCCATGCGGGCGCCGCGCCGAGGAGTCGTGGGTGGGGCGAGCCATATCCACAGCCTAGGTCGCCGGCGCCTCCGGTGTCGGGCCGCCTTCGTAGGGTAGACAGCATGGTCCACGGCATCGTTCCCCCGTATCTGCTCACCCGCATCGCGCGTCTCGATGAGCCGCGCTTCCAGCATGCGGCGGCGGCCGCGGCGGCGACTCTTGACCACGATCGACCGATGCGGGCGGCGCGCCTCACGCTGACCATCGATGCCGAACACAACCTCGTCGCTGAACTTGAGCCGGCCCCCGACCGCACCGTCAGCGATGCACGAGGACGCGAGAGCCTGCCGGGCGTCGTGGTGCGCAGGGAGGGCGAGAATCCGGTCGGCGATACCGCGGCCGACGAGGCGTACGACGGGCTCGGCGCGACGTTCGATCTCTTCGCGGAGGTGTTCGGGCGCGACTCGATCGACGGGGCCGGGATGCCGCTGCGGGCCAGCGTTCACTACGGGCAGGACTACGACAACGCGTTCTGGAACGGAGAGCGCATGGTCTTCGGCGACGGTGATGGCGAGATCTTCCGCCGGTTCACGGCATCGCTGACCGTCATCGGGCACGAGCTGACGCACGGGGTGACGCAGTATCTCGCCGGTCTGGTCTACCGCGGCCAGTCGGGAGCGCTCAACGAATCGGTGTCGGACGTCTTCGGAGCCCTGGTCGAGCAGTACGCCCTCGGACAGCCGGCCACCGAGGCGAGCTGGCTGATCGGCGAGGGGCTCTTCACCGATCAGGTCGAAGGGGTCGCGCTGAGGTCGATGAAGGCGCCCGGCACCGCCTACGACGACGACGTGCTCGGCAAAGATCCGCAGCCAGCGCACATGGACGACTATGTGCACACCGACGACGATGACGGCGGAGTGCACCTGAATTCGGGTATCCCGAACCGTGCCTTCTTTCTGGTGGCCGAGCGACTCGGCGGCCACGCCTGGGAGCGCGCCGGACGCATCTGGTTCGACAGCCTGGGGTCAGGGCTGCGCCCGACCACCGACTTCGCCGGTTTTGCGCAGGCCACCCTCGCGGCCGCTGCGGCGCGCTACGGTGAGGGCTCGGAGGAGTCGGCCGCGGTGCGCGCCGGGTGGGTGGCAGTAGGAGTGATCGAGGATGGCGCGACGCGATGAGGTCAGTGACCGTCGGCTGAGCATCCTGGTGGCGCGATCGGGCGGTTTCGCCGGCATCGGGCGGGAGTGGCGCCTCGACGCCGAGGGCGAAGACTGGCTGACGCTGATCGATGCCTGCCCGTGGGGAACTCGAACCACGGACGAGACCTCTCGCGACCGGTTCGTCTGGCGCATCGAGGTGCGCACCGGCCATCGACACCGCACCGCCCGCATCGCGGACCGCGACCTCGAAGGTCCGTGGCGCGACCTGGTCGAGCGCGTGCGCTTGGAGGCGGCCGATGAGTGAGGGACGCGTGGACTCCTGGATCTGGGCGATCCGCCTGGCGAAGACCCGCTCGGCCGCGACCGCGCTCTGCAAGGCGGGTCACGTGCGCGTCAACGGTGAGCGAGCCAAACCGGCTCAGACGGTGAAGGTGGGCGACGAGGTGCGCGTCTTCGTTCCGGGTGCGGGCGAGCGCATCGTCGAGGTGCGCGGGATCTTGTCCAAGCGGGTCAGCGCTGCTCTCGCCGCACCGGCCTACGAGGACCGCACTCCCCCACCCCCACCGCGTGAGGAGCGCGTGACGATCGCCGCGCGCGACCGCGGAGCAGGCCGGCCCACCAAGCGCGACCGGCGCGACATCGAGCGCCTCCGAGGCTACTGATCAGCCGACGGTGGCCGACTTCCCGCCGACGTTCACGAGACCGTTGAACCCCTCGGGCACGACGACCAGGTTCCCGGCCTCGGCGAGTTTCGCCAGTGTGTCGAGGTAGCGCTGCTGCAGGATCGCGCTGGTGAGGCTCTTCGCCAGAATCTCGTTGGCATCCGCCTCGGCCTGCGCCTGCACCACCTTCTGCTGGGCCGACACCTTCGCCGCCTCCAGCTTGGCCTGCTCGGTCTCGACGTTGATCTGAGCCTCCTGGGCGGCCGCGTAGGCGTTGGTCACCTGCTCGCCGTAGCGGATCTCCTGCAAGGCGACATCTTCGACGATGATGCCGTCGTCCTCCCAGCGCGCCTGCAGGGCCTTCAGGATGTCCTGCTGGACGGCATTGCGGTCGGTGAGCATGTCGATGGTCGAGAAGCGACCCGGCACCGAGCGCACGACCGAGCGGATGTCGTTGAAGATGAGGCGGGTCTTCAGGTTCTCCTCATTGCCGTAGGCGGCGTAGATCGCGACGACCGAGTCGGGGTCGAGGCTGTAACGCACGGCGATGTCGACGTTCGCCGTGACGCCCTCGGCATCCTGAACGGTGATCTGCGGGCCGTCGGGGCTGCCGCCGATGTTGTCGCCCTCGCCGGGCTGCTGCTCGCTGACGAACACGGCGCGCTGGTTACGGACATCGAAGGTCACGGTGTCGACCCACGGGAACTTGGCGTGCAAACCGCTCGTGGTCTCATAGCCGACGATGTTGCCGGTCCAGTCGCGCAGGACGTTGGCCTGCCCGACGTCCTGCCGGAAGAACGAACTGAACGCCAGGAACACGGCGGCGAGGACGAACACCGCCACCGCCACCCAGCGCGCGGTGCGCGAGATCACGACGTTGGTGCCGCGCCGGAACGCGCTGCCGTTCGGAGAGTCGCCGGCTGCCACCACCCGTGCACGTGCGTTCGACGCGGCGACGACCAGGGCGATGACGCCGATGACGAGGAAGACCAGGGCGAGGATGAACACGCCCACACATTAGTGGGTCTAGGCGGCCGGGATGCGGCTCTGGGCAAGCCCCTGCTCGATGGCGACGATGATCGCGGGATCGTCGGGCTGCGTACCGGGACGGAAGCGGCTGATCGTGCCATCCGGGGCGATGACGTACTTCTCGAAGTTCCACTTCACCCGCCCGGCGGTTCCGTCATCCGCGACGACCTGGGTCAGTTCGGAATACAGCGGATGACGATGCCGGCCGTTGACCTTCACCTTGTCCATGAGCGGGAAGGTCACACCGTAGGTGGTCGAGCAGAAGTCCTGGATCTCCTCGTTGCTGCCGGGCTCCTGCCCCATGAACTGGTTGCAGGGGAACCCGATCACGGTGAACCCGCGGTCCTCATAGCGCTTCTGCAGCTGTTCCAGCTTCTCGTACTGCGGAGTGAGTCCGCAGCGCGAGGCCACGTTCACGACGAGAACCGTCTGGTCGGCGTACGCGCCGAGGCTGGTGCTGCCCCCGTCGATCGTGGTGAGTGATATGTCACGAATCCCCATGGTCGCAGCATACGTCGCACACCCGGAGTTAGCCTGGGGTGATGGCTACGGAGTTCAGGCACGAACCGGATGCCCATCGCTACACCATGTTCGTCGATGGCGAGCTCGTATCGGTGGCCGAGTATCTCGACCACGGTGCAAGCCTGGTGTTCAACCACACCGTCACGGTTCCGACGTTCCGCGGCAAGGGGTATGCCGACCAACTGGTGACCTACGCGATGGACGACGTGGAGGCGCGCGGTGCCGGTCCGGTCATCCCGACCTGCTGGTTCGTCGACCAGTGGTTCGATCGCCACCCGGAACGTGCCGGGCTGCGAGGATCCTGATATGCCCCTGGCGATCGAGGACTACGCACTCATCGGCGACTGCCACACCGGGGCCCTCGTCGGAACGGACGGCTCCATCGACTGGCTCTGCCTGCCCCGGTTCGACTCCCCCTCCACCTTCGGGGCGCTCCTCGGCGACGCCGAGCACGGCCACTGGACCGTTGCGCCCGCCGGGGAGGCACGCTGCACGGCACGACGCTACGAGAGCGACACCTTCGTGCTGGTCACGCGGTGGGAGACCGAGACCGGCACCGTCGAGGTGATCGACCTGATGCCGCACGGCGACCGGCGCGCGGACATCATCCGCCGGGTGCGCGGGGTGAGCGGCACGGTGCGCATGAACCAGGTGCTGCGGATCCGCTTCGACTACTCCGACGCGGTGCCGTGGGTGCGTCAGGTGGAGGACGGCATGCTCGCCGTCGCCGGCCCCGACGCGGTGATCGTGCGGGGCCCCCGCTTCCGGCCGCACGGGCTCGCGCACAGCGCGGAGTTCGATGTCTCCGCCGGCGAGACCGTCGACACGGTGCTGACCTGGTTCCCCTCCCACCGCCCGCCGCCCGAGCCGGTGGACTCCTCCGCGCGGATCGACGAGACGATCGCCTGGTGGCGCACATGGGCCGAGAACTGCTCTGACCTCGGGCGCTATGACGCCCAGGTCCGGCGCTCGTTGCTGGTGCTGCGCGCCCTGACCCACGAAGACACCGGCGGCGTCGTCGCCGCAGCCACCACGAGCCTCCCGGAGCAGGACGGCGGGGTACGGAACTGGGACTACCGGTACGTCTGGCTGCGCGATGCGGCGCTGACCCTGTCGGCCCTGATGGAGCACGGATTCCAGACCGAGGCCGAGGAGTGGCGCGGCTGGTTGCTGCGCGCGATCGCGGGCGATCCAGCGGATGTGCAGATCATGTACGGACTCGCCGGGGAACGCCGGCTGCCGGAATCCGAACTGCCATCGCTCCCCGGATACCACGGGGCATCACCGGTGCGGATCGGGAACGCCGCGTACCTGCAGTACCAGGGCGACGTCTTCGGCGAGATCATGCTCGCGCTGCAGAAGGCGCGCGACATCGGCGTCACCGAGGACCGCTTCTCCTGGTCGCTGCAACTCGCACTGCTGGACTTCGTCGAGCGGAACCTCGATCGGCAGGATCAGGGCATCTGGGAGATCCGCGGCCCGGCGCGCGACTTCACCCACTCCCGCGCGATGCTGTGGGCGGCGTTCGACTGCGGCATCCGCGCGGTGCAGAACCACGGCCTCGAGGGCCCGGTCGAACGCTGGGTCGAGCTGCGCGACACCCTCCGCGGCGAGATCGAACGTCGCGGATACGACGCCGAGCGCAACACGTTCGTGCAGTACTACGGCAGCACCGAGGTCGACGCCTCGCTGCTGCAGCTGGCCCAGATCGGGTTCGTCGGTCCCGACGATCCGCGCATGCTCGGCACCGTCGCGGCACTCGAATCCGACCTGCTGCACGACGGCCTGCTGCTGCGGTACCGCACCGAGACGGATGTCGACGGCCTGCCCGGCTCGGAGCACCCGTTCCTGGCGTGCTCGTTCTGGCTCGCGCAGCAGTACGCGGGCTCGGGGCGGGTCGATGACGCGATCGAACTGCTCGACCGACTGGTGTCCTTCTGCAACGACGTGGGCCTCTTGAGCGAGGAGTACGACGTCGCGGCCTCCCGGCAGATGGGCAACACACCGCAGGCGCTGTCGCACCTGGCGCTCGTCGGTGCGGCGGATGCCGTGGCGCGCGCTACTGGGGGCTGAGGCGGAAGATCCGCAGTTCGCGGCCGGCGGTGCGCTCGTAGCCGCGGTAGCCGGGCCAGTTGGCCTCGAGCTTGATCCACGTGGCCTCACGCTCGCCGGTGGGGACCAGGTGCGCGCGCACCGGGATGCGGCGCCCGCCCACGGTGACCGCGGCATCCGGATGCGTCAGCAGGTTCGCCGTCCAGGCCGGGTGCTGGTCGCGGGCGAAGTTGCTGCCGGTGACCAGCATGTCGGCTCCGTCGGGGCAGTACATCAGTTCGGTGTCACGCGGCAGCCCCGACCGGGCACCCGTGGTGTGCAGAACCAGTGACGGAACACCCAGGTTGCTGAGCGGCGCGCGACCGCCGAGCCGCCTCCACGCGCGCTCGAGGCCGGGCATGATCCGTGGGCCCACACGGCGGAAGAGCGCGGTGCGCGAAAACCACGCGACCGCCGGGCGGAATGCGCGAGGCAGCGGCATGTGTTGATCTAAGCATCGTGAACAAGAAGATCGGCTTTCTGACGTTCGGGCACTGGCAGGACGTGCCCGGCTCGCAGGTGCGCACTGCCCGTGATGCGCTGCTGCAGACCATCGAGCTGGCGGTCGCCGCCGAGGAGATCGGAGTCGCGGGTGCCTATGTGCGGGTGCATCACTTCGCGCGGCAGCTGGCCTCCCCCTTCCCGCTGCTGGCGGCGATGGCGGCCCGCACCTCGCGCATCGAACTCGGCACCGCCGTCATCGACATGCGCTACGAGAATCCGCTCGCGATGGCGGAGGAGGCCGCCGCCGCGGACCTGATCAGCGGCGGGCGCCTGCAGCTCGGCATCAGCCGCGGCTCACCCGAACCCGCGTTGGATGGGGCGGCGGCGTTCGGGTACGTGCCCGCGGAAGGCGAGAGCGACGCCGACATGGCGCGGCAGCACGCCGAGCTGTTCCGCACGGCGATCAGCGGACGCCCGCTGGTGCGCGGCAACCCGCAGATGGGCGCAGCTGGCGCCCTCGCAATCCAGCCGCAGTCGCCCGGCCTCGGTGCGCGGATCTGGTGGGGCGCCGGCACGCGGGCCACCGCGACCTGGACAGCCGAGCAGGGAATGAACCTGATGAGCTCGACGCTGCTCACCGAAGACACCGGGGTGCCGTTCGACGAGCTGCAGGCCGAGCAGATCGCCATGTTCCGCGATGCCTGGCGCGTCGCCGGACACGGGGACGGTGAGCTGGGACGCGAGCCGCGCGTGTCGGTCAGTCGCAGCATCCTGCCGCTCATCGACGACGGGACGCGGCACTACTTCGGGCTGCGGGCGCAGGCAGACGCGTCGGACCAGGTCGGATACATCGGCGGCGACCTCGCGCGCTTCGGGCGCAGCTACATCGGCGAACCGGACCGGATCGCCGCGGAGCTCGCGCAGGACGCCGCGGTCGCCGCGGCGGACACCCTGCTGGTAACGGTGCCGAATCAGCTGGGCGTGGAGTTCAATGCTCGGATCCTGGAGTCGATCGTGACGGACGTTCTTCCGGCACTCGGCTGACCCTCGTCAGGCCAGCACGCCCGCCGCGCGCGCCGGCTCGGCGTAGGCCGCAGCGAGGCTGACGACCGTGTCGTGCGCGTTGAGGCCGCTCGGGTTGGGCACCACCCAGAGTTCGGCGCCCTCGAGCGTCTCGTCCTGACGCCCCTGTCGCGCCTTCGGGCGAGAGAAGGCGTCCCGGTACGCCGTGATTCCGACGACCGCGACGACCCGCGGACGCCACTGGGCGACATTGACCCTCAGCCGGTCGGCGCCCTCGCGCAGCTCGCGGCGATCGAGCTCGTCGGCGCGCGCCGTGGCGCGGTTCACCAGGTTGGTGACGCCGAGACCCCGGGCGATAAACGCAGCGCGGTCGTCATCGGTGAAACCGTCGGCGAAGCCGGGCAGTTCGGGCAGGACTCCGGCCGCCACCAGGGCCGGGTAGAACCGATTTCCTGGATGCGCGAACGGGGTCTGCGTAGCAGCCGTCCAGAGGCCGGGGTTGATCCCGACGAACAGCAGTCGCACGCCCGGCCCCACCAGGTCGGGAATGCTGTCGCCGTAGTGGGCCTGAAGCTCGGCTCGCGTGAAGCGCCTACCCAAGATGGGCCCGGAAGAACTCGTCGATCCGCATCCAGGCGTCGGCGGCGGCGTCGGGCTCGGGACCGGCTCCGAGGATGCGGCGGGTCAGCAGACGGCTCGCGACGGGGCCGCTCTCGGCGTCGTTCAGGAATGAATGCCCGGCCGAGGGGTACTCCTTCAGATCGTGCACGACGTCGAGACGGGTCAGGGCGGCCTCCAGCTTCGGCACGGCACCGGACAGCGAGCGATCTCGCCCGCCGTAGCTGCCCACGATGGGACACGCCCCGCGCAGGTCGTCGTCGAGATCGCGCGGAAGCATCCCGTAATTCACCGAGGACGCGGCGAAGCCGTGACCGGCAGCGGCGAGCAGCGCGAACCCGCCGCCCATGCAGAAGCCGAGCACACCGACCTTGCCCGTGCAGTCATCCCGCTGCGACAGCAACTCGCGTGCGGTGTCGATGTCGGTGAATGCGCGGCCCTCTCCGGAGCGGAGGGCGCGGAAGGTCGCCACCAGGCATCGACGCGGTCCCCCGTCGCTGAACAAGTCGGGCATCAGAGCGAGGTAGCCGAGAGACGCGATGTGCGCGACCTGGCGGCGCATCACATCGGTCACCCCGAACGCCTCGTGCACGACGACGACACCCGGCCACGGACCGCGCCCCGCGGGAATGCCGAGCACCCCGGTCAGCCCACGGCTGCCCCCCGGTGCGTCGGGCAATTCGATGTCACTGAGCGTCACGTCGGTCATGGGTCATGTCTAGTCTGAAAGGGATGTCGTTCACACGAGAGATGGTCCGTCACGAGCTCGTGGTCCGCCGGCTGACGGTCACCGCGGTACGCGAAGTGGTTCCCTCGATCACGCGGGTCACCCTTGCGGGCGACGAACTCTCCGGCTTCGCGGCCGAGGGTCCGTCGGATCACATGAAGGTGTTCTTCCCCGACCCGGTGTCGGGCGAGCTGTCGCTGCCCACAGTCGATGCGCAGGGCCTGCGGCGCCCGGATGCCGGCGGCACGATCATCTCGCGGGACTACACGCCGCGGGAGTTCCGGCCGGCGACCGGTGAACTCGACGTCGACTTCGTGATCCACGGCGACGCCGGGCCGGCGTCCGCCTGGGCGAGCAGGGCCGCCGCCGGCGACGAGCTCGGCATCGGCGGGCCACGCGGCTCGCGTCTGGTGCCGACAGGTGTCGGGCGGCTGATCATCGTGGCCGATGAGACCGCGCTGCCGGCGACCTGGAGGTGGCTCGAGCTGCTGCCGGACGACATCCCGGTTACCGCACTGCTCGACGTCGCCAACGAGAGCGTCACCGACTATTTCGCGGATGACACCGCACGGGTGAGCCGCCTCGATGCCGAGTGGCTGTCGCGAGAGGACGGAGCCGGTCAGCTGGACGAGGCACTGCGCTCCCTCGCGCCGATCGGCAGCGACACCTTCGTCTTCCTCGCCGGGGAGGCGACCACGCTGGCACCGCTGCGGAGATACCTGCGGCGCGAGCTCGGCCTTCCTGCCGAACAGGTCTCGGCGAACGGCTACTGGAAGCGCGGGATCGTCAATTTCGATCACCACGCGCCCGTCGATCCGACGGATCCCGAGTAGTACGCGAGAGGATGGCCCGGTGCCTGCCGAACGCCCGGAGACCTACATCAGCGTCGATGTCGAGACCTCGGGTCCGAATCCGGCCGACTACTCGATGATCTCGATCGGTGCGTGTGCAGTCGACGACCCCGAGAGCGGGTTCTACGCCGAGCTGAAGCCCGTGTCCGATGCGGTGGTCGAATCGGCACTGGAGGTCAGCGGGCTGTCGATGGAACGCCTGCAGCGCGACGGTCTTTCCCCTGCGGATGCGATGCGACAGTTCGAGGACTGGATCGACCTGGTGACGCCCCGCGGCAACGTGCCCGTCATGGTGGCTTTCAATGCGGTCTTCGACTGGATGTTCGTCGATGCGTACTTCCACCGGTTCCTGAAGCGCAACCCGTTCGGGCACTCCGCGCTCGACATCAAGGCGTTTTACCTCGGATACGCCGGCGGCACCTGGGCGGGCACCAGCATGCGAGTTCTGTCTCCGCTCTATCTCGGCGGGCAGCACTTGACGCACAATGCACTCGGAGACGCGCGCGACCAGGCCGAACTGTTCCGCCGCGTCCGGGCCGATGTCGAGAAGAGGCGCGGCCCCGCCTGACGACCCGGGAGGCATCATGACGGACCAGACCGCCGAACTGCAGAAGATCATCGCGTCCGCCAAGCGCCTGGGTGTCGAGATGGATGAGGCCGAATCGCTGCAGTGGCTGACAGCCATCGCGGCCGAGCAGGCGGAGGCCGAAGCCGAGGGGCACGGCGCCGACATCACCGTCGATCACGGCAGCGGCACCTTCGGCTACCGAGCGACGATGCTCGACTTCAGCCCCCACGACCTGGCGCGATTCCGCCGGATCGGAGCGATCGTGGAGGTGACCGGCGAGGGTGCCGAGAGCGCCCTGGCCCTCTCGGGATCGGCGGCCCAGTCCAAGATCCAGAGCTTCCCCGGCGACTGCGACTATTTCCAGCGCCTCAACATCCCGGCGCCCACCCGCGACGAGGCCTGCGCGACTCTGGCGCGGCTCGTGCGCGACCACGTGCTCTCACACACGAAAGGCGAGCGCTACCAGTTCCTCGAGGCGAAGCTCGGCACCTACACCACCGATGGCATCGTCCGGGGCACGGCGGTGACGAAGGGCGGCCCGGTGACGTGGAAGCTCGACGAGATCCGCGCCGGCGTGCAGACACTGGAGGCGGCCGACGGCTCCCGCGTCGAGTTGCGGTGGGACGAGCAGGCTCTCGATCCCGGCTGGTGCAAGCTCGACTGGGTGGTGAGTGACCCGTCGCGTGTCGGCCTGTCGAACGCCAGCAACGTGATCGATGTCACCTGGGAGTCGCCGGACGGCGACATCGTGCCGCTGGACGGCTACCTCGACGCCTACTTCCAGGAGGTCTACCTCGACGCGGATGCCGTGCCCACGTTCGCCAAGGTCGTCAAGCATGTCTCCGACGACGCTCTCGACGAATACGTGACCGCGCTGGAGGGCGAGGTGCGCAAGTACCTCACGAAGCACCTCAACTACGGCAAGGCGGCCAAGCGGATGTACAACGTGTTCCGGTTGTCGGGGCGGCACCTCGATGCGGCGTTCGTGCGCGAGCTGTTCGACGAGCCGGCGACGATCCTGTACCAGGTGTGGTCGCTGATCGGGACGCTCGACAACGCCACGCAGGAGGGGTCGTCCATTCCGATCGAAGACGTGCAGGCGCAGGCCGACGCGCTGGTGCTGGATGTGGTGCAGGCTCTCGACGGCGACGCCGAGGCCGAGCTGGTGAAGTCGCTTCTGGAACTGCGTCAGACGCTCGAGACGCAGAAGTCGGGCGAGCAGCGCACCACCGAGGTCGAGGCGGCGAAGACGCAGGTGGTGAACCTGATCAACACGTTCTACCGGGATCGCCTGGTCGTCATGCCGACGATCAAGGACTACATCGAGCGGATTCAGGCCGAAGCCGGCTCGGCCGCACACTGAGCACGGCTGAGCCAGCGTCGGCTAACCCCGATGACGTCGAGCGCTGACGAGTGCTCGCTGCAGAACGACCAGGATTCCCAGCACCGCTCCCGCCGCGAACCACAGCCACGAGTTCGGCGTGCCCAGCCGCTCACCGACAGCAGAACCGAGCAGCCCCGCGATGAGAGCAGCGAGAACAACGTGCCGTCGCGCGGAATAGCGCGCCATCAGCCCCGACCCTTGTAGACGGACGTCATTGCCTTCCGACAGTACGCGGTGGCTCTGCTACCTTTACGTATCACTGCGTCGGGGTCAACCCCTACGATGAGATCCATGCCCGATCGCCGCATGTTGCTCGATACCGCCGGCGTCTACTTCCGCGCCTTCTACAGCGTGCCCGACAGCGTGACTGCGCCGAACGGGACACCCGTCAACGCCGTGCGCGGAACGCTCGACGCGATCGCGCGGCTCGTGAGCGAGTTCCGCCCGGCAGAGGTGGTGGCCTGCTGGGACGACGACTGGCGCCCGCAATGGCGTGTCGACCTGATTCCTTCGTACAAGACCCACCGGGTCTCGGAACTGGTCGAGGTCGGTCCCGATGTCGAGGTCATCCCTGATCCTCTCAGCGTGCAGGTCCCCGTGATCCGGGCGGCTCTCGACGCGCTCGGGATCCCGGTGGTGGGCGCCGCCGAGCACGAGGCCGACGACGTGATCGGCACCCTCGCCACCGGTGGCGAGCACGTCGACATCGTCACGGGCGACCGCGACCTGTTCCAGCTGATCGACGACAGCCGCGATGTCCGCGTGATCTACACCGGGCGGGGAATGTCGAAGCTCGAGATCCTCACCGACGACGCGCTGATCGCCAAGTACGGCGTGCACCCGCGCCAGTACGCCGACTTCGCAGCCATGCGCGGCGATGCCTCGGACGGCCTTCCCGGGGTCGCCGGCATCGGCGAGAAGTCCGCAGCCGCCCTGCTGTCTCAGTTCGGCGATCTCGACGGGATCCTCGCCGCAGTGGACGACCCCGACAGCGCGCTGACCGCTGCACAGCGAGCCAAGTTCGTCGCTGCGGCCGACTACCTCGCGGTGGCTCCGCGGGTGGTCCAGGTGGTACCCGATCTCGACCTTCCGCCCCTCGCATTCCGGGAACCCGACCGCGAGGCGGCCGAGAAGCTCGCCACGGAGTGGGGCCTGACGACCTCGATGGAGCGGGTACTCGCCGCGCTCTGAGCTCGACAGTCAGAGGTGGGGCAAAAGCGCCGCTTCCAGGGCCGGTCGGGGACGCGCTCCGACGAGGGTCGTCACGACCTCTCCCCCGCGGATGAGCTTGTAGGTCGGCAGCGACAACGCCTGATACCGCTCGACGAGGCCGGGGTTGGCATCCGCGTCGACAGCCACCACCTTCACGTCGGGGTGCTCTGCCGCGAACGCGACCAGGACCGGGTCCATCGCGCGGCACGGCGGGCACCACGCAGCCCAGAAGTCGACCAGCACCGGTGTCGGCGACTGCAGGACCTCGGCGTCGAACGTGTCATCGCCGACCGGCGGCAACGACGACATCAGCGGACCACCCGCGGGGCCGCGCATTCCAGGAGTCCCCAGATGGCGGAGCGTCGCGACTCGAGTTCCGCTATCTGCGCATCCAGTTCGGCGAGGGCGGCGCGGTAGGCACCCACCGCATCCGGGCAATCATCGCCGTGGTCGTTGCCCGCGACCAGGCACTCGACGAACGGGCGCGCGTGTTCGGCCGTCACGCCCACCATCGCCAGCTCGCGGATCTCGCGCACCACACGGATGTCGCGGTCACCGAAGTCGCGGTACCCGTTACTCAGGCGCCGCGCCTCGAGTAGTCCCAATGACTCGTAGTACCGCACCGCCTTCACCGTCACACCCGCTTGCCGGGCCAGCTCGCCGATCCTCATGGCCCGACCATAAGCCTTGCCCCCGAGGGCAAGGTCAAGCCAAGGCTCAGGCGGCGCGGATACCCTGCCTGCATGAGCGACTCCACCCCCGCCTCGCGCGCCGGACGCGTCGTCGGTTCGGCCCTCGGCACCGCCCGCATCGCTGCCGGCGGCGCACGACGAGTCATCCGCAAGAACCCGACCGCGAACCGCGTGTACCGCACCGCCGTGGGCGTGACCGGGGGCGCGACGGTGGCCATGGGGGTCGCCCTGATTCCGCTACCGGGGCCCGGCTCGCTGGTCGCGCTCGGCGGACTCGCCGTACTCGGCACCGAATTCGAGGGCGCTCGGAAGGTCAACGAGCGGGCGACCAAGGTCGTGAAGAAAGCGGCGTCGGCCGTGAAGCGCTGCCGCGCTCAAACCGCGTCGACCTCGACCGCGGCGAGCTGACCGCAGGCCCCGTCGATCTCTTTGCCGCGGGTGTCGCGTAGCGTGGTCGGGATTCCGGCGGCGTTCAACCGCCGCACGAACTCGTCCTGAACCTCCGGCTCGGAGGAGGTCCACACCGACCCCGGCGTCGGATTCAACGGAATCGGGTTCACATGCACCCAGCCCCGCCCGCGGGCGTTCAGCTTCTCGGCGAGCAGGTCGGCCCGCCAGCCGTGATCGTTCATGTCCTTGATGAGGGCGTACTCGATCGACACCCGCCGCCCGGTCGTCTCGAAATACGCGCGGGCGGCGTCGAGCACCTCGTCGACCTTCCATCGCGAGTTCACCGGGATGAGCTCGTCACGCAGCTCGTCGTCGGGCGCGTGCAGCGAGAGCGCGAACGTGAGCGGCAGATCCTCGGCGGCGAGCTTCGTGATGGCGGGCGCCAGCCCCACGGTCGAGACGGTGATCTGGCGTGCGCTCATTCCGAGGCCGTCGGGCGCCTTCGCGACCAGCACGCGCACCGCCTGCATGAGGCGGGCGTAGTTCGCCAGCGGCTCCCCCATCCCCATGAAGACGATGTTGCTGACGCGCTCGGGCGTCGTCTCGCCGCGACGCTTGCCGCCGAGGCCGCCCTCGTCGAGCACCCGGTTGGCGCGCACGACCTGCTCCACGATCTCGGCCGCCGACATGTTGCGGGTCAGTCCCGCCTGACCGGTGGCGCAGAACGGGCAGTTCATGCCGCATCCGGCCTGGCTCGACACGCAGAGCGTGATCCGCCCCGGGTACCGCATGAGCACCGACTCGACGAGCGCCCCATCGTGCAGCTTCCAGAGGAACTTGATCGTGTCGCCGCGGTCGGTCTCGAGCCGGCGCACCTCGGTCAGCAGCGGGGGCAGCAGGGCACCGACGAGTTCATCGCGTCCGGCAGCCGGCAGGTCGGTCATCTCGGCCGGGTCGGAGGTGTGATGCACGAAGTAGTGCGTGGCCAGCTGGCGGGCGCGAAAGGCTGGCAGGCCCAGCTCGACCGCCTTCGCCGCGCGCTGGTCGGGGGTGAGGTCGGCGAGATGCTCGGGCGGCTTCCCGCGCTTGGGGCTCGCGAACTGCAGCAGCGGCCGGCCGGCGGTGTCGAGCTTCTGCGACCAGCCCTCGGTCTTCGGGCGCACCTGGCGCACCGGCGGGCGAGCGGATGGGGTGGTCACCGGTCAAGGGTAACCTCGCGCCGTGAGCACATCGGTCATCCTGATCCGCGGCATCAACGTGGGCGGCAAGAATCCGGTCGCGATGAGCGGGCTGCGCGAGGTGCTGTCTGACCTCGGGTGCCGCGAGCCCGAGACCCTGCTGGCGAGCGGCAACGCGCTGGTCGACGACGCACCATCCGATCTCGCCGCCGTGCTCGAGGCCGAGCTTCCCCAGCGCTTCCGGCTCCACGACGAGCAGGTGCGGGTGCTCGTGCTGCCGTCGGGCGAGTTGCGGTCGGTGATCGACGAGCGACCGCGGGGGTTCGGCGATCAGCCCGACACCTACCACTCGGATGCGATCTTCCTTATCGATATCCCGGTGGACGAGGCGATGGCGGTGTTCGAGCCGCGCGAGGGTGTCGACCAGGTCTGGCCCGGGCACGGGGTCATCTATTCGCAGCGGCTGAGCGCGCAACGCACCAAGAGCAGGCTGAACAAGATCATCGGCACCGAGCCCTACAAGTCCATGACGATCCGCAGCTGGGCGACGACGCTGAAGCTCGGGGCGCGTGTCGCATTGCGCGAGGCGGCGTCTGCGTAACTCCCGCTATATGATGATTTCATCATGCCATTTAGTCAGCGCGACCGACCCCTCTACGAGATGAAGGCCGGCCTGTTCAAGGGTCTGTCGCATCCGCTGCGCATCCGCATCCTCGAACTGCTCGCGGATGGCGCAGAGCACAGCGTGGCGGAGCTGCAGCGCGACACCGACCTCGAGGCCTCCCACCTCTCCCAGCACCTGCTGGTGCTGCGCCGTCACCGCCTGGTGGTCTCCGATCGGCGAGGCAGCTTCGTGTTCTATCGGCTCGCCTTCCCGCAGGTGGCCGAGCTCCTGGCCGTCGCTCGCCGACTCCTGCACGACATCGTCACCGTCGAGGGCGCACGAGTGGGCGACCTCGACGCGCTTCCGGGGTTCGGCGGGCGATGAAGCGCCTTCCCCGCCACCTGCGGTCCCTGCTGCCCCGCGTGCGGGACTACGCCCAGGTGCGGCGCACCTGGCGCGGAGATCTACTGGCCGGCGTCACCGTGGGCATCGTCGCTCTCCCCCTCGCTCTGGGGTTCGGCATCTCCTCCGGGGCCGGGGCGGCCGCCGGACTGGTGACCGCCATCGTCGCCGGCGTCGTCGCCGCCGTGTTCGGCGGCTCGCATGTCCAGGTCTCGGGCCCCACCGGTGCGATGGTCGTGGTCCTGGCGCCGATCGTGGCCATCCACGGCGTCGGGGCGGTGGCACTCGTCACCATGATGGCCGGCGTCATCGTGCTGGCGGCCGGAGCCCTGCGTCTCGGCCGCGCCGCCTCGTTCATCCCCTGGCCGGTGATCGAGGGCTTCACGCTCGGCATCGCGATCATCATCTTCCTGCAGCAGATCCCCGCCCTGACCGGGCCGGGGCACGACGGCCCGAGTCACACCAATGTCGCGGTCACCGCCGTTCAGTCGCTGATGACGGCGGATCCCGGATACCTGACGTGGGCCGCGGGGGCGGTGACGGTGGTCGCCCTGTGCATGTTCCTTCTGCCCCGGGTCCACCGCGCCTTCCCCGCCTCCCTGACCGGTGTCGTGATTGTGACCATCGGGGCGGCGCTGCTGCCCGTGCCGCTCGCCCGCATCGGCGAACTGCCCAGCACACTCCCCGCGCCGTCCTTCCCCGCGGTCGATGCCGCCACCCTGCTGGCGCTGATCGGCCCGGCGTTCACCGTGGCCGCCCTGGCCGCCATCGAATCGCTGCTGTCGGCACGCGTCGCCGTGTCGCTGGCCGACACCGGCCCCTACGACCCCGACCGGGAGCTCATCGGCCAGGGGCTCGCCTCCGTCTCTGCGGGACTCTTCGGAGGCATGCCCGCGACCGGTGCCATCGCTCGCACCGCGGTGAATGTCCGCGCCGGCGGCCGCAGCCGGCTGGCGGCGGTCGTGCACTCGATCGTGCTGCTGGTCGTGGTGCTGGTGGCGTCCGCCCCCGCCGGCTTGATCCCGCTCGCCGCCCTGTCCGGGGTGCTGATGGTGACCGCGATCCGGATGGTGCACGTCCGGTCGGCCCGGTCGATTCTGCGCTCGACACGGGCGGACGCGGCGGCCTACCTGATCACGGCGCTCGTCACCGTTTCGGTGGACCTCATCGTTGCGGTCGGGATCGGGGTCGTCGTCGCGGGTGTCTTCGCTCTGCGCAGCGTGGCCAAGAGCACCCGGGTCGAGCGCGAACCGCTGCCGGGCGAGCCCCGTGCGGGCGACGAGCACATCGCGGTGCTGCGCGTCGACGGCTCGCTGATCTTCGCGAGCGCAGAGCGGATCCTCGACGAGGTGACGCGTCCCGATCAGGTCACCGTCGTGATCCTGCGGCTGTCGCAACTGCAGGAGGTGGACGCCACCGGCGCCCGCGTGCTGAGCGAGATCGTGAGCCGCCTCGAGGCCCGCGGCGTGACCGTGCTGATCAAGGGAGTTCGGGATCGCCACGCCGACCTGTTCCGCGGCATCGGCGTCATCGGCGCGCTGCGGCACGGCGATCATCTCTTCACCAGCCTGGATGCGGCGGCCGAGCATGCGCGCCGACATATCGCCGGGAGTCTCCTGACAACGGAATAGCCACCGGGCGCCGGTGTTGCACCGAACATGACGACTATCGGTTTCATCGGCGCAGGACACATCGGATCGCAGGTCGCGCGGGCGGCGATCGCTCACGGCTACGACGTGGTGCTCTCGAATTCGCGGGGACCCGAGAGCCTGGCGGAGCTGATCGCGGAACTCGGGCCGAAAGCGCGGGCTGCCACCGCATCCGAAGCCGCCGCAGCCGCCGACATCGCGATGGTGACCGTTCCGCTGCACGCCTACCAGCAGGTGCCGGTCGAGCCGCTCGCCGGCAAGATCGTGATGGACAGCAACAACTACTACTTCGAACGCGACGGCCACATCGACGAGCTCGACCGGGGCGAGGCGACCGTCTCAGGGCTGCTGCAGGCGCATCTGCCGAGCTCGAAGGTGGTGAAGGCGTTCAACCACATTCAGTCGGCACAGATCACGACCGACGGAACCCCGGCGGGCACGCCGAACCGGCGAGCGCTCGCGGTCGCCTCGGACTACCCCGACGCAGTGGACTGGGTGACCCGGTTCTACGACGAGCTCGGATTCGACGCCGTGGACACCTCGCCGCTCAGCGAGTCGTGGCGTGTCGAGCGCGATCGGCCGGCGTACGGGGTGCGCCAGAATGCCGACGAGCTGCGGGCCAACCTGGCGACGGCGCCGCGCACGATCTAGACGTTCAGCGTCTTCTCCACGGCGGCGACGTGCTCGGCGGCACGCAGGAAGCTGTCGGGGTTGAGCGAGATGGTGTCGATGCCCTCGCGGACGAGGAACTCGGCGAACTCGGGGTGGTTGCTCGGAGCCTGCCCGCAGATGCCGATCTTGATGCCGGCGTCGTGGGCGGCGTGGATCGCCATCGAGATCAGGCGCATCACCGCCGGGTCGCGCTCGTCGAACAGACCCGCCAGGTCGCCCGAGTCGCGGTCGACACCGAGAGTGAGCTGGGTCAGGTCGTTCGAGCCGATCGAGAAGCCGTCGAACCGGGTGGCGAAGTGCTCGGCATCGAGCACGTTGGACGGGATCTCACACATCATGTAGATCTGCAGGCCATCGACGCCACGCTCCAGGCCGTTCTCGGCCATGACCTCCAGCACCCGGTCGGCCTCGGCGACGGTGCGGCAGAACGGGATCATGACGATGACGTTGCGGAACCCGAGCTCGTTCCGCACCGCGCGGATCGCGCGGCATTCGAGAGCGAAGCCGTCACGGTATCGCGGGTCGTAATAGCGCGACGCACCGCGGAATCCGATCATCGGGTTCTCTTCGGGCTTTTCGAAGTCGCGCCCGCCGACGAGGTGGGCGTACTCGTTCGACTTGAAGTCGCTCATGCGCACGATGACCGGGTTCGGGTGGTAGGGCGCCGCGATCTTCGCGATTCCGCGAGACAGGGTGTCGACGAAGAAGGCGGCACTGTCCGGCCATCCGCGGGTGAGGTCGGCGATGTGCTGCCGCTCCTCGGGATCGGTGACCTTCTCGGGGTGCAGCAGCGCCATCGGGTGAGCGGCGATGGCGTTGCTGATGATGAACTCCATGCGCGCCAGCCCCACCCCCGCCGCCGGCAGCCGCCACCACTGGAAGGCGGCCGCGGGGCTGGCGATGTTGACCATCAGCTTCGTGCGCGTCTGCGGGATCGCCGAGACGTCGACCTCGTCACGCTCGAACGGCAGGATGCCGCCGTAGACATGCCCCTCCTCGCCCTCGGCGCAGCTGAGCGTGACGGGCTCGCCGTCGGTGAGCACGCTGGTCGCATCCCCGGTACCGACGACGGCCGGCTTGCCGAGTTCGCGGCTGACGATCGCGGCGTGGCTGGTGGTGCCGCCATGCTCGGTGACGATGCCGGCCGCACGCGACATGATCGGTACCCAGTCGGGGTCGGTCATCTCGGTCACCAGGATCGCCCCATCGCGAAACCGCGTGATCTCCGACGGGTCGCGGATGATGCACACCTCACCGGTCGCGATTCCGTCGCCGATCGCGGCGCCACGGGTCAACACGGGGCCCTCGCCGGTCAAGCGGTTGACCACGAAGGCCGATACCGACCGGGTGGCCTGCACCGTCTCCGGCCGCGCCTGAACCAGGAACAGCTCGCTCGTCTCGCCGTCCTTCGCCCACTCCATGTCCATGGGGCGTCCGTAGTGGGCGGCGACGATCGCCGCCCAGCGCGCGAGCTGCAGGATGTCGGGGTCGCCCAGCACGAACGCCTGCCGCTCGCGCAGGGTGGTGTCGATGGTGCGGGTGCGGGCGCTGCCGCCGCGACCGTAGACCATCTTGCGTTCCTTGGCGCCGATCGTCTTCTCGATGATCGGCGAGAGGGCGGGGTCATCGAGCAGCGGCGTGAAGACCATGTAGGCGTCGGGGTCGACGATGCCCTGCACCACCAGTTCGCCGAGACCCCAGGCGGCGCTGATGACGGCGACCTTCGGGAATCCGCTCTCGGTATCCAGCGAGAACATGACCCCCGACGCACCGCGGTCGCTGCGCACCATCCGCTGCACCCCGATCGACAGTGCCACGGAGAGGTCGTCGAATCCTTTCAACTCGCGGTAGGTGATCGCGCGGTCGGTGAACAGCGAGGCGTAGCAGCGGCGGCAGGCCTCGAGCAGCTGACGCTCGCCGGCGATGTTGAGGAAGGTCTCTTGCTGCCCCGCGAAGCTCGCGTCGGGCAGGTCTTCGGCTGTGGCGCTGCTGCGCACCGCGACGGCCGGATGCGGCACACCGGATTTCGTGGCCAGGTCGCGGTAGAAGGTGCGGATCTGGGTGGTCAGCTCGGGCGGGAACTCGGCGGCGAGGAATGCCTCGCGGATCGCCTCGCCGGCGGCCTGCAGGGTGGCACGACCGCCGCGGTAGGCGGAGAGCTCGTCAGTGATGCGGTCGCGCAGACCGTTGTGCTCGACGAAGGCGACGTAGGCCTCGGCCGTCGTGGCGAACCCGTCAGGGACCCGGACCCCCTTGCCACCGAGCTCGCGCAGCATCTCGCCCAGGGAGGCGTTCTTGCCGCCCACCTTCGGCACGTCGGTGACGCCGACCTCGTTGAACCAGACGACATACGCGGATTCCATGGCCCGAACGTACGGCGGGGTGCTTCGGGCGGTAAGGGGCTTTGGGCCCTGCGGGCGGGCGGCCGCTAGTCTTCGACCGTGACCCCCGCAATCGTGCTGATCGTCCTCCTCGCGCTGCTTGCGGCATTCCAGCTGGGGTTGGCCTTGGGGGCGCCGTGGGGTCGTCTGGCCTGGGGCGGCCAGGAGCGTGTTCTGTCGCCGAAACGGCGGGGCGCAAGCGCGGCGGCAATCGTGATCTACGCCGTCGTCGCCGTGATCGAGTTGGATCGTGCGGGTGTCATCTCGGTGCTGCCCGATCTGGTGTCGGTGATCGCCGCCTGGGTCGTCTTCGCGTATCTGTGCATCGGCGTGCTCATGAACCTGCTGTCGCGCTCGGTTCCCGAGCGAGCCGTCATGACTCCCGTCGCAGCGGTGCTGGCTGTGCTCAGCCTGTTGGTCGCTCTGAGCTGACACCTTGACACCGTCGCCGGGTCCGCGTTGCCTGGATGTATGACCTTGCAGGATGAACTGATGGACATCGAGCACCGCCTGGCGCTCGGGCGGGGCGCGGAGTACCGCGAGGTACTTGCGGACGACGCCCTGATCGTCGTACCGGGAGCTGTGCTGACAGCGTCCGAATGCATCGCTGCGATGGACGACTCCCCGGGGTGGGACGAGGTGACGCTGCAGGATGTGCGCATGATCGCGGATGCCGCCACCGCATCCGTCGTGTACGAATTCCGCGGTCAACGCGGCGAGACGGAGTACACCGCCACCCTTGCCTCCACCTACCGCCTGCCCAGTCGTCGGTTGGTGCTGCATCAACAGACCCCGCACTGATTGCGGCGGCGCGAGACGTTAGACGTAGTGCTGAGGCTCTTCACCCCGATGGAACGCGCGACCCGAGACCTCAGCGGGCTGGATGCGAACCCACCGCAGCTTGAGCGTAGGAATCCAGGGCTTCAGGTCGAGCGCCTCGGCCTTCGCGATCTCCGACGGTGCTTCGAGTCGCTCGGCCCGGCCCTTCACCACAACGCTGTAGGCGGCGGTGTCGTCGACCCCGTCGACCTCGACCGCTACGCGGGAATTCTGAGTCACCGCGTCGAGCTTGGAGCCGGGTGCCGTGCGGAAGTAGATCTTCGTGCCATCGACGACGAAGTTGATCGGAAAGATGTCGACGTCGTCGCCGAGGGTCACCGCGAGACGGCCGAACCCCGATTCCTCCAGGGTGGACCAGCACAACTCCGGGCTCAGGGTGCCGACGGGGCCACGGACGCCGGCCATTGCGGCGATCTCACTTGCGGTGCGTGCCATGGTTCATGGTCGGTGAGGGCCGACCGTGACGTGAAGGGCCGTTGGTCCCGCACGTCACGGCGCGGATGCCCGGGGATCGTCAGGCGAGCAGCAACCCCAGCCCGAAGCTAATCCTCGATTCGCTTGAACGAATCGAAGAAGGCCTGCCGCTGGTCGGCGCTACCACCGATCGCAACGAGCTGATAGAAGTTGTGTCCGTCTCCGGCCATGACCGTCTCGCCTTGCTGGCCGACGAAACTGCTGGGAAGCCCCGGGCTCTCGCCCGTGGTGAATTCGGCCCACACCGCGTCAAGGCCACCCAGCGTGTAGCTGCTTGCATTGACTTGTCCGGTCGGATTCAGCGACTGGACGAATCCCATGAGCTGGTTGCGGAGCTCCGGCGTCTTGTTGAGGACTTGCCCGATCGAGGCAAACTCGCTCGACGTCGATTCGGCAGCAGCGAAGTTCGCGGGCTGATCGGTGTCATTGTTCGACAACGGTTGGACCGTGGGTCGTTGCGGGAAGGTCACCACGTAGCCGGAGGGAACGTCCGTGTAGATGAATCCCCCGCTCGTCTCGTCGATCGTGTACGAGGACCCGTCCTGCTGCGGAGCGGGAATCGGAGAGCCCGCAACGGGGCTGTGAGTCGCCGACGGGTCGGTGGCACTGCATCCGGCCAGGATCAGGAACGCCGCGGCGAGGGCGGCGGCGATCGTGACACGCGAGCCGCGATTGCCGCCTTGTGTGGAGTCCATGGGCCGGTTCCCAACCTGTTGAAGAAGTGTCATCACACTAGCAAGCGGAACGTTCTCCACGGGGAAGCCGAGCGACGGCATTGCAACCCGGTTCGCCCTGCCGGGATTCCGGGGTACGAGAGATCTCGCGATGTGGTCGGGCTGACAGGATTTGAACCTGCGACCCCCTGACCCCCAGGGGAGTTCAAGCGTCGCGGTTTGTCCCTTTCTGGGCTAATTCATTCGGGAGCTTGTTACCCAACATGCCAGCGTGTCCCGATGTTTCTCGGCCTCTCCCGCGCCGTTTGTGCAACGTCTGTGCAACCGCATTGATCGTTGCACCGCAGGGACTCACTCAGGCGCGCCGTCGCGATCCTCGCGAATGGGCAGATCGGCTTCGACGTTTCTTTTCGCCACCCCGGACGGCTTTGTTTGGCTGCGCTTCTTACGCCGCCCAAGAAGGCGGATTAGCGAAGGCGGCTCCGGGTTGTCGGGGTCGCCCCCCGCGGTCCAGATTCGAAAGAGCAGGCCTAGCGCGGGCCAACCTACTGCGACGATGAACCCGACCGTCAGACCGGACGTGGCTCGCGATTCGTCTGCATCCTCGAAGCTACCTGTCCTCAGCACCGAGACCGACGTGAACAGAGCAAACGCGACCGAGATGAGCCCGCTTGCGATGCCGACGGTCGCTCCGAGCTTGTAGCTTTTCCAGCCGCGGTCGGGGTGATCTACTCGATATGCCCGCGCGTACTCGACCGTCATTACGAGGGCGAGGACGGCACTGATCTGGGCCACGGTCGACCAATAGGCAATATCTGAGTCGGTCATGGAGCGAGCCTAGGGTCACGCGAGTGATACAGCTTCAATCCACCGTCGAGGCGGGGGTCCCATCGCGAAGCCGACGACGCTTGACCTCTACTCGGTGAATCGAGTCTGCTAGGTGTTCGCTCCGGCTGTACCACCGGCGATCTCGCTCGATCCACGTCACCCAGACCTCCTCACCATCGCGTGCAGCCTGGTAGCGCTTGCGGTGAGGGACATCTCCGAGGCTCCGGCCCGAGGCGGTCGCCTCCTGCGGAAGCGTGCGACCATCCGATGTCGAATACCCACCTAGACCCACGCTGACTGCCAATGCAGTTCGCCTCCGCGTCCGTTGCAGCCACCAGTCGCCGTTGACGTCCCGCGTCCACAGGAAATCGGGACGGCGCCAAGGGAGCAGACCCATTAGTGAGTCCCACCCTTTCAAGACGGCTGCGGTGAGAACGCCGCCGATCGCCGCGATAGCGATCCACTTGAGCCAGTCTGCGAGTACCGGGTCCATGCGGCTCAGGATAGGGGTCGCCGCAGGCCGGGTCTAAGGTGTCGAACATACGTTCGAGGAAACGATGGGCACGAGCAAGCGATACGCGCACAGCATCGATGCACGCATGGACGCGCGCATCGCGGAGGGCATCATGCGGACGGGCGAGCCCGACACGCTGGACCCGAAGCAGCTCCAGCTCGACGAAGAGCCGATGACGAGGACACCTCGTCCCCGACCGGCCCGCGCTTGGGTCAGATACGGCGATCAGAGCATCGAAATCGACGTCCAGGTCGTCGCGTGGACGAGCCGCGCGATTGCGATTCGCTGGCCGGGTCCGGACGGCTCGGAGCACCACGCGTGGGTCTGGGTGGGCGCGGTCGGTGAGCGCCACTAGATTCGGTGCATGCCCCGCCTGGCCTGGAATGAGATCGTCGCCCGCGCGGGCAAGTTCGCCAACGACTGGGCGGGCGAGAGTTACGAGAAGGGCGAGGCTCAGACCTTCTGGACAGAGTTCTTGACCGTCTTCGGGATCGACCGCCGCCGAGCGGGAGGGTATTTCGAGTACGCGGTCAAGCTGGCGGGATCCCGGTACGGGTTCATCGACATGTTCCTGCCCGGCAAGCTGGTGGTCGAACAGAAGAGCGCCGGGCGGGACCTGTCGGCCGCACGCGGTCAGGCTCTCGGCTACTTCTATGGCATCCCCGATCACGACCTCCCCTATGCAGTCGTCGTCTGCGATTTCCAGACCTTCGAGGTGTACGACACGGAAACTCGCGAGATCGTCACGTTCACGCTCGCAGAGCTGCCGAAGCACGTGCGCCGGTTTGACTTCCTCATCGATGAGAAGACCCTGCGCATCGAAGAGCAGAGCCCGGTCAACCGCGAGGCCGCCGAGCGCATGGCCAAGCTCCACAACCAGCTCTACGCATCGGGCTACGTCGGCCACAAGCTCGAACTGTTCCTCGTGCGGCTGGTCTTCTGTCACTTCGCCGACGACGCCGAAATCTTCGACCAGGGGCAGTTCGAGCGGTACTTGCGCAATCGCACGTCGATCGACGGCACGGACGTGGGCCCGCGGCTTGGTCGCCTGTTCGAGGTGCTGAACACTCCCCCGGAGTCTCGCCCGACCACGCTTGATGAAGACCTCGCCGCGTTCCCGTACATCAACGGCGGCCTCTTCGAAGAGATCACCGGCATGCCCGACTTCGACCAGACGATGCGCATGCTCCTGATCCAGACTTGCATCCCTGACTGGTCCGGTGTCTCGCCGGCCATCTTCGGGTCGATGTTTCAGGGCGTGATGGACGAGGACGCGCGACACGATATTGGTGCGCACTACACCTCCGAAGAGAACATCCTGCGCGTCATCAAGCCGCTGTTTCTCGACGCGCTCTACGAAGAGTTCGAGTCGGTGAAGGACTCGAAGGCCAAGCTCGCTGCCTTCCACGACAAGCTCGCCGGGCTCGGATTTCTCGACCCGGCTTGCGGGTGCGGCAACTTCCTGGTGATTGCGTACCGCGAGCTGCGGCGGCTAGAGCATCGCATCCTCGAGGTGCAGATGGGGACGAGCGTCACGCTGACGGATGTGGGCGATCTGCTCAAGGTCCGTGTCGAGCAGATGAGCGGAATCGAGATTTTGGAGTTCCCCGCCCTGATCGCGCAGACGGCACTCTGGCTGACCGATCATCAGATGAACCTCGAAGCGTCCGCGCGCTTCGGTACGCACTACGCCCGCATCCCGTTAACGGAGGGCGGCCACATCGTGTGCACGGACGCTCTCACCGCCGACTGGGAGGACGTTCGCCCCGCCGCCGACACAAACTACATTCTCGGAAATCCTCCTTTCCTCGGCTCTCGCGTTATGGATAAGGGCCAGAAGGCCGAACTGAAGGAGGTCGCGAAGGGGCTCAAGGAAACAGGGTTTCTCGACTTCGTCGTCGGCTGGTACTTGCTCGCTGACCGCTTCATGTCTGCGAATCCCTCCATCGACGCCGCACTGGTGTCCACGAACTCGATCAGCCAAGGCGAGCAGCCGGGCATCTTCTGGCCGCGGCTTCTCAAGAACGGCCAGCACATCACCTTCGCGCACCGCACATTCGTCTGGACCAACGACGCGAAGGGCGTCGCCAAGGTGCATTGCGTCATCATCGGTTTCTCCAGGAGGAACCGGAAAGTGAAGCAGCTTTTCAGCTATCCCGAAGGCAAGGGCGAGCCTGTCCTGGATCTGGTCGATTCCATCAGCCCCTACCTCCTGCCGGGTGACGAGTTCGTGGTGAGCAACCGGCAGACTCAGATCAGCGGCGAACTCAAGATGTCTTTCGGGAACATGCCCGCAGACGGAGGCCGGCTGCTCCTCTCCCCGACAGAGCGCGCCGCGATCTTGAAGGCTGCGCCCGAGGCGGAACCTTGGATCAAGCCGTACGTCGGATCGGTGGAGTTCATCAACGGCCTGGAGCGTTACTGTCTCTGGCTCGACGGTGTTCCGGCCTCGGCATATCGCGCCGTGCCCGCCGTCTACGAGCGCGTAAAAGAGGTGCGCGAGATCAGACTCAAGTCCTCCCGCCCCGAGCTCGCCGACACCCCGCATCTCTTCGCGCAGCGCACGCAATCCCCCGACGAAGCGTTCCTCCTGGTTCCGTCCACGTCTTCGCAGCGTCGGCGGTATGTCCCGATCGGGTTCCTCGGCCCTGGGGTTGTGGCATCCAACGCGACCCTGACCATCCAGGGCGCGACTCTGTACGAGTTCGCGATCCTCACAAGTGAGATGCACATGGACTGGCTTCGGGCGGTGGGTGGCCGCTTGAAGAGCGACTACCGCTATTCAAAGGATGTGGTCTACAACAACTTCGTCTTCCCGACGCCGACCGACGAGCAGCGCAACACCGTCGAACATCTCGCGCAGGTCATTCTCGATGTTCGCACGAGTCACGCCGGAGAGACGCTGGCAGACCTCTACGACGACTCAGTGATGCCAAAGGACCTGCGATCGGCTCATTCGGTGCTCGACGCCTACGTGGACGGCTTGTACAGCACGACGCGGCCTCTCAATACTTCTGCCCAACGGGTGCAGTTCATGCTCGATCTCAACGAGCAACGAGAGAAGAGGCTGGCCAAGCAGTGACGGTCTGGGGCTTCATGGGCCGTCTGCTTCTGGCAGGCTTATTGCTCCTAGGTGTCGCGATTGTTGCTGTCGTCGTCCTCGTGATCATCGGGGCGAGCCACAAGGACGATCCCTACGTACCTTCGCCACCGATCCACTGCCGTCCGCCGCTGACGGACACGTGCGGCATCCACTAGCGCCGCAGGTAGCTCACGCTGCCGGGAACCCGTAAGCCCAGCCCCCAGAACCGAGCACCTGGACTCTGGGCACGTCGCGCGGCGGCTATGGCCGCTCCGTTCCCGCGCAGCCGTGTCGAGGTGAGCGGCTTTGCGCTCCCCGGCAGCCGGTCGCGAATGCTGGTGATGCCCATTCGGGCTGCGACGACACTCGGGATGCTGACCGATGCGCGGTCGCTTTCGCTCCGCTCGGTGAGCGCCAGGGCGGCGAGACCGAGGCTCACGGCGCGGTCGTCGTGGTTCCCCGCATCGTGATCGAGGCGATAAACGCCGGGTGCAGACTCTCGCAGGCGCACGTTCAGAAGCTCGTCCAGCAGCTCGGCGTCGTCTGGAAGCGCGAGCCGGTGGTCGCGCAGCAGTAGGTGAAGCGATTGCCCGAGGCGACCGACCGACTGCGACGTGAAGGCCCATTCCTCTACCTCGATTCCGCTCTCGCGGAGCCTCTGTGCGAGGCCGACGGCCTGCCAGGGGTCGAGCCGGATGCGAGCGTGGCCATAGGCGCGGCTGGTCTGCAGCGCGAGGGCTTCGACATCGGCGAGCACCACGTCGCGACCCTTCGACCCCTGCAGCACCGCGAGGCGGTCGAGCACCACGCGTGGGCCGCCCGTCTCCTGCCGCTCGGCGTGGCAGACGGTGAGCACCGTTCGGTCGTTGCGGAGTCCGAGGTCGAGACCCATCACGTACCGGTGATCAGGGTCGTACTCGAGCGGCCCATCGAGGGTCACGCAGGCGCGGAGGTCTTCGACCGACACCAGGCGGTCCTCCGATGCGGTCCAGCGGTTGAGGTGGAGCCGCGCGAACGCGGAGGCCGGGAGCAGGTCGCGTTGCTCTGCGAGGTCGTCCGGACTGATCCACGGCAGCGGGCCGGGCACCTCGGACACGCGCCAGCGCGGCGAACGGCGTGAACGCTCGATGATGCGAGCCGCCCAGTGCGCCGGGTCGCCCGCCGAGGTGAGCACCACGAGGCGGCTGTCGCGCTTCTTCGGGAGCCCCGAGACGATTGCTTCCCAGAGGGTGCGCGCGCCGCGGGTCGTCGGCCACTGTGCCAGCTCGTCGCACACGACGAAAAAGGGAACGCGTCCGAACGCCGATGCCGCGTCCGCCGACTCGACCCGCAGACGCGCGCCGGTCGCCTTCACGACGACTGTCTCGGCTCCGATGGTGAGCAGCGACCCCAGGTGTGAGCGCTCCGCGAGAGCGCGCAGGGCGTCGAGCAGCAGCCCGGCCTGGTCCTGGTCACGTGCGTACGCGTGCGAGGTCGAGCGTCGCGGGGCCTGCGTCAGCAACACGACGAGCAGCACCGCGGCGAGGTCGGTCGTCTTGCTTCCACCGCGAGGACGGGTGAGGAAGTGCATCCGTGGATCGGCCGGCCTTATGCCGGTGATGATCGCCGCCGCATCCTCGCGCTGGAACGGCTCGGCCACGTCGCCCCACGCGGTCCCCTCGTCGTCAAGCACGAGGCCTGCGAGCAGAGCCAGCGGATCGAGCGACGGGGCGCTCATGCGTCCAGCCGTCGTAGGTACGCCTCGGATTCCCAGCGCTTAAACTTCCGCGCGAGCTTGTCGAGGTCGAGGTGCTGCCACGGCGCGCGATTCGGCTCGGTTCCGACCGGCAGCGCCGCCCACCCGCGCAGGGTCGTCATGTTGAGGTCGTACCCGCGTCGCAGCTCGTAGCCGAAGTGCGCGAGCACGGCGCGCTGGATCGCGGGGAGGCCGGGAACCCCGACCTTGGCGACCGACTCGCGGCACTTCGGGCAGATGTACCCGGTGACCGGCTCCGGTCGCGTGCGGCCACCGATCCCCGCGACGTTGACGCGCACCAGGTCGCCCCACGCCGCTGCCGCCTCGCTGGGCTTGACGGTCAGCGACTCGCGCCCGCACAGCAGGCACCCGCCGAGCACCTGCGTACCGTCAGCGAGTGACCCCGGAGGGGCGAACGGCATCGGGACCTCGGCGCGGCGGGCCACGAGGTCGCGGATCGCGGTCCGGGCGTCGGCGGCACGCTCGGAGCTGACGTGACCCCATCGTGCGCCGCTGGCCGTCCTGGTGACCGACCAGGTGGCCGCCGCCCCGACCGGTGCGAGGGCATCGATGAGGTCGAGCAGGGCGGCGTCCGTGTTGGTGAGGCTCGCGGGCACCTTCCGGCCACGGAAGCCGCCGAGGTCGAGCGCCGCGAGGGCCGCGTCGAGGCGGTCGAGTGCGACGCTGCCGTGCGCGCGACGCACGCGCGGGTGAGCGGCCAAAAGCTCGGCGGCCCTGGCCCGGCGGTCGGCGCACTCATCGCATCGAGTCACCTTCTCCTCCCCGAACGGCACCGGACGGTCGCTCGTGAGAGACATGCCGAGGGGCATCTCTGCGCGGATGATCACGGACTCGTCGCGGGACGGGTCGGGCCGCTTCACCTCGTCACCGCACGAGCGGCAGGTGAGAGCGTCGGTCGGCTCGGCGCGCTTGCGGCGCGGCTGGCGGGTGAGGGTCTTCATGGTCATGCCTTCCTGTTGATGGGGTCGAATGCGATCAGGGCCGCGTCGTCATCGCAGCCGCAGTCCTCGGCGTCGGGGTCCGTGTCGTCCACGAGCCAGATGCGGGCCTCGACGAACGCCGGGATTGCGACGAGGGTTGCCGCGCGGACCCGACCCGTCGAGATAGCGGCAGCGGTCTGGCCGCCAAACTTCCGGGGGGCCGTCGAAGTCGAGTCGAGGTCCATCGAGACCCCGCCGAGCATCCCGGCCCGGATGAGGCGCGTGGCTTCCCGCCCGAGCGGGCTGCCGAGGTCGAGGACGCCGGACGCGTGGATCAGCCCGTCGGGCGCGCGGTCAATCTTCTCGATGCGGCCCACGAGCACCGCGCCTTCATGCGCCCCGAGGTCGGCGGGTGCGTAGCGGAGCGGCAGCGGCAGCGCTCCTGCGGTGAGCGCGCCAAGCTCGATCATCCGACCGTCACCGGTCAGTCGCCCTTCGGCTCCGATGATGCCCTCCCACGGCTGCAGGCCGCCGCCCGTCATCCCGACGCTGGCGACGAGGGACCGCTCGCGCGTCCGGGAGACTCGCGCCCCGAGGCGGGCCACAGTGCGGACCCGCTGCCGAGCCTCGTCGCGGCGAGCCGCCAGGCGAAGCTCCCCTAGCGCGATCATGTTGAGTTCGCGCCTCTCGTCGGCGGTGAGGGCGTAGGGGTCGAACGCGGGCACCCGCCCGCCACGCAACAAGCGCGCAGCGGGCGGGGCCAGGTTGCCCGGCGGAGGAGTCCGGGCAGGCTCCCGCCCCGGAAGACCAATAACGGGGCGGGAGGTCGGGAAGCTGAAGGCGCGAGCCGCGGCGGCGACGGCGGCGAACCGCTCGAAGTCAGCAGCCGTGAGGGGACGGCGCGTCGTGGTGGTCATCGCGCCTGCCCCTTCCCGCCGTGGATGCGCTGCGCGTCCGTGGTGAGGACCCGCGAGTACCGCGTCGAGCAGAAGCCGCGGACGCCGGACGCTCGGTCGCCCCAGCAGGGCTGGCCCGGGCGCGCGTCATGTTCGACGCACGCCAGCGCGAGCAAGGCGTCGATGCGAGCGCGGGCACCCGCGACGGAGGTCTGAGCGAACCATCGCTCGAAGCGCCGCTCCTCAGGCGTGAGCGCAACGACAGTCCGGGTCGTCGAGTCGGCGTCGGGTGCTGAGCGTTCGGGCTGGTCGTGGCGGTGGCGCTGGCGCTGGTGGCGGTCGGCGTACACCGTGGCGTTGCGGGGCATAGTCAGGAGTCCTCTCGGTCGTCGTGGTTCACGGCCTCGGGTGCGAGGGCGGGGTGGTCGGTGTCGGGCTGGTCGGTCACAGCTCGGGTCTGCGCGCCGCGCTTGGCGAGTTCGCCCAGCACGTCCACCGCGTGCGAGGCGGCAGCGGCGCGATCGCGGGCGACGCTCGCCTCTGACTGCGGCGTCATGCCCATCGACTCGCGCAGCTTGCCGAGGCTGTTCTCGGCGGTCAGGAAGGTGCGGAACACGTTGAGCGGGGTGTTCGCGCCCTGCTTCGTGATCTGCCCGAAGAGCAGCCGCGCGACGGCCTCGACTCGCGCCATGCTGGTGAGTGCTTCGGGGTAGTCGGTCGCCCAGGCGTAGCGGTCGGCCAGTTCCGTGTTGATGCCGCGAGCTACGGCGTCGATCTTGCGGGGCGAGTACGCGCCGTGCTTCTCGGCAGCCGTGTTGCCTTGCTCGAACGGCGGGCGCTGCCCTTCGAACTGAGGAACCCACTCGCCGCTCTCGGTAAGACCGGAGGCGCGGCCCTGTGCGGCGGCGTGCGGCTCGATGGGCGGCGCGTCGCCGCGTGCGTCTGTACTCATCCGTCTTCGCCTTCCTGCTCGGTGGTGGGGAGCGTGTCGAGAGGGTGCGCCGTCTTGCTGGGGTCGAGTGCGTCCGCGATCTCGCGCAGCGCGCGCGCCACGTCCTCGGCGCGCCAGTCGACCCACAGGTCGCCAGGGCCCGCGGCGACACGCGGCGGCTCAGGCGCGGGCTTCGCGGCGTCCCACTCCTGCACCACGCGCACGACGGGAAGCGGCTCCATGTCGCGGTACTGACCGGGCATCGTCCAGCAGCGCTCGAACGTCACGACGCTGCGCTCGCGAGCGTGCTCGATCGTCGCGAGCATCGCCCAGCTCGGGGCGTAGGTCGGCCAGTCGTCGGACTCGCGGGTCACGGTGCGGGTGGTGAGGGTCATGCTCGGGCCTCTCTCGTGAGGGTGGATAGGGCGGGCGGTGCAGGGTTTGGTGCAACAGCCGGCCACA
>DATJFV010000089.1:0-20567 GCA_035495435.1 Pseudolysinimonas sp.
CGGGACCGTGGTGTACTGCCCGTCACCGGGAGGCACGACGATGAGCAGTTGCGACCCGATCTTGGCGCCGACCAACGCCTTCGCCACTCCGGGCGGGAAGAGCGGGGCCGCGGAGTCCCCGACCGGGTAGTTCAGCGCCTGGTGAGCCGCCCAGGTGTTCAGGGGCTGCTGTGAGCCGTTCTGGGAGGCGACCGTGATCTCGGTCGGGTCGTCGGTCTCGGTGTCGGGCCAGGTCCAGGCGCGCACGTGCAGGACGGCGGAATCCCCCGTGGTCAGCGCGCGACCGTCGCCGGCCTTCACCGTCTCGACGCGGGTCTGAGTGGGCTTCGAGACGAAATCGAGGGCGATGGCCGGTGTGCCGTCGACCGCGGTCACGACGACCGGCATCCCGTCCTGCGGCAGCTGGTTGAAGCCGTCGGCCTTCCCGAGGTACGCACCGGTGATGTCGAGAACGATCACCAGGGTGTCGGAGTCGGCGTACTGGGTGCCGCCGGCGCCCTTGCCGAAGGCCGCTTCCACGGTGGACACCAGCGCGAGACGGTCGCCCACGTGCGCGCAGACCATGGCAGCGCTCACCGCGTCATCGGCGAGACCGGTCTCGGTGCGGGACGTCGCCGGGGAGCCGATCGTCGACCCGTCCTTGCCGTAGTAGATGGTTTGGGTGAAGTCGACCTGCTGACCTGAGTTCACGAGCGCGCCGTCGCCAGCCGTGACGACGCTCACTTCGGTGTTCTTGGTCACCAGCGGAGTCGGGAAGTCAACGTTCTGCGCGGATCCCGTCACGATTCCCGACGCGTCGCCGGGAGCGAACTCCGGATCGCATGCGCCGAATCCGGATGCCCCGGTGCATCCCGCGAGGGTCGCCGTCAGCAGCGCGGCGGCGCCGATGAGCGCGGGGATTCTGCGATTCACGTTCGCCTCTTTCGACGGGGGTGTTCCAAAGCCTGGATAACTCTACTTGCTGTCGGCAGGCGGGCGGACGATGCCCTGCGCCTCGCGGACGACCTTTCGCAGGCGCTTGTCGCTCTTCACCCGGTCCCCCACGGCGCCGGGGGTCCAGAGCTCGACGTCCTCATCGCCGTACTCGGTCTTCGAGGCGCGCCGCGCCGGCGCGGGAAGAACAGACCCCGGCGCCAGCAGGCGGGCCGTCAGCAGGAACGCGGTGTGTCCGACCATGCGGTGATCGGGCCGCACCGCGAGGCCCTCGACGTGCCAGCCGCGGACGATCGTCTCGCTCGACTGCGGCTCGGTGAACCGACCGGCCAGGCGGATCGCCTCTGCGACGCGGGAGAGCTGCGTCACGGTCGCTACGTAGCACAGCAGAACGCCCCCGGGCGTCAGGGCGCCCGCCACGGCATCCAGGCACTCCCACGGCGCGAGCATGTCGAGGATGACGCGATCGACCGAGGCCGGCTCCACCGTGCGGGGCAGCTCGTCCGCCAGGTCGCCGAGGTGGATCGACCACCCGGACGGGAGTTCGTCGAGCGTCGTGCCCGTCGCCGCGGCCACGTTCGCCCGCGCGACGTCGGCGAACTCGGGCCGGCGCTCGAAGGAGACCAGTCGCCCGTCGGCGCCGATCGCGCGCAGCAGCCAGAGCGACAGCGCACCGGATCCCACCCCTGCCTCGACAACCGTGGCGCCGGGGAAGATGTCAGCCAGGGCGAGGATCTGGGCCGCGTCCTTGGGATAGATGATCGCGGCGCCGCGCGGCATCGACATGACGAAGTCGGATAGCAGCGGTCGCAGCGCGAGGTAGTCGTCGCCGTTGGTGGCCTGCACGACGCTGCCGTCCGGTCGACCGATCAAGTCGTCGTGGCGCACGATGCCGCGATGGGTGTGGAACTCTTTCCCGGGCGCCAGCGTGATGGTGTGCAGCCGCCCCTTGGGCCCGGTCAGCTGGACGCGGTCTCCTGACACGAAGGGACCCCCCGGCGTGCGGGTCATCGCGCGGCTCCGGCGCGATGGGCGGCGAGCACCTCGGCCAGAGCCGCGGGCGTGCTGCCCGCGAGGTCGGGCCAGCGAGTGTACGCCGGGCTCTCCGGCAGCGGCACGTGCAGGGGCACGGCGATGGTCGCCATTCCCGCGGCGACCGCCGCGGCGACACCGTACTCGGAGTCCTCGATGGCGACGCTGTCGCGCGGGTCGACGCCCAACTGCCGCGCTGCCAGCAGATAGCAGTCCGGGGCGGGCTTGCCGTCAGCGACCAGGTCGCCGCTCACGATGACGTCGAAGGCGTCGAACCCGATGGCGTCGACGACGAGACGCGCCATCCGGCCGATCGACATCGTGACGAGTGCCATCGGCACCCCCGCGTCGCGCAGGGCGGCCAGCAGTTCGCGAGCGCCCGGACGCCACGGCACCGCCTGGCTGATGCGCTCGCCGACCTCATCGGTCAGGCGGTCGACGATCTCGCCCACCTCGAGGGCCACACCGCGAGACTGCAGGATGATGGCCGAGCGCTCGAGTGAGGAGCCCACGAGCTGCAGGCCGTCGGCTTCGCTCCACACGCCGCCGAAGTCGCCCACCAGCCGGGTCTCGGCCTCGAGCCAGTACGGCTCGGTGTCGACGAGGGTGCCATCCATGTCCCAGAAGACGGCCGCAGGCAGGTTCGCGTCACTCACCGGGCAAGTCTTGCAGGGTTCGCCCTGAGCGCACTCCACAGGTCCGGCAGCGTCGGCGGGTGCGCCGTAAAGTGGATGCGATGAGCGACTTCAGCGAGACGGGCAGCTTCTCGGGCGGTTCCCTGCTCGTCGTCGCTTTCGAGGGCTGGAACGACGCGGGTGAAGCCGCAAGCGGCGCCGCCCGTGCCATCCGCGACCAGCTCGAACTGGTGCCCGTCGTCGAACTCGAGCCCGAGGACTACTTCGACTACCAGTTCAATCGGCCCACCGTGGCCCTCGACGAGAACGGCGACCGGGTCATCGAATGGCCCGCGGTGACGCTCTACGGGCCAGGACCGTCGAGCGTCCCGACCCCCTCGGGGCTGGCGGTGCACGTGCTGCTGGGCACCGAGCCCTCCCGCGGCTGGAAGACCTTCGCCGCCGAGGTGATCGACGCGATCGACGCCGCCGACGTCACGGCGGTGGTGTTCCTCGGTGCGATGCTCGCCGACGTTCCGCACACCCGGCCGATCTCCGTCTTCGCCAGCAGTGAGAACGCAGCGGTGCGCGACCGGTTCGAGCTGGAGCGCAGCACCTACGAGGGCCCGGTCGGCATCCTCTCGGTGCTGGGCGACGCGGCCGAGCGCGCCGGCATCCCGACCCTCTCGATCTGGGCGTCGGTGCCGCACTACGTGCACAACGCCCCGAGCCCGAAGGCCATGCTCGCGCTGATCGAGCGGCTGGAAGAGTTCGTCGACCTCGAGATCGCCCGCGGTTCTCTCGTCGAAGAGAGCGCCGCCTGGGAGAGCGGCATCGACGCTCTCGCCGAGGAGGACGACGACATGCGCGCCTACATCACGCAGTTGGAGCAGGCCCGCGACACCGCCGACTCCCCCGAGGCGACCGGTGAAGCCATCGCCGAGGAGTTCGAGCGCTACCTGCGCCGGCGCGACGGCCGCGACGGCCGCGACCCGCGCGGTCGCTAGGCGATCGGGCCGGAGGTCGCCTGCAGCACCCCGGTGACGAGCAGCGCGATGATCACGATGCCGAGCACGATCCGGTAGATCACGAAGGGCATGAACGACTTCGTCTTGATGTAGTTCATCAGGAACGCGATCACCGCCAGCCCCACGCCGAACGCGACGACCGTCGCCGCGATCGTCTCCGGCATCCCGTACCCCACGCCGCAGCCGTCCGCAGCGTCGGCGACCGGGTCGCAGGTGAGCGCTGTGTAGGTCTCGTACAGCCCGGCGCCGAAGACGGCCGGGACGGCGAGCAGGAACGAGAACTGCGCGGCGGCGGGGCGCTCGTACCCGAGTGCCAGACCCGCCGAGGTCGAGGCGCCCGAGCGCGAGACTCCGGGAATCAGCGCCAGCATCTGGGCCAGCCCCACCAGGATGCCGTCGCGATAGCTGATCTGGTCCTGCGTCTTGATGCGCCGGCCGAGGCGATCGGCGAGTCCGAGCAGGATGCCGAACACGATCAGCACGACGGCCACGATCCAGAGCGACCGCAGCGAGGTGCGGATGACGTCCTGCAGCAGGTAGCCGACGATCACGATCGGGATGGTGCCGATGATGATCAGCCACCCCATCCGCACGTCGGGATCGCCCTTCTGCACACCCGCCGAGCGGCGCCCCCCGCGCGAGCCGAGCGACCGGAACCACTTGGCGATGATGCGCCCGATCTCGCGGCGGAAGAAGATGATCACCGCGAGTTCGGTGCCCAGCTGCGTGATCGCCGTGAAGGTCGCGCCCGGATCGCCCCAGCCCGCCAGCGCCCCGACGATGCGCAGATGGGCGCTGGATGAGATCGGCAGGAACTCGGTCAGGCCCTGAACGAGGCCGAGGATGATCGCCTCGATGAAGTCCACGAGGACCTATCCAACACCCCTCAGCAGTGGCGCAGGAAATCGCCCAGCACAGCGCGACCGAAAGCCAGTGCCGACAGCGGCACGCGCTCATCGACACCGTGGAACATCGCCGGGAAATCGAGATCGGCAGTCAGCTGCAGTGGCGCGAAGCCGTACCCCGTGATGCCCAGCTTGTCGAGCGCCTTGTTGTCGGTGCCTCCGCTCATGAGGTACGGAAGCACCGGCGCACCCGGATCGTGTCGTCCGAGGGCGGCGACCATCTCATCCACCAGGCGCCCGCCGAACGGCACCTCCAGCCCGACGTCGTGGTGCAGCACCTCGACCTCGATCTCCCCGCCGACCACCTCGCGGATGCGCGCCAGAACCTCGTCCTCCTGCCCCGCGAATGGCCGCAGATCGACGAGGGCCTCGGCGCGGTCGGGAATCACGTTGTGCTTGTATCCGGCCTCGAGCACCGTCGGGTTGGAGGTGACCCGCAGCGTCGCGTTGAGGAACCCGGCGGCGGTGCCGGTGGCCGACACGACGTCCTGCGGGTCGGCGTCGTCGGGGCGCCCCAGGAGCGCCCGCAGCTCGGCCAGCAGCGCTGTCGTGGTGCTGGTCAGCTGTACGGGCCACTCGAGTTCACCGACGGCCAGCACCGCGCGGGCCAGCTTCGTGACGGCGTTGTCGCGGATGACGCGCGAGCCGTGAGCCGTCTGCCCACGGGCGACGAGCCGGATCCAGACCAGTGCCTTCTCGCCGGTCTGCAGCAGATACGCGCGGCGCCCGGCGACATCGATCGAGTAGCCCCCGACCTCGCTCACCGCCTCGGTCGCGCCGGCGAAGAGCTCGGGGTGGTTGTCGACGAGCCAGTGCGAGCCGTACACCCCGCCGTTCTCCTCGTCGGCGAAGAACGCGACCACGATGTCGCGTGGCGGCTGCTCCCCCGCTCCCAGGATGTCTCCCAGCGCGGTCAGGATCATGGCGTCCATGTCCTTCATGTCGACAGCGCCTCGGCCCCACAGCATTCCGTCGCGGATGACGCCCTCGAACGGATCGACGCTCCAGTCCTCGTCCATCGCCGGCACCACGTCGAGGTGACCGTGCAGCACCAGAGCGGGTCGCGAGGGGTCTGATCCCGCGATGCGGCCGACCACGCTCGTTCGCCCCGGTTCGGACTCGTAGATGCGCGGGCTCGCCCCCAGCCGCTCAAGCTCGGCGGCGACGTACTCGGCCGCCTCGGTCTCGCCCTCGGACTTTCCCATGCCCCAGTTGACGGTGCGGAACCGGATGAGGTCGCGGGCGATGCGGGCGGTGTCCTCGAGGTCGTCCGTCATGTCACCCACGCTAGTGCGGTCTGCTAGTGTCTATCCTCGGCCCTGGCAACAGGGCGGAACTCGCGCGGGTGGCGGAAATGGCAGACGCGCTAGCTTGAGGTGCTAGTGCCCGAAAGGGCGTGGGGGTTCAAGTCCCCCCTCGCGCACGCGAGTCGAGAAGGCCCGGAATCCATGACGGATTCCGGGCCTTCTGCGTTTCCGCAACCCCCCGTTGATGCCGGCGAGGGTGAGGGAGACTAGGTCGCATGGACATCGAGACGTCGTGGCGGCAGGCCGCCGACCTACTGATCGCATCGCACGACGTGTGGGACTCGGACGAGTTGCGCGCGGTCTTCCCGGATGGGCTCGAACGCGCCGCGTCGGCCGTGGTCGCCACTGTCGGATCCGACCAGGTCACCTGGGTCGAGACCCGCGCCGACCTCAGCTCGCCGAAGGTGGAGGCAGCGGTTTTCACGCCCGAGCATGTCAGCCACCTCATGCTGACCGCTGAGGGGTTCGGTTTCGAGGTGCGCCGGCTCGCGGTCGAGTCGCTGCGCGCGACCTCGGTGCCCGTCGTCCACGGCGAGGCGACACCGTTCCGGTTCACCGCACGCCTCGACGCTCTGGAGGTCTCGTTCCCCTGGGATCCCGCCAACCTCAAGCAGGATGACGGGATCGCGGGGCAGTTCGCGCGGTTGCGCGCCGCGCTGTAACCGGGGACGGCGTCAGTCGGCGGTCAGGTCCACCAGTTCGGCGTCCGCGGCGTTGCGGCGCACCGAGTCGATGCCGTTCTTCGCAGCAGCCTTCGACTCGTACATTTCGGACGAGGCGATGATCTCGCCGTTGCCCGCCTTGAGGTTGAAGTGGAACTGTCCACCCTCGGTCTTCTTCAGTTCGAATTTTCCGGTCATGCCGATAGCACCTCTCTGCGCGATAGATCGGTCAGCCACACCCTAGCTCGTGGCGGTTAGCATCGAGCGATGGCTTCGAGGGCGCGCGAGACGGGCACGGTTCGCGTGTGGAACAGCGCCCGCGGGTACGGCTTCGTGCGTCGCCCCGACGGGTCGGACCTGTTCCTGCACATCAAGGCGTTTCCGCGCGAGACGCCCGACCCCGAGGTGGGCGACGAGGTCAGCTACCTGATCGAGACGCAGCCCGACGGCAAGCTGCGGGCCGCCCGCGCCGGCACGGCCAGCCATCCGTTCGTCCCCCCGGTGCGGCCGACCTCGCCGATTCTCGGGGCCCTCGCGATTCTGGCCTTCTGCGCCATCTATGTGCTGGTGCACCTGAACTGGGGTCCGGTGCCGCTCTGGGTGCTGTTCGCCTACCTCGGGGTCAGCATCGTGACGTTCGGCGCGTACGCGCTCGACAAGTCCGCGGCGCGGCTGAGGGGCCGGCGTGTGGCCGAGACCTCGCTCATCCTGCTGGGCATGTTCGGCGGGTGGCCGGGCGCGATCCTCGCGCAGCAGCTGTTCCGGCACAAAACCAGGAAGCTGACGTTCCGGGCGGTGTTCTGGGCCAGCGTGCTCATCAACGTGTTCGTCTTCGTTGCGCTGAACGCGCCTCTCACCGAGCTGGCGACTCCGGGGTCGTGAGCCGGCGCTCGCGCAGTGCGAGGAAGAGCGGGACGGCGAAGGCCGCCGCCGTCACGGCTGCGAGGGGCAGGAAGAGCCAGGCCCGCCGCATCCCGAGCCGTCGGCCCTCGATCACGATGAACACACCGGATGCGATGGCCAGCACGAGCAGGTCGAGTTGCAGCGACTGGGTGGCCGCTCCGTTCGAGAACCACTCCCCGAAGAACGCGGAGCCCCCCATGATGGCGATGATGTTGAAGGTCCAGGCACCGATCAGGCCCAGGACGGCGAGCACCAGATAGGTGATCGCCGCCGGGGTCCATCGGGCAGAGGATGCGGAGCGCATCCCTGCAGGCTACGCCTCGGTCGCGGGCGTCGGTGGCCGTTGACATGATCGAACACATGTTCGACACTGGCGGGATGACTCTCCTGGCCGACACCGTCGCCGACGGCGCGCAGTCTCCGGGCGAGGTCGTGCGTGAACTGCAAGACCGCATCCGGCGCATGCAGCGCAACCGGCTCGACACCCGTGAGCTGCCGACGAACCCGGCCCTCGCCGATCTGCTGCCCGGGGGCGCCCTCGCCGCGGGCAGCGTCTACAGCGTCATCGACTCCACGTCGCTGGCGCTCGGGATGCTGCAGGGGCCGAGCGCGGCGGGTGCCTGGTGCGCGGTGGTCGGCATGCCCGATCTCGGTGTCGAGGCTGCGGCGGGGATGGGCATCGACCTCGAGCGCCTGGTGCTGGTGCCGCATCCCGGCGAGCACTGGCTGACCGTGGCATCCGCCCTCATCGACGTGGTCTCTGTGCTGCTGGTGCGTCCGCAGTTGGCGGGCGGCCGGGTGCGTATCACCGACGGCACCGCGAGCCGGCTGGCGTCGCGGCTGCGGCAGCGTGAGGCCGTGCTGGTCACGATGGGCGACTGGCCGGGTGCTGCGGCGCGATTGACGGTCTCGGGCAGCAGCTGGGCAGGGCTCGGCTCCGGGTTCGGGCATCTCACCGGCCGTCAGGCGACGGTGAGTTCGGTCTCGCCGCGCTGGCAGGGCCGGGAGAAGTCGCGCCGGCTGTGGTTGCCGGGACCGGATCAGACGGTCAGCGCGGTGGCGGCGCCGGTCAGAACATCGGAAGGTTCAGCAGCGCGTCTGTCCATTGCCCGTTAGCGTGGGCGCAGAGAAACGGGGTCTGACCGGGCATGCGCACGATTCCGACCTGCTGCCATGCCCCGTCGGCCGCGACGATCATGTCGTTGCCCTGCTCCATCCAGGCGATCATCGCGGCGCGGTCGCTCTCGCCCTGCTCTCCGGTGTCCAGGCGCCATCGGTAGATGGCGATGTCTTCGTTCTTGCGGTATCCGTGAAAGCGGACGTGGGTGATCTGAGCCGTCATACGGGTGAGCTCCTGGGCGGGTAAGGCTGCTCTGAGGCGTGAACAGGCCCCAGTCTTGCACCCGCGCGCTTCGGGCGCACGTTCACGGGGTTGCGAGTGACCGGATGTTCAGAAGCGCGGCAGCCCGAGCAGCCGGTCGCACCACTGGCCGTCGACGTGCGCCTGGAGGTAGGGCACCACGCCCGGGATCTTGACGACCGCGACCGGAGCCAGGTCGCGGCCCTCGCCGATCACCGCCTCCCCGCCCTGCTCCAGCCACTCGATCATGGTGAGGCGGTCGGTCTCGCCGTGGTGCCCGCTGTCGGCCTGCCAGCGGAAGGACACGGCGGTCTCGTGCTCGATGACGCGGTGGAACCGGACGGCGGTGATTCGGGTGGGCATGCTCGGGTCTCCAGGGGGTAGCTCGTTCTCCCCCGCCGCCAAAATTAGCGCTGTTACCTGCTCGTTACCTAGAACAGAATGTCTCACGTTATGCCAGGCGGCGCCGAGGTGTCGGCGGGGTTTGACACACTCGAACACGTGTTCGAAACTGGATTGTGGGTTCCGGCGAGATGATGGACGCGAGTACGCGCCTGCTCGTGCTGTGGGCACCGGATTGGCCGGTCGCCGCGCACGCCCGTGCGAACCGCATCCCCGCGGGCGACCCGGTCGCGCTGATCGAGAAGGGCGTGGTATTCGCCTGCTCTTTGGCGGCGCGAGCCGAGGGTGTGCGTCGGGGCATGCGCCAGCGCGAGGCGCAGGCGCGCTGTGCGGGGCTGCAGTTGGTGCGCTACGACTCCGCCCTCGACTCCCGCGCCTTCGAGCCGGTGCTCGTGGCGCTCGAGCAGTCCCTGCCCGGACTGCACCCGGTTCGCCCCGGCACGGTCGCGGTGCGGTCCCGTGGCCCGGCCCGGTTCTACGGCGGCGAGCAGGCGGCGGCGCTGACGGTCCTCGGTATCGTCGACGACCTCGGGGTCGAGCGGGCGCGGGTGGGAATCGCCGACGGGCTGTTCGCGGCCGAACGGGCTGCCCGCTGGACCTCGGGAGATGCCGGCCGGGTGACCATCGTCCCGCGCGGCGAGCAGGGTGCCTTCCTGGCGCCGCTGCCGGTGACGCTGCTGGAGGAGCCCGAGCTGGTGTCGCTGCTCCCCCGGCTCGGCATCCGCACCCTCGGTGCATTCGCCGCCCTCGATCCCGGTGACGTCATTTCGCGCTTCGGTCCGATGGGCGCCCGGCTGCACGCTCTCGCCGCCGGTCGCGATCCGCGCCCGGCGACACCGCGCATCCCGCCGCGCGATGTCGACGTCCAGGTCGATTTCGAGCCTGCCCTCGACCGCATCGACCAGGTGGCGTTCGGGGTGCGCAGCGCTGCCGATGACTTCATCTCCGGGCTGCTGGCCCAGCGCCTGGTCTGCACGGCGCTGCGGGTCGAGCTCCTCGGCGAGAACGGCGACGAGCACGAACGGGTCTGGCTGCACCCGCGCTCGTTCACGGCGGCCGAGGTCGTCGACCGGGTCCGGTGGCAGCTGGGCGGCTCCGAGCTGCGCTCGGCGGTGGCGCGGGTGCGCATCAGCCCGGATGCGGTGGACGCGGTGGGCGCGCACGAGCGGGGCCTCTGGGGCACCGGTCCCGACGAGGGGGTGCATTCCGGGCTCTCCCGCGTGCAGGGCATGTTGGGGCACCGCGGGGTGCTCACCGCGACGGCCTCCGGGGGGCGCACGCCGGGCGAGCGGCAGGCGCTGGTTCCCTGGGGAGACCGTCCGCTCGTGGCACGCGACCCGCGGCGACCCTGGCCGGGTGCGCTGCCACCGCCGGCGCCCGCGACCGTGTACGAGCTCCGCCGGCAGATCGCGGTGCACGATGCACGCGGGCGGGTGGTCGGGGTCGACGAGCGCGGGCGGCTGAGTGCGCCTCCGGCGACGATGGTCTCGTCGACCGGCTCACAGCGCGAACTGACGGCATGGGCAGGCCCCTGGCCGCTCGAGGAGCGCTGGTGGGATCCGGCGGCGGCCCGCACCGCATCCCGCTTCCAGATGGTCGATGCGCAGGGCGGTGCCTGGCTGCTGGTGCTCGACGGCGAGGGCTGGTGGGCCGAGGGGCGGTACGACTGATGGGCTTCGACAACCCGCCCATCCCGTGGAGTCAGCTGGAGCGGACGCTGTCCGACCGGCGCCGGCCGCGGCAGATGCCCCCGGGTGTCGACGGTGGCGATAGCCCGGCGTGGTCGCTGCGGCGCGGGCCGTACGTGCCGCAAGGCATCGAGCGCCCCGTCGACGCGGTCCCCTACGCCGAACTGCACGCGCACTCGGCCTACAGCTTCCTCGATGGCGCCTCGAGCCCGGAGGAGCTGCTGGAGGAGGCGGAGCGACTCGGTCTGCACGCCCTGGCGATCACCGATCACGACGGCTTCTACGGCATCGTGCGGTTCGCCGAGGCGGCCGAGACGGCGGCGGTCAAGACCGTCTTCGGCGCGGAGCTGTCGCTGGGGCTCAGCGGGCCGCAGAATGGCGAGGCCGATCCCGAAGGCACCCACCTGCTGGTCCTCGCGCGCGGGCAAGAGGGGTATCACCGGCTGGCTGCCGCGATCACCGAAGCCCAGCTACGCGGAGCCGAGAAGGGGCGCCCGGCGTACGACCTCGACGAGCTGGCCGAGCGGGCCGAGGGTCACTGGGCGATCCTCACCGGATGCCGCAAGGGATCAATACGACAGGCTTTACATGGCGGTGATCCAGTCGCGGAGCTTGATCGATTGATCCGGCTCTTCGGGCGCGACAACGTCTATGCCGAACTCATCGATCATGGCGAGCCGCTCGACACCGACCACAACGATGCGATCGCCGCACTGGCGGCCGACCGCGGCATCCCGGTTCTGGCCAGCGGCAACGTGCACTACGCGACGCCGCGCGATCGCCATCTGGCCGACGCTGTCGCCGCCGTGCGCGCGGGCCGCAGCCTCGACGATCTCGACGGCTGGTTGCCGGCGGGGGCTGCGCATCTGCGGTCGGGGCGCGAGATGAGTGAGCGCTTCGCCCGCTATCCCGGTGCCGTTGCGCGCACCGTGACCCTCGCCGACGAGCTGGCCTTTCCCCTGCGTCGAGCCAAGCCCGCGCTCCCCCGGCAGCACGTACCCGACGGGCACACCCCGATGTCGTACCTGCGCTCCCTCGTCTGGGATGCGGTGCCGGCGAAGTACCCCGACCTGAGCGAGGCCGACCGGGCACGCATCGAGGCCGAGCTGCAGGTGATCGAGACCAAGGACTTCTCCGGCTACTTCCTGATCGTGCACGACATCGTCGCCTTCGCGCGCAGCCGCGGCATCCTCTGCCAGGGTCGCGGCTCGGCGGCGAACTCGGCGGTCTGCTACCTGCTCGGCATCACCGCGGTCGACTCGATCTTCTACCGGCTGCCGTTCGAGCGCTTCCTGTCGTCGCTGCGCGACGAAGAGCCCGATATCGACGTCGACTTCGACTCCGACCGGCGCGAAGAGGTGATCCAGTGGGTGTTCGAGAAGTACGGGCGCCGCAACGCTGCGCAGGTGGCGAACGTGATCCAGTACCGCCCCAAGAACGCGGTGCGCGACATGGCCAAGGCGCTCGGGTACTCCCCCGGCCAGCAGGACGCCTGGAGCAAGCAGGTGGAGCGCTGGGGCGCCACCCTGTCCTCGCAGGAGGACAACGACATCCCGCGCCCCGTGGTCGACCTGGCGACGCGCCTGCTGAAGTCACCGCGCCATCTCGGTATCCATTCCGGCGGCATGGTGCTGACCGACCGGCCGGTGGGTGAGGTGGTGCCGATCGAGCACGCGCGCATGGAGAACCGCACCGTCATCCAGTGGGACAAAGACGACGCGGCCTGGATGGGGCTGGTCAAGTTCGATCTGCTGGGGCTCGGCATGCTGGCGGCGCTGCAGTACTGCTTCGACCTCATCCGGTCCTCCACTAACGAGATCTGGGAGCTGGCGACCATCCCGAAAGAGGAGGCGGCGGTCTACGACATGCTCTGCCGCGCCGACTCGATCGGCGTGTTCCAGGTGGAGTCCCGCGCGCAGATGGGTCTGCTGCCGCGCCTGCAGCCGCGCAAGTTCTACGACCTGGTCGTGCAGATCGCGCTGGTGCGCCCCGGCCCGATCCAGGGCGGTGCCGTACACCCGTTCGTGCGGCGCAAACTCGGACAGGAGGAGGTGACCTACGCCCACCCCAAGCTGGTGCCGCCGCTGGAGCGCACGCTCGGCATCCCGGTCTTCCAGGAGCAGCTGATGCAGATGGCGATGGCCGTCGGAGAATGCTCCGGCGAGGACGCCGATCTGCTGCGCCGCGCGATGGGTTCGAAGCGCGGGCTCGAGCGCATCGACTCGCTGAAAGTGAAGCTCTACGCCGGCATGGCCTCGAACGGGCTGGTCGGTGAGGACGCCGACGCGATCTACGCCAAGATCCAGGCGTTCGCGAACTTCGGGTTCGCCGAGTCGCACTCGCTGAGCTTCGCGCTGCTGGTCTACGCCTCATCGTGGATCAAGCTGCACTACCCGGCGGCGTTCCTCGCGGGGCTGCTGCGTGCGCAGCCGATGGGCTTCTACTCCCCCGCGTCTCTCACCGCAGACGCGAGGCGGCACGGGGTCGAGGTGCGCCGACCCGACATCCTGCTCTCTGCCGTCGACGCGACCCTGGAGAGGGCCGCGCCGGATGCCGTGGCGGAGCCGACGGGGTTCGACAGATGCGCACACCGGGTACAGCCGCCGGTGGGCGACTTCGATCGCAACGCCCCGGATGCCACGGCCGACCACCGCAGAGACGGCAACTTCGCGGTGCGGCTGGGGCTGGCCGGGGTGACCCGGATCGGCACCAAGGTGGCCGAGCGCATCGTGGCCGAGCGGGATGCCGGGGGCGACTTCCGCTCGATGGAGGATCTGGTGCGTCGCACCGGTCTCACCCGCGCGCAACTGGAGTCCCTCGCCACCGCGGGGGCATTCGACGCACTCGACCTGCGTCGACGTGAGGCGCTCTGGCGCGCGGGGTCCGCCGCCGACGACCGCGCGGAATACCTCGCCGGTTCGCTGGTCGCCGTGCAGCCGCCGCTGTTCCCCGACCCCACCGCGTTCGAGACCCTGGCCTCCGACCTGTGGGCGACCGGTGTCTCGACCCAAGATCATCCACTGGCGCACTTCCGTGACGTGCTCGGCCCGCGCGGGGTCTTGCCGTCCGCGGCCCTGAGAACGACTCCGACGGGGACGCGTATCGAGGTCGCCGGGCTGGTGACCCATCGACAGCGGCCGGCCACCGCATCCGGGATCACCTTCATGAATCTCGAGGACGAGCACGGACTGGTCAACGTGATCTGCTCGATGGGGGTCTGGGGCCGGTACCGGCGCGTGGTGCGCGACTCGCCCGCCCTCATCGTGCGCGGCATCCTCGAGCGCAGCGACGAAGGGGTGACCAACCTCCTCGCCGATCGGTTCGAGCCGCTCACGGTGCCGGTGACGCATCGCTCGCGCGATTTTCAGTAGCCGGCGCTGTCTGTCCCTCGCACTGGAGTCCCCTGGAAGGGGAGCGGCGGACAGGCCCCGCCGCGTTCTAGCCTCAGAATCTCAGCCCGAAATTTGCGAGGTACCCCCGTGGCAGCTCCCCGTCCCGACCTGTTGGCTCTGCGAGCCTGGTACGCGTTCAGCCAGCTCCGGCTGCGCGAGCGGCCGCGCCCCACCGACGTTCCCGCGATCCGCAGCGGCGACCCTGCCGCCGACCGGGTGCTGCTGGTCGGCAACGGACCCAGCCAGGGCTGGGGCGTCCTGACCCACCAACTCGCGCTCACCGGGCAGCTCGCCACGGCGGTCGCAGAACGCACCGGCCGTGCCTGCGACGCCGACCTGATCGGTGCCGAGTCGATGAACGTGCGGTCGGCGCTCAGCTGGATCGGCGACCGCGACCTCAGCCAGGCGGATGCGATCGTGCTGATGATCGGAACGAACGACGCCCTGCGACTCACCGACCAGCGCGTCTGGGAGCAGGAGCTCTACGACCTGCTCGCCGGGATCGAGAAGCGCGCCGGCCGGGACGCGGTGGTCGTGCTGGCCGGAATCCCTCCGATTGCCGCCTTCGGCGCGTACACCGGACTGGTGGCGCGTCTCACCGAGGGGCACCGCCGACGTCTCAACGAATCGGCGAAACGCATCGCGGCAGCGCGCCACGTCGTGTACCTCGAACTGCCCGAACCGGTCGCGTCGGTCGACGACGCCCCCGTCGCGGCCTACAGCGAGCTGGCCGCACTCCTCGCCACAGAACTCGCACCGCGGATGCTGGCGGCACGCCCCGCCGCCGCCGCACGCCCCGCTCAGCAGGACCGGGTCTGGGACTGGAGCGGTGCCGCGACGTTCGTCGAACTCGCCCGCACGGGAGGCGACTCTGAGCTGCGCCGGCTGACCGAGCAGGCGCAGAAGTCGTTCGGGGTCGAACTGGCCGTCGTCTCGCTCGCCGAAGGCGACCGGCTGTACCACGGCACGAACACGGATGTGATCCCCGCGTCGGTGCCGCTCGAGCTGTCGTTCTGCCGCTACACCGTCGAGAGCGGTGAACCGGTCGTCATTCCCGACACCGGCAAGGACCCGCGATTCGACGGCAACCCGCTCGTGGATGTGTCGTTCATCAACTTCTACGCCGGGTATCCGCTGCGGGCGTCGGACGGGCACGTGATCGGCTCGTTCTGCCTGCAGGGATCGCAACCGCGCCGGCAGTCGGCCGTCGCGCTCGACCTGCTGCGTCAGCTCGCCCTCGAGGCCGAGGAGGTGCTGCGCGGCTACGAGACTGAGACAGCGCAGCGCCCGGTGACCCGGGTGGTCATGCCGCTGCCGCAGGGCGACGCCATCACGTTCTGAACCGGCGACCCGCTCAGCCCGAGCCGATGCGTCGGCGCAGAAGGTCGATGCGGGCCTGAAGCTGTGCCACCGTCGCACGCGACACCTCCGGTCCGCCGCACAGCCGCCGCACCTCGGCGTGCACCTGCGCGTGCGTCTGCCCGGAGGAACGCGCCTGGACGGAGACCAGCCGATTCAGCAGCTTGCGCTGCTCGGTGATCGTGCGATGCAGCGGCTGGGGCCCGGAGTCCCCATCGGCAGAGGGAGGCCGTTCGGCCGCGTGCCGGCGCTGACGGGCCTGGCGCGAGCGCAGCAGACGAGACACCTCCTCGGGCTCGAGGATGCCCGGAATGCCGATGAAGTCCCATTCCTCGGGCGTTCCCGGCTCGGCGAGGGTGCCGTACTCCTCGCCGTCGTAGAGCACCTTCTCGAAGGTCGCCACCGAACCCAGAGCGGTCCACTCGTACTCGTCGAGAAGTTCTGCGGAGGCGGACTCCTGCTGCTCGGCCCGCTCGAGCAGGTCGTCCTCGAGGAGGGCGTCGGCATCCGTCTCGCGATCGAGGGCGTGGTCGCGTTCCCGCTCCAGTTCGGCGGCCAGACCGAGCAGGACCGGCACGCTCGGCAGGAAGATGGATGCCAGCTCACCCCGCCGCCGAGCCCGCACGAACCGGCCGATGGCCTGGGCGAAGAACAGCGGCGTGGAGGCGCTCGTGGCGTAGACACCCACCGAGAGGCGCGGCACGTCGACCCCCTCGGACACCATCCGTACCGCGACCATCCAGCGCTGGTCGCTCTCGGCGAAACGCTGAATGCGCTCCGACGACGCCTTCTCGTCGCTCAGCACGAGCACCGGCGCAGTTCCGGTGATCTCGGTCAGAATCGCGGCGTACGCGCGCGCCGCGGTCTGGTCGGTCGCGATCACCAGGCCCCCGGCATCCGGAACCGACTGCCGCACCTCGCTCAGCCGGCGGTCGGCGGCGGTCAGCACCGCAGGAATCCAGTCGCCATCGGGGTCGAGCGCCGCCCGCCAGGCCTGCGCCGTCACGTCCTTGGTGTCGTCCTGGCCGAGAGTCGCCTCCCACTCCTCGCCCTGCCGGGTGCGCCAGCGCATCGTGCCCGCGTAGGACAGGAAGATCACCGGGCGCACGACGCCATCGTGAAGGGCCCGCCCGTAGCCGTAGGCGAAGTCGGTCTGCGACAGGCGGACACCCCGCTCGTCGCGCAGATAGCTGACGAACGGAATCGGCGCGGTGTCCGAGCGGAACGGGGTACCGGTGAGCGACAGGCGCCGGGTCGCCGGGTCGAACGCGTCGCGGATGGCGTCACCCCAGCTCAGCGCGTCGCCACCGTGGTGCACCTCGTCGAGGATCACCAGGGTGCGCCGCGACTCGGTGAGGGCACGGTGCACAGCCGACTTCACGGCCACCTGGGCGTAGGTCACGACGACCCCGTGGTACTGGCGTGATTCGCGTGCGTGCCGGTTGGTGAACCGAGGATCGAGGCGGATGCCGGCGCGATGCGCCGCGTCGGCCCACTGGATCTTCAGGTGCTCGGTCGGGGCGACCACCGTGATCCGGTCGACGACACGGGTGCGCAGCAGCTCGGCCGCCAGCCGCAGCGCGAAAGTGGTCTTGCCGGCTCCGGGGGTCGCCGACACCAGGAAGTCGCGATGGGTGCCCGAGAAATAGGTGTCGAGCGCCTCCTGCTGCCAGGCGCGCAGCGCCGACACCGTGCCACGCGCCGCCCGCTCGGGGTAGGCCGGCGGCAACTGCTCGGCGGCGGTGACGGCACGGAACACCGGCCCCGCCCCCCGCTCAGTCACGTCATCGAGGGTAGGCGATGCAGGTGACAGCGCGCGTCAGTCGTCCCCATGCCCGTACCGCCGCAGCGGCCCGTCGTTCAACAGGGCAGCGGGCCGCACCGCACCCGGCCCGAACTTGCCGGCCACGGCGTCGAGGGTGTACTCCGCATCGCGCCAGGCCTCGTCCTCATCCCACAGCCCGAGTGATGCGACCGCTCCGGTCAACTGCTCTCCCCGCACGCCGATCAGCCGCACCGGCCGGCCGTTCTGCGCGGCCGATTCGTAGAGCGCGCGCGCCTCGTCGTAGATGCGCTTGGCCAGATCGGTGGGGTCGGCCAGGGTGCGCGACCGGGAGATCGTCGTGAAGTCCTCGAAGCGCAGCTTGATCGACACCGTGCGGGCCTGCACCCCCGCACGGCGCAGGCGAACGGCGACCCCCTCTGCCAGGCCGAGCAGCGCGCGGTGCACCACCGCCTCATCGGTCACGTCGTGCTCGAAGGTCGTCTCGTGCCCGATGCTCTTCTCTTCGCGCTCCGTCGACACCGATCGTGGATCCCGTCCGTTGGCGAGGTCGTGCAGTCGCGCGGCGGCCGCCGGCCCGACGGCTCGAGTGAGAGCGTCGAGTGGCACGTCGGCCACATCGCCGACGGTGCGCAATCCGAGCCGGGTGAGCTGCTCCTCCGACTTCGCTCCGACCCCCCAGAGCGCAGACACCGGCTGCGGGTGCAGAAATCCGAGGGTGGATGCCGCAGGTACCACGAGCAGGCCGTCCGGCTTCGCGCGTGAGGACGCCAGCTTCGCCACATATTTGGTGGCCGCGGCGCCGACGGACGCGCGCAGACCGGTCTCGGCGTGAATGCGTTCGCGCAGTCGCGTGCCGATCTGCCACGGCGTTCCCATCAGGCGCAGGGCGCCCGCGACATCCAGGAAGGCCTCATCGATCGACAGCGACTCGACCAGCGGGGTGACGTCGCGCAGCAGCGCCATCACGACGGAGGAGAAGTGCGCATAGCGCTCGAAGTGCGGCTCGAGGACGACCGCCTGCGGGCAGCGCCGCAGAGCCACGGACATCGGCATGGCCGAGTTCACGCCGTACCGCCGCGCCTCATAGGCGGCCGCGGTGACCACCGAGCGCATCGATGCGTGCCCCACGATCACCGGCTTGCCCACCAGGTCGGGGCGTTCGAGCAATTCGACCGAGGCGTAGAAGGCATCCATGTCGACGTGCAGGATCGTGGCCGTGCGATCCTCGACGGGCGCGTCGCTGACCTGGCGGCCGCGCCCATCCTGCTTGCTCACGCTGACATCCTGACACCCGCCCATGACGAAGGGGCCCCGGTACGACCGGAGCCCCTTCGGTGTTGCGGATCAGGCGCGACGGCTGCCGCGCGTGACCAGGCCGTAGATCAGCAGGACGACGATCGATCCGCCGATGGCCAGCAGCCAGGTCTGGATCGAGAAGAAGTCCTCCAGGGGTGCGTTGAACAGAACGCTGCCGAGGAAGCCGCCGAGCAGGGCGCCGACGATCCCGAGGATGAGCGTGATGATCCAGCCGCCGCCCTGACGACCGGGCAGGATCAGCTTCGCGATTGCGCCGGCCACGAGGCCGAGGACGATCCATCCGAGAATTCCCATGATGTGACTCCCAGTGTGTTGTGCTGTCCCCGGATCTCGGGGGCCGCGCTTCGAGTCAACCGCACGCGGCGCGCGGTGCGCGGGGGCTGGCGCGGCGATGCAAGATGGAGTAATGGCTGTGCAGCATCCCTGGTCGCGCTACGTCGCCATCGGCGACTCGTTCACCGAAGGAATCGGGGACCCCGAACCGCGCTCCCCCGGCGGGCACCGCGGCTGGGCGGACCGGGTGGCGGAGGTGCTGAGCGCTCAGACCGAGGGCTTCGCCTATGCCAATCTCGCCGTGCGCGGCCGGCTGCTGCAGCAGATCCTCGATGAGCAGGTCGAACCGGCGCTCGAACTGCGCCCCGACCTGATCACCGTGTCGATGGGCGGCAACGACGTCATCCGGCCGGGAACCGATCCCGACGAGATCGCCGCCCGTTTCGAGAGCGGCATCGAGCGCCTCAGTCGCGACGGTGCCACCGTGGTCATGTTCAACGGCCCCGACATCGGAATGACGCCGGTGCTCGGGCGCATCCGCGGCAAGGTCGCGATCTACAACGAGAACCTGCGCACCATCGCGCAGCGGTACGACGCGATCGTCGCCGACATGTGGTCGCTGCGCGAACTGGCCGACCCGCGCATGTGGGCACCCGACCGGCTGCATTTCTCGCCGATCGGGCATCAGGCGATCGCGCGGATGGTGCTGCGCGCCCTCAACGTCGAGAACGACCTCGAGCCGTTCGCGGCAGATCCGATGCCCCGTCAGACCTGGCGTCAGGCACGCCGGGAGGACATCGGCTGGGCGCGGGAGTACTTCGCCCCGTGGATCCTCCGCCGCATCCGGCATCAATCCTCCGGCGACGGCGTGAGCGCGAAGCGTCCCACGTTCGACCGCGGGACCTCCTAGAACAACTCTGCGGGATGGGTCAGGCGCCAGCCCGGTCCCGGGTCGGTGATCGACTCCGACAGCACGAGCGGCACGGTCACGCTGCGCTCCCCCGCCGTGAACACGACCTGCCCCACGGTCGCGCCCGCGTCGGCGACCCGCACCGGATCGGCGTCGACCTCGATCGTGATCGGTGTGTCGCTCCAGGTGAGCAGGACCGCCTCCGCACCCGCCTCGGCCTCGGCCTTCTGGCCCCACACCGTCGTGTAGGACGCGAACTCCTCGCCGACGTCGCTCACGTCGACCTCGTGGAACCCCGCGCGCGCTGTCTTCAGCAGCTTGGTGATCGCTGCGTCGATGGTCGGGTGATCGACCCCGCCGAGGACGACACCGACGAGGGTGACCGTCGACGATCCGATGGCGTACTGGGCCGAGAAGAGAAGATTCGCCCCGAAGGTGTCGAGGGTGCCTGTCTTGATGCCGGTGATCCCGTGGGTTCCGAGCAGTTCGTTGGAGTTCTCGAGATCACCAACATCGTGCAGGGTCAGCTTGTCGGTGCCGACGATGGCGGAGACGACCGGATCCGCCAGCGCCAGCCGGCCGAGCTCGACCAGATCCGACGCGGTGGCCCGGTTCCCGGGATCCAGCCCGGTCGAATCCACGATCGTCACACTCGGCAGGTCATGCGCGGCGACCCAGGTCTTGGCGGCCGCCACG
>DATJFV010000090.1:0-15625 GCA_035495435.1 Pseudolysinimonas sp.
GTCGAGGGCGTTCTCGACGATCGTGAGGCCCTGCATGCCCGGGAGCTTCGCGATGTGCGAGTCGATGTCGCGCACCAGCTTGCGGCCTTCGGTTCCGGCGAACAGCTCGTCCATGACGTGGCCGACCTCCTCGTCGGAGGAGATACCCGAGCCGACGGGGCGCCAGAACTTCTTCAGGGCGAAGCGTGCGATGACCTGCGCCTTCTTCGAGCCCGCCAGGCGATCGCGGGCCTGCGACGCGTAGAACGCGACGTGCTTGGTCTCTTGCGCCGCGATCCGCTTCAGCAGCTCGGCCAGTACGGGGTGGCCCTCCTGCTTGGCCAGGCGCAGGTAGGCGGCGTTGGCCGACCACTCGTTCGCGGCGCCCCAGGCCATGTGCACGGCGACGAAGTCGTGCCCGACGAGACCGCCCATCATCGACTGCTTGATCGGGTCGAGCCGGTCTTTCCAGCCCAGCTTGATGCGGGTCGCCTTCAGCTCGTCGAAGTCCATGCGGATGCCGTGCTTGTTCAGCACTGCGGCGAGCGCTTCGCCGTGCCAGAACTCCTCACGGTTCCACATGGTCATGAAGGCGCCGATCTCGGGCTCCTTGTGCGACGGGGTGGTCAGCAGATCGCGCAGGTAGCAGACGGTGTGGTACTCGACATCGCACATGTAGCGCAGGGTGCGCAGCGTCGACTCCGGCAGCGGGGTGCGGTCGAACTCGTCGAAGTCGAGGTCGCCCCAGCCGACCGCGGCCGAGTTCGCGGTGTACTTGTCGATGTCGAACGCCATGATCTATCCCTTCGCGGCAATCACATCACGTTTGGGTGAACGGTTGCCCCGTTTCCATTTGTCGATCTTCCAATGTCTTCGTTGCGCTTCGCGCTGCAGTTGGGTGTCGGGGTTCACGGCGTGCGGATGTCCGAGCAGTTCGAGCCACACCAGGTCGGCGTGGCTGTCGCCGTAGCCGTACGACTTGGACAGGTCGATCCCGTGCTCGTCGGCGTAACGGCGCACCCACGCGGCGCGCGCCTCGTCGACCAGCGGCGGCTTGGCCAGGTACCCGGTCAGGATCCCGTCGCGCGCGTGCATGTGGCCGCCGACGACCTCGTCGAACAGCCCGGCGAGCGGCTCGGCGAGCGTCTGGATCGAGCCGGTGACGAGCACGGTGCGGTGCCCCGCCTCGCGGTGCGCCTTGATCGCCCGGATCGCCTCGGGGCTGGTGTGCCGGTACACGGTGTCGGCGTAGGCGCCGTGCACGATCTTCGACAGGCGCGCGGCGGGCATGCCCTCGTAGCGGCGCAGGAAGGTGCGGATGAACTCACCGCGGTCACGAGCCTCGGTGCGCAGCAGACCACGCAACGACGCCAGGATGCGGGTGACTTCGGCAGGCCAGGCCGCCTTCCGCAGGCCCGACGTGCGCACCCACAGGTACTGCTGCACGATGTTGGAGTCGACGACGGTGCCTTCCAGATCGAAGACGGCCATCGCATCCGTCGCCTTGGGCAGCTCTTTCGGCGGCTTCTTGGCCTCGATTTCGGCGGCCTTGCTGGCGGCGCGGTCGCGCGAGAACGCCTTGGTGAGGGCCGTGATCGCCGGGATGTGGACGCCCAGCATGTAGGCCTCCCAGTCGATCGCCTCGATGTCGAAGCCGCGGTCGGCCTTCAGCTTGTCGGGGATCGCATCGTGCAGCGCCCGCAGGTTGCGGTCGTCGAAGATGATCTCGGTGCGCACGTACACCCGGTACAGCTGCACGAAGTTGCGCAGCGTGCCGAGGTCGGCGATGTTCTTGATCATCTGCGTGTGCCACGCGCGCACGCGGTCGGTGTCGGGCAGCCGGCCGAGCCACCATTCGGCGCGGTTCGCCAACTTCTCGCGGCGAAGCACCGAGCGTTCGACCTTGTTGCCGCCGGGGAACTCCCAGGTCGGCACCTTGATCGGCTTGCCCTGCTTGTCGGTCAGCGGGTTGTCGGTGAAGTAGCGCTGCACGAACCCGTAGATCTCGTGGAACGGCAGCGGGTTCGACGACCCCGAGGCCACCTGGTAGTACTCGGGCTTGTTCTTCTGCGCCGGGTTCGCGGCCGCCGCGATGATCGCGTTGACCACGTAGTCGACGGGGATCACGTCGAGGATCGAGTCGGGCAGGCCGGGGAACTCGGGCAGCAGGCCGCGGCCGTAGGCCATGATCAGCGGGTCGGCGACCTTGAAACCGTCGATCCAGCCGGGGTACGGATGCCGCAGCGCACTTTCGATGATGGCCGGCCGGACGACGCTCAGGCGGTGACCGTTCTCGCCCCACAGTTCCTCGGCGGCGCGTTCGGAGAACGCCTTGGTCAGGGTGTAGACGTCTGTCCAGCCGAGCGACTGGGCGCGGGTGCGGCCGGCGTCGACGAGCTCGTCGGTGACCCACTTCACGCGGGCGGCCTCGGCGGCGGTGGCGACCGCCAGCGGGCCCTCCTTCTCGTGCACGGCACGCGCGGCATCCAGGAACTCCCGCAACCGGTCGGGCTCGCGCGACAGCAGCTCGGCCCGGTCGCGCGCCGCCTTCGCCGCCGCGTACTCGCCGCGCCAGTCGACGTCGTGCACCAGCTTGGCCTCGGGGGCGACGCCCTTGCGCAGGCCGCCGACGTAGCAGGTCGAGACATGGACGACGCGCGGGTCGCCCTTCGAGGCCAGCAGGTTCTCGTACAACTGCACGGCGCCGTTGACGTTGGTGTCGAAGGCCTGGTCGATCGGCGGGTCGAACGACACCACCGAGGCACTGTGGATGACGACGTCGAGATCTTTGGGCAGCTGCGGGATCGAGCCCATCGCGCCGTCGACGACCTTGATGCGCTCTTTCAGGGCCTTCTCGACCCCGGCGTCGCCGACCTTCTCGCGCCATCCGTCGAACGCGGGCTTCTTCAGCAGCACCCGCACGCGGTCGGCGGTGTCGGCGCCGGACTTGCCGCGCACCAGGATCGAGATGGTCGTCTCGGGGTGGTCGGAGAGCAGTCGCTCGAGCACGGCCTGCCCGACGAAACCTGTGGCTCCGGTGAGAAAGACGTGCGAGCGGCCGAGGTCGGTGTTGGCTCGCTTCGGGGTCACGGGATAAGTCTCGCAGACACCGTGGGTGCGACGGGCGCCAGGCCCGGCAGCGCCGCGAGCAGATCGGAGATGCGACGCGCCTCGGCGGCGCCCTCCGGGGTGCCGAAGACGATCCGCTCGAAGAACGTGCGATCGTCGTCGCTGCGCTCCACGGCCCCGAGCGGCCACACCGCCTGCTTGATCTCGCGCCGCGTGAGACGGCTGGCACGCCCGGAGGCGGCGAGCCGACGCTGCGCCTCCTCGGCCAGGAAGTGGATGTGGCGGTCCTTGATCGACAGCACCAGTTCGACCACCGAGTGCAGGCCGGTGGCCAGCTCGCCGAGCTTGCGATACGCGGCCTGGGTGATCCACTCGTCGACGAGCCCGGTGGTGACGTGCGCCGCGACGATCTGCGGTCCGTCGAAGTTGGCGCGGATCGCGCGGGCGACCGGGCCGCGGCGTTCGGCGCGCTCGGTGATGATGCGGCGCGACACCCCGACCTTGTCCGATGAGTGCAGGTCGTCGCCGGTGGCCTCGAGCACGGCGTCGAGCGCGTCGGCGATCCAGAACTTCTCGAAGGCCCAGGTGGTCAGGAACGCCGTCACGCGCGCGTCTTTGTGGGTCGCGGTGACGAGCAGGTTGCGCATGCGCTGCATGGTGCTGCGTTCGAGGTCGCGCAGCAGACGCAGCAGGCGCACGGCGTCGGCGCCGAGGCCGCTGGCGGTGATCTCGTCGAGTTTCAGCTCGCTGCGCAGGTTGCCGCGCGCGGTGCGGGTGTACTCGCGGATGTCGAAGGTTCCCGACTCCAGAGACACCTCTGCGTCGGAGGAGGCGTTTCGCGGCGTCATGACGTCAGACCCTTCTCGCAGGTGCTGAATAGCACCGTATCGTAAGGACCATGGGTACGGCTCTGGTGACGGGTGGCACATCGGGCATCGGAGCCGAGTTCGCGCGGCAGCTTGCGGTGCGCGGGCACGATCTGGTGCTGGTAGCGCGCGATGAGAAGCGGCTGGATGCGATGGCCGCCGAGTTGCGCGCGCTCGGTCGCGAGGTCGAGGTTCTGCCCGCCGACCTGTCGAAGCCGCGGGATACCGACCGCGTCGCGAAGCGGCTCGCCGACCCGACGCGCCCGATCGACATCCTGGTCAACAACGCCGGCTACGGGCTCAAGACCCGACTGGTGCGCCCCGACATCGCCGAGCACGACGACGCCTACGCCGTCATGGTGCGCGCGGTATGGGTGCTGGCGGCGGCCGTCGCCCCCGGCATGTCCGAGCGCGGCCACGGCGCGATCATCAACGTCTCGAGCATCGCCTCGCAACTGAACATGGGCGCCTACTCGGCCATCAAGGCGTGGGTGCAGACCTACACCGAGAGCCTCGCCAACGAACTGAACGGTTCGGGCGTGACCGTGACGGCTCTCATGCCGGGCTGGGTGCGCACAGAGTTCCATCAGCGCGCCTCGATCCGCGGCAGCAGCATTCCCGACGCACTCTGGCTCGACTCCGAATACCTCGTGCGGGTGTGCCTGCACGACGTCGACCGGGGCCGGGTGATCTCCATGCCGAGTATTCGGTACCGTCCGCTGTCCTGGTTGCTTCGGCATCTGCCGCGCAGCACGGTGCGGGCGATCTCGCGCAGGATTAGCCTGAGTCGGAGCAAAGCCGCTTCGGAATGACCCCGGACCGGTCCCCTGTCCGGATGGAAGGAACGCGGAATGCCCAGCATGCGTGACCGCTTCACGTCGCCCGCGCAGGCGAACGCCCGGTTCGTCGCGCAGCGCGGACTGCTCAAGGCGGTGGTCTGGGGCATGCTCAAGGTGCATATCGTCGACCGCGACAAGGTCAAGGGCGTCAAGCGGCCGTTCGTCGTGGTCGCCAACCACTCCAGTCATCTGGATGCCCCGCTCATCATGGGCGCACTGCCCCGGTCGATGGCCCGCTACCTCGCCGCGGGCGCTGCCGGGGACTACTTCTTCGACGTCTGGTGGCGCCGTGGCCTGACGGCCCTGTTCTTCAACGCCTTCCCGGTCGACCGCAGCGGCAAGAACCCGCGCAATGTGAGCGCCAAGACGCTGCTCGAGCACGGCGTCCCCGTGCTGGTCTTCCCCGAGGGCACACGGTCGCGCGACGGAGTCCCCGGCCACTTCAAGCCCGGCGCGGCGGCCCTGTCGGCCTCGACCGGAGCGCCGATCATCCCGATCGCGATCGTCGGAGCGCACGAGTCGCACCCGCGCGGTTCCAAGTGGCCCACCGCCGGGCTGCCGGTCGCGGTGGTCTTCGGAGCGCCGATGACCGCTGCGCCTGACGAGAACCCGACCGAGTTCATGGCCCGCGTGCGGGCCCAGGTGATCGCGATGCACGACGAGCACAGTGCCCGTATCTTGGGAACGACTTCGAAGAAGGAGAATCAGTGACCGACGTCAAGCACATGAAGTGGTGGGGCTGGGGCAACGAGGGTGTCGGCTTCCACTGGGAGGACAAGCCCGGCTTCGCCCCCTTCGTGCTGCAGGCCGTCGGCCTCGACCTCCATACGGCGGCGCCGGTCGAGAAGCCGGCGTTCGAGAAGATGACCATCCCGAAGCCGGTCGCCCCGGCCGCGCTGGTCTCGAAGCTGGCCACCACCGTCGGCCAGGGCCACGTCACGAGCGACGACATGGAGCGCGTCGTCCACGTCTACGGCAAGAGCCTGCGTGACCTGGTGCGCATCCGCGCCAACCAGGTGCAGCGCTACCCCGACCTGGTGGTCTACCCCGCCGATGAGGCCGAGGTGCAGCAGGTGGTCGATGCGGCGGTCGCGGCGGATGCCGTGATCATCCCGTTCGGCGGCGGCAGCAACATCGCCGGCAGCCTCGAGCCGCGGGCCGACGAGAAGCGCACCATCATCTCCCTCGACATGGGTCGCCTCAACAAGGTGCTCTCGATCGACGAGCAGTCGCAGACCGCGGTCATCCAGGCCGGCGCCCTCGGGCCCGACCTCGAAGAGCAGCTGAACGCCCGTGGCTGGACGATCGGGCACTTCCCCGACTCGTTCACCCACTCCACGCTCGGCGGGTGGGTCGCGACCCGCTCCTCGGGCATGCAGTCGGACAAGTACGGCGACATCGCCGACATCGCGCGCGGTCTGCGCGTGGTGCGTCCCGGCGGCACGCTCGTGGTGCGCCCGCATCCGTCGGCCTCGAACGGTCCCAGCGTGCGCGAGATGATCCTCGGCAGCGAGGGGCGCCTGGGCGTGATCACCGAGGTCACCGCTCAGGTGCACCGCATCCCCGCCAAGCGCGTGGTCAACGGCTACTTCTTCCCGAACTGGGAGGCCGGTATCGCGGCCATGCAGGAGATCGCCGAGTCGGATGCGGCGCCCACCATCACCCGCATCTCCGACGCCGCCGAGACGGGGTTCTCGCTGGCGACCAGCAAAGAGCGACACGGCTTCGACAAGTTCGCCGCCGGCACCGTTCTGCCGAACCTGATGAAGGCGAAGGGCTGGAAGCTCGACGACATCTGCCTGTCGTTCATCGGCTTCGAGGGCGCCACGGCGGGTCACGCCGACCGCCAGAAGAAGCTGGTCGACGCGATCGTCAAGAAGCACGGCGGCATGGGTGTCGGCACCGGCCCCGGCGTGCTCTACGACCAGAAGAAGTTCGACACCCCCTACCTGCGTGACTTCCTGCTCGACCGGGGCGCCGCGGGTGACGTCTCCGAGACCGCGATGCCGTGGTCGAAGGTGAACCAGGTGCACGACGCCGTGACGGCGGCTGCGCAGAAGGCGTACTCCGAGCTCGGCACCACGGGCTGGATCATGAGCCACATGTCGCACTCGTACCACTCGGGCGCGTGCCTGTACTTCACGTTCGCGTTCGTCTTCGGCAACGACCCGCTGGGCGAGTACGACCACGTCAAGAGCGCGATCCAGCAGGCGTTCGTCGACAACGGCTCGTCGATCTCGCACCACCACGGGGTGGGGCTCGAGCACGCCCCGTGGCTCGAGCAGGACATCTCGACCGAGGGCGTGAAGATCCTCACCGGGCTGTTCACGGCGACCGACCCCGGCGCGAACCTCAACCCGCGCAAGATTCTGGCGGATGCCACCAAGGCCACCAGCGGTCCGGGCACCACCAAGAAGCCGGTGGCGGCGAAGGCCTCGGGCGGCGCGAAGAAGGCTGCGGCGAAGAAGGATGCCGCGGCGCCCAAGAAGGCCGCACCGCGCTCGAAGGCTCCCGCGACCGCGGGCTAGCACCGAATGGCCCTGCACCTTTCGGCCGAGGTCGCTGACGCCCTCGCCGCCTCGCGTCCCGTCGTCGCGCTCGAGTCGACGATCATCTCCCACGGTCTGCCGCGACCCCGCAACCTGGATGCCGCGCGCGAGTTCGAGGGCATCCTGCGCGAGCGCGGGGTCACCCCGGCCACCATCGCGGTGCTCGACGGCGTCCCGCAGATCGGACTCGACGACGACGGGGTGCGCCGCATCGCCGAGGAGGACCTGGCGAAGGCCAGCGTGCGCGACCTGCCCATCCTCGCCGCCCGCGGCGGGAGCGGCGCCACCACCGTCGCGGCGACCGCGCACCTGGCGGCGGCCGCCGGCATCCGCGTGTTCGCCACCGGAGGTCTCGGCGGGGTGCACCGCGGTGCATCCGAGACCTTCGACGAGTCGGCCGACCTGCCCACCCTGGCCGAAACCCCGATCACCGTGGTCAGCGCGGGGGTGAAGAGCGTGCTCGACATCGGCGCCACGCTCGAGCGTCTCGAAACCCTCAGCGTGCCGGTGATCGGCTACGGCACCCGCGCGTTCCCGGCGTTCTGGCTGCGCGAGTCGGGGCACGAGCTCGACTGGCAGGTCGACGGTGCCGATGAGGTCGCCGCGGTCATGGCTGCGCGGGACGAGCTGGGGTCGCGGGCCGGCATCATCGTGGCCAACCCGATCCCCGTGGAGCAGCAGTGGGAGCCGGCCGAACACGACCGGGTGCTCGCCGAGGCGTTCGCGGCGGCGGATGCGGCGGGGGTGCGCGGCAAGGCGGTCACGCCGTTCCTGCTGGGCTACATCGTCGACGCCTCCGGCGGACGCAGCCTCGAGATCAACCTCGACCTGGCGCGCAACAACGTGCGCGTCGCAGCCGACATCGCCGCCGCCTGGGTGCAGCGGCGCACCGCATGACCCGTGACCGCATCGTCGTCGTCGGCGACGTGATCAACGACATCGTGGTCGTGCCGCGGGGCGAGATCCGCCCCGACACCGACACCCCGTCGACCATCCGGATGAGCGGGGGCGGCTCGGGCGCGAACACCGCCGTGTGGCTGGGGTCGCTCGGCGCGCCCGTCGACTTCGTCGGGTGCGTGGGGCTCGACGACCTGGAGGCCCACGAGCGCCAGTTCCGCGAGGGGGGCGTCGAGCCGCACCTGCAACTCGGCTCGGGGCTGCCCACCGGCACCATCGTCGTCGTGGTCGACGGCGAGCAGCGCACCATGCTCACCGAGCGGGGTGCGAACTCCGCCCTGACCAGCGCTGCGGTGACCGACGACCTGCTCGCCCAGGCCGCTGTGCTGCACATCAGCGGGTACAGCATCCTCGACGGGTTCGGCGTCGCCGGCACGCGCGACCTGATCGACCGGGCCGTCGCAGCCGGGGTCCCCGTCACCGTGACCCCCGGTTCCTCCGGCTTCATCGCCGACTTCGGTGTCGACAGCTTCCTCGACGCGATCGCGGGCACGACCGTGCTCTTCCCCAACCTGGCCGAGGGCGAGCTGCTCAGCGGGCAGCATGACCCCGAGCGCATCGGAGCGGCGCTGCGTGAGCGGTTCGAGGTGGTGGTGCTGACCATGGGCGGCGACGGCGTCACCGTGTTCGAGGGCGACACGCGCACCCACGTGCCGGCCCCGCCGGTGCACCACATCGTCGACCCGACCGGTGCCGGCGACGCGTTCGCCGCCGGCTTCTTGGAGCGCTGGGCGGTCACCCGTGACGCGGTCGCCGCCGCGGAAGCGGGAGCGTTGGTGGCGGCCCGCGCGATCATGGTGATCGGCGGTCGTCCGCCGATCTGAGCCGAGTGCTCTAGCTGGAGCGCATCGCGTCGTAGGCGGCGAGCGCCTCGCGACGCGTCTCCGCCAGATCCACCAACGGCGCTGGGTACCCCGGCGTGCCCGCCTCCGGAACCCAGCGGTTCACATACACGCCGTCGGGGTCGAACTTCTTCGCCTGCAACTCGGGGTTGAACACCCGAAAATACGGTGCCGCATCCGCCCCACTGCCCGCCACCCACTGCCAGTTGCCCGGATTGTTCGCCTCGTCGGCGTCGACCAGGGTGTCCCAGAACCACTGCTCGCCCACCCGCCAGTCGACCAGCAGATTCTTGACCAGGAAACTGGCGGCCACCATCCGCACCCGGTTGTGCATGTAGCCGGTCTCCCACAGCTCGCGCATGCCCGCGTCGACGAGCGGCACACCGGTGCGGCCCTGCTGCCAGGCGCGCAACTCCTCCGGGCGCGGGGGCCCCCACGGGAAGGCGTCGAACTGCGGCCGATGGTTGCGGGTGGCCAGGTCGGGCTCGGCGTAGAGGATGTGGAGGTTGAACTCGCGCCAGGCGAGCTCCCCGAGGAACTTCGGCGCGTTGCTGCGCGCGGCCGGGTCGAGCGCACCGTGCAGCCGGTGCCAGACCTGGGCGGGGGAGACCTCTCCGAAGCGCAGGCTGGGGCTGAGGCGGCTGGTCACCTCTTCTGCGGGGTGGTCGCGGCGGTCGTAGTGCTGCAGGATGCCGCGGGCGAAGTCGTCGAGGCGACGGTGCGCGTCGCGCTCACCCGGTGTCCACGCGGCACGAAGCCCCGCAGCCCAGTCGGGACGGGTGGGCAGCAGCTGCCAGTCGTCGAGGGCGTCGCCGTCGGCCTGACCGGTTTCCAGCGCCTCGGGTGCCGGCAGCGGCTCGCGGATCGGACGCTGCTGCAGGGCCCGCCAGAACGGCGTGTACACCTGGTACGGGGTGCCCTGCTCGGTCTGCACCTGCCACGGCTCGGCGAGCACGTTGGCGGCGAAGCTGGTCACCTCGACGCCGTCGGAGCGCAGCCGCTCTTTCAGTCGGGCGTCGATCTCGCGGCTCGCCCCGTAGCGGCGGTTCCAGAAGACCGCTCCCGCCCCGGTTTCGCGCACGAGCGCAGGAATCACGTCCTCCGCCGCACCGCGCCGCAGCACGAGGCGCCCTCCGAGCGCCTCCGACAGCTCCCGGAGCGAGTGGTGCAACCACCACCGGCTGGCGCCCCCGTAGGCCCGCACCTCGGGGCTCACCTCGTCGAGCACGAACACGGCGATCACCGCGCCGCCGCGGTCCACGGCGGCACGCAGCGCCGGGTTGTCGGCGACCCGCAGGTCGTCGCGGAACCACACGATCGAGGGGGAGTCGCTCACCTGGCCGGCCCCGACATCCGCAGCTTCGTGGTCAGTTCGGTCAGTTGCTGCAGTTCGGCGGCGTCGAGCACGCTCATCCGCTGCGCGATCCACGCGCTGTGCTGGGCGCCGATGCGGCGGAAGCAGGCGAGCCCGGCATCGGTGAGGGCCACGATGGTGCCGCGTGCGTCGTCGGGGTCGTCGGAGCGGCGCACCAGCCCGCGCTTATCGAGCCGTTCGATGAGCCGGCTGACGCTCGGCTGGCTGAGCAGCAGCTGCGGTGTGAGGTCGCGGATGCGTGCCTGGCGGCGCGGCTGGCGGGAGAGGTTGAACAGCACGTCGTACTCGGTGAGCGTCACCTCGCCGGCGGGGAAGTCGGCGCGCAACTGCCGGAACACGGTGACCTGGGCGCGGTAGAGGGATTCCCACGCGGCCGTGGCGAGGCGTTCGTCGGTCACCGGGCGAGTCTAGTTTCCGCGCCCGACGCGGTGCTTCGAGCGGCCCGACGCGGTGCCGTTAACGGATTGAAGGCCGGCCGCAGAGGCGAGCGGCCGGCCTTCTCCCTTGCACCAAGAGTGTCCTGCAATCACATTCCGCGGGAGCTGCCACAGCAAACAACTTCCGCTCTCAGAATGTATAACGGAACGGTAACGCTGTCTAGTTATCTGTTCGTTATTTTTTCTGCGAGTTCGCCGGGGCGCCGTTCCGCCTGCGCGAGGTGACACTTTTGCCCCCTCGACGGCCCGCGCCACCGGGCAAAACGGTCACCTCGGCGGCGGTGTCGGCTGGACGACGGGCCACCACGCGGGGTGACACTTTTGCCCCCCTGGCGGCGCGCGCCACCGGGCAGAACGGTCACCTCGGCACTGGCGCGCGCCCCGGCGGCCCGCGTCAGAAGATGTCGGGCGACGGGGTGGACGCCCAGCGGATGGTGACGTCGGCGTGCCGGTCGAACCGGTACCCGGCGCCGCGCACCGTGCGCACGATGTCTTCGTAGGCCCCGAGCTTCGACCGCAGCCGGCGCACGTGCACGTCGATGGTGCGCTCGTTCGGGATGTCGTCGTCGCTTCCGTCGGCCCAGAGCGTCGCGATGATCTCGGCCCGCTCGATGGTGCGGCCTTCGCGCAGCACGAGGAATTGCAGCAGCTCGAACTCTTTGTAGGTCAGCGGGGCGGTGTCGCCGTCGAGCTGCACCCGCTTGCGGGAGATGTCGATGACGACGCCCCCCTTCGGCTCGGGCGCCTCGACGGCGCTCACCTGGCGGTGCTTGGCCAGCGCGGCCGGGTCTTGCAGGGCGAGCCGCACGACGTCGACGTCGCGGCCACCGGTGCCGACGGGCGCGAGCGCGACGGCGGCGTAGCTCTCGGCTCCGGGGACGAGTTCGGCGGCCAGGCGCTTCAGGGCGGTGACCACTGCGCTCAGGTCGGTGCCGGCATCCAGCGCCTTCTGCTCGTCGAGGCCGATGTAGAGGGCGAAGCCGCGCGCCTCGGTGCCCTCGGGTACGGCGCGCAGGCGGCCGGCGGGCGCGGTCGTCACGGGTGCGGTCGTGGCAGGGCCGGATGCCGTGGCCGGCTCAGGCGCGAGGACGGGCTCGGGCGCGAGAACGGGTGCGGCGGCGGGGCGGGCGGCGGGACGGTAGGTGTCGATCGTGGCAAGAGACATGGTGTCGAATCCTTGGTCGGATGCGGGCGGAGTGCCGAGAAGGGTCACAGCGATCCACCTCGCGAGGTGTTGCGAAATGCGGGAGATACGACGTCACAGCGGGGCGTCGGGAGTCCGTTCAGAAGGACTCGGCGGGCGAAGCGCTCACGCACACATTCGACAACACATGACCGCGCGCGCCGGCATCATCATGCCGGCAGTCCCGAAGGCCTCAGAGGAGGTCAGGGCGTGCGCGTGGATGGTCATGCCGCAATTCTGTTGCGTCGACGCAACAAAAGTCAAACGGTGCCGTACAGGCGGTCGCCCGCGTCGCCCAGACCGGGCACGATGTAGCCCACCTCGTTGAGCTTCTCGTCGAGCGAGCCGAGCACGATGGTGACCTCGCGGCCCTCGGTTCCGCGGCGCACCGCCTCGAGTCCCTCGGGGGCGCCGATCAGGCAGACGGCGGTCACATCGACCGCGCCGCGGTCGAACAGGTAGTCGATGGCGGCCAGCAGCGACCCGCCGGTGGCGAGCATGGGGTCGAGCACGAAGCACTGCCGGTTGGCCAGGTCGTCGGGCAGGCGTTCGGCGTAGATCGTGGGCTGCAGGGTCTCCTCGTTGCGCACCATGCCCAGGAACCCGACCTCGGCGGTCGGGACCAGCTTGACCATGCCCTCCAGCATCCCGAGACCGGCACGCAGGATCGGAACCACCAGCGGTCGCGGCTCGGCCAGCGCCAGCCCGTGAGCGGTCGCCACCGGGGTCTCGACCGTCACCGGGGTCACCCGCACGTTGCGGGTCGCCTCGTACGCCAGCAGCGTCACCAGCTCTTCGGCGAGGGCGCGGAACGTGGGCGACGGCGTGTTCTTGTCCCGCAGCACGGTGAGCTTGTGGGTGATCAGGGGGTGGTCGGCCACGTGCACTCGCATACGCTCGACCCTATGGCAGCAGGGCCCGCAGCGGGGCATGAGGATGCGATGCGCACCGCGCTCGCCGAGGCCGAGTTCGCGCTCGCCTCGGGCGATGTCCCCGTCGGCGCGGTTCTGCTCGACGCGGACGGCTCGGTGCTCGCCCACGCGCACAACGAACGCGAGGCCACGCACGATCCGACGGCGCACGCCGAGGTGCTGGCGATCCGCCGCGCAGCCGAGGTGCGAGGCGCCTGGCATCTGGAGGACACGACGCTGGTGGTAACCCTGGAACCGTGTGTGCTGTGCGCCGGGGCGATCCTGGCGGCACGGATTCCGCGCGTGGTGTTCGGCGCCTGGGACGAGAAGGCCGGGGCCGCAGGCTCGGTGCATGACCTGCTGCGCGACCGGCGGCTGCCGCACCGCGTGGAGGTGACTCCGGGGGTGCTCGCCGACGACGGCGCGGCGCTGCTCAGCCGGTTCTTCGCCGAGCGACGCTGAGCGGCGTCAGAACGTCTGACCCGCCGTGCAGGTCTCTTCGGTCGCCTGCTGCCCCGTGATGCTGCTGGGCAGCTTCACCGTCTCGACGTTGTCGTCGGGCGGGATGGTCGGCTGACCCGATCCTGTCGGCGTCGGTTCCGGCTCGTCCACCTGACCGCCCGCGACCACACCGCCGCCCGCGGCGCCCGAGGCGACCTCGATGCGCGCATCCTTGGCGATCGCGTCCATCAGCACCGCCGCATCCCCGGCCCGCGGCAGCACGCCCGACTGCCCGCCGAAGGTGCCCGCACCCGAGGGGTAGGTGACGAAGGCGATGTTCTTCAGCGGGATGTCCTTCACCGCCAGCGCCATCGACGCCATCGTGTCGAGCGGTCGCAGCGAGGTGCTGAGCGTCATGTTCTTGGCGGCGGCCGACGCGAGCGCGTACACGGTCACCGGGTTGCCCAGGGTGTCGGCGCTCTTGATCTGGCGCATCATCGCCGACAGGAACAGCTGCTGGTTGCTGATGCGCGTGGTGTCGCTGCCGTCGCCGACGCCGTGCCGGCTGCGCAGGAACATCAGCGCGTTCCAGCCCTTCAACTTGTGCTTGCCGGCCGACAGGTCGAAGTTGATCTGCAGGTCGTGGATCGGCTTGGCCACACACACCTCGACACCGCCGAGAGCCTGCGACATCGCGATGACGCCGTCGAACTCGATCTGTGCCGCGTACCCGATCTTCAGACCGGTCAGGTTCTGCACTGTGGCCACGGCGCAGGCGAGGCCGCCGTAGTACAGGGCCTCGTTCATCTTGCGGGTGCCGGGGCTGCCGTTCTTGCAGTCGGCGATCGGCACGAACATGTCGCGGGGGAGGCTAACCGCAATGGCCGTGTGGCTGACCGGCGAGATGTGCAACAGGATCGTGACGTCGTTCAGGGTCTCGCCGCGCTCACCGTAGGCGGGGTTGCCGCCGCCCGAGTCGCTGCCGACGAGCAGGATGTTGACCGGGCCGGTGATCGGACCGACGGTGGGCGGCTCCTGGCCCTCGATGCTGATGTCGACCGAGTCTTTGAAGCTGGAGTTGATCTGCCAGAACGCGATCGCGGCCAGCGACAGGCCGGCCACCATCACGACCGCGAGGGTCGACGCGACGATGGCGAGGATCGACTTCACGGGCCCGCGACGCGGGAGACGGCCGTGGCGCGCGCTGATGTTCACGTCGGGAACCGTATCGGCGTCGTCTGGGCGGATGCTGGAGGACGCGCGGACGCCCGGCGGCGGCTCAGTCGGTGCGGGCTCAGTCGGCGCCCTTGATCACGATCGCGTCGGTCGACGGTGCCACCGCGTTGGAGGGCTGGTAGATGTCGGGCTCGATGTAGATCACCCGAGCCGCCGGGACGGCGGTGCGGATCTCGGCTTCGACCTCGTCGATGGCGCGCGCGACATCCGCGAGCTTGGTGGCCTTCGGGAACGCCACCTTCGCCGCCACCAGCAGTTCCTCGGGTCCGAGGTAGAGCGTCTTCATGTGGATGAGCGCCTCGACCTTGCCGCTGGCGTTGAAGGCGTCGCGCAGCTTCTCCACATCGGCGCGGGAGGCCCCTTCGCCGACCAGCAGGCTCTTGGTCTCGATGCCGAGGATCACGGCGACCACCACCAGCAGCGCGCCGATCGCGATGGTGCCAATGGCATCCCACAGCGGATCGCCGGTGAGCACCGCGAGACCCACGCCCGCCAGCGCGAACACCAGCCCGGTCAGCGCGGCGACGTCTTCGAGCAGCACCACCGGCAGCTCGGGCTGCTTGGCGTGGCGCACGAACGACACCCAGCCCTGGCTGCCGCGCACCTTGTTGCTCTCCTTCACGGCGGTGCGCAGCGAGAAGCTCTCGAGCCCGATCGCGATGACCAGCACCACGAGGGGCAGCCAGACGTTCTCGAGCTCGTGCGGGTGGGTCAGCTTGTCGACGCCCTCGTAGAGCGAGAACACGCCGCCGATGCTGAACAGGATGATCGACACCACGAACGCGTACACGTAGCGCTCGCGGCCGTACCCGAACGGGTGCGAGGCGTCGGCGGCCTTGCGCGAACGGCGGCCGCCGAGCAGGAGCAGCAGTTGGTTGCCCGAGTCGGCGAACGAGTGCACCGACTCGGCCAGCATCGAAGCCGACCCCGAGAACAGGGCG
>DATJFV010000091.1:0-16976 GCA_035495435.1 Pseudolysinimonas sp.
TAAGACGCACGCCCAGAAGCGCCGGACGGTCCGCCGTCCGGCGCTTCTGCGTTCGGAGCGCAGGTGTGTTCACGTGCTACGCGGGAGCGGTCGGTACGGTGGGTACGTCGCGTTTGTCGCGCTTGCGCCTCCGCGAACGCCGTACCAGTACGATCGCACCGATCACCACGCCGACGATGCCCAGGATCACCAGGATCGGCAGCACGATCGCGACGAATGCCAGGGCGAGGCTGACGCCGTCCTCGATGGTGCTCAGAACAGGCGCTGCGAGGCCTAGGCTCGCCGCGTTGGCGGCGGGCCTCGCCATGGTCTTCGTCACATGGACCGTCAGCGACAGGATGACGCCGATGGCCACGGGAACCCAGGCATTGCTCGTGAAGAAGTCGGCCGGATCCGTCACGGCGACCGTCTGCGACCCCGTGCCAGCGCCGAACAGGATGCCGCCCGCGGTCGGGCGCACCACGGTCTGCACGATGTCATTGACGCTGTCGACTGCAGGGATCTTGTCGGCCACGATCTCGAGCACCAGCAGCACGCCGATCACGACGAGCACCCACTCGTTCGATAGCCATGCCCATGCCGGGGGGAGCTGGACCCAGTCGAAGAACCGCGCACCGAGGCCGAAGAGGAGCAGCGGGATGTAGGCGTTGAGGCCGGCGGCCGTCGCGAGGCCGGCTCCGGTCAGGAGCTCCATGCGGTCATGGTAGCGGGCGCCCGCCTACGATCGAAGAATGCTTCTGGTGGGCCTGACGGGCGGAATCGCCTCGGGTAAGTCGGTCGTCGCCGCTCGGCTTGCCGAACACGGGGCGGTCGTGGTCGATGCGGACGTGATCGCACGTCAGGTGGTCGAGCCCGGCACCCCGGCGCTGGCGCGCATCGCGCACGAGTTCGGGCCTGACGTGCTGGCGCCCGACGGCAGCCTCGACCGAGCGGCTCTCGGGGCCATCATCTTCTCCGACGAGGCCAAGCGGCTGCTGCTCAACTCGATCACGCACCCGGCGATTCTCGAGGAGTCGCAGCGGCAGTTCGCTGCGGCCGGGGCAGCGGATCCCGATGCCGTGGTGGTCTACGACGTCCCGCTGCTCAGCGAGGCCCGCAGCCGAGCCGAGTTCGACGTGGTGGTGGTCGTCTCGGCACCGGAGGAGACCCGGATCGAACGCATGGTCTCGATTCGTGGGATGTCGGTCGAGGAGGCGACCCGTCGCATCCGCTCGCAGGTGCCGGAGGACACACGCCGCGCCATGGCGGACATCATCATCGAGTCGGGCGGCACGCTCGACGAGACGCTCGCCCAAGCCGACGCCGTCTGGGAACAGCTTCATCAGCGCGCTGTCGGAGGCCCCGCGTAGCCTGGAGGAATGCAGCCCACGCGTGCCGTTCGCCCCTTCGAGGTCGTCAGCGAGTACGCGCCGAGCGGCGACCAGCCGGCGGCGATCACCGAGCTGGCGCACCGCATCAACGCCGGTGAGACCGATGTCGTGCTGCTGGGCGCGACCGGAACGGGCAAGTCGGCCACGACCGCGTGGCTGATCGAACAGGTGCAACGCCCCACCTTGGTGCTGTCGCACAACAAGACACTCGCGGCGCAGCTGGCCAACGAATTCCGCGAACTGATGCCGAACAACGCGGTCGAGTACTTCGTCAGCTATTACGACTACTACCAGCCCGAGGCGTACGTCCCGCAGACCGATACGTTCATCGAGAAGGACAGCTCGATCAACGCCGAGGTCGAGCGACTGCGGCACTCGACGACCAACTCGTTGCTCAGCCGTCGCGACGTCGTGGTGGTATCCACCGTGTCGTGCATCTACGGCCTCGGTGCCGCAGACGAGTACCTCGGTGCGATGCAGTCGCTGCAGGTCGGCGAGAGCATCCCGCGCGACAAGCTGGTCCGCCGCTTCATCAACATGCAATACGAGCGCAACGACGTCGACTTCTCGCGCGGCAAGTTCCGCGTGCGCGGTGACACGATCGAGATCATCCCGGTCTACGAAGAGCACGCGATCCGCATCGAGATGTTCGGCGACGAGATCGAGGCGTTGTACACGCTGCATCCGCTGACCGGCGACGTGCTGAAGCGCATGGATGCGGTGAGCGTCTTCCCGGCGACGCATTACGCCGCCAGCCCCGAGGCCATGCATCGCGCGATCGCCTCGATCAAGGTGGAGCTCGCCGAGCGATTGTCCGAGTTCGAGCGCCAGGGCAAACTGCTCGAGGCACAGCGGTTGCGCATGCGCACCAGTTTCGACCTGGAGATGATGGAGCAGATCGGGTTCTGCAACGGCATCGAGAACTACTCCCGCCACATCGACGGCCGGTCGCCTGGTGAGCCGCCGAACACCCTGCTGGACTACTTCGCCGACGACTTCCTGGTCGTCATCGACGAGTCGCACGTCACCGTCCCGCAGATCGGCGCGATGTACGAGGGCGACGCGTCGCGCAAGCGCACGTTGGTCGAGCACGGGTTCCGGCTGCCGAGTGCCCTCGACAACCGGCCCTTGCGGTGGGAGGAGTTCCTCGAGCGCGTCGGGCAGAAGGTATACCTCTCGGCCACTCCCGGCCGCTACGAGCTCGGGATCTCCGACGGCGTCGTGGAGCAGGTCATCCGCCCGACCGGGTTGGTCGATCCGCAGATCGTCGTCAAGCCCAGCAAGGGCCAGATCGATGACCTGCTCGGCGAGATCCGAACCCGTGCCGAACGCGACGAACGCGTGCTGGTGACGACTCTGACCAAGAAGATGGCCGAAGAGCTGACCGACTTCCTCGGCGAGCACGGGGTGCGCGTGCGCTACCTGCACTCGGACGTCGACACTCTCCGTCGGGTCGAACTGCTGACCGAACTGCGGGCGGGCGTGTACGACGTGCTCGTTGGCATCAACCTGCTCCGCGAGGGGCTCGACCTGCCCGAGGTGTCGCTGGTCGCGATCCTCGACGCCGATAAAGAGGGCTTCTTGCGGTCGGGCACCTCCCTGATTCAGACCATCGGGCGCGCCGCACGCAACGTGAACGGTGAAGTGCACATGTACGCCGACAACATGACCGAGTCCATGCGTGGCGCGATCGACGAGACAAGTCGCCGGCGCGAGAAACAGATCGAGTACAACCGGGTCAACGGCATCGACCCGCAGCCGCTGCGCAAGCGCATCGCCGACATCACCGAGGTGCTCGCTCGCGAAGAGGCGGATACCGCCGCCCTTCTTGCAGGACGAGGCTCGGGCGACGGTGCGCGGCGACGCTCGCCCACGCCGAACCTGCGGCGAGAGGGCATCGGGTCGGCGGGCGCCAGCGAGCTCGAATCGATCATCGCCGACCTCAACCAGCAGATGTTGCAGGCGGCCGGCGAACTCAAGTTCGAGCTCGCCGCTCGCCTCCGCGATGAGCTCAGTGACCTGAAGAAGGAACTGCGGCAGATGGAGTCCGCGGGGCATGTGCGATGAAGCAGCGGGTGAGCCTGGTGACACTCGGTGTGCGCGACCTCACGCGGTCGCTGGCCTTCTACCGAGCACTCGGTTGGCGCGAGAGCTCGACATCGGTCGACGGCGATGTCGCGTTCTTCGACCTCCAGGGTTCGGTGCTCGCCCTGTGGAGTCGGGCCGACTTGGCCGCCGACTCCACCGTCACCGACTCCGGCGGCTGGGGCGGCGTCACACTCGCGAGCAATGTCGGCTCGGCTGCTGACGTGGACGACGTGCTGTCCGAAGCGCAGCGAGCGGGCGCGACGATTGGCCGCGCGGGTGCCCCGACGGAGTGGGGCGGTTACTCGGGGGTATTCCTGGATCCGGACGGCCATCCGTGGGAGGTGGCTCACAACCCGGGGTGGCCGCTCGACGTTGACGGGGGAGTCCGCATCCCGGCCTGACGTTCGCCGCGAGCGGAGCCACGGCGGCGATCGACCCGGCCAATGTCGGGCGTGCTCCGTAGACTTGGGAGGACATGTCGATCTCTCCCGTCCCCGGTACCCAGAAGCTCAGCGTCCGTGGCGCGCGGGTCCACAATTTGAAGAACGTCGACCTCGAGATCCCACGGGACGCGCTGGTCGTATTCACCGGCCTGTCCGGGTCAGGCAAGTCGAGTCTGGCGTTCGACACGATCTTCGCCGAGGGCCAGCGCCGCTACGTCGAGTCGCTGAGCGCCTACGCGCGTCAGTTCCTCGGGCAGGTCGACCGCCCCGACGTCGACTTCATCGAGGGGCTCTCGCCGGCCGTCAGCATCGACCAGAAGTCGACCAACCGCAACCCGCGCTCGACGGTGGGCACCATCACCGAGATCTACGACTACATGCGCCTGCTCTGGGCGCGCATCGGCGAGCCGCACTGCGCCGTCTGCGGTGAGCGCATTCAGCGACAGACCGTTCAGCAGATCGCCGACCAGCTGATGGAGCTCGAGACCGGCACCCGATATCAGGTGCTGGCGCCTGTCATCTCGCAGAAGAAGGGCGAGTTCGCCGACCTTTTCAAAGAGCTCGCCGCGTCCGGGTACAGTCGCGCGCTGGTCGATGGTGAGGTCGTGCAGCTCACCGAGCCCCCGGCTCTCAAGAAGCAGATCAAGCACGACATCAGCGTGGTGGTCGACCGGCTGGTGGCCTCCGACGATCTGCTGACCCGGCTCACCGACTCCGTCGAGACGGCGCTGGGCCTCAGCAAGGGCTTGGTCACCATCGACTTCGTCGACATCGACGGCCCCGCAGGCACCCGCACGTTCAGCGAGAAGCTGAGCTGCCCGAACGGCCACCCGGTGCAGCTGACCGAGATCGAGCCGCGCACCTTCTCGTTCAATGCCCCCTTCGGTGCGTGCCCCGAGTGCTCGGGCCTGGGCACCAAGATGGCGGTGGACGCCGATCTGCTGATCGGCGACCCGAGCCTCAGTCTCAACGAGGGTGTGATCCTGCCGTGGAACCAGGCCGGCAAGGGCATGTACAGCTACTTCCAGCGTCTGCTCGAGGGCCTGGCCCGCGATCTGGAGTTCGGCCTCGACACCCCGTGGCACGATCTGCCCGACGAGGCGCGTGACGCGATCCTGCGCGGCAATGACTTCGAGGTGCAGGTGCAGTGGCGCAACCGCTACGGCCGCACCATGAAGTACACCACCGGCTTCGAGGGCGTCATGCCCTACATCGAGCGCAAGTACCACGAGGCCGAGAGCGACTGGTCCCAGCAGCGCTACGGCGAATACCTGCGCGAGATCCCCTGTCCTGTCTGCCACGGCCAGCGGCTGAAGCCGGAGGTGCTCGCGGTGCTGGTCGCCGGTCGCAACATCTCGCAGATCTCCGAGCTGTCGTTGCAGGACGCGTACGCGTTCATGAACGAGCTCGAGCTCACCGAGCGTGAGGCGAAGATCGCGGCGCAGGTGCTGCGCGAGATCCGCCTGCGGCTGGAGTTCCTGCTCGAGGTGGGTCTCAGCTACCTCACCATGGCGCGCGCCGCCGCGACGCTGTCTGGCGGTGAGGCCCAACGCATCCGGCTTGCCACCCAGATCGGCTCCGGGCTCACCGGTGTGCTGTACGTGCTCGACGAACCGAGCATCGGCCTGCATCAGCGCGACAACCGGCGGCTGATCGACACGCTCGTGAAGCTCAAGAACCTGGGCAACACCCTCATTGTGGTCGAGCACGACGAAGACACCATCCGTACCGCGGACTGGATCGTCGACATCGGGCCGGGGGCGGGAGAGCACGGCGGCGAGGTCGTGCACTCCGGGGGATACGAGTCGCTGCTTCAGAACACCCACTCGATCACCGGCGACTACATCGCCGGCCGCCGCGCCATCGAGATGCCGCGCACCCGCCGACCCATCGACAAGAGTCGCCAGATCACCGTCGAGGGGGCCAAGGCCAATAACCTGCGGGATGTCACGGTCGCCTTCCCGCTCGGCGCCTTCGTCGCGGTCACGGGCGTCAGCGGCTCGGGCAAGTCGAGCCTCGTGAACGACATCCTCTACAAGGTGCTCGCCAACCAGCTGAACGGCGCCCGCCAGGTGCCTGGCCGTCATCGCCGGGTGACGGGACTCGAGCACCTCGACAAGGTCGTGCACGTCGATCAGGCTCCGATCGGGCGCACCCCGCGCTCCAATCCGGCGACCTACACCGGGGTCTTCGACCGCATCCGCACCCTTTTCTCCGAGACGATGGAGGCCAAAGCGCGCGGCTACCAGCCCGGCCGATTCAGCTTCAACGTCAAGGGCGGGCGCTGCGAGAACTGCGCCGGCGACGGCACGATCAAGATCGAGATGAACTTCCTGCCCGATGTCTACGTCGCGTGCGAGGTCTGCGGCGGCGCGCGGTACAACCGCGACACCCTGCAGGTGCACTACAAGGGCAAGAACATCGCCCAGGTGCTCGACATGCCGATCAGCGAGGCGGCCGAGTTCTTCGAGCCCATCAGCGCCATCCATCGCTACCTGAAGACGCTGGTCGACGTCGGGCTCGGCTACGTGCGCCTCGGCCAGTCGGCGACGACACTGTCGGGCGGTGAGGCCCAGCGGGTGAAGCTCGCGACCGAACTGCAGAAGCGCTCTAACGGTCGCAGCGTGTACGTCCTGGATGAACCCACGACCGGACTGCACTTCGAAGACGTGCGCAAGCTGCTGCAGGTGCTCAACGGCCTCGTCGACAAGGGCAACACCGTGATCGTCATCGAGCACAACCTCGACGTGATCAAGAGCGCCGACTGGATCATCGACCTCGGTCCCGAGGGCGGCTCGGGCGGCGGTCAGGTGATCGCCGTGGGCACGCCCGAGAAGGTTGCCCGCGAGCCGCAGAGCCACACCGGCCGGTTCCTCGCCGAGTTGCTCGACTCCGAATCGGCAGGGCAGGGACGCCGGAAGGCGTCCTGATGCCCGCCGCCCGCACCCGCGCTGACGCCATCCCGTGGCGACCGAAAGCGGGGGAGATCCCGACCCAGCCCGGCGTCTATCGCTTCCGTGACGCTTCCGGGCGCGTGCTGTACGTCGGCAAGGCGATTAACCTGCGCCAGCGGCTGAGCAACTATTTCCAGCCGCTGCGCTCTCTGCACGAGCGCACCCGGCACATGGTGCTGAGCGCGTCGAGCGTCGAGTGGACAACGGTCGCCAGCGACTTCGAGGCGCTGCAGCTGGAGTACACCTGGATCAAGGAATTCAGCCCGCCGTACAACGTCAAATTCCGCGACGACAAGACCTATCCCTACATGGCGATCACTCTCGCCGACGAGGCACCGCGGGTCATGGTCACCCGCAACCACCGCATCCCCGGAGCACGCTACTTCGGGCCCTACCCCAAGATCTGGGCGGTGCGCGAGACCATCGAGTTGATGATCAAGGCGTTCCCGATGCGCACCTGCTCGGACTCGTCCTACAAGCGCGCGATGGCGACCGGGCGGCCGTGCTTTCCCGGCCAGATCGGCCGCTGCGGTGGCCCGTGCTCGATGACCGTGTCGATCGAGGAGCACCGCACGGTCGTCGATCAGTTCGTCGCGTTCATGACCAGTCATGACCGGTCGGTGATCACCCGGCTGCAGCGCGAGATGAAGCGGGCCTCGGATGCCATGGAGTACGAGCAGGCGGGCCGGCTGCGCGATCGCATCGTGGCGCTCGAGAACGTCCTCGAACGCAGTGCTGTGGTGCTCTCCGGCGGAGACGATCTCGATGTGTTCGGCATCGCTCACGATGAACTGGCTGCGGCGGTCCAGCAATTCACGGTCCGTGGTGGCCGGGTGCGCGGTGTCCGCAGCTGGGTGGTCGACAAAGAGCTCGATGTGCCGCTCGGCGACCTTGTCGAGTCGGTGCTCGAAAGCGCCTACGAGACCGAGCCGCCCCCGCGCGAGATCATCGTGCCGGCGCTGCCCGACGACGCCGGTGCACTGGAGACCTGGCTCGCCGGGATGCGGCCGCGCGGGGGCGGGGTCGCTCTGCGCAGCGCGCAACGCGGCGAGAAGAAACAGGTGCTCGAAACGGCCACGCTGAACGCCAGACAGGCCCTGGCGCTCTACAAGACGAGGCGTTCGGCGGACTACGTCTCGCGCAGCAACGCCCTGAACGACATCCAGGACGCGCTCGGGCTCGACGATGCCCCGCTGCGCATGGAGTGCTACGACGTGTCCCACCTGGGCGGCACCAACATCGTCGCCTCGATGGTGGTGTTCGAAGACGGTCTGCCGCTGAAGAGCGCGTATCGCAAGTTCGGCATCCCCGAGTACGTCGACGACACCGAGGCCATCTATCAGGTGCTCAGTCGCCGGCTGGCTCGTCTGGAGGACGACGAGCGGGTCACCGAGGATGACCCCGAAACCGGGGCGGTGAAGCGCAAGCGCTTCGCGTACCGGCCCGGCCTCATCATCGTCGACGGCGGTCAGCCCCAGGTCGAGGCGGCTCAGCGGGCCCTCGACGACGCCGGCGTCTCCGACATCCCCGTCTGCGGTCTGGCCAAGCGGCTCGAGGAGATCTGGCAGCCCGGAGCCGACTTCCCGGTGATCCTGCCGCGCAACAGCGAGGCGCTGTTCCTGATGCAGCGGATCCGCGACGAGGCGCACCGGTTCGCGATCACCTTCCAGCGTCAGAAGCGCAAATCGGATGTCGCATCGCAACTGTCGGAGGTTCCGGGTCTCGGCCCGTCGCGCGTCAAGGTGCTGCTACGCCATTTCGGCTCCGTCAAGCGGCTTCGCGCCGCGTCGGCGGCCGAGATCGCTGAGGTCCGGGGCATCGGACCGGCGCTGGCCGCCGCGATCGTCGGTAGGCTGGGCACTGGATCACACCCTGACGGCGCAGACGAGGAGCAGGCGAGCGGATGAGCCCCTCCAAGGTCTCGCGCGAGATGCTCATCGTGACCGGCATGTCCGGCGCCGGCCGGTCGACCGTCGGCAACGCGCTCGAAGACTTGGGCTGGTACGTCGTCGACAACCTGCCGCCGCAGATGCTGAAGCCTCTGGTCGATCTCGCCGGGCATACCGGTGAGGCGATCCCGAAGGTGGCGGCGATGGTCGACGTCCGCGGGGGCAAGCTGTTCGCCGACGTGCTCGACGCGCTCGAGATCCTCCGCCGCAAGACCCACGTGCGGGTTCTGTTTCTGGATGCTGCCGACGCCACGCTGGTCCGGCGCTTCGAGCAGGTGCGTCGCCCGCATCCGCTTCAGGGCAATGGCACCCTGCTGGACGGCATCACGGCGGAACGGGCGCGGATCTCCGAGTTGCGCGAGCTCAGCGACTTCATCATCGACACCACTGACCTCAACATTCACCAGCTCGCGACTCGCGTACAGGAGATGTTCGCCGATGAGAGCGACGTCGCCACCCGCGTGACGCTGATGAGCTTCGGGTTCAAGTACGGGCTCCCGCCCGACGCCGACATGGTTGCCGACTGCAGGTTCCTGCCCAACCCGTTCTGGGTTCCCGAGCTGAGCGCGCAGACGGGGCTGGACGACAGCGTCCGCGACTATGTCCTCGACCAGCCGGGGGCGCGCGAGTTCGTGCAGGCCTATGCGGCCGCGCTTGCGCCCGTCCTGGCCGGGTACCGTCGTGAGAACAAGCGCCACGCTACGATCGCATTGGGCTGCACGGGCGGGAAGCACCGGTCGGTGGCGATCGCCGAAGAACTCGGACGGCAGCTCAGCGCGCTCCCCGGGCTGAACGTGAGCGTGAAGCACCGCGACCTGGGTCGCGAGTAGGAATGAGGAATCGCGCGTGGCATTGACCGCCGACGTCAAAGAAGAACTCGCCAAGGTCGAGGTCGGCAGGACCACGGTTCGCGCCGCCGAGCTGGCCGCACTGCTGCGGTTCTCCGGCGGGCTGCACATCATCTCCAACCGCATCGCGGTCGAGGCCGAACTCGATTCACCGACGATCGCGCGCCGACTCCGTCGCGACCTCGCCGAGCTCTACGGGGTCCGCAGCGATGTGTCGGTGATCTCCGGCAGCAACATCCGTGCCCATAGCACCTACCTGGTTCGTGTCATCGACGGAGGCGAGACCCTGGCCCGTCAGACCGGTCTGCTCGACGCCCGGCGTCGCCCCGTCCGCGGGCTGCCCAACCGCCTGACCACCGGGTCACGCGACGAGCTGGCCGCGGTCTGGAGGGGCGCGTTCCTGGCGAACGGGTCGCTGACCGACCCCGGTCGGTCGTCTGCCCTCGAGATCACCTGCCCGGGCAACGAGGCCGCCATGGCGCTGGTGGGCGCCGCCGGTCGGCTCAAGATCGCCTCCAAGGCGCGCGAGGTGCGCGGCGTGCACCGGGTCGTCGTACGCGACGGCGATCAGATCTCCGCGCTGCTGCGCGTGATGGGGGCGGATGCCACGGTCTCCGCGTGGGAGGAGCTGCGTCAGCGGCGCGAGGTGCGCGCGACAGCAAATCGCCTCGTCAACTTCGACGACGCCAATCTGCGGCGCAGCGCTCAGGCTGCTGTGGCCGCCTGCGCGCGCGTGGAGCGCGCGCTCGAGCTGCTCGGCGGCGAGGTCCCCGAGCATCTGCGGTACGCCGGAGAACTGCGGCTCAGCCACCGGGACGCCAGCCTGGACGAGCTGGGTCACTATGCCGACCCGCCGATGACGAAGGACGCGGTGGCCGGTCGCATCCGTCGTCTTCTGGCCATGGCCGACAAGCACGCCGCCGACAACGGGCTTCCTGGGACCGACGCGAACCTTCCCCCGGAGTACGTGGAATAGCTGAGACCACGGCGGGTTGTCGTTTTTAGATGGATACGTCCGACGCAAGGAGAGAAAGCATGGCCGACTACACCCTTCCCGATCTTCCCTACGACTACGCGGCGCTCGAACCGCACATCAGCGCCCGCATCATGGAGCTGCATCACTCGAAGCACCACGCGGCGTATGTGGCCGGCGCCAACACCGCCCTGGAGAAGCTGGCTGAGGCACGCGAGTCCGGCGACTTCAGCAAGGTCAACCAGTTCTCGAAGGACCTGGCATTCCACCTCGGCGGCCACGTCAACCACTCGATCTTCTGGACCAACCTGAGCCCGGACGGCGGCGACAAGCCCGACGGCGAGCTCGCAGCCGCGATCGACGACAACTTCGGGTCGTTCGACAAGTTCCAGGCCCACTTCACCGCAGCCTCGCTCGGCCTGCAGGGGTCGGGCTGGGGTGTTCTCGCCTGGGACTCCGTGGGTCAGCGCCTGATCATCGAGCAGCTGTACGACCAGCAGGGCAACACCCCGCAGACCACCACGCCCATCCTGCAGCTCGACATGTGGGAGCACGCGTTCTACCTCGACTATGTCAATGTCAAGGCGGACTACGTGAAGGCGTTCTGGAACATCGCCAACTGGGCCAACGCGGCCGAGCGTTTTGCGGCCGCCCGGTCCTAGTAGGCTAGAAACGGCATCGCGGCCGGGTTCCTGAGCTTCAGCGAGCCCGGCCGCGCGCCATTCGCCACCACCACATCCATAGCGGCGCCTCGCGCCAGAAGAGCAGGAGATTCCCCGTGCCCGTCAAGATCGGCATCAACGGATTCGGCCGCATCGGCCGCAACTTCTTCCGGGCGGCTCTCGCCAAGGGCAGCGACCTCGAGATCGTCGCCGTCAACGACCTGACCGACAACCAGACCCTCGCCAACCTGCTGAAGTTCGACTCCATCACGGGTCGCCTCGACGCCGAGGTCAGCTACGACGAGACCCAGATCATCGTCAACGGCAAGGCCATCAAGGTCTTCGAAGAGCGCGACCCCGCCGCCCTGCCGTGGGGTGACCTCGGTGTCGACATCGTCATCGAGTCGACCGGTCGCTTCACCAAGTCCGAGGACGCACGCAAGCACCTGACCGCCGGCGCGAAGAAGGTCATCGTCTCTGCTCCCGCGTCGGGCGATGACGTCGCGACCCTGGTGCTCGGCGTGAACGAGGGCACCTACGACCCGGCCGCGCACGACATCATCTCCAACGCCTCGTGCACGACGAACTCGCTGGCTCCGCTGGCGAAGGTGTTCAACGACGCGTTCGGCATCGAGCGCGGGCTGATGACCACGATCCACGCGTACACCGCCGACCAGAACCTCCAGGACGGCCCGCACAGCGACCCGCGCCGCGCCCGCGCCGCCGCGATCAACATCGTTCCGACCTCGACCGGCGCCGCCAAGGCGATCGGCCTGGTGCTGCCCGAACTGAACGGCAAGCTGGACGGCTACTCGCTGCGCGTGCCGGTCCCCACAGGATCGATCACCGACCTCACGGTCACCGCCTCGCGTCCCGTGACGATCGACGAGGTCAACGCGGCCTACAAGGCGGCGGCCGAGGGCCCGCTGAAGGGCATCCTCAAGTACTCGACCGACCCGCTGGTCTCCAGCGACATCGTCAGCGACCCGCACTCGTCGATCTACGACGCCCCGCTGACCAAGATCCTCGGCGACCAGGTGAAGCTCTACGCCTGGTACGACAACGAGTGGGGCTACTCCAACCGCCTCGTCGACATCACCGAGTACGTCGGCAGCAAGCTCTAGAGCCCGCCGGCCAGGGGCCTCGACAATGCTGAGAACGATCGACAGCCTCGGCGAGCTGAGCGGCAAGACCGTCCTGCTGCGCTGTGACCTCAATGTCCCGCTGAAGGACGGTGAGATCACCGACGACGGTCGCGTACGCGCGTCGGTGCCGACCATCCGCGAATTGCTGGATGCCGGGGCACGGGTGGTCGCGATGTCTCACCTGGGCAGGCCTGACGGCGCGCCCGATGAGAAGTACTCGCTGCGCCCGGTGGCGACGCGCCTGGCCGAGCTGCTCGGCGAGGAGGTCGCCTTCGGCGCTCCGGGGACGGCACGGGTGACGCTGCTCGAAAACCTCCGTTTCGACCCGCGCGAGACCTCGAAAGACGACGCGGAGCGCATGAGCTTCGCCGAGGAGCTGGCGAGTCACGGTGATGTCGTCGTCTCCGACGGGTTCGGGGTGGTCCACCGCAAGCAGGCGAGTGTTTTCGAACTCGAGACGCTGCGTCCGAGCGCCGCCGGACGACTGGTCGAGACCGAACTCGGCGTTCTGGAGCGCCTGACCCGCACCCCCGATAAGCCCTACACGGTCGTGCTCGGTGGGTCGAAGGTCAGCGACAAGCTCGGGGTCATCGATGCGCTGCTGCCCAAGGTCGACCGCCTCCTGATCGGGGGCGGCATGCTGTTCACGTTCCTCAAGGCGCAGGGCCACGCGATCGGCAAGAGCCTGCTCGACGAGGACGGTCTCGCCGAGGCGAAGCGCTACCTCGATGAGGCCGCCGCGCGGGGCGTCGAGCTGGTGCTTCCGACGGATGTCGTGGTCGCCGAACGCTTCTCGGCCGACGCGCGGCACGTGGTGGCCTCCGCCGACGCGATCGAGGACACCGAGTTCGGGGCGGACGGCCTCGGCCTCGACATCGGACCGCAGACTGCTGACCGATTCGCCGAGCTCATTCGGGCGTCGACGACCGTGTTCTGGAACGGTCCGATGGGCGTCTTCGAACTCGCCCCGTTCGCGGCCGGTACCCGCGCGGTCGCCGAGGCGTTGACCCAGGTGAGCGGGCTGGGCGTCGTCGGCGGCGGCGATTCGGCCGCCGCCATCCGTCAGCTGGGTTTCCGCGACGACCAGTTCGGTCATGTCTCGACCGGCGGCGGTGCCAGCCTCGAGTTCCTCGAAGGTAAGAAGCTCCCCGGACTGGAGGTCCTCGGATGGCAGCAGTAAGCCGCACCCCATTCATCGCCGGCAACTGGAAGATGAATCTCGACCACCTGCAGTCGATCGCGTTCGTGCAGAAGCTGGCGTGGACGCTGTCCGACGCCAAGCATGATTTCGGCGCCGTCGAGGTGGCGGTGTTCCCGCCGTTCACCGACCTGCGCAGCGTGCAGACGCTGGTGAACGCGGATGACCTGCCGGTCCGGTTCGGAGCGCAAGACCTGTCGACGCACGACGAGGGCGCTTACACCGGCGAGATCTCGGGCGCCTTCCTGTCGGCACTCGACTGCTCGTACGTGATCATCGGGCACTCCGAGCGCCGCCAGTACCACGCCGAGTCAGACGAGTTGATCGCCGAGAAGGTGGCGGCCGCACACCGGCACGGAATCGTGCCGGTCATCTGCGTCGGCGAGACCGCTGAGGACCTCGAGGAGCACGGGCCCAGCGCGGTGCCGGTGGCCCAGTTGCGCACAGCCCTCGGCGGGGCCAAGAAGGGCAGCGAGGTCGTCGTCGCCTACGAACCGGTCTGGGCGATCGGGTCGGGTCAGGCCGCCACCAGTGAGCAGGCGCAGCAGGTGTGCCAGGCTCTGCGGGCCGTGATCGCCGAGGTGCTCGGCGACGAGGCCGCGGCGGCCACCCGCATCCTCTACGGCGGCTCCGTGAAGGCGGCTAACATCGCCGGCTTCATGCGCGAGACGGATGTCGACGGCGCCCTGGTCGGCGGGGCAAGCCTGCAGATCGACGAGTTCTCGAGCATCGTGCGGTACCAGAAGCACGTCGGCACCTGACCCGCCGCTTATACTCGAACAGTTCCGTCCCGAAAGGCGTCCCTCCGTGGAAATCCTCCAGGTCATCGTGCAGGTGCTGCTGGGCATCACCAGCCTCCTGCTGACCCTGCTCATCCTGCTGCACCGCGGTCGCGGCGGCGGCCTCTCCGACATGTTCGGCGGCGGCGTCACGTCCAACCTGGGTGCATCGGGTGTCGCGGAACGCAACTTGAACCGCATCACGGTGATCCTCGGCCTGGTCTGGGTCGCGTGCATCATCGTGCTCGGCCTCATCGTCAAGTTCACCCCGTAGACCGAGGAGCAGTCATGGCATCAGGTGGAAGCGCGATCCGTGGTTCGCGCGTCGGCTCCGGTCCGATGGGCGAGCAGGATCGCGGCTATCACGCCGAGCGCATCAGCGTTTCGTACTGGGACGCGCTGGGCAACGAGACCGTTCGGTACTTTGCGGCTAACCTGCCCGACGACGAGATTCCCGAGGTCATCGACAGCCCCACGACGGGCCTGCCTGCGGGGCGCGACAAGGACAACCCGCCGCAGCTGGCCAAGATGGAGCCGTACAAGACCCACTTGGCGTATGTGAAAGAGCGCCGCACCGACGAGGAGGCGGAGCAGTTGCTCGCCGAGGCCCTGGAGCAGTTGCGCGCACGCCGCGCAGGCGTCAGCAGCAGCTAGCGTCGGCAGTACTTCGGGCCGGCACCAGGCCGCGGTAGCCGATCAGTCCTGGATGTCGTGCGCGCTCGTCCAGTAATACGACGGCGCGATGAGCGACTCGGGTACCTCTGCCGCGGCTGCGGCATCGACGAAGAAGACGGTGCGTTTGCGACCCTCGACGGCCGCCGCGGGAACTTCGGACTTGTCTGCTCCGGCGAGGGTCAACCCCAGTGCGCCGGCTTTGTCGGCACCGGCCAGGACGAGCCAGATCCGGTCGGCAGAGTTGATCACCGGCAGAGTGAAACTGAGTCGCTCCGGCGGAGGCTTGGGGGTGTCTGTTTCGGCGACCACCACCCGCTCGGTCTCGCGCACCTGGGCGTGCTCGGGGAACAGTGACGCGATGTGCCCATCGGGGCCGACTCCGAGGAACATCACGTCGAACTTCGGGTAACGGGCGCCCTCGGGGGCGTGTGCGGCGAGTTCGGACTCGTAGGCCTGCGCCGCCTCCTCGATACCGGCCTGTTCGCCGGGCGCGGGAAGCGCGTGAACGCGTGACGCGTCCAGCTGGAGTGCATCGAGCAGCGCGGTACGAGACTGGGTCTCGTTGCGCTCGGCGTCGCCGCGGGGCAGATACCGCTCGTCGCTCCACCAGAAGTGAATGCGGGACCAGTCGACCGTGTCACGCGCCGGGGACGCCGCGATCGCCGCCAGCACCGCGGATCCCATGGTGCCGCCCGTCAGGCAGACGTGCGCGACTTCCTGCTCTTCCAGGACGTCGATGATCTTGGTCAGGAAGCGGGCAGCGACCGCAGCCGCCAGCGCCTCCTTGTCCGGATGCACCAGCACCCGTCGTTCGTTCGTCACGCCTTGCTCCGGCTCCGCTTCGTCGACGCCGGGGCGCCGAGGGCGCCGAGGCCGTTCTTGACCACCTGACCGAACAGGTCGTCGGGGTCGAGCCTACGCAGTTCCTCGGCCAGGCAGTCGCGCAGGTTGCGACGCGGCAGAGAGATGTCGTGGTCAGGCTGGTCGGGCTGGGTCAAGGTCGCCACGTTCGGCACCAGCCGCTCGAGGACGACCGGGCCCGAGGGCCGCTCCAGGCGTACGCCGTGGATGCCGCTGATACCGTCGACCGGGTCGGTGACATCGAGCTCCACCTCGACCTCCAGCTGCTGCTGCAACCAGGCGGCGAGCAACTCGGTCGACGGCGAATCCGACGATCCGCTCACCCGGATGGCCGTGATCGGTTCATACGGCGGCTGGTCGAGCACCGCGGCGAGCTGCGCGCGCCACAGCGTCAGCCGGGTCCACGCGAAGTCGGTGTCACCGGGGGAGTAGTTCTGGCCCAGACGCTCGAGCGCTTGGACGGGGTCGGGTGCCGATGCCGCGTCGGTGATGCGGCGCGTCGCGATCCGGCCGAGCGGCGAGTTCCGCGGGCTGTCCGGTGCGTCGTGCGGCCACCAGACGACCACGGGTGCGTCGGGAAGCAGCAGGCTGGTGACGAGGCCCTCCTCATCGGACGCGGTATCGCCGTAAGCACGCAGGACGATCACCTCACTCGCACCCGCGTCGCCGCCGACCCGGATCTCTGCGTCGAGGCGCGCCTTCTCACGTCTGTCGTCACCGTGATGCTTCGAGAGCACGATCACCCGCATCGGGTGCTCACGGGACGCGTCATTGGCGGCCTCGATGGCCTCCTCCTCCTCGCCGAGAGCTGTGGCGATGACGAGGGTCAGCACGCGGCCGAGGGCGACGACACCGTTCTCCTCGCGGATCTTGACGAGTGACTTGGACACCGCGCTGGTGGTGGTGTCGGGCAGATCGACGATCACGGGCGCCTCCAGACGCGGCCGTCGCGGGCGAGCAGTTCGTCCGCGGAGGGCGGTCCCCAGGTGCCCGGCTTGTACTGCTCAAGTGGCGTGGTGAGCCCGGCCCAG
>DATJFV010000092.1:0-32675 GCA_035495435.1 Pseudolysinimonas sp.
CGTCGGAGAGGACACCACCGTGACCCGCACCCTCGACATCGCCGTCATCGCCGGTGACGGCATCGGACCGGAGGTCACCGCCGCGGCGCTCAGGGTGCTGCGCGCCGCGGTCGGCGCCGAGGTCGAGGTGCGCACCACCGAGTACCCGTTCAGTGCGGCCCACTACCTCGAGACCGGCGAGGTGCTCACCGACGACGACCTCGCCGCCCTGGCCCGGCACGAGGCGATCGTGCTCGGCGCGGTCGGCGGCGACCCGCGCGAGCCGCGGCTGGCGGGCGGCATCATCGAGCGCGGCATCCTGCTGAAGCTGCGCTTCGCATTCGACCACTACATCAACCTGCGGCCGACGCGGCTGTTCCCGCAGGTGCAGTCCCCGCTGCGCGACCCCGGCGCCGTCGACTTCGTCGTCGTGCGCGAGGGCACCGAGGGCCCCTACGTCGGCAACGGCGGGCGGCTGCGCGCCGGCACCCCGCACGAGATCGCCAACGAGTTGAGCATCAACACCGCGCACGGCGTCGAGCGCGTGCTGCGTTACGCGTTCGAGCTGGCCGAGCGGCGGCGCAAGAAGCTCACCCTGGTGCACAAGACCAACGTGCTGACCAACGCGGGCGCCCTGTGGAGCGAGACGACGAAGCGGGTCGCGGCGCAGCATCCGGATGTCACCTGGGACTACCTGCACGTCGACGCCGCCACCATCTTCCTGGTCACCGACCCTGCTAGGTTCGACGTGATCGTCACGGACAACCTCTTCGGCGACATCCTCACCGACCTGGCCGGCGCAATCAGCGGCGGCATCGGACTGGCGGCCTCGGGCAACATCAACCCCGACGGCACGTTCCCCTCGATGTTCGAGCCCGTGCACGGGTCGGCTCCCGACATCGCGGGGCAGCAGAAGGCAGACCCGACTGCCGCGATCCTGTCGATCGCCCTGCTGCTCGACCACCTCGGTCTGGCAGAGCAGGCGAGCGCGGTCGAGGCGGCGGTGATCGCCGACCTGGCCGAGCGAGGACCGCAACCCCGAACGACCGCCCAGTTCGGGTCTGCCATCGCGGCCCGGCTGGGCTGAACCTTTCGCCCCGCGGGCGACTAAGCGCACACTAGGAACATCATGACGATCAACCTGCTTCCCATGGCGACCCCCGACCTGCTGTGGCAGGTGACCCGCAACGAGGCTGCGAAGTCCGACGCCGAGCGGGCCGAGCTGCTGCAGAACCCCGGCTTCGGCAAGATCTTCACCGACCACATGGTCGACATCTGCTGGAGCGAGAAGGGCGGATGGCATCGGCCGCGGGTGCAGCCGTACGGCCCCATCTCGCTCGACCCCGCCGCCGCGGTGCTGCACTACGCGCAGGAGATCTTCGAGGGTCTGAAGGCGTACCGGCACGCCGACGGGTCGATCTGGACCTTCCGCGCCGACCAGAACGCGGCGCGCATGCAGCGCTCCGCGCGGCGCCTGGCACTACCCGAACTTCCCACCGAGTACTTCATCGAGTCGATCAAACAGCTGATCGCCGTCGACGCCGCCTGGGTGCCGTCGCAGGACGAGGCCTCGCTCTACCTGCGGCCGTTCATGTTCGCCAAAGAGGCCTTCCTCGGTGTGCGCCCGGCGGCCAAGGTGAACTACTACCTGATCGCCTCGCCGGCCGGCGCCTACTTCTCGGGCGGCATCACCCCGCTCGAGATCTGGCTGTCGACGAAGTACACCCGCGCCGGTCACGGGGGCATGGGCCAGGCCAAGACCGGCGGCAACTACGCCGCCTCGCTTGTCGCCCAGGCCGAAGCGTACGAGAACGGCTGCCAGCAGGTGCTGTTCCTCGACGCTCAAGAGGGCAAGTACCTCGAAGAGCTCGGCGGCATGAACGTCGTGCTCGTCACCCGCGACAAGAAGCTGATCACCCCCGACAGCGATTCGATCCTCGAGGGCATCACGCTGGCGTCGATCCTGCAGCTGGCACAAGACCGCGGCTACACGGTCGAGCAGCGCCGCGTCACGATCGACGAGTGGCGCGACGGGGCGGCCTCGGGCGACATCGTGGAGGCGTTCGCCTGCGGCACCGCCGCGGTGGTCACCCCGATCGCCGTGCTGCGCAACGCCGAGGTGGAGATCCGGATGCCGGACGTCGCCGACGCCGACCGGGTCGCCCTGTCGCTGCGCGAGGAGCTGACCGGCATCCAGTACGGCCGCGTCGAGGACCGCCACGGCTGGATGTTGCGTCTGGACGCCTAGCACGCACGTCTCGTGCGCCGCAGGCGGCGTACCGTTGAGATCGTGACAGCGTACGTCTCGGCCTTCGAGCTCTTCTCCATCGGGGTCGGGCCGTCGAGTTCGCATACCGTCGGCCCGATGCGCGCCGCGAACGACTTCGCGGCGCGGCTCGCAGCATCCGGGGCGCTCGGCCGCGTCGCGCGGGTGACCTGCGACCTGTACGGCTCCCTCGGCGCGACCGGCATCGGGCACGGCACCCCGGATGCGATCGTCGTGGGCCTGCAGGGCATGGCACCGGAGACGGTCGACCCCGTCGCCGTGCGCGAGGCGTGGGCGCGGTGGCCCGAAGGCGGCACGCTGGCGCTCTCGGGAACGCACCCGATCGCGTTCGCCAAGCCCGACATCCGGTTCGAGCCGTTCACCCGCAAACCCGAACACCCCAACGCGATGACGCTGACCGCGCTGGATGCGGCGGGCGGCGTCGTCGCCGAGGACACCTACTTCTCGGTCGGCGGCGGGTTCATCAAGCGGCAGGGCGCACCGGAGGAGGCGGCGGGCGAGGAGTACCCGTTCCGCTTCACCAGCGCCGACGCACTGCTGGCACTGTGTGCCGAACACGACCTGTCGATCGCCGGGCTGGCGCGACGCAACGAGGAGTCGCGCCGCAGCCGCGACGACGTCGACGCCGGGCTCGACGCCATCTGGCGCGCGATGGACGGATGCATCGAGGCGGGCCTGCACGCCGACGGCATGCTGCCCGGCATCCTGCAGGTGCGGCGCCGCGCCGGGATGATCCGCGAGCAGCTGGACGACGGGGTCGGGCAGGTGGCGCTCCCCGGCGACTGGCTCGGCGCCTACGCACTCGCCGTCAACGAAGAGAACGCCTCCGGCGGACGCGTCGTCACCGCGCCCACGAACGGTGCGGCCGGCATCCTGCCCGCCGTGCTGAAGTACTGGGTCGAATTCGTCCACGAAGGCGGCGACCCGCTGCCCGGCACCCGGGCGTTCCTGCTGACCGCGACAGCGCTCGGATCGCTGTTCAAGGCCAACGCGTCCATCTCGGGCGCCGAGGGCGGCTGCCAGGCCGAGGTCGGCTCGGCCTGCGCGATGGCCGCCGGTGGCCTCACCGCCGTCATGCACGGCACCCCGCGCCAGGTCGAGAACGCGGCCGAGATCGCCATGGAGCACCACCTCGGCCTCACCTGCGACCCGGTGGGCGGGCTCGTGCAGATCCCCTGCATCGAACGCAACGCCATCGCCGCGTCCACCGCCGTCACCGCCGCACGCCTCGCGATGCGCGGCGACGGCATGCACTACGTCTCGCTCGACACCGTCGTCGAGACGATGCGCCAGACCGGCATCGACATGTCCACCAAATACAAGGAGACCAGCGAAGGCGGGCTCGCCGTCAACGTCGTCGAGTGCTGAACACGAACTCCGCGACCCGGTCCGCGACGCGGCCCAACTGCGGCACGCGCTGCACGTCGTGGTCCCCGGGGAACCACTCCACCTCGATCGAGGACGGCAGGTCGTACCCCGCGACCTCAGCCGGGCCGCCGAACGGGTCGCGCACACCCTGGCAGATCAGCGCGGGGGTGCGCAGCGTCAGCAGGTGGGCGGTGCGCACCTGCTCCGGGCGCTGCGGCGGATGGAACGGGTAGCCCAGGCACACGAGCCCGTCGGCATGCACCTCGTCGGCGATCAGGCTCGCGACGCGGCCCCCGTACGACTTGCCGCCGACCAGCACGGGGCCGGCGGCCGACCGGCGCACCTCGGCCACCGCATCCGCGTACTCGCCCTGCACCCGTTCCGCCTTCGGCGGCGGCGGGCGCCGGCCCTCGCGGCGCGCGGCCATGTAGGCGAACTCGAAACGGGCGGTGCGGATGCCGTGGCCGGCCAGCAGTGTGCACATCGCCGTCAACCACGGCGAGTCCATGGGGGCGCCTGCGCTGTGCGCGAGGATCAGCGTGGCGCCGTCGTCGGGGCCCGCCCAGAGCACCGTCATGGCTCTAGGCTGGCACAGTGAAGGTGGCCCGGTTCAGCGTCGACGGATCCGACCCCCGGTTCGGCATCGTCGACGACGACGAGCTCGTCGTGCTGACGGGCGACCCGATGTTCCAGGGCTTCGGCACCACGGGCGAACGCGTTCCGCTCACGGGCGCGAAGCTGCTGGCGCCGGTGATCCCGCGCTCGAAGGTGGTGTGCGTGGGGCTCAACTACGCCGACCACCGTGCCGACATGGCCGCCAACGTCGACGCGCCCGAGAACCCGCTGATCTTCCTCAAGCCGAACACCGCGGTGATCGGGCCGGGCGATGCGATCCAGATCCCGCCGGTCGAGGGCCGCATCACCCACGAGAGCGAGCTGGTGGTCGTGATCGGCCGGATCGCGAAGCAGGTTCCCGCGTCGCGCTGGGCCGACTACGTGTTCGGCTACACGATCGGCAACGACGTGTCGGCTCGCGACCAGATGTTCGCCGACGGCCAGTGGGCCCGCGCGAAGGGCTACGACACGTTCGCCCCGATCGGACCGTGGATCGAGACCGAGCTCGACCCCACCGAGCTCGAGATCTCGAGCACCGTCGACGGCGAGGCGCGGCGGCGTGGCAACACCCGCGACATGATCCACAAGATCCCCGAGCTGATCGCCTACATCTCCGATGTCTGGACGCTGCTGCCGGGCGACATCATCATGACCGGCACCCCGTCGGGTCTGGGCGGTTTCGTCGACGGGCAGACCGTCGACATCACCATCGAGGGGCTCGGCACGCTCTCGAACCCGGCCCGTAACCGGGACAGCCGGTGACGCTCGGCGCCGCGGAGCTGCACCGGATCCACCGCCGCGGCCAGCTGGTCCTCATCGCCGGCCAGGCCCTGGCGGGCGTCGGCATGGGCGGCACGTTCTCGGCCGGCGCTCTGCTCGTCACCCAGGTCTCCGGTTCGGAGGCGCTGTCCGGCATGGCCGCCACCGGCACCACGGTCGGAGCGGCTCTGGCCGCCATCCCGCTCGCGCGCCTGGCCCGGCGCTCGGGTCGCGCACCGTCGCTCGCCACGGGAGCGCTCGTCGCTGCGGCCGGCGCCGGGGTGGGCCTGCTCGCCGCGGTGCTGAACAGCTTCCCGCTGTTGCTCGTGGGGCTGGTGATGGTCGGCGTGGGCACCGCGGTCAACCTGCAGTCCCGGTTTGCTGCGACCGACCTGTCCGAGCCCGGGACCCGCGGCCGTGACCTGGCGTTCGTGGTGTGGGCGACGACGATCGGGGCGATCCTCGGCCCGAACCTGATCAAGCCGGGCGACACGCTCGGCCAGGCGATCGGGCTTCCCCCGCTGGCCGGCCCCTTCCTTTTCACCATCGCGGCACAGGTGCTGGCGGCGTCGATCTACTTCTTCCTGCTGCGTCCCGATCCGCTGAAGCTGGCCGAGAAGATCGCGCGCGAGCGCCCGGTCGACGCGAACGCCCTGCTCGATGTTCCGCGTGCCGACCGCAACGGTGTGGTCACCGGGATGCTCGCCCTGGGGCTCAGTCACGCGACGATGGTGTCGATCATGTCGATGACCCCGGTGCACCTGGTCGACCGGGGTGCGACGCTCGAGATCGTCGGGTTGACCATCAGCCTGCACGTCGCGGGCATGTTCGCGCTGTCGCCGGTGTTCGGCTGGCTCTCTGACCGGGTCGGGCGCGAGCGGGTCATCGCGCTGGGCCAGGCGGTGCTGCTCGCCGCGCTCGCGCTGGTGTTCGTCGGGGCCGAGAACAACGGCGTGGTTATGGTCGCGCTGATTCTGCTGGGTGTCGGCTGGAGCGCCGCAACGGTCGCGGGGTCGGCGCTGGTGGCCGAATCGGCCGACCCGTTGCGTCGCACGGTCATCCAGGGCCGCGCCGATCTGGTGATGAGCGGGTCCGGCGCGATCGGCGGGGCGCTGGCCGGCCCGGCGTTGGCCGCGCTGCGTTACGAGGGATTGGCGCTGGTGGCGACGTCGCTGGTCGCCACAGTGCTGGTCGCGCTGGCGTTCCGCACCGCTCGGCGGGCGCGTCAGGTCGCCTGATGCCGCGCTGGATGCCGGGGCTGGCCCTCGCGCTGGCTGGCGCCGCTGCGGGGTTCGGTCTGCACCTTCTTCTCCCGTTCGTCCCGTGGCTCACCGCCTCTTTGGTGCTCGGTGTCGTCGTCGCGTGCATTCCGCCGGCGCGGCGGGCGCTCGACGGCGAGCTGAAGCCGGGCCTGTCGATCGCTGCGCGCCGGGTGCTGCGCCTGGGCATCGTCGTGCTCGGCCTGAAGCTCAGCCTGGGCGACATCGCGCAGCTGGGCTGGCGGGCGGTGCTCATCATCATCGCCTTGGTGGGTGTCTCGTTCGTGATCACCTGGGGCATTGCGCGGATGCTGCGCCTGCCGGGCGACGAACCCGTGTTGATGGCGGCGGGCTTCTCGATCTGCGGGGTGTCCGCGGTCGGGGCGATGAGCGCCTCGCGGGCCAGCGACCCGCGCGACAGCGCCGTGCCCACCGCTCTGGTGACGCTGTACGGCACGGCGGCGATCGTCGTGCTGCCGGCCCTCGCCGCGCCGCTGGGGCTCGACGCCGCCGTGTTCGGCCACTGGGTGGGCGCGAGTGTGCACGACGTCGGCCAGGTCGTGGCGACCGCGCAGACCGCTGGGGCGACCGCGCTCGCGGTGGCGGTCGTGGTGAAGCTCACCCGGGTGCTGATGCTGGCGCCGATGGTGGCGATCACCTCGCTGGTGCAGCGCCGCCGGGCGACCCAGACCGGGGGCGCGCGCCCGCCGATCGCGCCGTTGTTCATCGTGGGCTTCGTTGCGCTGGTGCTGGTGCGCACGTTCGTCCCGGTGCCGGATGCCGTGCTCGCCGTCGCCGACATCGTCCAGTCGGCGCTGCTGGCCCCTGCGCTGTTCGCCATCGGCGCCTCGCTCCGGCTGGAGCAGCTGGTGCGCTCCGGTGCGCGTGCGCTCGCGGCGGGGGCGCTCAGCTGGCTGGCGATCCTGGGGCTCGCACTCGTGGCGGCACTCGTCGGCTGATTCTGGCCAGATCTGGCCAGAAAGCCGTACAGTGGTCCCATGGCGACCGTGAGCGTGTTCGACGCGAAGTCCCAGTTCTCGGCGCTTCTGGCGCGGGCGGAGGCCGGGGAAGAGATCGTGATCTCGCGTCACGGGAAGCCGGCCGCGCGTCTTGGTCCGGTCGACAGGCCGTCGACGGCGCGCACGCCGGGAGTGTTCGCGGGGCAGATCGAGATCGCTCCCGACTTCGACGACTTCACCCCCGAGGACGATCGGGACTGGTACGGCGCGTGAGATTGCTGATCGACACGCACGCTCTGCTGTGGTGGTTCGCCGACGATCCTGCTCTCGGTCCCCGGTCTCGCGCCGCGATCGCCGACCCGCGCAACGAGACGTTCGTGTCCGCACTCACGCTGGCTGAGATCGCGATCAAGCAGGGCGTCGGCAAATTGAGCGCACCGTTCATCTCCGACGATCTGATCGACGAGCAGGGGATGACCGGGCTGGCCCTCACTCCGCGTCACGGGCGCAAGCTCTCCGAGTTGCCGCTCCATCACCGCGACCCGTTCGACCGCATGCTCATCGCGCAGGCGCTCGAGGAGGGGCTCACCGTCGTCACCTCTGATGCGCGGTTCGCCGAGTACGGCGTCGCCGTTCTCGCGGCCTGAGCCGCTCTGATGGTCGCCATCCTCGGTTTCGTCAGCGCCGTGGTCTACGGCGCCTCCGACTTCCTCGGCGGCCTCGCGTCCCGGCGCATGTCGGCGCTGCTGGCGAGCTTCCTCGGGTTCGTGGTGGCTGCTGTCGTCTCGGCGGTCGCGGTGCTCATCGAGCAGCCGGTGTGGTCGACGGATGCGGTGGTGCTGGGCGCGCTGGCGGGTGTCGCCGGATCGGTGGGCACCTGGGCCCTCTACGCATGCCTGGCGATCGGACCGATGAGCGTGCTGTCGCCGGGGGTGGCGGCGATCTACGCGATCCTGCCCGCCGTGGTCGGCATTGTGCTGGGGGAGCGGTTCCCGCCGGTCGGGTATGCGGCGCTGCTTGTGGCGGTGGTGGCGGGCATCCTGCTCGCGGCGACGCCCGAGTCGGGGCAGGGGCGCCGACCCAGCGGTCGAGGGCTGGCCTACGCGGCGCTGTCGGGGGTGGCGTTCGCCGGCTACATCATCGCGATCGACGCGACTCCGGCCGAGTCGGGTCTGGTTCCGCTACTCGTCGACCTGCTGGTCGGCGGCCTGCTGTTCGTCGCCGCGCTGGTCTGGGGTCGCATCCGGAGGGGTCCGGCAGAACTGGCGGGGCTGCGCGACCGGCGTGCGGTGCTGCTGGCTGTCGTGGCGGGGGCGCTGCTGGTGGCGGGCAACATCATGCTGGTGGTGGGGCTGCATCTCGGCGACCTGGCCGTGATGGCGGTGCTGAACTCGCTGTATCCGCTCGGCACGGTGCTGCTGGCCATCGTGCTGTTGCGCGAGCGGCTCACCGTGCTGCAGGGCGTCGGCATCGGCCTCGCGATCGCGGCCGCCGTCACGCTGAGCGTGGTCACGGCCTGACTACGCTAGAACCCGACATGAGCCTCCCCTTCGCAACCGCCACGGGCGCCGATGTGCGCGTCCGCTTCTGCCCGAGTCCCACCGGCACCCCGCACGTCGGCATGGTGCGCACCGCGCTGTTCAACTGGGCCTACGCCCGGCACACCGGCGGCCGCATGATCTTCCGCGTCGAGGACACCGACGCGGCGCGCGACAGCGAGGAGAGCTACCTGCAGCTGGTCGACGCGCTCACCTGGCTGGGCATCGACTGGGACGAGGGTGTGGAGACCGGTGGCCCGAATGCCCCCTACCGGCAGTCGCAGCGCACCGAGATCTACCTCGACCTGATCGAGCGGCTGAAGGCGGCGGGCTACCTCTATGAGAGCTTCGTCACGGCGGAGGAGATGGACGCCCGCAACGACGCGAACGGCCGCCCGCGTCAGCAGGGTTACGACAACCACGAGCGCGACCTGACCGATGAGCAGCGCGCCGGGTTCCGTGCCGAGGGCCGCCAGCCGGCGCTGCGCCTGCGGGTGCCGGATGAGGACCTGAGCTTCGACGACCTGGTCCGCGGGCCGATCACCTTCCCGGCCGGCTCCACCACCGACTTCGTGGTGGTGCGCCCGAACGGCGCTCCGCTGTACACCTTCGTCAACCCGGTCGACGATGCGCTGATGGGCGTGACCCACGTGCTGCGCGGAGAGGACCTGCTGTCCAGCACGCCCCGGCAGATCGCCCTGTACACGGCGCTCATCGAGATCGGGGTGACCGAGTTCATCCCTCAGTTCGGCCACCTTCCGTACGTGATGGGTGAGGGCAACAAGAAGCTCAGCAAGCGCGACCCCGAGTCGAACCTGTTCCACCACCGCGACCGCGGTTTCGTGCCCGAGGGCCTGCTCAACTACCTGTCGCTCTTGGGCTGGTCGATCGCCCCCGATCGCGACGTCTTCACCCAGGCCGAGCTGGCGACCGCGTTCGACGTGCACGACGTCAACCCCAACCCGGCCCGTTTCGACCTGAAGAAGGCCGAATCGATCAACGGCGACCACATCCGCATGCTCGCCCTCGATGACTTCACCGAACGGATCCAGCCCTACCTCGCGGGCCTCATCAGCGCCCCGCCCACGCAGGCCGAGCTCGCGATCCTGCGCCAGGCGGCGCCGCTTGTGCAAGAGCGCATCAACCTGCTGGGCGAGGCGCGCGGCATGCTGGCGTTCCTGTTCACCGCCGACGACGAGATCGAATACGAGGCGGATGCGTTGCCGGCCAACGCGGACGAGGCGCGCCTGGTGCTCGATGCCTCGTACGCCGCGCTCGAGGGCCTCGACGATTTCAGTGCGGAGAGCATCGAGGCGGCCCTGCGCGCCGCCCTCATCGACGGCGCCGGGCTGAAGCCGCGCGTCGCGTTCGGGCCGGTGCGCACCGCGATCTCGGGGCGCCGGGTGAGCCCGCCGCTGTTCGAGTCGATGGAGATCCTCGACAAGGACTCGACCCTCGCGCGGCTCGACCGCCTGCGCGAACGGCTCTAGCCGCCGAGCCCCAGCACCACCGGCAGCACAGCTGCCAGCAGCACGGCGACCACGATGATGATCACGGCGCCCGCACGCAGACTGCGCCGGGGTGGCCGCGGAGTCTCGTCCGGGTCACGGAGCTCATCGGGCAGGCTCATGCGCCCGGCATCCGTCGCACATCGTTGCCGGTGACCTCCGCGATGCGGGTCTGGGCCGGCGGGCGCAGCAGTGCGGCCGCGACGATGGTCACCACGACCGAGCCCGCGAACACGGCGGCCCCGATCCAGGTCTCGTCGTCTCGTCCGGCGAACATGTGGTTCAGGTTACGCAGTGCGCCGGTCAGCAGCACGAGCGCGACATGCACGACGGTGAAGCCGATGAAGTACACGGCGGTCAGCCAGTGCACGGTGCGGGCGAACCGGTCGCCGAGCGGCCCGGTCGCGCGCCGCAGCCGTTTCGGCCAGAGCGGCGACAGGCGAAGCCCCGCGAGCACCGCGACGGGGGCGGCGACGAAGACCGTGAATCCGTAGAGCAGCAACTGCAGCGCGTTGTACTGCGTCCAGCCGTTGTGCTGCGGCCAGTCGAGCGACAGGTACTGCAGCCCCGCCGAGATCGCGTTCGGGATGACGTCCCACGAGGCCGGCACGAGGCGCTTCCACTGCCCCGAGATGATGAGCAGCACGACGTAGACCAGACCGTTCGCCACCCAGAGCACGTCGACGACGAGGTGCCACCAGGTGTGCAGGCTCAACCGCGTCGCCCCGGTCGCGCGCCGGGTGACGAATGCCGGGGGCCGGGTGCCGCCGCGCACCAGCAGACCCGACCGCACGATGAACAGCAGGAAGAACGCCGACAGGAAGTGCGTCCACGACAGCCACGCCGGGAAGCCGACGGGCGTGCCCTCCCACGCCGTGGCATCCCCGGGATAGGTCACGAAGAACGCGGCGGTGACCGGGATCTCGAACAGAGCCCGAGCGAAGAGCACCGCCATCACGGCGGCGACGCCTGCGGCGGGAAGGAGAAGGGCGAGCACGGGGATGCCCCGTCCGCGGTCCTCCGTCACGCCTCCACCGTACTGTGGTCGGAGCCCTGTCAACTTCGCGTATGCTAGACCGCGGCCCTCGCTGATCCGCAATCGCGGGGCACGACCAGAAAACTCCCTCTGACCAGGGATTTTCATTGGGGTATGGTGTAATTGGCAACACGGCTGATTCTGGTTCAGTTGTTCTTGGTTCGAGTCCAGGTACCCCAGCAATGACCTCCACCGTGCCGCGACGAGTGCTTGTGCTCGTTCTCGTCGGCCTTCTCGGAGGGGTCCTCTCCGGCGCCTTCGGCGTCGGCGGCGGCATCGTGATGGTGCCGCTGCTGATGTGGTTCCTCGGCATGGATCAGCGGCGGGCGGCGGCGACCTCGCTGGTGGCGATCGTGCCGACGGCGATCGCGGGCAGCATCCAGTACCTGGCTTTAGGTGATCTGGATGTGGTGGCGGGCCTGCTCGTCGCTGTCGGCGGCATCGGCGGGTCGCTGATCGGCACGCGCCTGCTGCGCACCCTGCCGCTCGTGTGGCTGCGCTGGCTGTTCATCGCGCTGATCGTGCTGGTCGCGGTGCGCATGTTCTTCGAGGTGCCCTCCCGCGGTGCAGAGATCGTCTATTCGCCCGGGGTCGTGGTCGCCCTCATCCTGGTCGGTTTCGCGATGGGTCTGGCGTCGGGCCTGTTCGGCATCGGCGGCGGAGTGATTCTGGTGCCGCTGCTCATCGCCGCTTTCGGGGTCGGCGATCTGCTGGCCAAGGGCACCTCGCTGCTGGCGATGATCCCCACCTCGATCACCGGGTCGATCGCCAACCTGCGGGCGCACCTGGTGCGGCTTGGCGACGGGCTCATCGTCGGCATCGCCGCGGTGCTGGCCAGCTTCGGGGGAGTGGCGCTCGCCGTCTGGCTCGACCCGCGCGCGGCCACCATCGTCTTCGGGGTGTTCCTGCTGCTCGTGGCCGTGCAGCTCACCGTGCGCGCGATCCGCGCCGGCCGCTCCCGCTAGAGCGCGAGGCGCACGACGGCGCGCGCGCCTTGCGCCCACCCCCGTGCCTCCGGCTCCGTGCGATCTTGTGCCGGTTGCCCGCCAGGTCGTGAGTGATAAAATCAATTTATGACCCTGATGCTGGAATATGAGCGGGCAACCCGCGACGCCGAGTTAGCGCGACTGCGCCGGGTGCTCGCGGTGCGTGCGATGCTCGTCGAGGGGGAGTCGCAGCGTGACATCGCACGACGACTCGGGGTCACCCAACCGGCAATCAGTTACCAAGTCGCCCCCGGCCGCACGGACGGCGTGCGGCCAAGCACCCTGATCGCAGCGGGCGGGACTGTGCTGCGACAGATCGCCGAGCGCCGAGGATTCACCGACCTTGCGGTGTTCGGTTCCGCCGCGCGTGGCGATGACCGCCCGGACTCCGATCTCGACTTGCTCGTACAACCTCCAGCCGGCGCCGACCTGTTCGACATGGCCCGACTCGAGGAGGCACTCGAGTCGGTCCTCGGTCGTGGTGTGGACCTCGTGAGCTACCGCGGCCTCGATTCGCGACGCGATCGTGACATTCTGCGTGACCGGGTTGCGCTGTGATGGAAATCCGGGTCGCAAAGGAACTGCTTCACATCCAACGTTGGCTCGAGATCGCGGCAACGATTGTCGCGCGCGGCAAGGACGCCTATCACGCAGACGAGGTAGCGCAGGAGGCCGGTGACTCGGTGCTGATCAAGCTCGGTGAAGCAGCGAAAATCCTCGCGGAGCGGGGTCTGAAGGCGCCTGCGGAGATCAACTGGAGCGATGCCGCGAAGCAGCGCGAGAAGCTCGCGCACCACTACTCCGTGATCGACCGCGAGGTGACGTGGCAGACACTCTCGGTGTCGCTGCCGGCCTGGGCGGCCGCGCTGCACCCTCTGTTTCTTGAGGCAGGAAGAGCTGTAGACGTCAGATAGTCACAGCGCGAGGCGCACGACGGCGCGACGCTCGCTCGGTCGGGACACTACGTCGAAGCCGGCCGCCTCGAACACCGACAGCGGCCCGTGGTAGAGGTCGGCGCTGGAGACGCCGGGCCCGGCGACGACCGGGAACGCTTCGAGCGTGCGCGCCCCGTGGCTGCGAGCGTGCCCGACCGCGGCGTCGAGCAGCGCGTGGGCGACGCCGTTGCGGCGGTGCCCGACGCGCACGACGAAGCACGACACCACCCAGACGTTGTCGTCGGTCGGGTCGCCGTCACCGCCCCCCGCGTTGACGATGCGCGCGTATGCGGGCCGCGGCTCCATCGCCACCCAGCCGATCGGGGTGCCGCCGTCGTAGGCGAGCAACCCCGGCCCCGCGCCGTGCGTGCGGCGGGACTCGTCGATCTGCTCGCACAGCGCCCGCTCGAACGCCGGGACGTCGCCCGTCTTCCAGGTGGCCGCGTCCACCTTGAAGTACTGGCACCAGCAGGTCGACGGATCGCCTCGCGTGCCGAAGACGGCGCGCACGTCGGCCCACGGCGCGTCGGTGACGGGCACCACTCGCAGTTCCATGCCGACCAGGTTAGATGTCGAGCTGTTCGGTGACCTCGAGCGGATGGAACACGCCGCCGTTCTTCTCGGTCGCCCACTGCAGGCGCTCGGCCGCCATCTTCTTGCCGGCGGCGGAGAGGGTCATGTCGTGCACGTAGATGGCGCGCTTGGGCTTGACGGCGAGGACGTAGTCCATGGCTTCGCCGATCTTCAGCCATGGCGCGCCGATCGGTGCGGCGAGCGTGCCGACCTCGGCGTCGGGCACCGTGTACGAGTCTCCGGCGTAGTAGAACTCGTCATTGACGAGCACACCGAGGTTGTCGGGCACCGGGATGCTCTCGTGGATGACGGCGTGCTTCTCGCCGAAGAACTTCAGTGTGAAGGGCCCCGCCTCGACCACATCACCTTCGGCGACCGGGGTGACGTCGAAGCCGCTCGCCGCCGTCTTGACCCCGGCGGGGCCGTAGATCACCGCGTCCGGGTTCTTGTCGAGGATGCGGCCCAGCTGCTCAGGGGTCCAGTGGTCGGCGTGCTCGTATTTGGTGACCTTCATGTGTGCGACGATACGCCTGCAGAATACCCCAGGGGGGTATATCATCGACCGCATGATCGACGACCTGAAGAAGCGCGCACTGCATCGCGCCCGCATTCTCGAGGGGCAGCTGCGCGGCGTCACCAAGATGATCGAGAGCGAGGAGTACTGCGTCGACATCATCACGCAGACCCTCGCCATCCAGAAGTCGCTGCGCAGCCTCAGCAAGCTGCTGGTCGAGAACCACCTGCGCACTCACGTCACCGACATGTTCGACGAGGGCGGGGAACGCCGGGATGCGGCGGTCGCCGAACTGCTGACCGTGTACGAACTGCAGAACAACAGGGGAGCCTGATGAACCACGACGACCACGACCACATGGAGCACGCGGGCCACGAGGCCCACGACCACGGTGCCCACGACCACTCAGCCCACGACCACTCAGCCCACGCGCATCACGACCCCGCGGTGTTCCGCCGGCTGTTCTGGGTCAACCTGATCCTCACCATCCCGACGCTGGTGTTCTCCGAGGGTCTGCAAGACATCCTCGGCCTCACCGGGCCGCGGTTCCCCGGCAGCAGCTTCATCCCGGCGGTAGCCGGCCTGCTGATCTTCGTGATCGGCGGCCGCGTGTTCCTGGCCGGGGCCGTGAGCGAACTGCGCGCCAAGAGCCCCGGAATGATGACCCTCATCTCGCTGGCCCTCGTCGTCGCGTTCGGCTACTCGGCCGCGGTGACGCTGGGGTTGCCCGGGATGGACTTCTGGTGGGAGCTCGCCACCCTCACCACGATCATGCTGCTCGGCCACTGGATCGAGATGAGCGCGGTCAGCGGTGCGCAGAACGCCCTCGGGGAACTGGCCAAGCTGCTGCCCGACACGGCCGAGGTGCAGCACGGCGACCACGTGATGACCGTTCCGATCGCCGAGCTGTCGGTCGGTGACCTGGTGCTGGTGCGGCCGGGTGCCGCGATCCCGGCCGACGGCGAGGTGGCGGAGGGCGAGTCCGACGTCGACGAGTCGCTGCTCACCGGCGAGTCGACCCCCGTGCGCAAGGCGCCGGGTGACACCGTCGTCGCCGGAAGCATCGCATCCGGTTCGCTCACCGTGCGCATCACGCGCACCGGAAGCGACACGACCCTCGCCGGCGTCATGAAGCTCGTCGCCGACGCCCAGGCCAGCAAGGGCCGCGCGCAGCTGCTGGCCGACCGCGCCGCGGCCTGGCTGTTCTACGTCGCCCTCGCGGCCGCCGTCGTCACCCTCGTGGTCTGGCTGATCCTCCAGCCCGGCGACCCCGGTTTCGTGCTCGAACGCGTGGTGACCGTGTTGGTGATCGCGTGCCCGCACGCGCTCGGGCTCGCCATCCCGCTGGTCGCGTCGCTGTCCACCGCTATCGGAGCCCGCCGCGGCATCCTGATCCGCGATCGCGCCGCGCTCGAGCAGGCACGCGACGTCGATGTGGTGCTGTTCGACAAGACCGGCACCCTCACCGAGGGTCGTCAGCGCGTGGCGCGCCAGGTGGATGCCGTGGGCACCGACCGGGCCCGGAACGGTGCGCTCGCGGCGGCGGTCGAGTCGCGCTCCGAGCACCCCATCGCACGGGCGCTCATCGACGCCGCCTCGGGCGGATCACGCATCCCCGAGTCGAGCGGCTTCGAGTCGCTCGCCGGCCGCGGGGTGGTTGCGACGGTCGAGGGCCGCACCCTCACGGTCGCGAGCGCGCGGCTGGTGACCGAGCGCGGCATCCGGCTGCCCGCCGAGCTCGTCGCCCAGCAGCGTGCTGCGGGGGAGGCGGGCGAGACGCTGGTGTACCTGCTCGACGGCGACACGCCGCTGGCCATGTTCGGTATCGCCGACGTGGTGCGGCGCGAGTCGGCCGAGGCGGTGCGCGAGCTGCAGAAGCGCGGTGTGCGGGTCGCCATGCTGACCGGCGACTCGCACGCGGTGGCCCAGCACGTCGCCGAGCAGCTGGGCATCACCGAGGTGTTCGCCGAGGTGCTGCCCGCCGACAAGGCGGATGTGGTGGCGAAACTGCAGGCCGAGGGCGCCAAGCGCGTCGCGATGGTCGGCGACGGCATCAACGACGCCCCCGCCCTGGTGCGCGCCGACCTCGGCATCGCGATCGGTGCCGGCACGGATGTCGCGATCGAGTCCGCAGGCATCGTGCTGGCCAGCAGCGACCCGCGTGGTGTCGCCGACACCATCGCGCTCAGCCGTGCCAGCTACCGCAAGATGCTGCAGAACCTGGCCTGGGCGACCGGGTACAACGCGATCGGTCTGCCGCTGGCGGCCGGGGTGCTGGCCGGGGTCGGGTTCCTCATGCCGCCCGCCGTCGGCGCGGCGGTGATGTCGGTCTCGACGATCGTCGTCGCGCTGAACGCGCAGCTGCTGCGGCTGATGCGGTTCAGCCGAGACGCGTCGGATCGATCTGGAACACCCGCCGACGCCCCGGCCACTCGCTGAGCGACCAGAGCCGCCCGGTGCGGCGGTCGTAGGCGAGGTCCTCCGGGCCGGCCGGGAGCACGTGCCGATGACGCACGAACGCTCCCGGCCGACCGACCCAGAGGTCGCCGCCGGTGTGCTCACCGTTGCTGGTCGTGACATACCAGGTGTCGTCGACGATCACGATGCCCTGCATGCGAAAAAGGCCCGGCTCGTGCAGCTCGACCTCGCCGTCGAGGGTGAAGCGGGCGGCCCGGTCGGCGCGGCTGCCGTCGCCGTACTCCCCGGCGACCAGGCGCGGGGCGCCGTCGGTGTTCTCGATGGAGACGAACGAGAACCGCATGCCGCGGTCGTCGGCGCGTCGGGCACGGTAGCGCGACGACTGAGGCAGCACGAGCCGGCCGTCCGCGAGGCGCAGCAGGTCGGCCAGGGGGAACTCGCGCAGCCCTCCGAAGGTGTCGGCGACGAGGATGCGGTCGCCAAGCCAGGCGATGCCGCCCGCGTGCACGACGATCGGTGTCGCGGTGACCCGGCCCACGGCATCCGTCACCGGCTCGACCAGCAGCACGTGGTGGTAGCGGCGCCGGTCGAGGTCGACGATGCTCAGCCGGGTCGCGTGGTCGCGGGCGTACCAGCTGACCGCCAGCATGCGATGCCCGTCATGCTCGCCGACGTCGATGCCCTGGGGCCACCAGGTGCGGTCGACGGTGTCACGCAGGCTCCAGCGGAAGCCGCGGCGCGCCGCCGAACCCCGCACGCCAGCCGGCCAGATGCGCCGTGCGCGCTCTGCCCGCAGGCCGTCGAGCCCGATCCGCCGGGCGCCCTCGCGCACCAGGGCATCGACGAGCGTGGTGTCGCCCGGCTCGAGCCGCAGCTGGAAGGGCACGCCGGTCACCCGAACGAGCCTAGGCCGGTACTCTGAGGCGACCTGCCGTGCGCGATGAAGGGCCCGACCGTGACCGACACCCCCCGAACCAAGCCCAAGCGCGTCGTCGTCGCGATCAACCCGTCGGCGTCATTCGGGTCGAAGGCGTCGATCGGCCCGGCCCTGGTGCAGACCCTGCGCGGCGAGGGGCACGACGTGCAGTCGCTGACCGAGCCGAGCTGGCTGGAACTGCTGGCGTCCGCCCGTGCCGCCGTGAAGTCCAAGCCCGACGCCCTCGTCGTGGTCGGCGGCGACGGGATCGTGAACCTCGGCGCCAACCTCGTCGCCGGCACCCGGGTGCCGCTGGGCATCATCCCCTCGGGCACCGGCAACGACATGGCGCGGGGGCTCGGCATCCCGCACGACAACACCGAGGCGGCGATCGAGGTGCTCGCCCGCGCCCTGCAGGACGGCCCGCGCACCATCGATGCGGGGCGCATCTCCTACGTCGACGATGCCACCGGTGACAAGGCCGAGCGCTGGTTCCTCTGCGCGCTGAGCGCCGGGTTCGACGCGATCGTCAACGAACGGGCGAACTCGATGCGCAACCCGAAGGGTCCGAGCCGCTACATCATCGCGCTGCTGATCGAACTGGCCAAACTCAAGCGCATCCGCTACCGGCTCACCCTCGACGGGCGCGTGATCGAGACCGAGGGAAGCCTCGTCTCGCTCGGCAACAGCATCTCGCTCGGCGGCGGCATGAACATCACCCCCGACGCGAAACTCGACGACGGGCTGTTCGACGTGCTGATGGTGAAGCCGCTCGGCCGGGCGGCGTTCCTGCGGATCTTCCCGCGGGTGTTCCAGGGCACGCACGTCACCGACCCGCGGGTGACGATCGAGCGCGCCCGGCACGTGCGCATCGAGGCGGAGGGCATCACGGCGTACGCGGACGGCGAGCGGATCGCGCCGTTGCCGATCGACGTCGAGGTCGTTCCCGGTGCGGTGCGGGTGCTGGCGCCGGTGCCCGGACCCCACTCGGTGGATACCGCCTGACGGGTTTTGGAGAGGCCGCACAGCGTGTGGCATACTTGCAAAGTTGTCGTGACGGCCCCATCGTATAGTGGCCTAGTACGCCGCCCTCTCACGGCGGTAACGCGGGTTCGAATCCCGCTGGGGTCACCAACAAACGCCCTCGGCATCGCGGGGGCGTTTCGCATTGGTGGCCCGCACGCCGTGGGTTAAGCGTCGCCGGCTGCCGATGACTCGCGAGAGTCGTGATCGCTGGCGAGTTCTTCGAACGCGCTCGCCCGGAAGCTCAGGCGCTCGGCGGCGGGCACCCGCACCTCGACCGGCAACCCGCGCCCCCCGTCGAGGGCGTCCGCGAACTCGCGGACGCCGGTGCGGGATAGGAATTCCAGCCCGCGCCCATCGCGAAGCGCGATCACCGTGGAGCGTCCGAGCAGTCCGGGCCGGATTGCGACGATCTCGCTCACCCGGGTTTCGCCACTCCGGAGCGGTGCCGTCCACAGCAGTCGGTCGCCCTCGACGTCGAGTCGGATGCACAAGCGCCAGAGCAGCATGTACGCGTTCCACGCGACGACGGCGATCCACAGCACGAGGAACGCTGCACCGGCAAGATCGGCGCGCTGCGCGGCGAACGCGACGACGAAAGCGGCGAGGCAGCCGAACGCCGCGGCGCCGGCGAGAATGATCCCCCGGTTCCCCGTGACGTAGCGATACCGGCGCACCCCCGTGATGCTACGCGCGGCGGTGGCCGATCTCTGCCACGTCGGCGATCCGTCTCTGCGCATCGACGCCGGGCGACGTGCCCCTCCCTACGCTGAGGCCATGAGATCGGCTCTCGCCCTGGTCCTCTGCGTCACCACCACGGTGCTCGTGACGGGCTGCGCCGCGGGACGTGATCCGGGCAACCAGAACGATCCGGGCGGCGACTCGGGCCACCAGAACGTCTCCGGAAGCGGCGGGCCGACCAGCGGATCGGCTGCACGGGACTGCCTGGTCAACGGAAGCCCGTGGATTCTCTCCACCACCGATCTCGCCAGCCAGTTCCCCGGGGTGCTGAGGGGCATCGACGTGACCGGCGTGGAGATCACCGGCGACCAGACGCTCTCGGTGACCGCCGACCTCGACGCCACCATTCTCGACAACACGGTGACCACCATCACCGTCGACATGGGGGACGGGCTCACGATGGAGGTGCAGCAGACTCACCACAGCACGGCGATGGGCCCCTGGCGGATCGACGGCGACACCCTCGTTCCCGATGGCCATTGGGACCGGACGGTCCTCGGCGGCACCACATTCACGATCGAGGGTCGCTCGGTCAACTCGCGGTTCGACGTGCCCGACTCCGACTTCGGCGACGTGCCCCTCACGTTCGACTGCCAGGAGCGTGCTCTGAACATCACCGCCGAGGGCTCACCCTTCGTCTACCTGTTCGAGTGACCAGGCCGCGCCCAGCTCGAACCGCGTGCGCACCCCGTAGTGCTCCATCGCGTCGGCGATACGACGCTCCACCGTGCGCACCGACACGCCCTGCGCCGCGGCGATCGCGCGATCGGACAGTCCCACCGCAAGCTTCTCGAGCACATCTGCCCAATCGGCGCGCGGCCGGTCGAAGTCGACGGCACGTTCCCACACCTGCTCCGCGTAGGCGGCGACGAGGGCGCGCAGGGTGGGGTCGCGGGCGATCATGATGCTGGTGGGCGGATGCTCTCCCCAGACGACCGGGACGGCGCAAAGCACGCCGGCATCCGAATAGACCCAGCTCTCGATCGTCCGAGCGAGGCGGATCTGGAAGCCCGCGCGCTGCATCAGCTGGACCACCTGGCGATCAGCCTCGGCCACCACGGCAGACGCCGGAAGCACGGCACGCACCCTCTCGATGCCGGGGAGGTACGGCGCCATGGCCTCCGCCACCTCGGGCGCGATGAGCTCCCGCAGCATGTCGAGGCTCGGGTAGAGGTTCAGCGGATCGCGTGGCGGGCTGGTCGCGGCATCTCGTGCCCACGCACGCCACTGCTCTTCGTGCCCGTGAACGAACTCCATCAGCAACGCGTCGTCGCCCGCTCCGCGTTGCCACGCGCCTCGAAGCTCCGGGAGTTCGGCGAGGAGCCCGGCGAGGTCGCGGGACGCATCGGCGACTGTCGCATCGGGGGACCGGTAGGAGAACTCGCCCGCGTGCTCCTCGAGCACCCCGCGGGCGATGAGCCGATCGATGACGGAGTCGATGTCGGGCGGAAGGCCCTGAAGCCGTTTGGCCTCAGCGCGGGTTGCCGGTCGCACGCGCAGCAGCGTCATCACGACAGCGATGTCCGCGCCGATCCCGGTGTCACGCACCCCCTACCCCTACCACATCGCGCGCAGCGCGCGGCACGTCAGCCGGTCCGGTCCGCGGGTCGAACAGGCTCCTAGACTCGGGGGCGTGCCCACGTTCGACCTCCGCGTGCACGGCGACGACAGCGAGTACGAGAGCCTCGCGACGACCGGGTCGGCGATCATCCAGGGAGATGCCCACGGCATCCTGAGCGCCCTGCCCGACGGGATCGTGCAGACAGTCGTGACCAGCCCGCCGTACTGGTCGCTGCGCGACTACGGCATCGAGGGGCAGCTGGGGCTGGAGCACAGCGTGCACGACTTCATCGCGTCGCTGGCGACGCTGTTCGACGACGTGCGGCGGGTGCTGGCCGATGACGGCACGCTCTGGCTCAACATCGGCGACTCGTACACCTCGGGCAACCGTGCCTGGCGGGCACCCGACCGCAAGAACCGGGCGCGGGCCATGGAGGTGCGTCCGCCGACACCCGAAGGACTGAAACCCAAAGACCTGATCGGTGTGCCGTGGCGACTCGCGTTCGCGCTGCAGGAGCGGGGCTGGTACCTGCGCAGCGACCTGGTCTGGAACAAGCCCAACGCCCAGCCCGAGAGCGTCGGCGACCGGCCGACGAGGTCGCACGAATATCTGTTCCTGCTCAGCAAGTCGCAGCGGTACCGGTACGACGTCGACGCGGTCCGCGGCCCGAACGGGCGGCGGCTGCGCAGCGTGTGGGATCTGAACACCCAGCCGAGCCGCGACGCGAGCGGGCATTTCGCGACCTACCCCGAGACCTTGGCGCAGCGCTGCATCCTGCTCGGCTCGCGACCCGGCGATCTGGTGCTCGACCCGTTCCTCGGGTCGGGGACGACCGCCGTGGCGGCGGCAAGCGAGGGCCGGCGGTTCGTCGGCTGCGAGCTGAATCCCGAGTACGTGGCGATGGCGGCGCGGCGGCTGGGGGCCTGAGGACGCAGCCGCCACCCCGGCGTGTCGCACCGCGTAGTACTACGTATCGCACAGTAGCGTGCGATGCATGGATACCACCCAGCTGCTGAAGGGCGTGCTCGACGTTGCCGTGCTCGCAGCCGTGCAGCACGAAGACGGCTACGGCTACGACATCGTGCGCCGGCTGCGCGCCGCCGGGCTCGACGAGATCGGCGACGCCTCCGTCTACGGCACCCTGCGCCGGCTCTACAGCGCAGGCGCGCTGACCAGCTACGTCGTCCCCAGCGACGGGGGACCGCACCGCAAGTACTACGGCATCAACGACCAAGGCCGCACGATGCTCGCCGAGCAGCGCGCCAGCTGGGCCCAGTTCGCCCTGACCATGAGCGCACTGCTCGACAGCAAGAAGCCCCGCGCCGTCCGCACGATCGGAGACCCCGCATGACCACGACCGCCCTGCCCGGAACAGAGGTCCGCGCCTTCGCCGCGGCCGTCCGCACCGCCCTCAGCGACCTGCCGCCCGACGAGCTCGACGAACTCACCGATGGTCTCGAGGCCGACCTCTCGGAACGCGCCGCCGAGAGCGGCGTCGACCTCGGCGACCCGGCCGCCTACGCGGAGGAGCTGCGCGCCGCCGCCGGTTACCCGCCGAGGTCGGCGACGTCGCTCGTGGGCGGCGTGCTCCCCGATCTGCGGAGCCTGCCGCGCGAGCTGCTGCACCGCTGGCGCGCGTTCGTCGCCGACAGCGCGCCCGCCGCATCCGTCATTGCGTTCCTTATAGCGCTGCGCCCCCTCTGGTGGGTGCTGCGCGCACTCGTCATCTGGGTGATCGTGGTGACGCTGCTCGGGGCCGGCACCAACTTCTGGCCCCTTGCCGTCGTGCTCGTCGTGCTCAGCGTGCAACTGGGCAGGGGGCGGATGCTGGGGCGGCCCTGGGTGCGCTGGGCTCTGCGCGTGGTCTCCGCGGTTGCGATCATCGCCACCCCGTTCGTCGGCGGGTGGCTGGTCACCACGTGGAACACCGCCACCTGGCAGGCGGCGTACTACGAGGAGTCGCAGGGCTACGGGCCGGGACCGGGGCTGAGCCGCAACGGCACCACGATCACGAACATCTACGCCTACGACGCGTCCGGCGCCCCGATCGATCAGGTGCAGCTCTTCGACCAGGACGGCAACCCGCTGAACCTCACCGACGACACCGGCGCACCCTGGTACGACGCCCCCGACGGGTCGATGCTCGTGCCGAGCGGCGAGGTGCCGGGGCGTGCGGGCTGGAACGTGTTCCCGCTCGAGCATGTCAACGACTGGTCCGATTTCGAGGACGACGGGCGCATCGACGACTCGGAGGTCAGCCCGGCGACGTTCCCCGAGGCGAGTGTGAAGCCGCTGGCCGGGTATGAGGCCCCCGCTGCCGCCGGGACCGACCCGGGCGCGGGGGAGTAGGTTTCGATACGCGCCCTGCGGGCGCTACTCAACCGGCGATACGCGCCCTGCGGGCGCTCCTCAACCGGCGGCGGGAGCGGCGGCGGGGTCGATCAGTGTGGCATCCTGCGGGTCTACCGTGCGCGAGTTGTTGACCCGCCGGTCGACCTCGTAGGTGGTGATGCTCGCCGCGACCTTGGTGGATGCGCTGTCGAGCATCGCCAGCAGCTCGTCGCGGCGCGCCTCGTCGGTCAGCTTCTCGGGGTCGAGCCAGCGGTCGAACTGATCCGGCGTGAGGAACGCGGGCATGCGCTCGTGCACCTCGCCCGACGCGTCGCGGGCCTCACGCGTGATGATCGCGGTCGAGACCTCCCACTCGTCACCGCCCGCGGCATCCGGAACCTTGCGCGCCGTCGCCAGCCCCGCCGCCGCGAGCATCGGCGTCTGCCCGTGCAAGAAGTACGGGATCTTGACCGGCTTCGCGCCGGTCGTGGCTCGCTCGGTCCATTCGTAGTACCCCCGCATCGGCACGATGCACCGGCTTGAGGACAGCGCCCCCTTCCACATGCCGCTCGTCGCGACGGTCTCGATGCGGGCGTTGAACTGCGGCCGTTTGCTCTCTTTCACGAACGCCGGATGGAAGTCCCAGACCGCCGGCTCGACGGTGCGGCTGACCTCACCCGTCGACGAGTGGCGCCGCTCGCGGATGATGGGGATCACATCCGTCGGGGCGATCGAGAACGACGGCACCCAATCACGGAAGTCGTTGCCATCGAGCACGAACTGCTCGATCAGGTCGTTCGTCTTCTCGTCCATCGCGAAGCGTCCGCACATGGCCTCAGCCTGCCGGGTACCACCCACATTGCGCTGCCCCGACACCGCCGCGCCCCCTGTTCTGGGAAGTTCCCGCCCCTCGCCGCGCCCCGTAACGTCGCCCTCACGACCCGCTCGAACACCCCGGACCGACCATCCGGACCACGTCGAGCGGCCTCGGATCAGGCGAACACCTCGGGGGAGAACATGTCGGCGACCGCATCACGCGAGCGCCCCGGCGGCTAACAGGCTCCGCCGGACACGCGCTGGCCCAACTCGACGCGTGTCCGGCGGCTCACCCCGCCTGTGAGGAACCTGATCGCGGGCTGGTTCGCGCCCGATATGCTGAGCGCGCGAAGGGGAGTATCCCGCCTCGTCGCGATCGTCATCACGGGCCTCGGCCCCGGTCGCGCGGTGCCCCGCCATCAGGCGTGCGGCACGGGAGAGACTTTCGGAATTTGGCATTCCCCAGATCCGAAAGGCCCTCACCCATGCTCGAGATCCCGCTCTGGTTCGAGATCAGCACCTACGTCGCGCTGCTGCTCATCCTGGCGTTCGACATCTTCCTGGCGTTCCGCCGCCCGCACGTGCCGTCCACGCGGGAGTCGGCTCTCTGGGTGGGCCTGTACGTCGTGCTCGCCCTCATCTTCGCGGGGCTCATGCTGGCGCTCGGCGATGCCGAGCACGCCGGGCAGTTCGTCGCCGGATGGCTGACTGAGTACAGCCTGTCGATCGACAACCTGTTCGTGTTCCTGCTGATCATGGCCCGGTTCTCGGTGCCGCGGCGCTACCAGCAGGAGATTCTGATGGTGGGCATCCTGCTCGCGCTGCTGTTCCGTGGCATCTTCATCCTGCTGGGCGCCGCGCTCATCTCGAACTTCAGCTGGATCTTCTACATCTTCGGCCTGTTCCTGCTCTACACGGCCGCGAACCAGGCCTTCACCGGCCACGGCGACGAGAAGGAGAACGAGAACCGCCTCATCGCCTTCCTGCGTCGTCGCATCGCGATCACCGACACCTACGAGGGTGCGAAACTGCGCACCACCATCGACGGCCGCCGGGTCTTCACCCCGGTGCTCATCGTGTTCATCGCACTCGGCACCACCGACCTGGTGTTCGCGCTCGACTCGATTCCCGCGATCTTCGGCATCACGACCGAGCCGTTCCTGGTCTTCACCGCCAACGTGTTCGCGCTGATGGGCCTGCGCCAGCTGTACTTCCTGCTGGGTGACCTGGTCGAGAAGCTGGTCTACCTCAAGTACGGCATCGCGTTCATCCTGGCTTTCATCGGCGTGAAGCTGTTCTTCCACGCCCTGCACGAGAACGAGGTGCCGTTCATCAACGGCGGCCAGCACGTCGAGTGGGCCCCCGACATCCCGACCATGCTTTCTCTCGGCGTGATCGTGGGCTCGATGGCGGTCGCGGTGATCGCCAGCGTCGTGAAGCTGCGGCTGGATGCGGCGCGGGCCCGCGCGGGCGGCTCAGCCGAGTAGGCCGAGGCTCCGTCCGCGCTGCACGGCGCTGTCGCGGGAGTCGACCCCGAGCTTGCGGTAGATGCTGCGCGCCTGCGCCTTCACGGTGTTCGGCGACACCGACAGCAGCCAGGCGACGCGCTGCAGCGGCTCTCCGGCGGCGAGATGCTGCAGCACGATCCGTTCACGCGCACTCAGCAGCGGCTGGGCGGCGCGGGTCTCGGTGGGCAGCATCCCGATGATGTCGAGCACGACCGCATGCGACGACTCGGGCAGGTCGGCCGCCGCGGCGCGGGTCAGCAGCAGGCTCAGCAGCGGCACCGGCAGGCCGGCGAGATGGCGGCGAAGGCCGGTGACGGATGCCAGCGACAGCGCTCGCTGGAACGTCACGTCGGCGGTCGCCAGATCGCGCACCCCGGCGAGCGCCGCCGCACGGACGGTCAGGGCGTAGGCGAGGGTGCGCGCTGCGTGCGGCCGGCCGGGTCGCACGCAGTCCTCGACCAGGTCGATCGCGCGGGCGTAATCCCCGGTCTCGAGCAGCACGCGCGCCTCCCACGACGCCGGGCACACCGCGTGCTCGGGGTCGGCCTCGACGGTGTGCAGCAGGCCGAGCGCTGCGGCGAACTCGTGCCGCGCCGTGAGCACCTCCAGCTGCCCGACGGTGGCGAGGAACTGGGTGAGCGGGGGATGGGCCGCCGTCCCCGGGTCGCCCAGCCGCCAGAGCCGGGCGAGAGCTTCGTCGTCGTCGCCCTGGGCGTGCAGCGCATACGCCTCGACGCACCAGGCGAGCGCCTCGTAGGCGGTTCCGGCCGACTCACGGCCGATCTCGGCCGCGCGTGCCGCGGCATCTTGCACCCGCCCCGCCTCGAGTTCGATGAGGACGGAGGCGAGGCCGGCGGCGGCGCTGGTGCCGGCGGCAGAGACCAGCTCGCGAGCCGGCTCGAGGCGCCCGACGAGGAAGGCGGCGAACGCCAGGGCACCGCGGGCCTCCGATCGAGCCCCCGCGAGCAGGTCGTCGTCGGCGCCCTCCAGGCCGTGCGTGAGCGACTCGCTCGCGGCGGGAAGGTCTCCCCGCAGGAAGGCGATCATGCCCCGTTCGAGACGCACCGCGGAATCCGCTCGCATTCGTTCGGCGATCGCCAGGCCCGCGACCGGCACCTCGTCGAGCACGGCTGCCGCCTCGCCGAGTCGACCGAGCGAGCGCAGGGCGCGTGACCTCGTGAGCACCGCGAGAGCAGTCGGCTCGGCTCCCGAGGTGTCGCGGGCGTCCAGATAATCCAGGACGCGACGGGCCGGCACCCCGGCGCGGGTCGCCAGCTCGAGCAGCTCGTCGTTCTCGGCAGCCATGTGCGTCAGGCTACTCAGCAGGAGTCGGTGGCGACGAGGTCGATGACCTCGTGCGCCGGGTTCGTGATCGTGCCCGCCGGGGTCTGACCGGTCGCCGTTCCGTCGATGACCATCGTCCCGCTCTTCTTGTCCTGCGACAGGGTGACGCTGTAGGTGCCCTTCCCCGTCCACGAGCTCCCGCCCACCGAGCCGCTCAGCGTGTAGGTGCCGCCGTTCTCGTTCGTGGGCACGTGATGGGAGGTGAGGCCGCCGCCCGCCACATCGAACGGCTGGGTGAGGTCGCAGATCACGCCCGACATCGCCAGGTTGGTGACCGGGACGATCGTGTAGGCCTGATGCTTCTTGGTGTCGAGCGTGGCGTCGGTCTTGCCGACCCCGCGCTTCGACCGGGACTCGAGATGGACCGTGCCCGACTCGTCCTTCTTCGACGGCGCGGTGAAGGTGAAGTGCGCCGCCGCGGGCACATTCTGGCCCTCCGGGCTGACGGATGTCGACCCGGACGTGAGCGTGGCCGTCACCGTTCCGCCCGCCGGCTGGCCGTCGCTCTTGGCCACCGGGGTCGCGGTGATGTCGACCTTCTCATCGGTGTCGAGCCCGGACGGGCCGTCCGAGTACGCAACGGTGAGGTCGATGCAGCGACCCGACTCCCAGCCCTTCTGCGCGGCTTTCTCGAGCGAATTCGCCATCCACGCTGCAAAAAACGCCCCGGTCTTCATCGCGTCGTCCAGGAAGTCGTCCGTGGCGCCACCTATCGAGTTGTGCACCTTCACCGCGCCGTTGCGGTCGACGGACAGATCCACCTGCCGCGTGCCGCCGGACGCCGCCGAGTCGGCGTAGCCGACGTCGTAGCTGTACTCGGAGGAGGCCTGGTTCGCATCATCATCCACGACGATGTCGTCCTGCACCTGGATCTGTTGTGCGGCGCCGCGCCCGCCGGCCGCTTCGACGATGAGCGAGTAGGTGCCTTCGGCGTGCACCTTGCCCTGCGGGTCGGGGCACGGGGTGACCTGGCTCTCGGTGTGGATCGTCACCTCCACCCCTTTGTAGGTGGTGTGGATGTCGAGCGACGTCGAGACCGTTCCGTTCTGGGAGGAGACGTTCGCGTTCCCGTCATCGCCGACGGCTTCGCTGCCGGACTGATCGCTGCCGTCGGTGTTCTCCATCGCGGCGTCATCCAGCAGTGCGCCGCCGATCATCTGGCCGAACATCCCGCCGCCCAGCGCCTCGTCGACGTTGTCGGCGGCGGACTGTCCGGTGGTGAACGCCGCCGGCACCAGGGTGAGGGGTTGTCGCAGGGTGGCCACCGTACCGGTCAGGCCCTGCTGCATCGCCGCGAACGACTGGTCAGCGGCATCCGCCCCGCCGAGGGCATCCTCGATGCCGGTCAGCCGCCAGAGTTCGCGTTCCGCCCGGGCGTCGTGGGTCGCGATCGCCGCCAGCTGGTCGTCGGCGGACAGCGCGCGGAACGCGGCGACCACCGCATCCAGACCCGCGCCCGTTTGCGGATCGAGTTTCGGTTCAGCGGGAACGCACCCGGCCAAGAGGACCACGGTGGCGAGGGCGAGGGGCAGGGCACGGCGCACAGTTCGCACGCTATTGAGGGGCCCGGGCTGCGGCCACCCGAATCCGGGGTTAATCGCGGGTGATGCACCGGGCCGCACCGGATGCCCGTGCGGTGTTACCGTAATCCCATGCTTCCGCGGCACCTCCTCCTTCCTCGCCGCGACGAGGCCTAGCCCCGGCCTTCCTCGTCGCGGAGTCCGTCGTGGCCGAATCCGACGCGAACTGAAGGAACACGCAATGGGCAAGACACTGGCCGAGAAGGTCTGGGACGCGCACGTCGTCAAGCAGGGCGAGAACGGCGAACCCGACCTCATCTACATCGACCTGCACCTGGTGCACGAGGTCACCAGCCCGCAGGCGTTCGACGGCCTGCGTCAGGCGGGGCGCCCGGTACGCCGGCCCGATCTGACGATCGCCACCGAAGACCACAACACCCCGACCCTCGCGATCGACAAGCCGATCGCCGACCCGACCAGCCGCACCCAGATCGAGACCCTGCGCGCCAACTGCGCCGAGTTCGGGGTGCGCCTGCACCCGCTGGGTGACGTCGAGCAGGGCATCGTGCATGTCGTCGGGCCGCAGCTGGGGCTGACCATGCCGGGCATCACCGTCGTCTGCGGCGACAGTCACACCAGCACCCATGGCGCGTTCGGCGCGATGGCGTTCGGCATCGGCACCAGCGAGGTCGAGCACGTGCTGGCCACGCAGACGCTGCCGCTGCAGCCGTTCAAGACGATGGCGATCACCGTCGAGGGCACGCTGCGACCGGGTGTCACGGCGAAGGACATCATCCTGGCGGTCATCGCCCAGATCGGCACGGGCGGCGGTCAGGGCTACGTGCTCGAGTACCGCGGCAGCGCCATCCGGTCGCTGTCGATGGAGGGCCGGATGACGATCTGCAACATGTCGATCGAAGCCGGGGCGCGCGCGGGGATGGTCGCGCCCGATCAGACCACCTACGACTACCTGAAGGGCCGCCCGCACGCCCCCCAGGGTGCCGACTGGGATGCCGCGGTCGCGTACTGGCAGACGCTGGCCACCGACGACGACGCCGTGTTCGACGCCGAGATCTTCCTCGACGCCGACACCCTCGAGCCGTTCGTGACCTGGGGCACCAACCCGGGCCAGGGGGTGTCGCTGTCGCAGGCGGTGCCCGACCCGGCATCCATCACCGACCCCAACGAACGGGCCGCCGCCGAGCGCGCGCTGACCTACATGGACCTGGCGCCCGGCACCCCGATGAAAGAGATCGCGGTCGACGCCGTCTTCATGGGCTCGTGCACCAACAGCCGCATCGAGGACCTGCGCGCGTTCGCGTCGATCATCAAGGGGCAGAAGAAGGCGGATGGCGTGCGCGTCATGGTCGTGCCCGGCTCGGCCCGGGTGCGGCTCGAGGCCGAAGCCGAGGGCATCGACAAGATCGTGACCGAGTTCGGCGCCGAGTGGCGCTTCGCCGGCTGCTCGATGTGCCTCGGGATGAACCCCGATCAGCTGGCTCCGGGTGAGCGCTGCGCCTCGACCAGCAACCGCAACTTCGAGGGCCGTCAGGGAGCGGGCGGGCGCACGCACCTGGTGTCGCCCCTGGTCGCCGCCGCGACCGCGATCCGCGGGACGCTGTCGTCGCCGTGGGATCTGGGTCTCGATGGTCGAGTAGCCGACGAAGTCGGCGTATCGAGGCCGGGGGGAGCAGCCTGATGGACAAGATCTCGCAGTTCGAGGGCACCGCGGTGCCGCTGCCGCGCAGCAACGTCGACACCGACCAGATCATCCCCGCCGTGTTCCTGAAGCGGGTCACGAAGACCGGCTACGACGACGCACTGTTCCACGAGTGGCGCAAGGATCCGGGTTTCGTGCTCAACGACCCGGCCTTCGCCGGCGCGACCGTGCTGTTCGCCGGCCCCGACTTCGGCACCGGATCCAGCCGCGAGCACGCCGTGTGGGCGTTGCGCGACTACGGGTTCCGTGCGGTGTTCGCCCCCAAGTTCGGCGACATCTTCCGGGGCAACTCGGGCAAGCAGGGGCTTCTCGCAGGAACCGTCGAGGAGGCTCAGATCGAAGCGTTCTGGGCAGCGATCGCCGCGCAGCCGGGAATACCGGCCGCCGTCGACCTGGTTGCCCGTACGGTGACGGTCGGCGATCTCGTGGCCCCCTTCGATATCGACGATTACACTCGTTGGAGGCTCCTGGAGGGCCTGGACGACATCGGCCTCACCCTGCGCGACGAAGCGCGGATCACGGAGTTCGAGGGCACGCGCGAGGCGTGGCGCCCGAAGACTCTCCCCGTTCTCTAGCTAGGTGGTTTTCTTGGATTCGCTCACCACGGACTCGTCGAAGGCGGGCCTTCGCGTCGGCCTCACCTCCGACTCCATCGTCATCCGTGGCGGCAAGCCATTGACCGGCTCGGTGCACGTGCGCGGTGCCAAGAATCTGGCCACCAAGGCGATGGTGGCGGCGCTCCTGGGCGAGACACCCAGCCTGCTGCAGGATGTGCCGAACATCTCGGATGTCGGGGTCGTCACCGGCATGCTCGGTGCCTACGGCGTGGCGGTGTCCTCGCCCGAGGAGGGGCAGCTGCTGCTCGACCCCACCAATGTCGAGCGCGCTCACTTCGCCGAGATCGACGCGCTGGCCGGGTCGAGCCGCATCCCGATCCTGTTCTGCGGGCCGCTGCTGCACCGGCTGGGCGAGGCCCTCATCCCCGATCTCGGCGGCTGCCGCATCGGTGACCGGCCGATCGATTTCCACATGGATGCGTTGCGCGCGTTCGGCGCGATCGTCGACAAGTCGTACGAGGGCATCCGCATCACCGCGCCCGACGGCCTGCACGGGGCCAACATCGAGCTGCCGTACCCGTCGGTCGGCGCGACCGAGCAGGTGCTGCTGACGGCGGTGCGCGCCGAGGGCGTCACCGAGCTGAAGAACGCGGCGATCGAACCGGAGATCATGGATCTCATCGCGATCCTGCAGAAGATGGGCGCCATCATCTGGATGGAACCGAACCGCACCATCTTCATCGAGGGTGTCGACCACCTCACCGGCTACACCCACCGGGCGATCTTCGACCGCAACGAGGCCGCATCGTGGGCGTCCGCGGCACTGGCCACCGACGGCGACATCTTCGTCAAGGGCGCGCAGCAGCAAGAGCTGATGACGTTCCTCAACGTGTTCCGCAAGGCGGGCGGCGGGTTCGAGATCCGCGAGGACGGCATCCGGTTCTACCGCTCGGGGCCGCTGAAGCCGGTGCAGGTCGAGACCGACGTGCACCCCGGGTTCATGACCGACTGGCAGCAGCCGCTCGTGGTCGCGCTCACCCAGGCCGACGGCGTCTCCGTCGTCCACGAGACGGTGTACGAGAACCGGCTGGGGTTCACCGATGCGCTCAACGAGATGGGCGCCGACATCGTGGTGCACTCCGAGGGCCTCGAGTCGCTGACCCGGCGCGTGCCGCGCCGCAAGCTCGAGCAGGCGGCGGTCATCAACGGCCCCACCCCGCTCCACGGCGCCGATGTGCGCGTGCCCGACCTGCGCGGCGGGTTCAGCTACCTGATCGCGGCGCTCACCGCCGAGGGCACCTCGACCGTCAGCAACATCGGCATCATCAGCCGGGGCTACGAGCACTTCCTCGAGAAGCTCGAGGCGCTCGGGGCGGACTTCTCGCTCGAAGGCTGAGCCCGTGGCGAGCGAGCGCACCCTGACCTGGCGGTTCTTCGCCGCGCTCGTCGTTCCCGTGGTGTTGCTGCTGGGGCGCTTCCGGTTCCGGCACGCCGAGCGGATTCCGCCCACCGGGTCGTTCATCCTGGTCGCCAACCACTACAGCGACTTCGATCCGCTGGTGACCGCGTACGCCTTGTGGAAGCACGGGCGCGCCCCGCACTACCTGGCGAAGGCGAGCCTGTTCCGGGTGCCGATTGTGGGCGGGGCCAAGCAGCCCGAGCTGATGACCTTCCTCAACGTGTACCGCAAGGTCGGCGGCGCCTTCGAGGTGCAGGAGGACGGCATCCGGTTCTGGCACCCGGGCGGCGCGCTCACCCCGGTGCAGGTCGAGACGGACGTCCACCCCGGCTTCATGACCGACTGGCAGCAGCCGCTCATCGTCGCGCTCACCCAGGCCGAGGGCGTGTCGGTCGTGCACGAGACCGTGTACGAGAACCGCCTCGGCTTCACCGACGCGCTCAAC
>DATJFV010000093.1:0-37654 GCA_035495435.1 Pseudolysinimonas sp.
ACCTCGCAGCTGTCGCAGTTCATGGACCAGAACAACCCGCTCGCGGGTCTGACCCACAAGCGCCGCCTGTCGGCGCTCGGCCCCGGCGGCCTCTCGCGCGAGCGCGCGGGCGTCGAGGTGCGCGACGTGCACCCCTCGCACTACGGCCGCATGTGCCCGATCGAGACCCCGGAAGGCCCGAACATCGGCCTCATCGGCTCGCTGGCCTCGTTCGCGCGGATCAACTCGTTCGGGTTCATCGAGACCCCGTACCGCCGCGTGAACAAGGGCAAGGTCACCGACACGATCGACTACCTGACCGCGTCGGAGGAGGACGAGTACATCGTCGCCCAGGCCAACGCGCCGCTCAGCGCCGACAGCCGGTTCGCCGAGCCCAAGGTGCTGGTGCGCAAGAAGGGTGGCGAGGTCGAGCTGGTCGACGCCGAGACCGTCGACTACATGGATGTCTCGCCGCGCCAGATGGTGTCGGTCGCGACGTCGCTCATCCCGTTCCTCGAGCACGACGACGCCAACCGCGCACTCATGGGTGCGAACATGCAGCGTCAGGCCGTGCCGCTGCTGCGCTCGGAGTCGCCGCTGGTCGGAACCGGTATGGAGGGCTTCGCGGCCATCGACGCCGGTGACGTGATCACGGCCGAGAAGGCCGGTGTCGTCGCCGAGGTCAGCGCCGACATGGTCACCGTGCAGCTCGATGAGGGCGGCACGCAGGACTACGTGCTGCGCAAGTTCGACCGCTCGAACCAGGGCACCTCGTACAACCACCGCGTGGTGGTCGACCAGGGCGACCGGGTCGTGGCCGGCCTGGTGCTGGCCGATGGCCCGGCGACCGAGAACGGCGAGCTCGCGCTCGGCAAGAACCTGCTCGTCGCGTTCATGCCGTGGGAGGGTCACAACTTCGAGGACGCGATCATCCTCAGCCAGAACCTGGTGAAGGACGACGTCCTCTCCTCGATCCACATCGAGGAGTACGAGGTCGACGCCCGCGACACCAAGCTCGGTAAAGAGGAGATCACCCGCGATCTGCCCAACGTCAGCCCCGACCTGCTGGCCGACCTCGACGAGCGCGGCATCATCCGCATCGGCGCCGAGGTCCGCCCCGGCGACATCCTGGTCGGCAAGGTCACGCCGAAGGGCGAGACCGAGCTGTCGGCCGAGGAGCGGCTGCTGCGTGCGATCTTCAACGAGAAGAGCCGCGAGGTGCGCGACACCTCGCTGAAGGTTCCCCACGGTGAAGAGGGCACCATCATCGGTGTCAAGGTGTTCGACGCGCAGGACGGCGACGACGAGCTCGGCTCGGGCGTCAACCAGCGCGTGGTCGTCTTCATCGCCCAGAAGCGCAAGATCACCGAGGGTGACAAGCTCGCCGGTCGTCACGGCAACAAGGGCGTCATCTCGAAGATCCTGCCCGTCGAGGACATGCCGTTCCTCGAGGACGGCACGCCGGTCGACATCATCCTCAACCCGCTCGGCATCCCCGGCCGCATGAACTTCGGCCAGGTGCTGGAGACCCACCTCGGATGGGTCGCCAAGCAGGGCTGGGAGGTCGAGGGTTCGCCGACGTGGGCCGCTCGTCTGCCGCAGGAGGCCCACTCGGCCGCCCCGGGCACGAAGCTCGCCACGCCGGTGTTCGACGGCGCGCTGGAGGAGGAGATCGAGGGTCTGCTCGACTCGACCCTCCCCAACCGCGACGGCGACCGGCTGATCGACTCCACCGGAAAGACCCGCCTGTTCGACGGGCGCTCCGGTGAGCCGTTCCCCGAGCCCATCTCGGTCGGCTACATGTACATCCTGAAGCTGCACCACCTGGTGGACGACAAGATCCACGCCCGCAGCACCGGCCCGTACTCGATGATCACCCAGCAGCCGCTCGGTGGTAAGGCGCAGTTCGGTGGCCAGCGCTTCGGTGAGATGGAGGTGTGGGCCCTCGAGGCCTACGGCGCCGCGTACGCGCTGCAGGAGCTGCTGACCATCAAGTCGGACGACATCCTCGGCCGCGTGAAGGTGTACGAGGCCATCGTCAAGGGCGAGAACATCCAGGAGCCCGGTATTCCCGAGAGCTTCAAGGTGCTGATCAAGGAGATGCAGTCGCTGTGCCTGAACGTCGAGGTGCTCGGCACCGACGGAACGGCGATCAGCCTGCGCGACACGGATGACGAGGTCTTCCGCGCTGCGGAGGAGCTGGGCATCAACATCTCCACCCGCTTCGAGTCGTCCTCGATCGACGACATCTGAGTCTGATTACTAAGAAGAACTAAGAGAGATACATACGTGATCAACGCGACAAGTTTCGATCAGCTCCGTATCGGCCTCGCGACCTCGGCAGACATCCGTGCCTGGTCGTTCGGTGAGGTGAAGAAGCCCGAGACCATCAACTACCGCACCCTGAAGCCCGAGAAGGACGGCCTCTTCGGAGAGCAGATCTTCGGGCCCAGCCGTGACTGGGAGTGCTCCTGCGGCAAGTACAAGCGGGTGCGTTTCAAGGGAATCGTCTGCGAGCGCTGCGGCGTCGAGGTGACGAAGTCGTCGGTGCGCCGTGAGCGCATGGGCCACATCGAGCTCGCCGCCCCGGTGACGCACATCTGGTACTTCAAGGGTGTGCCCAGCCGGCTCGGCTACCTGCTCGACATGGCGCCGAAGGACCTCGAGAAGGTCATCTACTTCGCCGCCTACATGGTCATCTCGGTCGACGAGGAGGCACGTCACGCCGACATGCCCGGCCTCGAGAACGAGCTGCGCCTCGAGATCAAGCAGCTCGAGCAGAACCGCGACTCGCAGATCGCCGAGCGCCTGACCCAGCTCGAGACCGACCTGGCCGCCCTGGAGGAAGAGGGCGCGAAGGCCGACCAGAAGCGCAAGGTCAAGGACGGCGCCGAGAAGGAGATGTCGCAGATCCGCAAGGGCTTCGACGAGCAGATCTCCCAGCTCGAGCGGGTGTGGGAGGACTTCCGCAACCTGAAGGTCGGCGACCTGAAGCCTGAGGACTCGGTGTTCCACGAGCTGCAGGACCGCTTCGGTCTGTACTTCGAGGCCTACATGGGTGCCGAGAGCATCCAGAAGCGCCTGGAGTCGTTCGACCTGGAGGCCGAGAGCGAGCTGCTGCACGAGCAGATCGCGACCGGTAAGGGCCAGAAGAAGATCCGTGCGATCAAGCGTCTGCGCGTCGTGAACTCCTTCCTGCAGACCGGCAACTCGCCGGCCGCGATGGTGCTCGACGTGGTGCCGGTGATCCCGCCGGAGCTGCGCCCGATGGTCCAGCTCGACGGTGGCCGCTTCGCGACCTCCGACCTGAACGACCTGTACCGCCGTGTCATCAACCGCAACAACCGTCTGCGTCGTCTGCTCGACCTCGGGGCTCCCGAGATCATCGTGAACAACGAGAAGCGGATGCTGCAGGAGGCGGTGGACGCGCTGTTCGACAACGGCCGTCGTGGCCGCCCGGTCACCGGTACCGGCAACCGCGCGCTGAAGTCGCTGTCGGACATGCTGAAGGGCAAGCAGGGCCGGTTCCGCCAGAACCTGCTCGGCAAGCGCGTCGACTACTCGGGCCGTTCGGTCATCATCGTCGGCCCGCAGCTGAAGCTGCACCAGTGCGGTCTGCCCAAGCAGATGGCGCTCGAGCTGTTCAAGCCGTTCGTCATCAAGCGTCTGATCGACCTGTCGCACGCGCAGAACATCAAGTCGGCCAAGCGCATGGTGGAGCGTTCGCGCCACCAGGTGTGGGATGTGCTCGAGGAGATCATCCGCGAGCGTCCGGTTCTGCTGAACCGCGCGCCCACGCTGCACCGTCTCGGCATCCAGGCCTTCGAGCCTCAGCTCGTCGAGGGCAAGGCGATCCAGCTGCACCCGCTCGTCTGCGCCGCGTTCAACGCGGACTTCGACGGTGACCAGATGGCCGTCCACCTGCCGCTGTCGGTCGAGGCCCAGGCCGAGGCCCGCATCCTGATGCTGGCCAGCAACAACATCCTGAAGCCGTCGGACGGCCGCCCGGTGACCCTGCCCTCGCAGGACATGATCATCGGTCTGCACCACCTGACGACGCTGAAGGAGGGCGCGACCGGTGAGGGCCGTGCGTTCTCGTCGGTGGCCGAGGCGATCCTGGCCAAGGATCAGGGCACGCTCGACCTGAACGCGCAGGTGCGCATCCGGCTCGAGGGCGTGTACTTCCACGAGGGCGAAGTGCCCGAGGGTCACGTGCAGGGCGGTTCGGCTCTGGTCACCACGACCCTGGGCCGTGCGCTGTTCAACGAGACGCTGCCGGTGGACTACCCGTACGTCGAGGCGGTCGCCGACAAGGGCAAGATCTCGTCGATCGTGAACGACCTGGCAGAGCGCTACCCGAAGGTCGAGGTCGCTGCGGCGCTCGACCGCATCAAGGACGCCGGTTTCCACTGGGCCACCCGGTCCGGTGTGACCGTCGCGCTGTCCGACATCCTCACCCCGAAGAACAAGGGCGAGATCATCGGCAAGCACGAGAAGCGCGCGGCCAAGGTGCAGGGCGAGTTCGACAAGGGTCTGATCGACGACGCGTCGCGTCGCCGTGAGCTGATCGACATCTGGACCGAGGCCACCAACGAGGTGGCGCAGGCGATGCAGGATTCGTTCCCGAAGGACAACAACATCTACCGGATGGTGTCCTCCGGTGCACGAGGCAACTGGCTGCAGGTGCGTAACATCGCCGGCATCCGGGGTCTGGTGTCGAACCCGAAGGGTGAGACCATCCCGCGCCCGATCATCTCGTCCTACCGCGAGGGCCTGTCGGTGGCGGAGTACTTCATCGCCACCCACGGTGCCCGTAAGGGTCTGGCCGACACCGCTCTGCGTACCGCCGACTCGGGGTACCTGACCCGGCGTCTGGTCGACGTCTCGCAGGATGTCATCATCCGCGAGGACGACTGCGGCACCACCAAGGGCCTCGAGCTGCGCATCGGTGTGCTGGGCGAGGACGGCGTCATGGTTCGCGACGAGAACGTCGAGAACTCGGTGTACGCCCGGTCGCTGGCCGAGGATGCGCTGGATGCCAAGGGCAACGTGGTCGCTCACGCCGGTGACGACGCGGGCGATGTCACCATCGCCAAGCTGCTGGAGGCCGGCATCGAGACCGTCAAGGTGCGTTCGGTGCTGACCTGCGAGTCGGCGATCGGTGTCTGCGCGGCGTGCTACGGCCGTTCGCTGGCCACCGGCAAGCTGGTGGACATCGGCGAGGCGGTCGGCATCATCGCGGCCCAGTCGATCGGTGAGCCCGGAACGCAGCTCACGATGCGCACCTTCCACTTCGGTGGAACCCTCGGTGCGGATGACATCACGCAGGGTCTGCCCCGTGTGACGGAGCTGTTCGAGGCCCGCACCCCGAAGGGCGCTTCGCCCATCGCGGAGGCGGCCGGACGGATCACCATCGAAGACACCGACAAGTCGCGTCGCATCGTGCTGACTCCCGACAACGGCGATGAGCCGATCAGCTACCCGGTGCTGCGTCGTGCCACCCTCCTCGTGGAGGACGGGCAGCACGTCGACCTGGGTCAGCAGTTCGTGGTCGGAAACCTCGACCCGAAGGAGGTGCTGCGCGTGCAGGGCGTCCGCGCCGTGCAGCAGCACCTGGTCGATGGCGTGCAGGGCGTGTACCGCTCGCAGGGCGTGCCGATCCACGACAAGCACATCGAGGTCATCGTGCGTCAGATGCTGCGCAAGGTCACCGTCGTCGAGCACGGCGACACCGACCTGCTGCCGGGTGAGCTCGTCGACCGCGCACGGTACAACGAGATCAACCGCGGTGCGCTGACTGAGGGCAAGAAGACGGCGTCGGCCCGTCAGGAGGTCATGGGTATCACCAAGGCGTCGCTGGCGACCGAGTCGTGGCTGTCGGCCGCGTCCTTCCAGGAGACGACCCGCGTTCTCACGCAGGCCGCCATGGAGGGCAAGTCGGATCCGCTGGTCGGCCTGAAGGAGAACGTGATCATCGGGCAGCTGATCCCGGCCGGTACCGGTCTGTCGAAGTACCGCAACGTGTCGGTGGAGGCCACCGAGGAGGCGAAGGCGGAGCGGTACCCGAACCGCATCTTCGCCGACGACTCGGTGTTCAACGAGTCCGACCTGAGCTTCGTCGATTTCGACAGCTTCAGCTCGGACGACTTCACCCCCGGCACCTACAACTAGGTCCCGTCGGTCGAGTAGCCGCGAAGCGGCGTATCGAGACCACACACGAAAGGCCCTCGCCGTCAGGCGGGGGCCTTTTCGCGTCGGTTGAGTAGCGGCGCAGCCGCGTATCGAAGCCCCCCATACCGCTCAGCCCAACGGCCACGCGCCTCTTCGACCGACCCGCGCCTCCCCGACCCCACCCCGACGCCCAGAGCGGCATGCCCTTCTCGCGCCCCTCGGGTTCGGTGACACGACCCCACCGGTGGCACCACCTCGCAGGTGACACGACCCCACCGGTGGCACGGTGTCACCGGTGGCACCGTGTCACCGAACCCGAGGGGCGCGGGAGGAATACCTTCCCCGCGCGGGATGACGCGGTGAAGTGCCGTTGGGCGGTTGCGCAAGACCTCATTCCGAGATTTCTGTGCGCGCTAGGCTTCATGCGACCGCGAAGGAGTCCGATTCAATGAGCGACAACACCAGCGACAAGAAGCCCAAGCCGATCTACGTTCCGGATGAGGCGGCGGAGTCCGCCGAGACGCCCGCGGCGGGTGCGTCCACCGATCCGACCCCGGCGGATGTAGCCACTGAGGAGCCGGTCGTCCAGACGAAGCCCTCGCGCCGCAGCAAGAAGGACGCCGCCGACAGCGCCACCGCAGCCGACGCGGCCGCGCCGGCCACGGTATCCGGCACCGCCACCGGCGACGTCACCCCCGAGCCCACCAGCGACTTCGCGGGCCGCGAGGTCGTCTACGTGCAGGCGCCGGTGCCCCCGAAGCTGAAGGGCAACCGCGGCGTCGGCACCCTGCTCGCCGTGCTCGGTGTGCTGCTGTTCGCCGCCCTCTACGCCGCCATCGCCTTCGTGCTGATCGCCACGGTGTTCACCGGCACGGGCGCCACGTTCTCGCAGTTCCTCACCACGTCGGTGTTCCTCGTGCCGGTGTCGCTGTTCCTGGTGGCGTTCATCCTGCTGGTGCTGATCGTCAACCGCGGCGGCTGGGCCGCCCACGTCTTCGGCAGTCTGATCGTGGGTCTCGTGGTCTACTTCGGCACCGCCGGCATCGCGCTGCTGCTCTACACCGTGGGGGGCACCGACAACGCGCCGACGTTCCTGGCGCTGCTGGCCAACCCGTTCATCGTCATCTCGGCCCTGGTGGCACGCGAGATCTCGATCTGGGTGGGCCTGGCCATCGCCGCGCGTGGCCGCCGCGTGAAAGAGCGCAACCTCGACCTCGTGGACGCGTGGGAGAAGGAGCACGCCGAGACCAAGGCCCAGTATGAGCGAGCGGGAACCACGGCCTGAGAGGCTGATCGCCCTCTTCGTCACCGTCCTCTGGGCGGCGATCGTGTTCGCGGTCGACGGCGTGCTGGCGGTGCTGCTCGACCGCGACCCGATCCAGTCCGACGTCGGGCCGTACTACGCGATCGTGGCGTTCGCCCTCGCGGGCCTGGTGCTCTGGATGCTGCTGAGCGGCACCAGCACCAGCCGCCAGCCTGTATGGGGCGCGGTCGGCGCCGTCGCGCTGGTGTATCTCGTGTTCCTGCTGTCGGCCCTGCCGTGGGGCCTGGGCCTCACCTCGGAGCAGGCGCTCAGCCCCTTCGTGATCGCAGCCGCCCTGCTCGCGGGCGCGACCGTCGTCGCGACCTGGGCCGGCATCCGCATGCTGCGAGGGCGACCGACCCGCGGCTGAGCGCGGAACCCGTATACCCCCCATTGCGGGACTGACGACGTCGTTAACCCGCGGGTTACTGTCGCTATGTGCTGGGGGGCACAGGCGGACATCGTGCCGTCTTCGTGGCGTCCCCTGCGCTGACATCCGTGCCATGTTGAATTGGAGGAGCTCGCCGTGACCTCGCTCGCCGAGATTCTGATCCTGCGCGGAGCCGTGCCCATCGAGGCGCTGGACCGCATGACCGGGGATCCGGCGCGCGACGAGCAGTGGATCAACGAGCTGATCGAGAACGAGCAGGTCAGCCCCAACCAGGTCGCTCAGGCGCGAGCGGTGTTCGCGAAGCTGCCGTTCATCGAGCTGCTGGAGTACCCGGTCGACATCAACGCGGTGGCGCTGGTTCCGGCGACGATGTGCCGCCGGCACGAGGTGCTGCCGGTGTACATGCTGGGTGACCAGCTGACACTGGCGATGGTCGACCCGAACAACGTGTTCGCCCTCGATGACGTGCGCGCCACCACCGGCAAGCGCGTCTCGGTGGTCGTCGCCGAGCGCAGCGACCTGATCGCCGCCATCGACCGCTACCACCGCGTCGACGACGAGATGTCGAGCCTGACGCAGGTCTTCGAGGAGGAGACCGACGCCGCGGGCACCGAGCTCGCCCCGTACGGCGGCGCGCAGGAGCCCGAGGACGACGCCCCGATCGTGCGCTTCGTCAACCTGCTCATCTCGCAGGCGATCCAGGACGGCGCCTCCGACATCCACATCGAGCCGGGGGAGCGCCAGTTGGCGGTCCGCTACCGCATCGACGGCGTGCTGCATGAGATGCAGAACGCCCCCAAGAGCATCCAGAACGGCGTCATCTCGCGACTCAAGATCATGAGCGAGATCGACATCGCCGAACGCCGCCGCCCGCAGGACGGCCGCATGTCGGTCGTGCACGCCGGCAAGCGGATCGACCTTCGTGTCGCGACTCTGCCGACGGTGTACGGCGAGAAGGTCGTCAAGCGTATCCTCGACAGCTCGGCGACGAAGCGTTCGATCGAGGATCTGGCGATGCTCGAGCGCAACCTGTCGGTGTACTCGACGTCGTACAGCAAACCGCACGGAATGATCCTCGTCACCGGGCCGACCGGGTCGGGCAAGTCGACCACGCTGTACACCACCCTGTACGCGGTGGCGAAGCCCGAGATCAACGTGATCACCGTCGAAGACCCGGTCGAGTACCGCATGGCGGGCATCAACCAGGTGCAGGTCAACCCGAAGGCGGGCCTGACGTTCGCCAGCGCACTGCGCAGCATCCTGCGATCCGACCCGGATGTGGTGCTGCTGGGTGAGATCCGTGACCGTGAGACGGCGCAGATCGCGATCGAGGCGTCGCTCACCGGCCACCTCGTCCTCTCGACCCTGCACACCAACGACGCCCCGAGCGCCGTGACCCGTCTGACCGAGATGGGGATCGAGCCGTTCCTCGTCGGTTCGGCGCTGGAGTCGGTGGTGGCTCAGCGCCTCGCCCGCCGGCTGTGCGATCGGTGTCGCGAGCCGTATCAGGCCGACCCGGCGCATCTGGCGAACCTGAACTTCCCGATGGAGCAGTACGGAACCGTGCTGCACCGGCCCGCCGGCTGCACCAACTGCAGCGGCACCGGGTACCGCGGGCGCATCGCACTGCACGAGGTCATGGCGGTCAGCGAGGAGATCGAGCGTCTCGCCGTCGCTCACGCCTCGAGCGCCGAGATCGGCCGCGTCGCTGTTGCCGAGGGAATGCTCACGCTCCGCCAGGACGGCTGGGCGAAGGTCGGCATGGGGCTGACCTCGATCGAGGAAGTATTGCGCGTCGTCGCATAGCTGGGGGAAAAGATCATGACTGACGAGACACCGCTGCCGCAGCAGCAGAAGCCGGCCTGGGAGATCCCGATCGTCGAGGAGAAGGCGCAGTTCGTGCCGGTCTCCCCGCTGCCGGGTGCCCAGCCGCCCTCGGCGATGACACCCCCGGCGGGTGTGCCGTTCGCTCAGATCCCGGTCGCCCAGGTGCCCGCGTCCGAGGCGATCTTCGCGCCGCCGCCGCCCGCGGCTGCGCCCACGCCGCCCGCCGCCCCGGCCGTACCCGGGCTCACCATGCCTGAAGACCTGATGGCGATGGTCAACCCGCCCGCCGGGCAGCCGATCACCGCGCCCGCTCCGATGCCGCCCGCCTCGGCGACGTTCGCCCAGGTGCCGCCTGCTCCGGCGCAGCCTGCCCCGGCCGCCGCGCCGCCGTCGCTGGCGGCGATGCCCGCGCCGTCGCTCGACTCGGCACTTCCGGCCCCCGGCCCGGTGCCGGTGGCGCCGCAGGCCGCTGCCCCGGTGGCCCCGGCTGCCCCCGCGCCGTCGAGCGTGCCGAGTGCGCAGCTTCCGCCCCCGCCTGTTCCGACGGCGGCGCCGCTGCTGGCCGCGGCCCCGGCTCCGGGCGCACAGCCGACGATGGCGGCCGCGCCCGCTCCGAACGCGGAGGTGGCGCTCGCGTCGACTCCGATCGCGAACGGCGACGTCATCTCCGCCCTCGAGCAGGTGCTGTTCACGGGCGCCTCCGACCTGCACATCACGGCGAACTCGATGCCGATGCTGCGGGTCGACGGCCGACTGCGCCCGGTGCCCGGCGCCACGATGTGGAACCAGGACGAGGTGACCAGCGCCATCCGCGGCCTCATGACCGAGGAGCAGCAGCAGACCTTCGACCAGAACCACGAGCTCGACTTCGCCTACGCGCTGCCGGGCGGCACCCGCTTCCGCGTGAACTGCTACCAGCAGCGCGGTGCGACGGGGGCGGCGTTCCGCATCATCTCCACCACCATCCGCTCGCTCGAAGAGCTGGGGGTTCCGGATGTGGTGGCATCGTTCGCGACGCTGCCGCGCGGTCTGGTGTTGGTCACCGGCCCGACCGGTTCGGGCAAGTCGACGACGCTGGCGGCGCTGATCGACCTGGTGAACCGCACCCGGTACGACCACATCGTCACCGTCGAGGACCCGATCGAGTACGTGCACGGCAACAAGCGGTCGCTGATCAACCAGCGCGAGGTCGGCTCCGACACGCACAGCTTCGCCGCCGCGCTGAAGCACGTGCTGCGGCAGGACCCCGACGTCATCCTGGTCGGCGAGATGCGCGACCTGGAGACGATCTCGGTGGCCCTCACCGCGGCCGAGACCGGTCACCTGGTGTTCGCGACCCTGCACACGCAGGATGCGGCGCAGACCATCGACCGCATCATCGACGTGTACCCCTCGCACCAGCAGGACCAGATCCGCACGCAGTTGGCCGCAACCCTGCAGGGTGTGGTGTCGCAGACCCTGGTGCCCCGCGCTGCGGGAGCCGGCCGTGTCATCGCCACCGAGGTGCTGATCACCACGCCGGCCATCGCGAACCTCATCCGCGAGGGCAAGGCGCACCAGATCACGTCGGCGATGCAGGCGGGCCGCGCGCTCGGCATGCACACGATGGACCAGAACCTGGCCGACCTCGTCAACGAGGGCGAGATCACGCGCGAGCAGGCCTTCGAGAAGGCGCACGATCCCGACTCGCTCGAGCGCCTCATCCGCCGCGAGGACATGTCGGGGTCGGATCTGACCTTCGACCCGTCCGCGTTCACCATGCCTGAGCAGATCGGGAGGTACTGACCATGTCGATGGCAGTGAAGAACTTCGCCTACACCAGCCGCAACGGTGACGGGAAGGTCGTCAAGGGCAAGGTGGAGGCCGCCAGTGAGGCGGCCGCGCTGACCAAGATCCGCGGGCTCGGCCTGCAGCCGGTCAGTGTCTCCGAGGCGCAGGCCGGCACCGGTCTCAACATGGAGATCAAGATCCCCGGCTTCGAGAAGGGCGTCGACCTCAAATCTCTGGCGATCATGAGCCGTCAGATGGCGACCATGATCAGCTCCGGTCTGTCGCTGCTGAAGGCGCTGTCGATCCTGGCCAGCCAGACCGAGAACAAGAAGCTCGCCGGCATCCTGCAGCAGGTCACGGTGGATGTCGAGCAGGGCGGGTCGCTCTCGGATGCGTTCGCGAAGTACCCGGTCGACTTCCCGCCGCTGATGATCAACATGATCCGTGCGGGCGAGACCGGCGGTTTCCTCGAGGGCGCCCTGGAGTCGTTGGCGATCAACTACGAGAAGGAATCGAAGCTGCGCTCGGCGATCAAGTCGGCGATGGCCTACCCGGTCATGGTGCTGGTGATGTCGTTCGCCGCCGTGATTTTGATGCTGATCTTCATCGTGCCGGTGTTCAAGAACATGTTCGACGGCCTCGGCAGCCAGCTGCCGGTGCCGACGCAGATGCTGGTGACGGTCAGCGAGAACATGGTGTGGATCGCGCCGCTGCTGGCGGTGCTGATCATCGGCGGGGGCCTGTGGTGGCGTTCGAACAAGAACACGGATGCGGTGCGTCGCGTGGTCGATCCGCTGAAGTTGAAGGCGCCCGTGTTCGGGCAGCTGGTGCGCAAGATCGCCATCGCCCGCTTCACCCGCAACTTCGCCAACATGATCTCGGGCGGTGTGCCGATCCTGACCGCGTTGAACGTGGTCGGCGAGACCTCGGGCAACTGGGTGATCGCGCAGGCGACGCAGCGCATCGCCGAGTCGGTGCGCACCGGCCAGTCGATCACGAAGCCGCTGGCGCAAGAGCCGGTGTTCCCGCCGATGGTGGTGCAGATGATGGCGGTCGGTGAGGACTCGGGGTCGCTCGACACGATGCTGATGAAGATCGCCGACTTCTACGACGACGAGGTCGAGCAGATGACCGAGGCGCTCACCTCGCTGATCGAGCCGCTGCTGATCGCCTTCCTGGGCGTCGTGGTGGGCGGCATGATCGTTGCCCTGTACCTGCCGATCTTCAACATCGCGACGGCGGTCAACGGCGGCTAGCCGGGGCTCAGAGACGCCCGAGGGGCGGATCCGGCACGGGGATCCGCCCCTTCGGTGCGCCCGAGAACGGCGCCGGCGAGGGGCGACATACCCCGTCTGTCCCCATAACGGTCGACACCCCGATTGGGGCCATGATCAGGGGAAAAACCCCCCATCGAGGGGATTCTGAGCGCGACCTGGGCGGCCTAGTTTCGCTCTTGTCGGGTCGACGGCCTTTGGGGGGCGGCGTCCGACTCACCTCAATCATCTCTACGAATGGACAACAACATGACCCGCATCAAGTCGGCGCTCGAGCGTCGTCTCGCCGGCGCCAAGAACGACGAGGGCTTCTCGCTCATCGAGCTCCTGGTCGTCGTGATCATCATCGGCATCCTGGCCGCGATCGCGATCCCGATCTACATCGGTGTCCAGAACTCGGCCAAGGACTCGGCTGCGAAGTCGGACCTCACCAACGCCAAGACCGCGGTCGTGGCGTGGGCGACCGCCAACCCCGGCGGTGACTTCTCGACGGCCGACCTGTCGACCTACGGCTACAACGGTGCGTCCACCGACGTTAACCTCATCGACTTCAGCTCGGTCGACCCGTTCGGCACGTTCTGCATCACCACCTCCGCCACCTACGACCAGGCGCCTTCGTTCGAGGTCAACTCGGACGGCAACGTCGGCCCCGGCGACTGCTCCTAAGCAACACCTGCTCCACCGGTGGGGGTCCGCGCGTCGGGCCCCCACCATCCCCGTTGTTCCCTGAACATCTCTCTCCAGCCCTGAGGAGTCTCCGGTGTCGATCCGCCAGCTGAGCGCCCGAATGCGCGACGAGCAGTCGGGCATGGGCATCGTCGAGGTCATCGTGGCGCTGATGGTGTTCTCGGTTCTCGCGATCGGGATGTCGTACTCGCTGATCGCGATGACGCGGCTCACCGCCGACTCCTCGGCCCGTGAGACCGCCGCCAACTTGGCCGCTGCCGAGATCGACCGGCTGCATTCGATCAGCGATGCGTTCACGATCCAGGAGGACGACCTGGTCACCCGCCAGGTGATCGTCGATGGCATCACCTACCACGTCGCCACGAACACCTCGTGGGTGGGCGCCAATGGCAGCACCGGCAAGTGCGGCATCGGCGGCGGGCAGCTGCAGTACAAGCGCCTCCGGGTCACGGTGACCTGGGACAACATGTACCTCGACCGCCCGGTGCGCGCCGACTCGGCGCTGGCCCCGAGCACTCGCATCAACGACCCGACCGCCGGCACGATCCTGGTGTCGGTCACCCGCGAAAGCGGAGACGGACAGTCCGGCATCGCCGTGTCCGCCACGAAGACCAGCGGTGGCGCCGGCCTCTCCGAGGCCCCGGCCGCCACCGACGCCGACGGCTGCAGCTATGTGCTCAAGGCCCCGCCCGGCACCTATGACATCACGACCACCAAGGCGGGTTACATCAACACCGCGCAGCAGCTGCTGCCGGTCACCCAGTCGATCACCGTCACTGCGGGCGCCGCCACCCCGGTCGCCCTGCAGGAGGATCTGGCGCAGAGCTACACGCTGAAGTTCGCGGCGAACTCCTCGCGTACGGTGCGGCTGCCCACGAACCTCGATGTCACCTACTTCGGCCAGTCGGCGGCCGGCCCACTGAACGAGACCGCCACGGCGACCCGCAAGCTCTACCCCTGGACGTCCGGTTACCAGGCGATCGCCGGCAACCCGACCACGTGCGCCGCGGTCGACCCCGAGCTCTGGACCGAGACCGACAGCATGTACGGCGCAACGCGCGCGGCCAAAGTGCCGGCCACCGCCGGCGGTTCGGCCACCCTGCCCGCCGTGATGGGGGTCGCGGATGTGCAGATCCCCGGATCGTGGTGGAACTCGTACTACCTGACCGCCACCGCGGTGTCGTCGCCTGATGCAGGTAACCCGGGCTGCGAGTCGGCAGCCAGCACGATCTACAGATTCAGCAGTTTCCAGGGCGGGTCGACGCAGACCATCGCCCTGCCGTATGGCGTGTGGAAACTGACCTACGGCACGTCGTCCGGCTCCACGAGCAACAACATCACGAGCGGGGTCACCGTGCGGGATGGCGTCGTGAAACTGGACAGCACGGGCTACCCGATGACCGGAGTCTCCGGCGGCGGGGACTTCTCGTCGAACCTGCTCACGCTCGATCCGCGGGCGGCGAAGTCATGATCCGCCGTGCACTGCGTCGCCTGCGCTCCGACGAGTCGGGGCTCAGTCTGACCGAGCTGCTCGTCAGTGCCACGCTGTCGCTGCTGATCCTGGCGATGATCGGGTCGTTCTTCATCTCGACCGCCAAGCTGACCGCCAACTCGACCGAGACCACGAACTCGACCAACGATGCGGCCAACATCGCCAACGAGATCACCTCGGTGGTGCGGGTGGCGACGACGCTCGCGAAGTCGGGGCAGGCGCTGCCCGACCCGGCGATCGTGTCGGGCACGCGCGAGAGCTTGACGATCTACTCGCTGTCGAACACGGATGCCGACAACCCGGCGCCGGTCAAGGTGTCGTTCTCCATCAACGCCGACCGCACCGTCACCGAGACCCGCTGCACGGCGACCTCGAGCGGCGGGTTCTGGACGTTCGGCACCTGCGCCGCCACCTCGACGCGCCGGCTCGGCGGCAACATCATGCCGCTCACCGGCACCAGCGATCAGATGTTCACCTACCTGACCTCGACGGGCACTCCGATCCTGATCGGCGCCGGCAGCCTCACCGCCGCGCAGCGCGCGACGGTGGCCTCGATCGTCGTCTACGTCAGCGTCAAGGCGACCGGCTCGAGGACGCAGCAGGTGGTCATCAGTAACAAGGTCGTCCTCGGCAACCTCGGATTGGACAGCAGCTCATGATCTCGATCCGCAGCATCGCGCAGTCGCTGCGCACCCGCGACGACGGGGTGGCCCTGCCGACGGTGTTCGGCCTGGGCATGGTGATGCTCATCCTCATCGGCAGCGCCCTCACGGTCGCCACGCGCGGCATCGTGAAGTCGACGAACGACGAAGACTTCAATGCCGCCCTCGCGGCGGCGTATGCCGGGGTCGAGGAGTACCAGAGCCGCCTGGCCAACGACTCCAACTACCAGAAGTTCGGCAACCCGGCGGCGCCCTACAGCGCGTCGAGCGCCTCGAGCCTCAGCCTGCCGACCGGCGCGAACGCCAACCCGGCGTTCGGCATCGGCACCACGGGTACCTGGGCCAACATCCCCGACAAGCCGAAATCGGATGGCACGGCGGTGCAGTCGCCCGCCTGGTTCCGGTACGAGGTCAACAACAAGGACTACCAGGACAAAGGCATCCTGCACCTGCGGGTCACGGGCCGGGTGAACCAGACCACCCGGTCGATCGTGGCCGACCTGAAGCAGGACGGGTTCATCGACTACCTGTACTTCACCAACTACGAGACGACCGATCCTGCGTTCTCGGCTGATGACGCCACCGCCTACAGCCAGTGCGAGCGTTACGCCTACGCCTCCTCGGTGCCTGCGCGTGACACCGGTGACTGCACGGTCATCCAGTTCGGATCCTCCGACGTGCTGAAGGGCCCGGTGCGCAGCAACGACCAGCTGCTGATCTGCGGCTCGACCTTCGAGAAGGGCGTCATCTCGTCGAGCCCGACGACCCCGATCTGGAAGAACGCCTGCTCGAGCAACCCGCCCGACTTCCAGGGCGGAGCTCCGGTGTACGGCGCCCCGATCGGTATGCCGCCGACCAACAGCGAGATGAAGAAGGAGACACGCAACGACCTGGCGGCCGATGTGCCGCGGCCGGGCTGTCTCTACACCGGTCCGACGGTGATCAAGTTCGTGCTGGTGGGCGGCGTCACCAAGATGCGCGTCATCTCGCCGTGGACGAAGTACACCAACGTCACCGGCTCGACCAGCGCGAGCGCGACCAACCCGGCCGGCGCCAGCAACCCCGCCCAGTGCGGCACGCCCGGCACCGCCGACGGGTCGCTCGGGGGCAAGGATGGCGCTCTCATCGATCCGCTCGAGCGCAACCTGATCTACGTGCAGGCCGTTCCGGCGGTGGGCGCCGCGGACGCGAACGCACCGGCGGGGTCGGGCATGCCGTCGTCGCGCTTCAGCTGCCTGTCAGCCACCAGCTACACGGTCGGCGGCGGGTCGAACAAGGTGACCGTGAGCATCCCCGCCGGCTGGCAGTTCGCGGGCGCGACGACCACGTACCGGTACCCCAAGGGCACCAGCACGAGCAATACCGAGTCGACCCCGTACACCGGGCGGTACGTCGCGAGCAGCTACAAGCACTACGACTGCCGCGCCGGCGACGTCTACATCGAGGGTCAGATGAGCGGTCAGATGACGGTCGCCGCCGACAACTTCGTGTATGTCACCAACGACCTCACCTACAGGGACAAGTCCACCGATGTGCTGGGCCTGGTCGGCAACAACGCGGTCTTCGTCTACAACCCCGTGCACATCACGAGCTTCAGCGGCAGCGGTTCGACCACCTGGCCGAGCAACACGTACCGCCAGCCCAACGGGTACACCGCGCTCGGCACCACGGGCGACCGTGAGATCGATGCGGCGATCCTGTCGGTGGCGCACACCTTCCAGGTGCAGAACTACACCTACGGCGACCGCGGCACCCTCAAGGTGTTCGGCGCGATCGCGCAGAAGTTCCGTGGAACGGTCGCGTACGGCAGCAACGGCTACGTGAAGCTGTACGAGTACGACACCCGGTTCCGCAACATCGCGCCGCCGAAGTTCCTCACCCCGACCTCGACCACCTACGGCGTGACGCAGATCGCGACGGTGCCGGCGGCGTTCTCGGCGAACGGGGCGGCGAACTGATGATTCTCCTGCTGCCCTTCGTCGCGCTGCTCGGGCTCGCGATCGGATCCTTCCTGAACGTGGTCGTGTACCGCGTTCCGGCGGGTCGCTCGCTGACGCCCGACTCGGCGTGCCCGAAGTGCGGCACCGCGATCCGCCGACGCGACAACATCCCGGTGCTGTCCTGGCTGCTGCTGCGCGGCCGCTGCCGCGGCTGCCATGAACCGATCTCGGCGCGGTACCCGCTGGTCGAGGCCGGCACGGCGATCGCCTTCGTGCTGGTGGCGCTGCGGTTCGGCCCGCCGGCGACCGACGCGACGACGACAGCGGATGCCGTGTCCGGCTGGCTCGAGCTGGCTGCGTTCCTGGTGCTCACCGCGGTCTCCATCGCGCTGGCGCTCATCGATCTCGACACCCGCCGCCTGCCCAACGTGATCGTGCTGCCGGCGCTGATCACCGGCATCCTGCTGCTCGGTGCCGCTGCGCTGATCCGCGGCGACCTGGCCGCGCTCGCCGGGGCCGCGATCGGCGGCGCCGCGTTGTTCGTGTTCTACCTGCTGCTCGCGGTGATCAAGCCGGGCGGCATGGGGCTGGGTGACGTGAAGCTGTCGGCCGTGCTGGGCCTGTACCTCGGGTTCCTCGGCTGGGGCAACCTGCTCGTGGGCGCATTCGCCGCGTTCCTCTTCGGGGGCGTGTTCGGCATCGCCCTCATGATCGGCCGGCGGGCGGGGCGCACGAGCGCCATCCCGTTCGGCCCCTGGATGATTCTCGGCGCATGGGTCGGCGTGTTCGCCGGCGGCATCCTCGCCGATCTCTACGTCGGCGCGGTGGGCGTCGTCTAACAAAGGAGAAGGTACAGATGACTCGAGTGGTGGGACTCGACATCGGCGACGGGGTGCTTCGCGCCGCCGAAGTGAAAGATCCCGCCCGTGCACGGCCGACCGTGGTCAAGTACCACGAGGTGGCCATTCCGCACGGTGCGGTGAGCAAGGGCGAGGTGATCGAACGCGACGCAGTGGTCGCGGGCATCAAGGCGCTCTGGAACCAGGCGAAGTTCGGCACCAAGGATGTGGTGCTCGGGATGGGGAACCACCGCATCCTGGCCCGCGACCATGTGGTGAGGGCGCAGCCGATCGACCGCATCCGTGAGCAGCTGCCGTTCCAGGTGCAAGACCTGCTGCCGGTTCCGGTGAACGACGCGCTTCTCGACTTCTACCCGGTCTCGACCGAGCAGACCGACCAGGGCCCGATGGTCCACGGTCTGCTGGTGGCCGCCATCCGCGAAGCCGTTCTCGGCAACGTCGAGGCGGTCGAGGCGGCGGGGCTGCACGTGGCCGAGGTCGACCTGATCCCGTTCGCGCTGACCCGCCTGCTGCTCGGCGGCCAGTCGGGCATGACGGCCCTGGTCGACATCGGCGCGTCCACGACGTATGTGGTGATGGCTGCCAACGGGGTGCCGCATTTCATGCGCGTCATCCCGACCGGCGGGCGCGACATCACGGATGCCGTGGTCGCCTCCCATGACATCCCGTTCGGTGAGGCCGAGCGCATCAAGCGCGCGATCGGCATCCTCGGCCGGCCGCTGTCGCCGGAGGCGCAGCCGATCGCGGCGACCATCGCCGCCGCCACCCACGAGCAGCTGATGAGCGTGCGCAACACCATCAGCTACTTCGCCACCGCCCGCCCGAACACGCCGGTGCAGCGCATCGTGCTGAGCGGTGGCGGCGGCGACCTGCCGGGTATCCGCGAGGCGTTCGCCGAGCTGACCCGGCTTCCCGTCACCGACGCCGACCCCGGCTCGCGGGTGACCGTCGCGAAGGCGGCACGTTTCGAGGGCGGCTGGCGCGATTCGCTGTCGGTGGCCGTCGGACTCGCAGTGGGGAGCACGGCATGACCATCGACATCCCGACGCGGCCCGCGGCGCAGCAGGCGCCCGACGCGGAGAAGAAGGGTCGCCGCGGCCTGAAGGGTGGTCCGCAGATCACCTTCGGCCGCCAGGTCTCGAAGCAGCTGCTCGTCGTCGGCGGTCAGCCGCGGGCGAACCTGCTGCCACCGGAGATCATCCTCAAGCGCAAGCAGCTGAAGACCCGTCGCAGCCTGCGGGCCGCGGTGGTGCTGGTCGCGATCGGCACGGCTGCGGGGTGCGTCGGCGCGTTCGGCGTCTCGTCGGTCGCGCAGGTGGCGCTCATGGCGACCCAGCAGCAGCAGCAGGCGCTGGTGCTCGAGCAGGCCAAGTATTCCGAGGTCAGCCAGGTGCAGCAGACGATCAGCACGATCGTGGCGGGGCAGCAGGTCGGTTCCTCGACCGAGGTCGACTGGCGGGCGTACATTCTGCAGCTGCAGAAGACGCTGCCTGCGGGTGTGAAGATGACCTCGGTCAAGGTCGAGACCGGCACGCCGATGGATCTGTTCCCGCAGTCCGAGGCTCCGCTTCAGGGCGCTCGCGTCGGGGCGATCAGCTTCGAGGCCAGCAGCAAGACCCTGCCCGACATCCCGGAGTGGCTGCGGGCCCTGGCGACCATGCCGGGCTTCGTCGACGCCACCCCGGGCTCGGTGAGGATCGAAGGCTCGACCTACCTCGTCGACGTGCTCATGCACTACAACACCGACGCGTACTCGATGCGGTTCGACCCCGAGCATGTCGCGGCGGCGGCGGCTGAGGCCGCGGCTGCTGCGGCGTCCACCGGCGAGGTCAAGTCGATGGCGCCGGCGGGCACCGCCGACACGGGCACTGCCGACACCGGCGCGGATGCGACGGGCACCGATGCCGTCGACCCGGCGGCCGGCGAGGGAGAGGGGAACTGACATGCAGCAGCATCGCATCGCCGTTCTGGCCTCCGTGCTGGTCATGCTGATCATCCCGGCGCTCGGCTGGTTCCTGGTGGCGCAGCCGCAGCTCGCGGCTGCCGCCTCGGCCGACCAGTCGCGCGCGGATGCCGCCGCCCAGGTGGCGGCGAGCCAGAGTGTCGTCGACCAGTTGAAGCGCGACTCGACCAAGCTCCCCGAGCTCGAGTCCGACCTCAACGATCTGCGCGCCTCGATCCCGGCGGGGGTCGACCCGTCCGGCTACATCGACGGCCTTTCCGCGCTGGCCAAGGTCAGCAAGGTGCAGATCACCCAGCTGGGTGTGGACGATCCGGTCGCGTACGTGCCCGCGGAGGCTCCGGCGGCGCCGAAGCCCGCGGCCTCGGACTCGTCGGATGCCTCGGCTTCCGCTTCGCCGTCGGCCACACCGGCGCCGAAGCCCGCGGTTCCCGGACTCGTCACCAACCCGTTGGTGACCCCGGGCAACTTCGTCGCCATCCCGGTGAGCATCGAGTTCAGCGGGACGTCGGCGGCGGTGCTGCACTTCGTGCACGGCCTGCAGTCGGGTGACCGGCTGTTCCTGATCACCGAGCTCAGCACCGAACCGGCGGCCGACGCGGCCTCGGCTCAACTGCTGGGCAAGGTGAGCGGCTACATCTACGCGATCCCGACCGGTGTCGCGGGCGATCCGCGCCCGGTGAGCACGGTCGTGAAGTCGATGGAGCCGGCCACGCCCGCACCGAGCAACACACCCGACCCGGGATCGACGGGCACCCCGACCGCCGATCCCACCGAGACCGCGGCCCCTTAACCGGGTCCGCCCTGCACTCCGCCCCGGCGCAGCCCACCGCGCGCCGGGGCGGAGCCTTGTGTGCGCCGCTCGCGCCTGCGATGACGTCGCGTTACGTGTACACTCGACCGGGTGTGTGCTCATGCGGCATGCACGAACCCTCTGGGCCACTTCCGGCCCCCACGGCATATCCACTCGAAGTCCCGGACTGAATCCAGGCCGGGGAGCGGATTGCGATGGAACTCCATCAGCCACTGTCACCGTGCAGTGAAAAACCAGAAAGCAAACACTTTGCCTACGATTCAGCAGTTGGTCCGCAAGGGCCGCACGCCGAAGGTCGTCAAGACCAAGGCCCCGGCCCTGAAGGCCAACCCGCAGCAGCGCGGCGTGTGCACCCGTGTGTACACCACCACCCCCAAGAAGCCGAACTCGGCTCTGCGCAAGGTTGCCCGTGTGAAGCTCAGCAACGGCACCGAGGTCACCGCCTACATCCCCGGTGAGGGCCACAACCTGCAGGAGCACTCGATGGTGCTCGTCCGCGGCGGTCGTGTGAAAGACCTGCCCGGCGTGCGCTACAAGATCGTGCGCGGCGCGCTCGACACCCAGGCCGTCAAGAACCGCCAGCAGGCTCGCAGCCGCTACGGCGCCAAGAAGGGGAAGTAAGAGATGCCTCGCAAGGGTCCCGCTCCGAAGCGCCCCGTCGTCGCCGACCCGGTGTACGGCGCGCCCGTCGTCAGCCAGCTCGTCAACAAGATCCTCATGGACGGCAAGAAGGGCCTCGCCGAGCGCATCGTCTACGACGCACTCGAGGGCGTGGGCACCAAGTCCGGTCAGGATGCGGTGCAGGTTCTCAAGAAGGCGCTCGACAACGTGCGCCCCACCCTCGAGGTCAAGTCCCGCCGCGTCGGCGGTTCGACCTACCAGGTGCCCGTCGAGGTCAAGCCGCACCGCGCGAACACGCTCGCGCTGCGCTGGCTCACCTCGTACGCCAAGTCGCGTCGCGAGAAGACGATGACCGAGCGCCTGACCAACGAGATCCTCGACGCTTCCAACGGTCTGGGTGCCGCGGTCAAGCGCCGCGAAGACACGCACAAGATGGCCGAGTCGAACAAGGCCTTCGCGCACTACCGCTGGTAAATCTCACCTGCTGGTTGAGTAGGCCGCTCGCGGCCGTGTCGAAACCAGCCTGCGAGAGCAGATTTCGACACGCGGCTCGCGCCGCTACTCAATCAGCAGAGCTCAACGAATAGATAAGGAACCCACGTGGCACAGGACGTGCTCACCGACCTCAAGAAGGTCCGCAACTTCGGCATCATGGCGCACATCGACGCCGGCAAGACGACGACGACCGAGCGGATCCTGTTCTACACGGGCATCACGCACAAGATCGGCGAGGTGCACGACGGCGCCGCGACGATGGACTGGATGGCGCAGGAGCAGGAGCGCGGCATCACCATCACCTCCGCCGCGACCACGTGCTTCTGGAACGGCATTCAGCTCAACATCATCGACACCCCCGGGCACGTCGACTTCACGGTCGAGGTGGAGCGCAACCTGCGCGTCCTCGACGGCGCGGTCGCGGTGTTCGACGGTAAAGAGGGTGTCGAGCCGCAGTCCGAGACGGTGTGGCGCCAGGCCGACAAGTACGACGTGCCGCGCATCTGCTTCGTCAACAAGATGGACAAGCTGGGCGCCGACTTCTACTTCACGGTCGACACCATCGTGAAGCGCCTCGGCGCGAAGCCGCTGGTCATGCAGCTGCCGATCGGTTCGGAGTCGTCGTTCGTCGGCGTCGTCGACCTGGTCGAGATGCGTGCACTGGTGTGGCCCGGCGACGCCAAGGGCGACGTGACCATGGGCGCCCAGTACGAGGTGCAGGAGATCCCGGCCGACCTGGTCGACAAGGCCAACGAGTACCGCAACATCCTGCTCGAGACCGTGGCCGAGACCGACGAGGCGCTGCTCGAGAAGTACTTCGGCGGCGAGGAGCTGACGGTCGCCGAGATCAAGGGTGCGATCCGCAAGCTCGTCATCAACAGCGAGCTCTACCCGGTGTTCTGCGGCTCGGCGTTCAAGAACCGCGGCGTGCAGCCCATGCTCGACGCGGTCGTGGACTACCTGCCCAGCCCGCTGGACATGCCGGCGATCGAGGGCCACGACATCCGCGACGAAGAGAAGGTCATCGAGCGTCACGCCGACGCGGCCGAGCCGTTCTCGGCGCTGGCGTTCAAGATCATGACCCACCCGTTCTTCGGGCGTCTGACCTACATCCGCGTCTACTCGGGCAAGCTCGACTCGGGCGCGCAGGTCATCAACTCGACCAAGGGCAAGAAGGAGCGCATCGGGAAGATCTTCCAGATGCACGCCAACAAGGAGAACCCGGTCGACGGCGTGACCGCCGGTCACATCTACGCGGTCATCGGTCTCAAGGACACCACCACCGGTGACACCCTGAGCGACCCGAACGACCAGGTCATCCTCGAGTCGATGACGTTCCCGGCCCCGGTGATCGAGGTCGCGATCGAGCCCAAGACGAAGGCCGACCAGGAGAAGCTGGGCACCGCGATCCAGAAGCTGGCCGAAGAGGACCCGACGTTCCGCACCGAGCAGAACCCCGAGACCGGCCAGACCATCATCAAGGGCATGGGCGAGCTGCACCTCGACATCCTGGTCGACCGCATGAAGCGGGAGTTCAACGTCGAGGCCAACGTCGGCAAGCCGCAGGTCGCGTACCGCGAGACCATCCGCAAGGCGGTCGAGAAGTACGACTACACCCACAAGAAGCAGACCGGTGGGTCGGGTCAGTTCGCCAAGGTGCAGATCACGATCGAGCCGCTCGAGGTCACCCCGGAGACGAGCTACGAGTTCGTCAACGCCGTGACCGGTGGCCGCGTGCCGCGCGAGTACATCCCCTCGGTCGACCACGGCATCCAGGATGCGATGCAGGTGGGCGTGCTGGCGGGCTACCCGACGGTGGGCGTCAAGGCCACCCTCGTGGATGGCGCCTCGCACGACGTCGACTCCTCGGAGATGGCGTTCAAGATCGCCGGCTCGATGGCCTACAAAGAGGCCGCGCGCAAGGCGAGCCCTGTTCTGCTCGAGCCGCTGATGGCGGTCGAGGTGCGTACGCCCGAGGAGTACATGGGCGACGTCATCGGCGACCTCAACTCGCGCCGCGGGCAGATCCAGTCCATGGACGATGCGACCGGTGTCAAGGTCGTCACGGCCAAGGTCCCGCTGTCGGAGATGTTCGGGTACGTCGGAGACCTTCGGTCGAAGACCTCCGGGCGCGCCGTGTACTCCATGACGTTCGACAGCTATGCGGAGGTCCCGAAGGCGGTTGCCGACGAGATCGTCCAGAAGAGCAAGGGCGACTAGCCCGACCACCCCGGTGGTCGAGTAGCGGGCCCGCCCGCGTATCGAGACCCGGAACCTAAGTAAAGTAATCAAGGCAAAAAACCAAGTCCTGAGGAGGACCCAAAGTGGCTAAGGCCAAGTTCGAGCGGACCAAGCCGCACGTCAACATCGGAACGATCGGTCACGTCGACCACGGCAAGACCACGCTCACCGCGGCGATCTCGAAGGTGCTCGCCGACAAGTACCCGAGCGCTGTGAACCAGCCCCGTGACTTCGCTTCGATCGACTCCGCTCCCGAGGAGCGTCAGCGCGGTATCACCATCAACATCTCGCACGTCGAGTACGAGACCCCGAAGCGTCACTACGCGCACGTCGACGCCCCCGGCCACGCCGACTACATCAAGAACATGATCACCGGTGCCGCCCAGATGGACGGCGCGATCCTGGTGGTCGCGGCGACCGACGGCCCGATGGCGCAGACCCGTGAGCACGTGCTGCTCGCCAAGCAGGTCGGCGTGCCGTACCTGCTGGTCGCGCTGAACAAGGCCGACATGGTCGACGACGAGGAGATCCTGGAGCTCGTCGAGCTCGAGGTTCGCGAGCTGCTGTCGAGCCAGGGCTTCCCCGGCGACGACGCTCCGGTCATCCGCGTCTCGGGCCTCAAGGCTCTTGAGGGCGACGAGAAGTGGGGCCAGTCGGTGCTCGACCTCATGGAGGCCGTCGACAACAGCGTGCCCGACCCGGTGCGCGACCGCGACAAGCCGTTCCTGATGCCGATCGAGGACGTGTTCACGATCACCGGTCGTGGCACCGTCGTCACCGGCCGCGCCGAGCGTGGCACCCTGGCCATCAACTCCGAGGTCGAGATCGTCGGCATCCGCCCGACGCAGAAGACCACGGTCACCGGTATCGAGATGTTCCACAAGCAGCTCGACGAGGCCTGGGCCGGCGAGAACTGTGGTCTGCTCCTCCGCGGCACCAAGCGCGAGGATGTCGAGCGCGGTCAGGTCGTCGTGAAGCCGGGTTCGGTCACGCCGCACACCAACTTCGAGGGCACGGCGTACATCCTGTCCAAGGACGAGGGCGGCCGCCACAACCCGTTCTACGCGAACTACCGTCCGCAGTTCTACTTCCGCACCACCGACGTCACCGGCGTCATCACGCTGCCCGAGGGCACCGAGATGGTCATGCCCGGCGACACCGTCGGCATGACGGTCGAGCTGATCCAGCCGATCGCCATGGAAGAGGGCCTCGGGTTCGCGATCCGTGAGGGTGGCCGCACCGTCGGCGCCGGAACGGTGACGAAGATCATCAAGTAACACCCGTCGATCGAGTAGCGCCGTAGGCGCGAATCGCGATCACGGAAGCGGGGCCGCAGTTCGAGTTTCTCGAACGGCGGCCCCGTTCTCTCATTAACCTGGACGTCATGCCGAAACCCCCGAGCCCCGACGTGCGCCGCTGGGTGGGCATCTCGGCGCTTCTGGTTGCGGTGTTCCTCGCGACCGAAGCCATCACCAAGCTGACGATCGGTGCGCGCCCGGCCTTGGACGCATCCGAAGCCCTCGTCGACTATGTGCAGCGATCGAGTGCGCAGATCATCGTGGTGATCCTCGCCGACACGTTCCTGATGGCGGCGTTGATCCTCTTTCTCGGCGGGTTCCGGCAGCTGGTCGGTCATGCGCAGCCCGACCTCGATTGGGTCGGCAGCGTCATGTACGGCGCGGGGCTGGTGTTCATTTCGGTCACCCTGGTGGGCGATGCGCTCGACGGTGCGACCGCTCTCGATGTGTGGGACCTGAAGCCCGATCCGTCGGCGATTCGCGCGCTGATCGAGGGGCACACGCTGATCTTCGGCTCGATCGGTTCGGTGCTGCTGGCGCTGGTGTCGAGTACGGCAGCGTTTCTGACGTTCGCGTCGGGGGTCGTGCCGCGCTGGACCGGCATCCTCGCCGGGATCACCGCGGTGTCGAACCTGGTGTGGGCACCGGTTGCGTTCGGCGGTACGCAGCCAGGCAGTTTCCTGGCGGCGGGCGGCTGGGGCAATGCCCTGCTGGCGATCTTTCCGTGGCTGGTCTGGGTGCTGTGTGTGGGGTTCACGGCGGTGCGCGGAGCGCGGCCCGGGACGCATCCGTCGGGGGCGTTGAAGACCGTCGACGTCTGAGCTTTCGCAGCCCCGAAGGTGGGGCAGATTCGCCTCTTGTGGCACCGCAGACTGACCGCCATACTCAGTTAGCTTTGCCCATTCTTGAGACTGGATCAGTTCGTGCACGCTTCGCGCCGCTTCCGCATGTCCGCAGTGTTCGCCGGAGCGGCGGTGATCGCGGCGACCCTGTTTCCCGTGCTTCCCGCGGCCGCCGAGGAGCCGCCCGCACCGGACCCGGTGCTGACATCCGAGCCGACGGCAGACCCCACCGCAGACCCGACGTCGAGCCCGATGCCGACGGCTGACCCGACCCCTGAGGCGACGGCCACGACCGAGCCGACCCCGGCATCCGACCCGACGCCGACCGCCGACCCGACGCCGACGAGCACGTCTGCACCGGGGGTCGAGACGGTTTCGTACAGCGGAATCCTGAACCGCATTGCGGATGAGACGGGCCAGCCGGGCGCGCCGGCTCTGGTGCTGATGGTGGACGGCTACGGTGGCCTGCTGGTCGACGCGTCGGCGCTGCCGCAGGCCAACCGAGGCGGCAAGATCACGGCGAATCTTGCGGTGCCGCCGGGGCTCGTGCTCGCGAGCACCGCGTCAACGAGGTTCACGCAGCTGGCCCGCTACAGCACGTCGGTCGCACCGCTGGAGCTCGTGGGCACGTCGGCGCAGCGCACCATTCAGCGCACCACGTCCTCGCTCGTGACGCAGACCCCCGCAGCGCCCGCGACGCACAAGATCTATGTGGTGCTCGTCTCGCCGAAGGAGAAGCAGACCAAGGGGGCGAACCAGACGTCTACCGAGGCAAAGAACCTCGTCTTGCACGCCAACGACTACTGGAGTGACCAGTCGGGCGGTTCGATCGGCTTCAGCCTTGCCGGCACCGCACCGTGGTACGCCAGCAGCTACAGCTGCAAAACGAACTCGGGGTCCCTCGCACTGTGGAACCAGGCCGCCTCGGTCGCCAAGTCGAAGCTCGGTTACGTGCAGTCGGCGAACACGCACCTGGTGCTGCTCTTCCCGTACAACACGAACTGCGGCGGCGCGATTGGCCTCGGCACCATTGGGGGGAGCGTGAACCAGGGCGGGATGCTGTGGGTGGTCGGGGGCTCTGACCAGAAGATCCGCATGGCGACCCTCGCGCACGAGCTGGGGCACAACATGTCGTTGGGCCACGCGGACTGGCTGGAGTGCGCCGCGTCGTCCCCGAACGCGGGGGCCTCAGCGCAGGTCTACGGGAGCGCCATTTCCGACCCGGGCATCAGCGGATGCGAGAACAACTACTACGGCGATCTCGTCGATGTGATGGGATACGGCTACCCGGGCCACGACGGGGGTGCCCTCTCGAGTGCCGCTGGCATCCGTTCGGGCATCTGGCCCAGTGGCTCGTGGGTTCAGGCGGCAACCGGAACGACCAGTTACACGATCAACTCGGTCAGCAGCGGCTCGGGCCTGCGTTCGATCATCATTCCCGACCCGGACGGGACGCAATTCTTCGTCGAATACCGGGATTTCAGCGACGAGGATGCGCAGTACGCCGCCGAAACCTGTTACCCGAGTCCCGGAGACGGAGGTGGGGACTGCGTCGGAAATGTCGCAGGACAGGCAGGCGTCCGTGTGCTGCGTCTAGAGCCGTCGGGTTATGACAACGGCTTCACCCTCGAGTCGGGATACCAGGGCTTGCCCGGATACGACACCTATCTCATCGGGCGCTCAGTGGGCGGCGTGGACAAGGTCAAGTACCTCGTTGGCGACAGTTTCTATACTCAGGGCGCTGCAAGCGGGATTCAGGTGACCGTGACCAACATCGACCTGGTGAACGATCAGGCGACGATTCAGGTCACCCGCTCAACGAATGCGAACCACGCGGGCGACGTGTATGTCGACTCCACCCGCTACTACGACCGTTCTGCCTACCGCGTCGGTGACACCCTGACCGCGTTCCTGGGGGACTCGTGGGACGCCGAAGCGATCACATACCAGTGGCAGCGACGGGTACACGGCAGCCTCGTGTGGTCGAACATCTCGAGCGCGACCGCCTCGAGCTACGTCCTCGCGGGTGATGACGCCGGGTACGAGATCCAGGTGGTCGTGACCGGCACCCGGTTAGGCCAGTCGAACGTGACGGCCACGGGGGCGCTCGGTTTCTATCAGGGGACCGGCGACTACTACTCCGTTCTTGAGGGCATCTACCTTTCCACCGACCCCGGAACGGTCGCGGTCGACAACTCCGGCGGCTCGGTCCAGGCGGTTCCGTCGAGCTTCCCGTCGGGCACTACCTTCACCTACCAGTGGTACCGCGGGTCGACCGCCATCGCCGGGGCGGCCGGTCAGGGCGAGTTCTACACCCTCGTCTCGGCCGACTACAACCAGCTGATCAAGGTCTCGGTCAAGGCGACGATTCCCGGCTACTCGAACGTCGTGACGCGCACCTCCCCGGCGCGCAACCTGACGATCAAGACGACCAACTCCGGGTCGGCGCTGACCATCACGGGGACAGCACGTCCCGGTGACACGCTCAGCGTGACCAACGGTCTGAACTACGTCGGCGAGGGATCGCCCCTCACACCCACGGGCTACAGCTACACCTGGCTGCGGAACGGTGTCGCCATCACGGGCGTCCCGAACGCGAGCACCTACCTGGTGCAGAGCGCCGACTTCGGCAAGAAGATCACCGTGAAGGTGACCGCCTCGAAAGCCGGATGGGTGTCGGTGAGCACCACCTCATCCACCGGCCCGACCATCACTCTCACCGGAACCCTGGTGCACAACCAGACCCCCGCTGTGCTGGATGATCCGATCAACCCGCTCAAGAAGAGCGTCGACGCCAACCTCAACGACGTCTACGCCTCCGGACAGCCCGCCTGGTTGGCCACCACGATCAGGTACCAGTGGTATCGCAACGGCGTTGCGATCAGCGGCGCGACCTCGAAGACCTACACGCTCAGCCAGAGCGCCGACTATGGAAAGAAAGTCAGCGTGCGCGTGCAGTACCTGCGCACCGGATACGGCACCTACACGCAGTACGCCGTCACCACCGCCGACACCCTCGGCAACTACTGGTTGCGGGCGAACCCGACGGCTCCGGTGATTGTCGGGTCGCCGTGCACCAACGGATCGTGCGCCGACCTGACGATCGCCGATCGCACCTACTTCGACATGAGGGACGGCGGGTCGACGATCGACCCCTCGAATATCGTGGCGACCTACCAGTGGTACCGGGACGGCGTCGCCGTGACCGGTGCCGCGGGAAAGCTGGCCACCTACCACCTCACCGGCGCCGACAAGGGCAAGCGCATCACCGTACGCATGGTGGTGAAGGCGACCGGTTACGAGGCCGACCTGCCGAGCATTTCGACCAGCGCTGGCACGCAGGTCGTCGGCACCGAGCTGCTGCCCGGCTCCGATACCGCGGCTCCGACGATCACGAAACTGCTGGACAAGTCGGACGACTTCGCGACCGTCCTCTCCTTCACCTCGGCCGCGGGGGATGGTGCGACCGGAATCCTGAGGCCGACCGGCACCAGCACTGCGAACACCGTCAAGTACCAGTGGTACCGCGACGGAGTCGCGATCACGAACGCGACCAAGCCCACATACACGCTAACCACCGCAGATAACGGTCATGGCATCAAGCTGCGCATCGTGACCAGTCACGGTGCCGTCGGCTCGCGGACTTTCACCACCGATGTGCGCTTCACCGACGAGCAGGACTACTCGATCGCGATCGACCCCGGTCACGAGCCGTATCAGTCGACCAACACGTGGACGCTCGGTTCCCAGGGTGGTGTTTACGGCGTCGGCCAGTTCCAGTACCCGGGCGGCCTGTTGATGACACCACCAATGAAGTACCAGTGGCTGAGGGCGGGCGTTCCCATCCCCGGAGCAACCAGCGACACCTACACGATCCAGGCCGCCGATTACAACAAGATCCTCTCGGTGCGGTACATCGTGGGCAAGATCGGTTACACCCCGCTGATGGGCGTCACCACCGGTCAGCTGATCGGTAAGGGCGTCACTCTCGGATCGGCCGACGGCTACACCGATGCCGAGGTCGACATCGAGGCCGGCCCCGGGGTCGGCACCCTCAAGGCCGACGTCAGCGGGCTGTACCCGCCGACGCCGACGCCGACGTACACCTACAAGTGGCTGCGCGACGGACAGGTCATCCCGTTGGCCACCGCGTCGACCTACAAGCTGACGTCCCTGGACTACGACAAGGACATCAGCGTGCGGGTGACCATGACGCGCACCAACTTCGAGGTGCCGGTCACGGTGCTGCCGGATGCCGTGGCGGTCCAGCCGACGATCTACCAGGCGGTCGTGCCCGTGGCCCCGACGATCGACAACATGAGCCCGAAGGTGGGGCAGACGGTCACCGCAAGCCTGCCCGACCCGAGCTTCTGGGACGACTCGGCGCGCACCGTGCCGACCACGGGCATCACCTACGTCTACACCTGGTACCGCTCGGGGTCGGTGATCTCGGGCGCCACTGCCAGCAGCTACACGCTGGTTGCCGCTGACCTCGGTAAGAAGATCACGGTGAGGGTCACGGCCACCAAGGCCGGTCGCCTCGGCGTGATGGCCCCAGTCAGCGCGGCGACGGCGACGGTTCCCGCGGGCACGATCGATGTCGGCACCTACGAGCCGAAGACGGTCATCAACCTCAGCACCCGCAAGGCCAGCGTGAGCTTCGTCGGCACGCCGGTCACCACCGGCTTCACGAAGATCTACCAGTGGTACCGCAACGGCGTGAAGATCACCGGAGCCACCGCCTCGAGCTTCGTGTTGGCGACGACCGACACCAACAAGTCGATCAGCGTGCTGGTGCGTCTCACGAAGACCGGCTACACGACGTACTGGTACCAGACGATTCCGGGGATGCTGGCCAACGGCATCACGACCGCGAGCGGCGTGGTGATCAGCGGGGGAAGCACGCCCACTACGGCGACCGTGGCTCAGACCCTCACCTGCGAGCCGCCGATCTACTTCGAGGCAGACGGATCGATGGTTGGTGGTCACAGCGGTGACAGCACCACCATCCAGTGGCTGCGCGACGGTGTCGCGATCTCCGGGCAGACCGCGGGAAGCTACCTGGTGGTCGCCGAGGACTCGGGTCACACGATCACCTGCACGGTGACGGTGAAAGCCAAGCTGCACAAGACCTACGTCGACACCTCGGCGACGCCGGTGACGATCTCGTAGCGGCTGTCAAGCCCTGAACCCCCCGCGGGGGCGCGACATAGCCTGAGGGCATGCCGCGCCTCCGTCGTTCGAACACGACAGGGCCCGGCTTCCGGCGGGTGAAGTCGGGCAGGGGCTGGCGGTTCACGACCGACGACGGCGACCCGGTCGACGACGCGACGCGCGAGCGGGCGCTGGCCCTCGCCATCCCGCCCGCCTGGACCGACGTGTGGATCGCCCCGCACCCCAACGGGCATGTGCAGGCGGTCGGCACCGACGCCGCCGGGCGGCGGCAATACCTGTACCACCCGGCCTGGCGCGAGCAGAAAGACGGCATCAAGTACGAGCGCGCGCTCGACCTGGCCGCGACCCTGCCCGCGGCGCGGCGCGGCGTCACGATCGACCTGCGGCGCGACGACCTGTCGCGCGAGCGGGTGCTGGCGGGGGCGTTCCGGATGCTGGACACCGGTTCGCTGCGCGTCGGCAGCGAGCGGTACGCGGCCGAGCACGGCAGCTTCGGGCTGTCGACGCTGCTCTGCGCGCACGCCACGGTCACCGGGGATGCGGTGGAGCTGAAGTTCCCGGCCAAGAGCGGGCACGAGTGGGAGTCCGACATCCGCGACCCCGACCTCGCCGTGCTGGTGCGGCGGCTGAAGCGGCGCGGGCCGACCGCCCGCCTGCTCGCGTACCGCGACGACCGGGGGTGGCATCCGCTGTCGGCAGAGGAGATCAACGAGGACGTGCGCCGCCGCACCGGCGGCGACTTCTCGGCCAAAGACTTCCGCACCCTGCACGGCACCGCAGCCGCGGCCGTGTCGCTCGCGCGCACCGGACCCCGCCCGAGCGCCGCCGCACGAAAGCGTGCCGTGGTCGACGCGATGCGTGCCGCCTCGGACGAGCTCAACAACACCCCCGCCATCGCACGCAAAAGCTACGTCGACCCGCGGCTCGTCGACGCCTACGACGGGGGAGTGACCATCGACCCGGCGCGGGTCGCGTCGGTGGAGTCGGAGCTGCGCCGGCTGCTCGGCGCGGAGGAGTAGCGCCGGGGACGAATATCCCTCATACTCTGGGTTGAGCGTCGAAGAGTCACTGGGCGCCTGAATCGAAAGGCCTCGTCGGTGCCTCAGCGCGCGACCCTTATCCGCAGTCTGCTCGTCAGCCTCATCTGTGCTGCCCTGTTCTCAGCGGCTGTGGCGCCGGCGGCCGCGACGACGCCGTCGGCCACCGTTGCGGGGCCCGCGGTTGCCATCGTCAAGACCATCGGCGGTGACGGCAGCTTCACCCTCACGGCGTCACCCGCGAGCACGCCGGCCGGATACTCCAAGACCTATCAGTGGTATCGCGTGAACCTCACGACAGGTGCCCGTTCGGCTATCTCGGGTGCCACCAAGGTCACCTACAAGCCCAGTGCCGCCGACTGGCCCTACAAGCTGACCGCGCGCATCACCTTCACCAGGGGGTCGTCTGTGCGCACGTCGTATGCAGCTGCCCAGGACTACTCGGTACGGCTGCGACCGGGTGACTCGTACGAGATCACCGGGGGTTTGGTCCCCGAGCAGACCCTTCAGATCACCTGGTCGGATTTCATCGTCCGCAACTCGGCCGACGACAGTGACATCGAGTTCATCGACGAAGCGGACAAGCACTTCACCTGGTATTGGGAAGGGACAGCCGCGCCAATCGGCACCGGCCGGGTCCACATGATCACCGCAGCCGAGGTGGGTAAGCGTTTCATCGTCACGTGGAGTGTGGCGCGCGCCGGTTATCTGCCGTTCGCGTACAAGCGGCCGCCGACGCTTCCCGTAGAGCTGGCCCGGTTCGATGATCACCTCGTCGGCCCCGCCCAGGTCTCGCAAGCCGGCACGACGCTCCACGTGGCTGAAACCCCGAACGCGGTTTCGCCGCTCGATCCGCCCACCGAAATCTCATATGTCTGGCAACGGGGCTCGATCATCATCCCCGACGCGCACGACGCGGACTACACCCTCACGGCCGCCGACTATGGCCAGCAGATCAGCGTGCGCGTCGTGTACACGCGTCCCGGATTCCGCCCGTCATCACGCGGGGCGAGCTTCGATGATGGCCTGGGGGTGAGGGACTTCTCGCTGATCACATCCGAGCCGACACCGCGGATCACCGGTGATCTTCGGGTGGGGGGAGTCGCGTCGGTGCAAACGCGCACCTACCGTGACGCTCGCACGCGTGAAGTCGTCAACGCCGACCAGGTGAGCTCGACCTACCAGTGGTACCGCGGAGAGGCGCCGATCCCCGGCGAGACCGCGGCGACGTACAACATCCAGGCGGAGGACCTCGGCTCGGCCCTGAGTGTGCAGGTGACCGCCACCGCACCCGACCTCATCCCCGCCACGGCCCGCAGCTACGCGACCTCGGCGATCGGAACAGACGCCATCGCGGGTGCAGACGCCGCTGTGGTGCTCGTGCAGCCGATCGCGCCGACCACCGACTTCTCGACCACCCTGGGGGCGTCCGTCTCCGGCCTCACCGAGACAGGGACAGTCACCAAATACCAGTGGTACCGCGCAGAAGCTGCCATCACGGGCGCGACCGCATCTAGTTACCGCCTCACCGCCGCCGACCAAGGGAAGCCGATTCGCGTCCGCGTGCTGGTGTCGAAGGCGCCAGCCGGCGGGCGTGTGTGGACAACGGCGGTCCTGGACTCGGCCTCCCAGGACGTCACCCTCGCGTACCCCTATCAGGGCTACGTCAGTCCGGCATTCCCCAGGGTGGGAGACACACTTTCGGTCACGCCGAAGATCTACGACGGCTCGGGTGACCTCCTCTCCGGGCCGTTCGCGAAGACGTATCAGTGGTACCGCATCGCGCCCCACTCCACGCAGCACGTGAACATCTCCGCCGCGACCCAGCCGACGTATACCCTCACCGCTGCCGACCGTGGATACCGGGTCAGCGTTCGTGTGGTCGTCGGCATGGCAGGGCGCGTGCCCGTCACCACCAGTTACTCCGAGCCCGTGGTCGACTACGGTCGATTCACCGGTGTTTCGACGACGCACGCCGAGGTAGTGGCCGCTGGTCCCGGTCGAATCGCTGTGACCATTCCGCCGACGATCACGCCCGCCCCGAGCGTTTACCACTACCAGTGGCTGCGCAACGGAGCCGTCATTCCGAAGGCCACCTCATCGACCTACACCCTGACGACAGCCGATTCAGGCAAGCAACTGTCGGTCGAGATCGACATTCTCCGTCCTGGATTCGAATCGGCAAGCCTGGCGACCGCGTCCGCGGGAATACGCTCGATGTCGGTCAGTGCCCCGGTGGCGTTCACCGGTGGCGCGACGGTTGGATCTCTTGCCACAGTCGTTGTCCCGGACTACACCGGCGGGGGGTCATCGCTCACCCCGGCGCTGTCGTTCCAGTGGTACCGCAACGGGGTCGCCATCTCCGGCGCGAAGGCTTCCACCTATCGTCCGGTCGCGACAGACCGCAAGACGAAGCTGAGCGTGCGTGTTGTTGCGAGCCTGCCCGGATACCTGAGTCTGGCGCAGATGAGCCCGCCGGCGGTGGTGGGTTCGGGCGTGCTCTCCGGCTCGTCAACCATGCCGGTGATCAGCCGGAGTGGACCGGCGGCCCTCACCGTATCCGTTCCCGCGGGCAGCGTCACCACGGGGACTGGCGCGAGTGCGGCGCTGGCCTATCAGTGGCTTCGCAACGGTGTGCCCATCTCGAAGGCAACCAGCGCGAAGTACACACTCGTTTCCACCGACGCCGGCAAGCAGATCACTGTCCGCGTGACCGCCACAGCATCGGGTTATGCGACTGTGGTGCTTCCGCTGCCTGCGGGGCCCGCCCATGACTTGGTGTTGTCGACACCGGCCTCCGTTATCGCCGTTGACGGCGAGATTCGCGTCGGACTTCGGGTCGGCGCGCAGCTTCCCACGTACACCGAACCCGACCTTGCGACCCCCGTGGCGATCAGCCCCAGCTACCAGTGGTACAGGTCCGGTTTGCCGATAACCGGCGCGACGGGGCCGACGTACACGCTCGGGCTCGCTGATCTCGGCAAGACGTTGTCGGTGCGCGTGAGGGCGACAGCGAACGGGTTCCTGCCGACCACCGGCCCCCTCTCCGCTCCGTCCCCGACCGTCGCGGCCGGAGTAACGACAACTGCGCCGGTCGTGACGATCATCTACAACACCACGGGCTACGGCGTACATGCACGGGTCGACACCAGCCTCCTGGTGCCCGCCGTTCCCGCCCCGACCTACACCTATCAGTGGTACAAACGTGGGCCCTCGGGCACCTCGTCCGATTACATCAAGATCGCGGGCGCGACGGCCTCGTCTTACGTTTTCACGCTCGCCGACGCACCATACGTTTTCAGTGTCACCGTGACCATGCACCGCCCCGGATTCGAAGAGCAGAGCGTCGTACTCGACGCCGCGCCGGATGCCGTTGAACTGGCCAGCCGGTTCTACTGGGCCGACTGGAACGATCCGCACTGGCTGAGAGACACCAGCAACACGACCATCGGGAAGGTTGCCACTCCCGAGCCGATCACCTTCTTCGAGCGCGACTTCTTCGACGAGTGGGCGACGCCCACTCCTGTCGCGGTCACCGAGAAGTGCCAGTGGTACAGCAATACCGGCATTCTGACCGGCAAGACGTCGTGCTCGCTTCCCGTCACCGCCGCGTACCGTAACCGCTGCCTCTACGTCCAGTTCAGAGTGACCGCTCCGGGGCGGCTGCCCTTGACCGGCTCAACAGCCTGTTCGCCGGTGATGGACGACACACTCGCCCCGGTCGTCGTGCCGGTTGTCTCACCGACGACGCCCCGCGTCGGCGACACCCTGAGCATCGTGACGCCGCCGACGTGGGCGTCGTCGCAGGGCCCGGTGATCCCGAGTCAGCTGGGTTACCGCTGGTATCGCGGATCGACGCCGATCGACGGCGCGAGCAGTGCCACCTACACGGTGACGGAGGACGACATCGGATCGTCGCTGCACGTGGAGGTCATCGCGACCCGCAACTTCTACGTCTCGGCAACTGCCGTCAGCAACGTGACCGAGGTCGTTCCGACTCCCTAGCCGCGTGCATCAGGAGTTCGGCTGTTTACCCCACCCCTCGCCGCACGCCAGAATGTGCGGTGTCGGCTGGGATGGTCCCCGCCGCCAGGAGGTTTGCGATGGGACTCGACGACATTGTCGACAAGGCCAAGGACGCGGCCGCTGACGCCGCCGACAAGGTGAAGGATGTGGCCGGCGACACCGCGCACGCGGTGAAGGAGAAGGCGGCCGACGTGAAAGACGCGGCCCACGACGCGCTGCACAGCGAGAAGGCCGAGCACGCCAGCGACACGGTGCTCGACGGTGCCGAGAAGGCGGCCAACTTCGTCACCGGCGGCAAGGTCGAAGACAAGGTGGGCGACATCCGCGACCACATCGACGCCAAGATCGGCGACGACGAGGCGCGGGCGGCTGCTGCCGCGGCCGAGGCCGAGAAGGGTGGCGGCGGCCGCTAACGCCCCCGCAACCGCGACGTGAGCGCGGCGGCCGTCTCGACGGTCGCCGCGCTCAAACGTTCGCGGGCTGCGTCGTCGACCGCCGAGCGCAGAAACGTCACACCGATCGCCGCCGCTGGGTAGTCGTTGCGGTCGAACGCGGCGGCGCCCACCGAGCCGTACTCGGGCGTCACGTCGCCGTCCTCGTGGGCCCAGCCGCGCTGCCGCGCCTCGGCGAGCAGCGCGTCGAGTTCGGCCAGGGTCGACGGCCCGGCCGGGTTGCGGTGGGTGAGTGCCGCACGATCCGGGTAGAGCGCACGCACTTGCGCCCTCGGCAGCGCGGCGAGCATCGCCCGCCCCGTCGCGGTGAGGTGCGCCGGAAGCCGAACCCCCACAT
>DATJFV010000094.1:0-18809 GCA_035495435.1 Pseudolysinimonas sp.
CGCTGCTGGAGGAAATCGACGCCGACGAGCGCGAGCGGTGACCGCCGAGGCGGTGCGTGCCGCGCTGGCCCGGGTGGTCGACCCCGAGATCCGCAGGCCGATCACCGAGCTCGACATGGTGCGCGATGTCACCGTGACGGATGCGGTGGCCCACGTCGACCTGCGCCTCACGATCGTCGGGTGCCCGGCCGCCGACACCATCGAACGCGATGTCCGGGAGGCGGTGCTCGCGGTGCCGGGGGTCGACTCTCTCGACCTGGACATCGGGGTGATGACGCCGGCGGAGCGCGAAGCCCTGACCACCCGGCTGCGCGGCACGAAGCGGCAGCAATTCGGCCCCGACTCGCTCACCCGGGTGTTCGCGGTCACGAGCGGCAAGGGCGGGGTCGGCAAGTCCACAGTCACCGCGAACCTCGCCGTGGCATTGGCCGCGCGCGGACTGCGGGTGGGGCTGATCGACGCGGACGTGTTCGGCTACTCGATCCCCGGGATCCTGGGGCTCGCGCCCGACGGGGTGTGCGTGAAGCCGACCCAGGTGGGCGACATGATCCTGCCGCCGGTGGCGCACGGGGTGAAGGTGATCTCGATCGGCATGTTCGTCGAGGGCTCGACAGCGGTGTCGTGGCGGGGGCCGCTGCTGCACCGCACCATGCAGCAGTTCCTCACCGACGTCTACTTCGGCGACCTCGACGTGCTGCTGCTCGACCTGCCGCCCGGCACCGGCGACGTGGCCATCTCGCTCGGGCAGCTGCTGCCGAACGCCGAGGTGCTGGTGGTGACCACCCCGCAGCCCGCCGCGGCCGAGGTCGCCGAGCGCAGCGGGCTGGTGGCACGGCAGACGGGCCAGACCGTGATCGGCGTCGTCGAGAACATGGCCGGTGAGCTGTTCGGCGCGGGGGGCGGAGCGGACCTGGGCACGCGGCTGGGGGTTCCGGTGCTGGCGACGATTCCGCTGAGCGTGCCGTTGCGCGCGGGAGGCGACACCGGCGCGCCCGTGGTGCTGACGCATCCGGATGACCCCGCCGCCGCCGCCATCGCCGCGCTGGCCGACACTCTCGCGACCCGCACACGGGGACTCGCCGGGCGAGCATTGCCGGTGCATCCTCGCTGAGTAGGGGATGATCGGTCCCGAGAGGCGAACATGAGCACCATCGAACTCAGCGAGGAGGCCGCCTTCGATGCGCGGTTCCGCGATGCGGCGCGCCTGATCGCGGAGGGTCGGCTGGCGCAGGCGACGCTGCTGCGTCGCGAGACGAGCGACAGGCGCTACCGCGGCGCGCAGATCGTGGTGGGCGAGTTCGAACTCGATGACGGTCGCACCATCATCTACGAGCACATCTTCGGGCCGGCGTTCGCCCGGCATTGGCGCCCCGGCGGCACGGTCGACGCCTGGATCGATCCGGACGATCCCGACAACATCTACATCGGCCGCTGACGGGCGGCGTCAGGCCGGTTAAACCGCGAACGCGCCGGGGTTTCCGGCGCGTTGTGTGCGGATGTCAGCTCAGTGACGGCGCGGCTGACGGCGGTAGCCGTCGCGGCCGGTCACGCGGACCGTGGAGACGATGCCGGCCATGCTGAGGGCGGCAAGCGGGATGAGAACCTCGAACATGGCTCCAGTGTGTGTCACGTCGACTATGTAGCACAAGCGAAACAAACTGCAATGTGGATGTAGCCTAACTACATGGATGTACGTCGTCTGGGCCTGCTGCGTGAGCTCGCCCAGCGCGGCACGGTGACGGCGGTGGCCGAGGCGATGCACCTCACCCCGTCGGCCGTGTCGCAGCAGCTGAAAGCGCTGGAACGCGAGGCCGGCGTTCCATTGACGCAGCGTTCGGGGCGCGGGCTGGCGCTCACCCCGCCGGGCCGCGTCCTGGCCGATGCGGCGCGGGATGTCGGGGTCGCGATCGAGCGCGCCGAGGCGGTGTGGGCCGAGTTCGTCGAGCAGCCGCGCGGCGAGGTGACGCTGACGGTGTTCCCGACCGTGGGCCAGATGCTGCTGCCGGGCATGCTGCACCGGATCGCGAACGTCCCCGGCCTCCGGGTGATCTGCAGTGACCAGGATGCGCTGCTGCCCGACTTCGCCGACCTGACCCCCGACCACGACATTGTGGTGGCGGATGCTCCGGGCGTTCTGCCCAGCTGGCGCGACCGCGGTCTGGTGATCACCGAGCTGATGCGCGAACCGCTCGACATCGCGTTGCCGGAGGGTCATCCGCTCGCGGCCAAGGAGTCGCTGAGCCCGACGGATGTGATCGGCGAGCGCTGGATCGGCGTCCCCGACAGTCTGCCGTTCGACCGCATCCTGCAGCGCATCGAGGCGATCACCGGGCTGCAGGCGGATGTGGTGCAGCGCTTCGCCGACAACGGGATCGCCGAGGCGATGGTCGCCGCCGGGCACGGCATCGCGATCCTGCCGCGCTACACCACGCGCGACCACGAGAACGGCCTGGTGACCCGGCCGCTCGACGGGGTGCGGTCGGAGCGGGTGATCTGGACGATCCAGCGCCCCGAGATGGCGGTGCGTCCCTCGGTGCGGCTGGTGATCCAGGCGCTGCGCGACGAGGCCGACGAGTTCCTCCTCCTGCGGGCCTCGTAGCGCCTCTGCGGGGTGGGTCAGCGGCGGCGGACCAGTTTCTCCAGGCGCAGCAGCAGCATCATCGGCGCGATCATCTTCGCCCACTCGGGCCCGGTCGCCGGCAGGTGCAGCAGCCCGGTGTTGTCGGCGACGGTGTGCACCTCGACGTACCGCAGCAGCCCTTCCGGCCCGTTGCGTCGCCCCAGGCCCGACTGCTTCACGCCGCCCTGCGGGGCATCCACGCTTCCGAACGACGCCCGGTAGCCCTCGTTGATGTTGACGCTGCCGGCGTGCAGCCGGGCCGCCACCCGGCGGGCGCGGGCCCGCGACCTGCTGAAGACGGCCCCGTTCAGCCCGTAGTCGGTGTCGTTCGCGGCAGCCACCGCGGCATCCTCGGAGTCGACCACGTGCACCGCGACGACGGGCCCGAAGGTCTCGCTGCGCACACAGTCCATGTCGTCGGTCACGTCGGTGAGCACCGTCGGCTCGATGAAGTACGGCCCGATGTCGGGGCGAGCGACACCGCCGGCCAGCACGGTGGCGCCCTTCTTCGTCGCGTCCTCGATGTGCGCCATCACGCTGCGCAGCTGCTTCTCGGTCGCCAGCGATCCGACATCCGTCGAGTAGTCGTACGCCGGTCCGATCGACAGGTGCTTCACCCGGTCCGCGAACGCCGGAATGAACCGGTCGGCAACCCCGCGCAGCACGTAGATGCGCTCCATCGACACGCACAGCTGCCCGGCGGCTGCGAAGCAGGCGTTGGCGACGTCCCCGGCGACCCGCTGCGGGTCGACGTCGTCGAGCACGATGAGGGCGTTCTTGCCCCCGAGCTCCATGGAGGCGCCCACCAGCCGGGCGGCGGCGCGCTGGGCGACGTGCCGCCCGGTCGCGGTCGACCCGGTGAAGCAGACGTAGTCGCCGGCATCCACCACCGCGTTGCCGACCGACGAGCCCTCGCCCGCGACCACGGCCCAGAGGGCAGCGGGAAGCCCCGCGTCGATGAACGCCCGGCGCGCGGCGAGGATCGACAGCGCGCCCTGGTTGTCGGCTTTCTGCACGATGCCGTTACCGGCCGCAAGCGCCGGGGCGATGTCCATGATCGCCAGCGACAGCGGGTAGTTCCACGGCGTGATGACGCTGACGATGCCCTTGGGCGCGTAGCGCACGCGCGGGGAGAAGACGAACGGGATCCCGCCCCGACGACGCCCGCCGCGCAGCACCCGGCGTGCCGCGAGCGCGTTGTACCGGGTCGCGTTAGCCGAGTTGAAGACCTCCTCGAACGCCTGACCTCGGGTCTTGCCCGTCTCGGTCTGCACCGCGTCGAGCAGGTCCTCGCGACGCTCGAGCAGGATGTCGTGGGCCCGCAGCAGCACCCGTCGCCGGTGCGCGTCCCCGGCCGCCCACCAGGCCGCCTGCGCGACGCGGGCCGCGGCGGCGGCGTCCTCGACATCCTGCTCGCTGCTCAGCGGAAGCTCGTGCAGCAGCTCGCCGGTGAAGGGTGCCAGCACGCGGGCCGTGTGACCCGAGGTTGCGGTGAGGTCGCGCACGAGGTCGGTCATCGCCGCCCGTTCGATCGTTGAACCGGACATGGGCTCAGTGTATGCGCGTCGATATGCTGCCGCTTGTGAAGCTCTCCGCGGGCACCGTCGCCCGATACGCAGCCGGTTCGATCGGAACGGGCGGCTTCGGCACACTGCCGGGGCTGGTCCTGGTCTTCTTCCTCACCGACACCCTCGGTGTTGCCGCCCTGTGGGCCGGCATCCTGGTGACGGTGGCGAAGGTGTGGGACGTCGTGATCGACCCGGTGATCGGCGCCCGCAGCGACCACAGCCTGGCGGTGACCGGGTCACGACGCCGGTTCATGCTGCTCGGCGCGGTCCTGTTGCCGGTGTTCTTCACCCTGACCTTCGCGGTGCCGGCAGCGCTCGGCCCGGTGCCGGCGGGCATCTGGGTGTTGGTGGCGTTCGTGCTGAGCGCGACGGCGTTCAGCCTGTTCCAGGTGCCCTACATCGCTCTCCCGGCCGAACTCGTCGAGGACTACGACGCCCGCACCCGGCTGCTGTCGACCCGCGTCGTCGTGCTGACGTTCGCGATCCTGCTGTTCGGGGCGGGAGGCCCGGCACTGCGCGATGCGTTCCCCGCCGACGAGCGCCTCGGCTACCTCGTTCTGGCGGTCGTCGCCGGGGTCGTCCTCGGTGCCGGCATGTTCGTGGCGGCGTTCAGCGCCCGCCGCGGCACCCCGGGCACCCCGGCGTCGCGCGCATCGATCGTGGCGAACTACCGTCTCGGCGTCGAGGCCCTGCGCCGCAGTCAGCCGTTCCGCGCGCTGCTCGGAACGTTCGTCCTTCAGGGGCTCGCCACCGGGGTGATGCTCGCGGGTGCGCAGTACGTCGCCAAATGGGTGCTCGGCAGCGGGGTGACGTTCCTGTTCCTCGCGCTCGTCGCTCCGGCGCTGCTCTGCGCGCCGCTGTGGGCGGTCATCTCGCGACGCATCGGCAAGGAGCGCGCCTTCGCCATCGCATCCGTCATCTACGGCCTCGCCGCTCTCAGCCTGATCCTGCTGATCTGGATTCCCGGCGCCTGGATCTACGTCTCGGTCGCGATCGCCGGAGCCGCCTACGCGGGCATGCAGACCCTGCCGATGGCGATGCTGCCCGACGTCATCTCGCACGACGCGCGCGTGCACGGCACCGGCAGCGCGGGCACGTTCGGCGGGGTCTGGACCGCGGGTGAGACGGCCGGCATGGCGCTCGGCACGACGGTGCTGACGGTGGTGCTGGCCCTCAGCGGATATGTCGAGTCGGTCGGTCAGCAGGTGGTCACCCAGACCCCGGCGGCCGTGGCCGGCATCGTGGTCAGCTTCAGCGTGGTGCCGGCGGCGATCATGGCCCTCAGCCTCATCACGTTGGTGCGGTATCGCCTGCGCAAGCACGACATCGAGGTGACGGCATGAGTTTCCAGAAACCGGCCTCCGAGATCCTCGCCCGGCTCGCCGAGCTGCGCGCCGCCGACGCCCCCACCCACGGCGGCCGGGTGCTGAGCTACGTGTACGACTCGGGGCTCGCCGAGCTCGACGAGCTCGCCGCCCAGGCGGTGCGGGCGGTGCAGCCGGTGAACGGGCTCGATCCGACGACCTTCACCTCGGTGGCCACCCTCGAACGCGAGCTGATCGGGTTCGTCCGCGGGCTGCTGCACGGCGGGCCGGATGTCGTGGGCACCGTCACGACGGGCGGCACCGAGAGCTGCCTGCTGGCCGTCAAGACCGCGCGGGATGCCTGGCTGGCCGCGCGCGACCTCTCCCCCGGACAGGCGCGCGCGCGGCTGGTGGCGCCGGTGACCGTGCACGCCGCGTTCCAGAAGGCGGCCCACTACTTCGGTCTCGATGTCGATCTGGTGCCGGTTCTCGACAGCGGCGCCGTCGCGACCGCCGACATCGCCGAGCGCCTCGGGGACGACGTCGCGCTCGTAGTCGCCTCCGCTCCGTCCTATCCGTTCGCCGCCCTCGACCCGATCGACGAGATCGCGCAGGTGGCGGCCGGCCACGGCATCCCGCTGCATGTCGACGCCTGCATCGGCGGGCTGATCCTGCCGTTCTGGCCCGACCTGCCCGCCTGGGACTTCACCGTGCCCGGTGTGACGAGCATCAGCGCCGACCTGCACAAGTTCGGCTACGCACCCAAGGGCGCCTCGGTGCTGCTTCAGCGCGGTCGCGAGCGGCAGCGTCTGCAGTACTTCGCGACGACCCGCTGGCCGGGTTACCCGGTGGTGAACCCGACGATCCTCGGGTCGAAGTCGGCGGGGCCGCTCGCGGCGGCGTGGGCGATCACCGAGGCGCTCGGCGTCGACGGTTTTGCCGAGCTCGCGGCGTCGTGCCTGCGGGCGACCCGTGCGCTGCAGGCCGCGATCGAGGGCATCGAGGGTTTGCGTGTGGTGGGCGAGCCGGTCGGCCCGCTGCTGGCGGTGGCGACGGATGCGGCGGCAGCGCCCGAGCACCGCGTCGACCCGCACCATTGGGCGGATGCGGTGCGCGAGTCGGGCTGGATCCTGCAGTTGCAGCCCGGCGTGGCCGGCATGCCGTCGACGACGCACCTGACCATCACCCCGGTCACCGAGGCGGGGCTGCCCGACCTGATCCCGGCCCTCGTCGCGGCAGCGAACGCGGTGCGCGGCGTGCCGCACGTGGACGCCGCTCCCCTGCTCGCGGGCCTGCCGCCGCTCGACGGCGGACTCGATTCCGAGACCGCGTGGGCGCTGTTGCAGGGCTTCGGCATCGGCACCGGAGGCGGTGCACTGCCTGACCGGCTCGCCCCCCTGCTCGCCCTCATCGAGGTGCTCCCGCCGCCACTGGCCGAACGCCTGCTGACGGAACTGCTGGCACGGCTCGTCGAACCGGCCTGAGCGCCGCGGATCAGGTGGCTTCGACGTCGAAGGGTGCGGGCCGGCCCTTGCCGAGCTTGCGCTGCCGCTGCTCGTAGGCGCTCTCGCGGTATGGCTGCGTCGCCGGAAGCGGCGGTCCGGCCGGAAGCTCGGGTTCGTCGATCAGGGCCTCGCGGATGATCCGCCGGGGGTCGTATTGCCGCGGGTCGAGCTTCTTCCAGTCGACCTCGTCGAACTCGGGGCCCATCTCCTCGCGCATGCGCTCCTTGGCCCCGTCGGCCAGCGAGCGCAGGGATCGTGCCAGCCGCGCCAGTTGCGCCGCGTAGCCGGGCAGACGCTCGGGGCCGATCAGGAAGACCGCGATCACTGCGATGATCAGCAGCTTGTCGAAGGTCAGGCCGAAGGACACAGGCACAGCCTACGCCGGGCCTCTGGGCCGCAGCACGTAGGGTGAAGCGTGGCCAAGCACGATCTCAGCTGGAAGTACGCGGAGGAGTTCGTCGACGAGACCGCGGCGATCCGGACGGCGCGCGCCCACTCGCTCGAACTCGGAGTGGAGCCGGTTTCACCGGCCGTCGGAGCCCAGCTCGCGGTTCTCGCGGCGGCCAGCAGCGTGCACTCGATCCTCGAGATCGGCACCGGTGCGGGGGTCAGCGGGCTGTGGCTGCTGACCGGGGCGCCCGACGCGATCCTGACCTCGATCGACATCGAGTACGACCACCAGCAGGCTGCCCGCACGGCGTTCGCCGACGCGGATGTGCCGGCCAATCGCATCCGGCTCATCACGGGCAACGCGCTCGAGGTGCTGCCGCGCATGAACGACGGCGCCTACGACCTGGTGCTGGTGGATGCCGACGCGGCATCCGTGCTGGCCTACGTCGAGCACGGGCTGCGCATCGCCCGCCGCGGCGGCCTGGTGCTGGTGGCCCGCGCGCTCTGGAAGGACCGCGTCGCCGACCCGGCCCAGCGCGACGACACCGTCGCGGACTACCGCGCGCTTCTGGCGACGATCAAGGAGTCGGGTGCGGTGCAGGCCTCACTGATTCCGAGCGGCGACGGCCTGCTGCAACTCGTGAAGCTCAGCGACTAGGCGGCGTCGACGGCGATTGGTCGCCTCTCAGGCGGCGTCGACGGCGCTGTTGAGAGCGTCGCGGAGCTCTTTCGCCTCGGCGTCGTTGACCGAGACCACGAGACGGCCGCCGCCCTCGAGGGGGACGCGCACGATGATCAGCCGACCTTCCTTCACGGCCTCCATCGGTCCGTCACCGGTCCTCGGTTTCATGGCAGCCATGTGGTGGTCTCCTTCACGCAAGTCTTGTAGAACTTCCTCCATTATCCCGCATCCGGCGACATCGCGTTTACGGTGGGGTGAAATCCTGACCGTCGACCCACCACGCGATGTACATCCAGCCGATCTGACCGGCGATGCCGGCGGCGACCAGGACCACGCGGTACACGCGGTTGCGCGGGACGGCGAGCGCGCCCAGACCGGGGGCGAGCGGCACCAGTAGCCGGAACGTGCTCGACTGCGGGAAGAACACCGCCAGCAGGTACAGCGCGTAGGACGCCACCCACATCCGCAGGTCCACCCCGAGCCGACGGGTCTGCGGCAGGAACAGGAAGACGACGAACGAGGCGATCAGCGCCAGTACGCCGGCGATCGCCACCGGCCAGGCGAACGGCACGTGCCACCAGGCCAGCCACCACTCGGCGCCGAGGAACCAGGGTGTGAACGGGATCAGCTCCTGCTCGCCGATGTAGGCGCGGCGCCAGACCAGCTCGGTCGCCGTGTACGCGTCGGGTACCCCGGTGACGAGGGCGGCGATCACGGGCCACAGCACCCCGGCGACCGCCACGGCGAGACCGGCCACAATGATCGCGGCGGCCTGACGAAGCGGCAGCGGGTCGCGCCGTCGCGTGACGACGCGGTGGATGAGGTGGCCGAGCAGCAGGAGCGCGAACGCGAGTCCGCCGGGCCGGGTGAACGTCATCGCCACCGCCGGCAGGATCATCAGCAGATACCGTCGCTGCAGCAGCAGGATCAGGGCGGCGAACAGCAGGAACAGCGCCATCGACTCGGCGTACGACACCTGCAGGATCGGCGACAGCGGCGCGACGCAGAACAGCACGACCGCGAAGAGCGCCGTGCCGTCGGGCAGGCGCATCGCCATCAGCTTGTAGAACAGCAGCGCAGCCCCGGCCGCGAACGCGGTCGACACCAGCGGTGCGATCACCCAGAACGGCAGATGGTGACCCAGGGTCAGTACCCACATGACCGCCGGGTATCCGGGGAGGAACGCCCACGCGTTCTCGGCGATCTGACCGGTGTCGGTCGTGGGCAGCACCGCGGGATAGCCCGACTGACTGACCAGCCAGTACCACTGCCCGTCCCACAGGGTGGCGAAGGTGAAGTAGTCGGGCGAGGCACCGGTGCGGTAGCTCACCGGCTGCAGCGCGGCGTAGGTCGCGATGATGATCGTCGTCACGACGCGGGAGGCGAGGAAGACGATGAGGACGCGCTGCCACCAGAGCGCCGCGTGGAACCGCGCGATCAGGAGGTGAGCCACGTCCGCAGTCCGGCCTCGACCCGCTCGATCTGCTCGACCGGCACCCGCTCGTCGTCGGCGTGGGCGAGCGCTGGGTCTCCTGGCCCGTAATTCACCGCCGGGATGCCGAGGGCGGCGAAGCGGGCGACATCCGTCCAGCCGTACTTGGGTCGCGCCGCGCTGCCGACACTGGCCACGAACGCCTGAGCGAGCGGGTCGTCGAGCCCCGGCCGCGCGCCGTCGGCGAGGTCGGTGATCCGCAGGTCGTAGTCGGCGAACAACTCGCGGATGTACGCCTCGGCGTCTCCACCGGTCTTGTCGGGTGCGAAGCGGTAGTTGACGGTGACGACCGCCTCGTCGGGTACGACATTGCCCGCGACGCCGCCGCTGATGCCCACGGCGCTGAGGCCTTCGCGGTAGGCGAGCCCGTCGACCTCGACGGTGCGAGCCTCGTATGCGGCGAGCAGAGCCAGAACGGGCGCCGCCTTGTGGATGGCGTTGTCGCCGGCCCACGCGCGTGCCGAATGCGCCCGGCGCCCGCGGGTGCGGATCTCGGCGCGGAGGGTGCCGTTGCAGCCCCCCTCGATCTCTGCATCGGTCGGTTCGGCGAGGATCGCGAAGTCGGCGGCGAGCCAGTCGGGACGGGTGCGCGATACCCGCCCGAGCCCGTTGAGCTCGGCAGCGACCTCTTCGTTGTCGTACCAGACCCAGGTGACGTCGACGGCCGGATCGGTGAGCTCGGCGGCGAGCTTCAGAAGGACGGCGCAGCCGCCCTTCATGTCGACCGTGCCACGACCCCACAGGATGCCATCTCCGTCGAGGCGGGAGGGCAGGTTGTCGTTCACCGGCACCGTGTCGAGATGCCCGGCGATCACCGCCCGGCGCGCACGGCCGAGGTTCGTGCGGGCGATGACGGCGTCGCCGTCGCGCAGCACCTCGAGATGCGTGTGCGGGCGCAACGCCTGCTCGACCAGATCGGCGAGCTCGGTCTCGGAACCCGACACCGAGAACACATCGACGAGGTCGGCGGTCAGCTCGACCGAGGTGCGGGTGAGGTCGAGCGCGGGCACCTCGATAGCCTAGGGGCATGACTTCCGCGTGGGGCCACGGGCTCGCGACGATCGCCTCCGACGGCAGTGTGCTCGACACCTGGTTCCCCTCGCCGGCACTCGGGGCGGGGCCGTCGGCGGTGGCACCGGTTCCGGCCGAGCTGGCCCCGTTCCTCGGGCCGGATGCCCGGCGCGAGGTGACGGTGGAATTCGTGACCGTGACGATCGAGACCGACGCGGCCCCGGCATCCGCTTCGGACGCCTACCTGCGCCTGCACCTGCTCAGCCACCTGCTGGTGAAGCCGAACAACATCAATCTCGACGGGATCTTCGGGCAGTTGCCGATCGTTGCCTGGACCACCGCCGGGCCGATGCACCCCGCCGCGTACGCCCGTCTGCGGCCGTCGCTGCAGCGCGCCGGGATCTCGGTGCACGGGGTGGACAAGTTTCCGCGACTGCTCGACTACGTGGTGCCCGAGCGCGTGCGGATCGCGGATGCCTCCCGCGTCCGGCTCGGTGCCCACCTCTCCCCCGGCACCACCGTGATGCACGAGGGCTTCGTCAACTACAACGCCGGCACCCTCGGGGCCTCGATGGTCGAGGGCCGGATCTCGCAGGGGGTCGTGGTCGGGGACGGCTCGGATGTCGGGGGCGGCGCCTCGATCATGGGCACGCTCTCGGGTGGTGGCACCGAGCGCGTCGAGATCGGGCGCCGGGCGCTGCTGGGTGCCAACGCCGGCGTCGGGATCTCCATCGGCGACGACTCGGTCGTCGAGGCCGGGCTCTACGTCACCGCCGGCACGAAGGTCACCGTTCTCATCGACGGCGAGCAGCCGCGCCTCGTGAAAGCCCGGGACCTGAGCGGCGTGGCGGGGCTGCTCTTCCGGCGCAACTCGCAGACCGGTGCGGTCGAGGTGCTGCCGCGCAGCGGCGACGGGGTGGCGTTGAACGCCGCCCTGCACGCCTGACGCCTACACACCTGAACCGACGGCTCAGTACTCCGGGGCCGAGCTCGCCTCCAGCAGCGCCAGGTCGACGTTGATCAGTTCGCGCACCCGCTCGGCGCGGTGCTCGCGGTACTCGCGCGTTCCGGCCTCCAGCTCGGGCCGACGCAGCAGCTTGGCCTGGATGGAGGCGCCGATCTCCTCCCAGGCCGCCTCGCGGGCCGCGGTGACGATGCCGAGCAGGTACTCGTCGTCCTCGGCGAGGTCGTCGAGCCGGTCGGCGAGGATGTCGCTCACCTGCTCGCGCATCTCCAGCCGGCCCGAGTCGCCTTTGCGGTAGTCGGTCTGGTGCGTCGCCCGGCCCGGCTTGTCGCGCACCCGCTCGATGATGTCGTCCAGGCGGGCGACCTCGTCGCGCTTCTCTCGCGCCAGCTGGCGGAACACCTCGCGTGCCGCCGCCACCGCGTTCTTCTCCGAGTAGTCGGCCCGGTCGCGCAGGGCCCGCACGATCTGGCGGTTCTTCACCGCCATCCGTACCGCGGATGCGGCGATCAGCACACCCTCCTCGGCGATCTCCTCCACCGGAAGCGGCTCGCTCGGCAGGGGGGCCTCATAGGTGCCGACGTCCACGCGTCCGCGCCGAAGGCGGCGGCGGAGCTTGTCGAACACGCTACAAAGTTAGCGCGGCCACTCCCGTGCCGGCTCGCCGATGTAGAGCTGCTGCGGGCGCCCGATCTTGGTCGCCGGGTCGTTGTTGGCCTCACGCCAGTGCGCGATCCAGCCGGGCAGCCGCCCGATGGCGAACAGCACGGTGAACATGCGGGTCGGGAACCCCATCGCCTTGTAGATGACGCCGGTGTAGAAGTCGACGTTGGGGTAGAGCTTGCGCTCTTTGAAGTAGTCGTCGGCGAGCGCCACCTGCTCGAGCTCTTTGGCGATGTCGAGCAGCGGGTCACTGACGCCGAGGGCGGCGAGCACCTCGTCGGCGCTCTCTTTGACGATGCGGGCGCGCGGGTCGAAGTTCTTGTAGACGCGGTGCCCGAAGCCCATGAGCTTCACGCCGTCTTCCTTGTTCTTGACCCGGTCGACGAACTTCGCCACGCCCTCGCCCGAGTCGCGGATGCCGGCCAGCATGGTCAGCACCGCCTCGTTGGCGCCACCGTGCAGCGGGCCGTAAAGCGCGTTGATACCGGCCGAGATCGAGGCGAAGATGTTGGCCTCGGTCGAGCCGACCAGGCGCACGGTCGAGGTCGACGCGTTCTGCTCGTGGTCTTCGTGCAGGATCAGCAGCCGGTCGAGGGCCTTCACCAGCACCGGGTCGACCTCGTAGATCTCGGCCAGGTTGCCGAAGTTCAGCTTCAGGAAGTTCTCGATGAAGTTGAGCGAGTTGTCGGGGTAGAGGAACGCCTGGCCGAGCGCCTTCTTGTGGGCGTAGGCGGCGATGACGGGCAGCTTGGCCAGCAGCCGGATGGTGGACAGCTCGACCATCTCGGGGTTGTGCGGGTCGAGCGAGTCCTCGTAGTAGGTCGACAGCGCCGAGACCGCGGAGGACAGCACCGACATCGGGTGCGCCGTGTGCGGGAGGGCGGAGAAGAAGCGCTTCAGGTCCTCATGCAGCAGGGTGTGCCTGCGCACCTTTTCGCTGAACTCCTCGAGCTCGCTCGCGGTGGGCAGCTGACCGTAGATGAGGAGCCAGGCGACCTCGAGGTAGGTCGAGTTCGAGGCGAGGTCGGCGATGTCGTACCCGCGATACCGCAGGATGCCCGCATCGCCGTCGATGTAGGTGATCGCGCTCTTGGTCGCCGCCGTGTTGACGAAGCCCTGATCGAGAGTGGTCAGCCCGGTCTTGCTCATGAAGCCGGTGATGTCGACGCTGTCGCGCCCGTCGACCGCCTTCAGTACCGGGAATGCTGTCGTTTCTCCCTGGTAGGAGAAGGTTGCTTCGTCGGTCACTTGTACAGCCTATCGGGGGCGTCGGACCACTGTCGCAATCGCTAAGGATGCGCGTCAGCGGTTGGAGAGCTGCTCCAAACGCCGGGCGGCGGATGCGATGGTGGCGTCGCTCGCGGTGAGGGCGATGCGCACGTGGTGGGCCCCGGCATCCCCATAGAAGCTGCCCGGCGTCACCAGGATGCCCGCATCCGCGAGGGCGCTCACGGTCTGCCAGGCGTCCTCGTCGCGGGTGGCCCAGAGGTAGAGGCCGGCCCGGCTCTCGTCGACGCGGAACCCGGATGCGGTGAGAGCCGCCAGCAGCACCTCGCGTCGCGCGCGGTAGCGCTCGCGCTGCTGCGTCACGTGGTCGTCGTCGCCCAGGGCCGCGACCATGGCCGCCTGCACGGGAGCAGGCGGATTGAGACCGAGGTGCTTGCGGGCCTGGACGAGCTCGTCGATGAGGTCGCTGCATCCGGCGGCGAACCCGGCGCGGTATCCGGCCAGGTTGGAGCTCTTGCTGAGCGAACCGACCGACAGGGTAAGCCGCCGCGAGTCGCCGATGACGCGGGGGTCGAGGATCGTCGGAGTCGGCTCGTCGCCGCTCCAGTTGAGCTCGGTGTAGCACTCGTCGTTCGCGATGACAGCGCCGAGGTCGCGGGCCCGGCGCACCGCCCGGCGCAGGAACTCGACATCGTGCACCCGGCCGTCGGGGTTGCCGGGGCTGTTCAGCCAGACCAGCCGGGTCTCAGCGGGCCAGTCGTCGGGCTCGTCCGAAACGAGCACCGTGGCACCGACCACGGCCGCGCCGACCGCATAGGTGGGGTAGGCGAGGCTCGGCTGCACGACGACGTCGCCGGGCCCGAGTCCGAGCAGAGTGGGCATGAGCCCGATCAGCTCTTTGGAGCCGATGGTGGGCATGGTGTTCGCGGTGCCGAGGGTGACGCCATGCCGCCGTGCGAACCAGTCGACGACGGCCTGCCGGAAGGCGGGCGACCCCGTGGTCTGCGGGTAGCCCGGCGCATCGGCGGCAGCGGCCAGTGCGTCGCGGATGCGCTGCGGCGTCGGGTCGACGGGCGAGCCGATGGCGAGGTCGGCGATGCCGTCGGGGTGGGCGGCTGCGCGGTCGCGGTACGGGACGAGCGCATCCCACGGAAAGTCGGGCAGCTCGAGCGGCACTAGTGCGCGGTCTCCTGCGGGGGCAGGGCGGCGATCAGCGGGTGATCGCCCGGGATGGGGCCGATCTTGGCGGCACCGCCCGGCGAGCCGACGCCCGTCTCACTGAAGAACTCGACGTTGGCTTTGTAGTAGTCGCTCCACTGCTCGGGCAGATCGTCCTCGTAGTAGATGGCCTCGACGGGGCAGACCGGCTCGCAGGCACCGCAGTCGACGCACTCGTCGGGGTGGATGTAGAGCATGCGGTCGCCCTCGTAGATGCAGTCGACCGGGCATTCGTCGATGCAGGCGCGGTCTTTCAGATCGACGCAGGGAAGAGCGATGACGTAGGTCATGGTGTGTCAATCCTACGGCGCGGCCAGACCACCGCGGTGACAGACAGCACCACCGGGGCGATGGCCCAGATCCAGCCCAAGGGGTCGTCGGTGACGAGCACCGAGCCGCCGATACCGGGCAGCGCGAGGACGGCGATGCCGGCCAGCACGCCCACGGCGGCCGCAGCGGCGATCACGCGGCTGTCGAACACCAGCCGGAAGCCCGTGACGGCCGCGACGATGACCAGTAAGCCGGCCATGAGGCCCCAGGGCGCGTACTGGTGGTGGGTGAATGTGGTGACGAAGCCGACGGCCGCTCCGATCGCGAACGCGAACACCGCGGCCACGGCGAGGGTGAGCAAGGTCGCACGATCCACGCTGGACACGATAACCCCGGCGGGCTACGCTGGTTAGGTAAGGTAAGCCTCACCAATCTCCTTATCTCACCCCGACCGCAAGGAATCCCTGACCCGTGCTCGCGAACCTGCTGATCGGCCTGCGCGAAGGTCTCGAAGCCGGCCTGGTCGTCGGCATCCTCGTCGCCTACCTGCACAAGATCGGCCGCCGGGACGTGCTGCCCCGCCTGTGGGTCGGCATCGCGGGCGCCGTGCTGCTCTCCCTCATCGTCGGTGCGGTGCTGACCTTCGGCCCCAGCACCCTGAGCTTCCAGGCTCAGGAGATCCTCGGGGGCACCCTGTCGATCGTCGCGGTCGCCATGGTGACCTGGATGACGTTCTGGATGGCCCGTCACGCCCGTGGCATGAGCGCCGCGCTGCGCGCCGACGTCGACCGTGCCGTCACCCGCTCCGCCGCCGCCCTGGTGATCCTCGGCATCGTGAGTGTGGGGCGCGAGGGCGTCGAGACCGCGCTGTTCGTCTGGGCGAGCGTGAATGCCGGCGCGAACGCAGCGCTCGGCACGCTCGGTGCCGTCATCGGCATCCTGCTCGCGGTCGTCCTGGCCTACCTCATCTACCGGGGCCTGGTGCGCATCAACCTCGGCCGGTTCTTCTTCTGGACCGGGATCGTGCTCATCGTGGTCGCCGCCGGCGTGCTCGCCTACGGCGTCGGTGACCTGCAGGAGGCCGGCGTTCTGCCGGGGATCACGGCGACGGCGTTCGATGTCTCGAGCGTGATCTCCCCCGCGAGCTGGTACGGCGCCCTCCTGTCCGGCGTCTTCAACTTCACGCCCGCTCCGACGGTGCTGCAGGTGATCGTCTGGGTCGGCTATGTGGTCGCCACGCTCGCGATCTTCCTGCAGGTGAGCCGCCCGCGTGCCGCCGCGGTCGTCCAACCCGCCTGACGCAGCAGCCGTCATCCTCTGCCATCCCCTGAGAACAGGAGACTCATGTCCTCTCGTCCCCTGCTGGCCACCGGCGCCGCGCTCATCACGGCTCTCGCGCTGACCGGATGCGTCCCCAACGCCCCGGCGGACGACGCGTCCGTCATCCGCGTCGCCATCGCCGACGACTCATGCGCGTTGTCGGAGACCACGGCGGCGGCCGGAAGCGTCACGTTCGAGCTGACCAACTCCGGATCGGATGTGAACGAGTTCTACATCCTCGCCGAAGACCAGCTGCGGATCGTGGGCGAGAAAGAGAACCTGGTCGTCGGCACCCCGGTGACCTACACCGTGCAGTTGCAGCCCGGCACCTACTACACCGCCTGCAAGTTCCAGATGGTGGGCTCGCCGATCGGGCTGACCGAGCTCACCGTCACCGGCGAGGCGACCGCGGCGACCGCCGACGAACAGCAGCTGATCGACCAGGCCACCGCCGACTACGTCGCGTACATCACCTCGCAGGCCGGAGAGCTGATCCCGGCCGTCGGGGCCTTCGCCGACGCCTACGCCGCGGGGCAGGACGAGAAGGCGCGCTCGCTGTACGCCCCGACGCGCGTGTTCTACGAGCGGATCGAGCCGACCGCCGAAGCGTTCGGCGACCTCGATCCGAAGATCGACTACCGCGAGGTCGACGCGGTCGCCGAGGGCCTGCCCTGGACCGGGTTCCACCGCATCGAGAAGGACCTGTGGCCGCCGGCCGCGGGCGACCTGAACTCCGACGGCACGAGCGCCACGCTCGACTGGGCACCGTCGACTCCGGCCGAGCGCGCGGCCCACGCCCAGCAGCTGAAGGACGACGTGCAGAGCCTGTACGACCTCGTGCACGCCGACGATTTCACCGTGTCGCTCGCCGACATCTCCAACGGGGCGATCGCGTTGCTCGATGAGGTCGCGGTCGGCAAGATCACCGGCGAGGAGGACTGGTGGTCGCACAGCGACCTTACCGACGTCGCCGCCAACGTGCAGGGCGCCGAGGTCGCATTCGGAAACGTGCGCCCCATCGCCGAGGCGAAGGGAGAGGGTGACCTGGCTGACGAGATCCAGTCCCGCTTTGACGCGCTGCACGCGCTGCTGGCACAGTACGGCAGCCTCACGGACGGCTTCACCCCCTACGACCAGGTCACCGACGCGCAGCGCAAGGAACTCTCGGACGGCGTGAACGCCCTCGCCGAGCCCCTGTCGCGGCTGACCAGCGCGGTGCTGGGCGCCTGATGGCCGAACCCGCGCAGCCCGGCGGACTGAGCCGCCGCGGCCTGCTCGGCCTCGTCGGTGCGGGCGCGGCCGGGCTCGCTGTGGGCGGAGCGGGCGGCGCGGCCATCGCGACCAGCGTGGGCGCCCCGGCCACGTCGGGCGGGCCGGCCAGCTATCCGTTCTTCGGCGAGCACCAGGCGGGCATCGTCACGCCGGCGCAGGATCGCCTGCACTTCGCCGCGTTCGATCTGGCCGCGGGTGCGACCGCACAGGACCTGCGCGAACTGCTCGCCGACTGGACCTACGCCGCGTCGCGCATCACCCAGGGACTCGACGTCACCGAGAGCGGGGCGGTGGGCGGCTCGCCGCTTGCTCCCCCGGACGACACCGGCGAGGCGCTGGGCCTGCCGGCCGCAGGCCTGACGATCACCTTCGGGTTCGGGCCGGCACTGTTCGACGAGCGATTCGGGCTCGCGTCGCGCAAGCCGGCCGCGCTCGAACCGCTCCCCCGGTTCTCGGGCGACGCCCTCGTGCCCGAGCAGTCGGGTGGCGACCTCTGCATCCAGGCCTGCGCCGATGATCCGCAGGTCGCCGTTCACGCCATCCGCAACCTCAGCCGCATCGCCTTCGGTCGGGCGGCGCTGCGCTGGTCGCAGCTCGGCTTCGGCCGCACCTCGTCCACCTCGACCACCCAGGCAACGCCGCGCAACCTGTTCGGGTTCAAAGACGGAACCGCCAACATCAAGGCCGAAGAACCGGATGCGGTGGCCGAGCACGTCTGGACGCGCGCCGGCGACGGCCCGGCCTGGATGACCGGCGGCAGCTACCTCGTGGCGCGCAAGATCCGGATGGTCATCGAGAGCTGGGACCGCACCCGGCTCGAGGAGCAGGAGCGCGTCATCGGCCGCGACAAGGGCGAGGGCGCCCCGCTGTCGGGCGGCACCGAGTTCACCGAACCCGACTTCACCCGCCCGGACGACGACGGCACCCCCCGGATCGCGACGGACGCGCACGTGCGGCTCGCGCATCCGTCGCGGAACGCCGGGGTGCGCCTGCTGCGCCGCGGCTACAACTTCGTCGACGGCAACGACACGCTCGGGCGCCTCGACGCCGGGCTGTTCTTCATCTCGTTCCAGCGCGATCCGGCGCAGTTCATCGCCGTGCAACGCTCACTCGCCGGGCACGATGCGCTCAACGAATACACCAAGCACGTGGGCAGCGCGATCTTCGCCGTGCCGCCGGGAGCGCGCCGCGGCGGCACGATCGGCGACGCGCTCTTCGCCTGAGCGCGCTGAGCGCTCTGCTACTTGCCGGTTGCGGCGTTCGTCACCGTGTAGTTGGCGTTCCAGTCGCCGTCGGCCTTCGT
>DATJFV010000095.1:0-47161 GCA_035495435.1 Pseudolysinimonas sp.
GCGTTCGACATGATGGTGCTCGACCCGGTGGAGGCCGAAGCGCGCCTCGAACGCACCGCAGACCGGGTGCGGCGCACCGTTCCCGGCAGCGAGGTGCGCACCGAGCTGGTGGAGCACAGCATCGTCGACGGGCTGGTCGACCGCAGCGGCGAGGCCGACCTGCTGGTGATCGGCTCGCACCCGCACCGCCGCGTGCGGTCGGTGCTGACCGGAGCCGTCCCGGCGTCGCTCGTGACCCACGCGCACTGCCCCACCGTGGTGGTGCCCGACGACTGGGCGCCGGGCGGCCACAGCGTCGTGCTCGGTGTCGCCGACGACGGCAGCTCGGATTCGGCGATCACGTTCGCCGCCGAGGAGGCTGTCGCGGCCGGCGTGCCGCTCGACGCGGTTCACGCCTGGCAGCTGCCGGCGGCGTCGGTCGACGCTGTCGCGGCCCTCGTCGTCACACCGGAGGAGCTTGACGCGTACCACACCGAGCTGCTGCAGAAGGTGACCGATCGGCTGGGCACCAAGTACCGCGGCCTGGAGGTGCGCGGCACCGTCGTCGAGGGCGACGGGGGCCTGACCCTCGACAAGCACCTGAACGACGCCGCCCTGCTCGTACTGGGAACGCGCCGGCACGGTCCCGCGGTGGGAACCCTGCTCGGCTCGACGGTGCAGCACCTGCTGCATCACGGCGGCGTCCCGATCGCGATCGTGCCCAACATCACGCCGGCCGAGCACGCCGACGCCGCGCGTGAGGCCGCGCGCGCCTAAGGCGCCCCCGCATCCGCCCCGCGCCCCGCGCACCCGCGCCCCCCGCGCTCCCGCGCTCGCCCGCACCGAGGCGTCACTTCGACACGCTCATGCTCACGGGAGCATGCCGAAGTGACGGCTCGACGCAGGAGCGTCCGGGGCGAGGGCGCCCGGGCCAGGGCGCGTGGGCGAGGGCGCTCGGGGCCCGCGCTCGGGCCCCGCGCGTGGATGGACCGAGCCTCAGGGCTGTGTCGCGACGGCTGCCGCGGTGCCCAGCCGCAGCATCCGGTCGCCGTCTCGTCGGTCGGTGGCGCGGTGCGAGACCAGCACCACGGGTCGGCGGTCGCCGGCGTCGCGGATGTCGTCCATCATCGCGCGTGCGGTCGCGTCGTCGAGGTGTGCGGTCGGTTCGTCGAGCAGCAGCAGGTCGGCCCCGCCGAGCAGCGCGCGGGCGACGGCGATGCGTTGCCGCTCACCGCCCGACAGCGACCGCCCCGAGCGGCCCACGGCCGACTCCAGTCCGTCGGTGAGGTCGGTGAGCAGCGGGCCCAGCCCCACCCGGCGCAGCACGGCGATCATCTCGGCGTCGTCGACGCCGTCGGTGCGCGGCCGCGCCAGCAGCAGGTTGGCGCGCAGGGTCGAGTCGAAGACGTGCGCATCCTGCGGGCACCAGGCGACCCGGCGGCGCCAGGCGCCCGCCGCGATCCACGTCAGCGACGTGCCGTCGGCCTCGATGCTGCCCGCGCTCACCGGCACCGCACCCATCAGCGCCGACAGCAGGGTCGACTTGCCGGAGCCCGACGGTCCGTCGACGACCAGCCATCCGTCGCCGTCGACGACGCCGTCCGCGGCGGGGAACACCGGCGCCTGCGCGCCCGGCCAGGTGACCTCCACGTCGCGCAGCCGCACCCGCCCCACGCCCGACGGGCGGTACCCGTCCTGGGGAAGCACCTCCACCGGACGCGCCAGCAGCGGCGCCAGCCGCCGCAGCGTCTCGGCGAGGGCCGACATCCGCTGCGCCGCCTGCACCGCCGCGCCGAGCGGCTCGGCGGTGGCGACGACGAGCAGCGCGATGACGGCGACGAGTTCGGCCGGGGTGCGAACCGGTGCGAGCAGCACGGCCGCGACGGCCAGCGCACCGGTTCCGGCGCTCACCAGCGCCCCGCCGGCGCCCGCACGCCACGCGGAGCGCCGCTCGACCACGGCCAGTCGGTCCGCGAGGCCGGCGACGCGCTCGGCGGCGCGTTCGTGGGCGCCGTTGGCGCGCAGGTCGGGTGCTGCGGCGCTCAGCCGGGCGACAGCTCGCGCCAGACGCGCCGAGAGTCGCACCCGTTCGGCCTGATCGCGTCGATCGGTCGCCGCACCCGCAGCGAGGCCCGCACCGAGGACGATGACAGAACCCACGGTGACCGGAAGCGCCAGCGACGGGACGACCAGCACGGTCGTCACCGCCGTGCCCGCGACCGTCAGCACCCCGATGAGCAGGGGCGCGACCACGCGGGGCAGCAGGTCGCGCACCCGGTCGACCATGGTGATGAGGTAGTCGATCGCGCTGCCGCCCTCAAGCAGGTCGCGCGAGCCGGCGCCGCGCGCGGCGATCGCGGCCCAGAGTCGCAACCGCAGCCGGTGCGCCAGGGCGAATGCCGCGTCGTGGGTGAGCAGCCGCTCGGTGTAGCGGGTGACCGCTCGGGCGATGCCGAAGAAGCGCACCCCGACGATCGCGACGAGCAGGTACATGATCGCCGGCTGTGCCGCGGCGCGCACGATCAGCCACCCGGAGAGGGCGGCCAGCGCGATGCCGAATGCGGCGCTCGCGGTTCCGGTCAGCACCGCAGGCACCCAGCGGCGCGCGTCGGGCAGCAGAACCCGCGCGACGCGGGACGCTGCGCCGTCGGCCTCGGCGAGAGTCGCCGGGGATGCCACGCGCGACGCCGCGCGCGCCGGCTCCGAGCGGATGTCGTCGGCACCGGTGGCGTCGGCGTCGGCGTCGGCACGGGTGGCGTGAGCGTCGGCACGGGCGGCGTGCGCGGTCGGATCGAGCGCGACCACCGCATCCGCCAGCGCCGCGGTCGCCGGGTCGTGCGAGACCAGCACCACTGCCACCGTCGGCGGCAGTGCGCGGATCGCTCGCCGCACCAGGTCGGCGGCGGCGTCGTCGAGGTGCGCGGTCGGCTCGTCGAGCACCAGCAGCGTCGCACCCGCCTCGGCACGGGCCAGCGCCCGCGCGATGCCGACGCGACGCAGCTCACCCGGGCTGAGCAGGGCGATCTCGCGATCGGCGCGATGTGCGACTCCGAGGCGCGCGAGCAGATCCACGGGGTCGGCCGCGCCGTACAGCTTCAGCTCGTCGCGTGCGGTGCCCGCCGCGACCGAGATCACCTGGGGTGCGTAAGCCACGTGTGCGGGGTCGATGCCCGCCACCTCGCCGTCGACCGTCGCCGTCGCGGGAAGGGTGCCGGTGAGCGCGGCGAGCAGGGTGGATTTTCCGGCCCCGCTCGCGCCCGTCACGGCGGTGACGACGCCGGCCGGGAAGGTCGCCCGGACTCCGCGCACGGCGGGTTGGCGGCGGCCGTCGTAGCGCACCGTGAGATCGGTGACGCGCGCGGGGCCGCCTGCCGTGCGCGCGTCGAGCCGGCCCGCACCCGAGAGCAGCGAGCGGATGCGGCGCAGCGCGCTTCGCCCCTCCTGCGACGAGTGGAACGCCGCTCCGACCTCGCGCAGGCCGGCGTAGCACTCCGGCGCCAGCAGCAGGGCCAGCATCGCCGTCGACAGCGGCACGTCGCCGCCGAGCAGCCGGATGCCGAGCATCACCGCCACGACCGCGACCGACAGGGTGGCCAGCAGGTCGAGTGCCAGGGCCGACAGGAACGCGGTGCGCAGCGTGCGGCGGGTGCGGATGCGGTACTCGTCCTGGATCCTGCCGAGCGCCGCGGTCTGCTCCTCCACCCGGCCGAGCCCGACCAGCACGGGGAGCCCGCGCGCGAGTTCCGCCAGGTGGTCCGCCAGCCGCGCCAGGGTGGACTGCGCCTGCTCCACCCGCTCGCGGGTGTGCATGCCGATCAGCACCATGAACAGCGGGATGAGCGGCACGGTCACGGCGACGACGATCGCGCTCGGCAGGTCGGCGGCGAGGATCCGCGCCCCGACCGCCACGGTGACCACGACCGCCGAGACCGCTGCCGGGATGGCGGTGGCGTAGTACTCGTCGAGCCCGTCGAGCCCGTCGGTGGCGAGCACCGCATCGGAGGGGTCGCCGCCCGAGCGCGCCAGGTGCCGGGCGAGATCCGCGCGCAGCCGCCGTTTCGCGGCGACCGCACCCCGCGACGCGGTCACGCCCTGTGCCCAGACGGCGATGCCGCGGACCAGCGCCCCGACGGCGGCCAGCAGACACGCGTCGCGCACGTCGGACCGCCCGGAGGCGAGCATCGCGATCGCGGTCGCCAGCCCGTCGGCCAGCAGGATGATGCCGGCCGCCCGCACCGCCGCCCAGAACGCCAGAAGCGCGAGGGACCGCGTGCCGCCCGGCCCGAGGGCGGCGGCGAGGCGTTGCCGCCTCACGGGCGTACGGCGGGCGCCGGCTCGTGCGCGGCGGGCAGGTGGTGCGCGGCGAGCCGCTTGCGGAACACCCAGTAGCTCCAAGCCTGGTAGGCCAGCACGAACGGCAGTGCGACACCGGTGATCACGGTCATCACCCCGAGCGTGTAGTCGCCGCTCGCCGCGTTGCTGATCGTCAGGTCGTAGGCGTGGTCGATGGTCGACGGCAGCACCACCGGGTACACGGCTGCGAAGATCGACGCCGCCCCGAGCAGCAGGAACGCCGCGAACCCGAGGAACGCGCGGCCCTCGAGGCGTCGCCGTGCCGCCAGCCAGCCGCCGACGGCGGCGACGGCGGCGAGCACCACCAGCGCCCAGGTGTACGGCTCACCGGTGTTCACCTGCACCACCAGCACCCAGCCGACGAGCGGCAGCAGGGCGATCGGTGCCATCCGCACGACATCGCGTCCGGCGCGCTCGCGCACCGGCCCGTCGGTCTTGAGGGCGAGGAAGGTGGCGGCGTGCACCAGGCTGAACCCGACGACCGCCAGGCCGCCGAGCACCGCGACCGGTGTCAGCCACACGAACGGGCCGCCGACGCGGTCGCCGTTCGCGTCGATCGGCAGGCCCGTGGTGGTGAGCGCCAGCCCGGCGCCGAGGCCGAACGCGGCGAGGAACGAGCCCAGCCCGATCGCCCAGTCCCAGGCGCGACGCCAGCGGGCCGACGCACCCTTGCCGCGGTACTCGATCGCGACGGCGCGGAAGATCAGGCCGAGCAGCACCAGCACGAGCGGCACGTACAGCGTCGAGAACAGGGAGGCGTACCAGAACGGGAACGCGGCGAAGGTGCCGGCGCCGGCGACCAGCAGCCAGACCTCGTTGCCGTCCCACACCGGGCCGATGGTGTTGAGCATCACACGGCGCTCGTCCTCGCTGCGGGCGCGCACCAGCAGGTGCATGCCGACGCCGAAGTCGAAGCCCTCGAGCAGCAGGAACCCGGTCCACAGCACCGCGAGCGCGATGAACCAGACGGTGGGCAGAATCTCCATGAGTGTCAGTCCTCGGGGTGGTCAGTAGGCGAACGCGAGCACGTCGCGCTTGGTCGGGTCGTCGGGGTCGTCCGGCGGGGCGACCAGCTCGGGCATGGCACCCGGGATGCCGGCGCGCACGTAGCGCACCAGGATCGCCACCTCGACCACCAGCAGCACCGCGTAGACCAGGGTCAGGGTGATGACCGAGAAGAGCAGCTCGCCCGCGGTGACCCCCGGCGACACCGCGGCGGCCGTGAACATGTACACGCCGTCGACCCCGCTGGGGTTGGGGTTGGGGGCCACCACGAACGGCTGCCGTCCCATCTCGGTGAACACCCACCCGGCGGCGTTGGCCCCGAACGGCGCGAGGATCCCGAATAGGGCGAGGCGCATGATCCACGGCGAGCGCGGCACGGTGCCCTTGCGGGTCAGCCACAGTGCGACGACCGAGGCGAATGCGGCGATCGCGCCGAAGCCGATCATCAGCCGGAAGCCCCAGTAGGTCACCGGCATGAGCGGCACGTAGTCGACGTCGGTCCCGTACTTCTGCTGGTACTGCGGGATGAGGTCGGAGACCCCCTGCACGGTCGCGTTCACATCGCCCTTGGCCAGGAACCCGAGCACCCCCGGCACCTGGATCAGGGTGATCACGTTGCTGCAGTCGGGCGAGGACAGGTCGCCGATCGCGATCACCGAGAAGCCCGAGCCGGTCTCGCACGCCGCCTCGGCGGCCGCCATCTTCATCGGCTGCTGGTCGAACATCAGCTTGGCCTGCAGGTCACCGGTGACGGCGACACCCCCGAAGCCGATGATGGCGACGACGGCTCCGATGCGCAGCGAGCGCAGCCAGACGGAGTGGTCGGCGGCATCGCGGCCCGGGATGCCGGGAGCCGAGCCCGGCTGCACGCGGCCGGTGGCATCCACCGTGTCGATGCCGTCGTGACGGCGCCGCCACAGGTGGTACCAGGCGATACCGAGCAGGAATGCGCCGGCGACCGAGACGGCCCCGAGGAGGGTGTGGCTGTAGGCGGCGAGCGCGGTGTTGTTGGTCAGCACCGCCCAGATGTCGACGAGCACGGGGCGCCCGTCGACCAGGTCGACGCCCACCGGATGCTGCATCCACGAGTTCGCGGCGATGATGAAGAACGCCGAGATCCAGCTTCCGATCACGGCGGCCCACAGGGTCGCCAGGTGCAGGCGCTTGGGCAGGCGGTTCCAGCCGAAGATCCAGAGGCCGAGGAAGGTCGACTCGACGAAGAAGGCCAGCAGTCCTTCCATGGCCAGCGGGGCGCCGAACACGTCGCCGACGAACCGCGAGTAGTCGCTCCAGGCCATGCCGAACTGGAACTCCTGCACGATGCCGGTGGCGACGCCGAGGGCGAAGTTGACCAGGTAGAGCTTGCCCCAGAACTTCGTCAGCCGCAGCCAGCGCTCGTCCCCGCTGCGCACATACAGGGTGTGGAAGAGGCCGACCACGGGACCCAGCCCGAGTGTCAGCGGGACGAGCAGGAAGTGGTAGACGGTGGTGATGCCGAATTGCCAGCGCGCGATGTCGAGAGGGTCCACGGGGCTTACGACCGTACGAGGGTGACGAGGGCGAGCAGAGTGATCACGGCCGTGATGACCGTCTCCACCGCGATGACGATGAGGAGGGGATGCATGCTCTCATCGTTTCGGGACCCGCCGGGCGCGGCACAGGGACCAACGTCCCACCGCGGCGCCGTGCGGCAGAATGGCACGGTGACGACGACTCATGGTGGCGAACCTCACGTCGGCGGGATCGCCGGCCGGCTCAACTGGCTGCGCGCGGGGGTGCTCGGCGCCAACGACGGCATCGTGTCGGTGGCGGCGATCGTGGTGGGTGTCGCGGGGGCGACCTCGGCGATCGCCCCGATCATCACCGCGGGTCTGGCCGGCCTCGTCGGCGGCGCGATCTCGATGGCGCTCGGCGAGTACGTGTCGGTCAGCAGCCAGCGCGATAGTCAGCACGCGCTGATCGCGAAGGAGCGCCGCGAGCTGGCCGAGATGCCCGACGAGGAGCTGGCCGAGCTGGCCGCGATCTACGAGGCCAAGGGCATGAGCGCCGAGACCGCGCACCGGGTGGCGGTCGAGCTCACCGAGCACGACGCGCTCACCGCGCATCTCGAGGCGGAGCTCGGCATCTCGCAGGAGGATGTGGTGAGCCCGTGGCAGGCGGCCGGGGCGTCGGCCCTCGCCTTCCTCATCGGCGCCGTGCTTCCGATGCTCGCCATCCTGCTCCCGCCGCCCGACTGGCGGGTGCCGGTGACGTTCGTCTCTGTGCTGATCGCGCTGGCGCTGACCGGTGCGCTGAGCGCCTGGATCGGCGGCAGCTCGCGGCTGCGTGCCACGCTGCGGGTCGTGATCGGCGGGGCGCTGGCGCTCGGCGCCACGTTCCTGATCGGCACGCTGCTCGGCACCACCGGCGTCGTCTGAGTCCACGGGACCTCCGGCCCTGCCACCGCCGGCGCATCCGCGCTGGACTGTGAGGGTGATGCTCGATGACACCCCGCAACCCCCTCACCTCGGCGGCCTCAGCGAATCCGAATGTTGGGAGCTTCTGCACCGTTCCGGGCTCGGCAGGCTGGCCACCGCCGCCGGAGGCCGCGCCGACATCTTCCCGGTGAACTATCTGGTGCACGAGGACAGCGTGCTCCTGCGCACGGCGCCCGGTACGAAGCTCGATCAGCTCGTGGAGGCGCCCGAGGTCGCGTTCGAGGTCGACGGCAACGACGCGCACCGCTACTGGAGCGTCGTGATCCGGGGCCGTGCCCGGCACCTCGAGGACCAGTCGCGCATCACGCGATCCGGCGTGCTCGAACTGGTGTCGTGGGTACCGACCGACAAGCACGAGTTCATCGAGATCATCCCCTCGTCGGTGGTGGGTCGCGAGGTCGAGCGGGCCCGGTTCGGCAAGTCGAGCCTGTTCGGCTGAGCCGCGGCCGAGGCGCGCGGACTAGGCTGCGCTGCATCATGGTGACCCGGCTGCTCCTCGTCGAGGACGAGCGCGCCATCGCCGACGCCGTCCGCGACGGGCTGGCCTCCGACGGGTACCAGGTCACCGTGGCTGGCGACGGGGTCGAGGCGCTCATCGCGATCGAGAACGACCCGTTCGACCTCGCCGCCCTCGACGTGATGCTGCCCGGGATGGACGGCTTCGAGCTCTGCCGCCGCATCCGGCAGGCGGGGCACCGGCTGCCCATCTTGATGCTCACGGCACGCGACGCGGTCGACGATCGGGTGCGGGGCCTCGACGCCGGCGCCGACGACTACCTGACGAAGCCGTTCGCCTTCCCCGAGCTCGCCGCACGGCTGCGCGCTCTCACCCGCCGGCACCAGCAGCTGGGTCGCACCGACCTGGTGGTGGGCGACATCGTGCTGCACCTCGACACCGATCGCGCCGAGATCGCCGGTGCGCAGGTCTCGCTCAGTTCGCGCGAGTTCCAGTTGCTGCGCCTGCTGGCCGCACGGGCGGGCGAGATCGTCGATCGCGAGTCGGCGCTCGATGAGGTGTGGGGCACGCGGCACATCGATGCACAGGTGGTCGACCAGTACATCGCCTACCTGCGGCGCAAGCTCACCGGCTCGGCGGTGCAGATCGAGACGATCCGCGGCCGGGGGTACCGGCTGATGGCTCCGGCATGAGCGACCGCGGGGTGCGGCTGCGCCTGGTCGCCGGGGCGACGGTGTTCGCCGCGCTGGCGATCGGGGCGGCGCTGCTGGCCGGGCGGCTGGCGATCTCGGCCGAGCTGCACGATGCGGCGGCGTCGCTCGCGCGAGGCGACCTCTCCCCGTATCTGCAGGATCTGCGCGATCACCCCGGCGAACCGCTCGACGAGCCGGCGCGCGGGGTGCTGGTCGGCATCCGGCAGGCCGACGGCACCTGGCTGATCGACACCCTGCCCGACGAGGTGCGCGCGGCGGTCGCCGGCCACGAGCCCACGGTGCTCGATGTGCCCGACGACGACGGCGACACCGCGTGGCTGGTGGTGGGGGATGCCGTGGAGACCCCGACCGGCAGCGTCGCGCTCTGGGCGGCGCGCGATGCGACCACGGCCGGCCGGCTCGCGGGGCTCGACGTGCTGTTCGTGGTCGGCGGTCTCGTGCTGCTGGCGGGCTTCGCCGCGGCCGCCACCGTGTTCGTGCGTTTCGCGCTGCGCCCCGTGGAGGAGGCGCGACGGCGGGAGCGACGCTTCGTGGCCGATGCCGCCCATGAGCTGCGCACCCCGGTCGCGGCGCTCCGGGCGCAGTTGGGCGTGGTGCGCCGTCGTCTTCCCGGCTCGTCCGGCTCCGCCGCCGCGGAACTCGCCCGCGCCGAGGATTCTGCCGCACGGCTCGGCGAGCTGGCCTCCAACCTGCTCGAGCTGGCACGTCTGGATGAGGGTGAGCGGGGGTCGGCGGGCACGGCGGCCGAGTTGCGCGAGGCGTTCCTGGTCGCGGTGGACGACATCCGCGCCACCCCGGCGGCGTCGGCGGTGGTGGTGGAGCAGACCAGTCCTGCGGCGGCGCCCGAGGGTCGAGTGGGTCTGGATCCGGTGGCGTTCGGGCGCATCGTGCGCAACCTGCTCGCCAACGCGGTGGCGGCGGTCGGCGCCGACGGCCCCGGCGGCAGCGTCGCGGCCGAGCTGGTGTTCGACCGCGGGCACCTGGAACTGGTGGTGCAGGACGACGGCCCGGGCCTGCCGCCCGAGCTGCACGGCCGGGCGGTCGAGCGCTTCGCACGCGGGAGCGGCGAGGGCAGCGGTCTGGGTCTGGCGCTGGTCGACGCTCTGGCCCGGTCGGCCGGCGGCACCGTGGTGCTGCGCAACACGCACCCCGGCCTGCGCGCCGAGGTGCGTCTGCCGCTGCACTGAGCGGACCGGGCGCGGGATGTGAGATCTCACACCCGGCGCCGTCGGTTCTCTGAGGATCGGCCAAGCCGGGGGCCCGAGCCTGGGTGGTGTCGAGAGGACTTCCATGACCGCCACGCTCACCCGGCCCACCCCGGCGCCGGCCGCGCGCCCCGCTCCGGCTCCCGCGCTGCGTCAGCGCCGCCGCCGGCTGCGTGCCGACCTGCTGGTCGTGCTGGCCTGGGCTTCGGCCGCCATCGCGCTGGCCCTGTACCTCGGCACCGGCCTGCTCGACCTGTCCACCCCGGCGGGGACGCTCACCTCGTTCGGCATCGCGACCGGCCTGGTGGGCAGCGACCTGGTGCTGGTGATGCTGGTCCTCGCCGCGCGCATTCCGGCGCTCGACCGCACGGTCGGCCACGACCGGGCGATGGCGGCGCATCGCCGCCTCGGCAAGCCGGCCTTCTATCTGCTGCTCGGCCACGGCATCCTGCTCACCCTCGGCTACGCACTGGCCGACGGCCACAACGTGGTCGCCGAGACGGTGATGCTGCTCGGCAGCGAGGACATGCCGCTGGCGTACCTGTCGCTGGGCCTGTTCGTCGCCGTGATCGTCACCTCGCTGGTCGTGGTGCACCGCAAGCTGCCCTACGAGGCCTGGCACGTGGTGCATCTGCTGTCGTACGCCGCGGTGCTCGGCGCGTTGCCGCACCAGTTGTCGCAGGGTGCGGTGCTGTCGCACGGGCCGCAGCGGGTGTACTGGATCGCGCTGTACCTGGTGGCCTTCGGCGCGATCGTGCTGTTCCGTGTGCTGCGGCCGCTGGTGGCCTCGATGCGGCACGGGATCACCGTCGAGCGGGTCGAGCGGATCGCCCACGACGCCGTCTCGGTGCACCTCACCGGGCGTGATCTGCGCCGCCTGAACGCGCAGGGCGGTCAGTTCTTCTTCTGGCGGTTCTGGGCGCCCGGCACCTGGTGGCACGCGCACCCGATCTCGCTGTCGTCGGCGCCCACCGACCGCCACGCCCGGATCACGATCCGTGAGCTGGGCCGCGGCACGCGCGCTCTGGCCGAGTTGGCGCCGGGCACCCCGGTGTCGTTCTCGGGACCGTTCGGGCTGTTCACGGCGGCGACCCGTTCGCACCGCAAGATCTCGGTGCTGGCCGCCGGCATCGGCGTCACCCCCGTCATGAGCCTGCTCGAGCGCATCGACGCGGCCCCCGGCGACGTGACCGTGCTGGTTCGCGCCTCGCACGACGATGACCTGTACCTGTGGGACGAACTGCAGGAGTGGGGTGATCGCCACGGCATGCGCGTCTACCGTTCGGTGGGCCCGCGGGCCGGCGGGGCGAACGGGTGGCTGTCGCGACCGGACGTGTCGCGGGGCGTCACCACCGCATCCGTGTTCCCGGATGTCGCGGCCAGCGACGTCTACATCTGCGGTCCCGATGGCTGGGCCGACGCCGCCGAGACGGCGGTGCGGCGTCAGGGTGCCACCGAGATCCACCGCGAGAGGTTCGACTGGTGAGCGCGCGCGCGATCGTCGGCGGCATCCTGACCTCCGGGGCGATTCTCGGCATCGCGACGGGCGTCGGGGTTGCGGCGCACCCGTCGGTCTCGGTGGGGGTCGGCACGACCGGCACCATCGGCACCGGGGCGTCGTCCGGGTCGTCGTCCGGCTCGAGCGGGTCGGGCTCGACGTCCGGCTCCTCCGGATCGGGTGCCGACGGCAGCTACACGGGTCAGTCGGTGAACACGCCGTTCGGCTCTGTCCAGGTGCAGGTCACCGTCTCGGGCGGCAAGATCGCCGACGTGACGGCGTTGCACCTCACCGACGCCGACGGCCGGTCGCGGCAGATCAGCGACTATGCGGCGCCGATCCTGCACGACGAGGTGCTGAGCGCCCAGTCGGCGAACGTGCAGATGGTGGGCGGCGCGACGTACACCAGCGAGGGGTACCTGATGTCGCTGCAGTCGGCACTGGACCAGGCCGGCCTGTGATGCGCACCGCGTTCGAGACCATGGGCACGGTGGTGTCGGTCGCGACCGACGCAGACGTCTCGCCGCGGGTGCTCGATGCGGTGCGGCAGGTCTTCGCCGAGTACGACGAGACGTTCAGCCTGTACCGACCCGAGTCGCCGCTCTCGGCGCTGGCCCGCGGCGAGCTGACCCTCGAGGCGGCCCCCGCCGTCGTGCGCGACGAGTACGCGCGCGCCCTCGAGTGGCGCACCCGCACCCACGGCTGGTTCACCCCGCACCGCCCCGACGGGGTCATCGACCTGTCGGGCAGCATCAAGGCGGTGGCGACGGATGCCGCGCGCGGCCTGCTCGAGCAGGCGGGCGTCTGCGGGTTGCTGGGGGCCGGCGGCGACATCATGGCGTTCGGGGAGGGCGTGCATCCGGTCGGAATCGTCGATCCCCGCGACCGCGCACGCCTGCTGGCCGACCTCGGTCTCCCGGCGGGACGCGCGATCGCCACCTCCGGTTCCGCCGAGCGCGGCGACCACATCTGGAGCCGCCTCGGCACCACCGATGTGCTGCAGGCCAGCGTCATCGCCGACGACATCGTCACCGCCGACGTGCTCGCCACCGCGCTCGTCGCGGCCGGGTCGTCGGCGCTCGACGACCTGCTCGCCGCGTTCGACGTCGACGCCCTCATCGTCACCCGCGAGGGGCTGCTGGCGACTCGGCACTGGCCGGTGCGCGAGCCGGCTGTGCCGGCCTGAACATGCCGGCCGCTCAGGCCGCCCCGGGGTGCAGCACGACCTTGATGCAGCCGTCCTCCTTCTTCTTGAAGAGGTCGTAGAGCCGCGGAGCCTCCTCCAACGGTGCGTGATGCGTTGCCAGGTCGGTGACGCCGAGCGGGTCGGCGGGATCCTCGACGAGCGGCCAGAGGGTGGAGGTCCAGCGGTGGACGTTGCATTGCCCCATGCGGATGCCGAGCCCCTTGTCGAACATGGTCAGCATGGGCATCGGGTCGGCCACACCCCCGTACACCCCGGCGACCGAGACGGTGCCGCCGCGCTGCACCGCATCGATAGCGGTCATCAACGCGCTCAGCCGGTCGACGCCGAGGGTCTTGGCGAGCTTCTTCGCGGGGGCGCCCGGCAGGAGCCCCGTCACGTTCTGGGCGAACGCCGCGAACGGGTTGCCGTGTGCCTCCATCCCCACCGCGTCGACCACGGAGTGCGGCCCGCGCCCGTCGGTCGCGTCGAGCAGCCGCTGCTGCAGGTCGTCGGTCACGTCGAAGGTCTCGGCCCCGTAGCGACCGGCGAGGTCCCGGCGCTCCGGCACCCGGTCGACGCCGAGCACCCGGTATCCGCGGTGCCGCCCGATGCGCGCCGCGAACTGGCCGACCGGCCCGAGGCCGACCACCAGCAGCGTTCCACCGGCCGGGACGCTGGCGTACTCGACCGCCTGCCAGGCCGTGGGCAGGATGTCGCTGAGGAACAGGTAGCGCTCGTCCGGCAGGTCGCTGGTCACCTTGACGGCGTTGAAGTCGGCCAGGGGCACCCGCAGGTACTCGGCCTGGCCGCCGGGCACCTGACCGTAGAGCTCGGTGTAGCCGTAGAGCATCGCGCCCGCCCCGTGCGCACGGTTCTGGGTGGTCTCGCACTGGGTGGTGAGCCCGCGCTGGCACATGTAGCAGTGCCCGCACGCGATCACGAACGGAATGACCACGCGGTCGCCCGTCGACAGCGTGCGCACCTCGCTGCCGGTGTCGACGACGACGCCCATCGGCTCGTGCCCCAGCACATCGTGCCGGTGCATGAACGGCCCGAGCACGTCGAGCAGGTGCAGGTCGGAGCCGCAGATCGCGGTCGAGGTGACGCGGATGATCACATCCGTGGGCTCGATGATCTGCGGGTCGTCGACGCCTTCGACGGCGACGCTGCCGGGGCCTTGCCAGGTGAGAGCTCTCATGCTCCCGGTCTACGTGACACGCTTCCGATCCGCGAGGGCGTGACGTCAGGTCACAGCCAGCGCGGAGGCTGGCGCAGCAGACGGGTGACCTCGTCCCGTGGCATGGGGCGGGCGAGCAGGTAGCCCTGACCGCGGTCGCAGCCGAGCGCACGCGCCCGGGCCAGGTCGGCATCCGTCTCGATGCCCTCGGCGACCACGCGGATGCCGGCGCGATGCGCCAACTCGACCACCGCGGCGAGCCGGTCGAACACCGTGGGGCTGGGGTCGCAGACCAGCGAGCGGTCGAGCTTGACCTCGGTACCGTGCAGGCGCTTCAGCTGCTTCACCGACGAGTGGCCGGTGCCGAAGTCGTCGAGCGCGATCCCGACGCCCAGCCGGCGCAGCGGCTGCAGCCGGCGCAGCAGGGGTGCCAGGTCGCTGATCGGTCGGGACTCGGTGATCTCCAGGGTGAGCCGGGCGCCCAGCCCACCGGTGCGCGCGAGAGTGGCACGTAACCATTCGGTGAAGTCGGGGGTCTCGAGTTGTGCCGGCGACACGTTCACCGAGACGTCGATCGGCCAGTCGGCGAGGGCGCCGATCGCCTGCTCGGCCATGAAGCGACCGATCTCGTGGATGAATCCGGCGTCCTCGGCCACGGGGATGAACTGATCCGGCGGAACCACGCCCAGCTGGGAGTGCTGCCAGCGGCACAGCGCTTCGACGGCGACGACGCGCCCGGACTGCAGATCCACCTGCGGCTGGTACGCAGCACGGATCTCGCCTCGGGTTACCGCCCCGACAAGCGATGTCGCCAGATCGAGCACACAGTCAGGTTACGCGCGCCCGTACGCGCGAACGGGGTCTTGACAGGAGGCTTTCAGGCCCCGTGTCAACCCTTTTGACAGCCGGGTATTACGCCAGGATCATTCATGTCGTGGGTATTACTTCGGCGCGCCCCGCGGGGATGAGCGCACCGTGCAGCAGCTGACCGGGTGCGGGCTGATCACCATCGATCGGCGGTCGGTGATCGTGGACGCGAACGCGACGATCCTCGAGTGGGTGAACGCCGACCGAGCCGACGTGGTGGGGCGACCCCTCGAGACGATTCTCACCCTGCGGATGCCGGTGGCCGGCACCGACGGGGAGGTCCCGACCGATGCGACCCTGCACGGGGTGTCGGGGGTCGTGCGTCCCGTGGTGGTGGGCTCGCTCGGCGACGGCGCTGACACCGGCACGCACCAGCTGGTGGTGTACGACGTGTCGATCCGGTCGGCGTTCACCCTCGGGTTCCGGGGTGCCGAGGCCAAGACCGAGCGCGGGCGTCAGCGGTTGCAGATCCTGCTCAACGCCGCCGTCGGGTTCGGCAACGTGCGCACCGAGACCGATGCGGCCGAACTGCTGGCGGATGTGGCGCAACGCGCGTTCGCTGCCACCTTCTCGAGCGTGCATCTGCGCGAGCCGGACGGGTTCGTTCAGATGGCGGGGGTCAATCCGCTCGCGTCGAACTGGCCTCCCGGTTTCCGGCCGACCGGTGCGACGACACTGCACGGCGGGCAGGTGGTCGTGATCCGCACCCCCGAGGACGTCGACGCTTTCACCCCGGGCGTGGCGATGAGCGACGTGTTCCGGCGCAGCGGCGTCCTCGCCGCGATCGCCTCCCCGATGCGCAGCAAGGGCGACTCGATCGGCACGATGATCTGCTGGTTCGACCACCCGCGCGAATTCGACGAGGAGGCGGTACCGCTCGCCGAGGCGCTGTCCGATCAGGCCGCCCAGGCGATCGCCCGGATCCGGCTCGAAGAGGATCTGCGCCGGGCGGCGATGCACGACGAGGTGACCGGCCTGCCGAACCGCCGGCTGGTGGAGGAGGACGTGACCCGCACCCTGCTCGAGCAGGGCGCGGCGCTCAGCGTCATCTTCATCGACCTCGACGGGTTCAAGGCGGTGAACGATCGCCTGGGTCACGCGGCGGGCGACGCGCTGCTGCGCGAGGTGGGCCGGCGTCTGCGCGGCGTCATCCGCGAGTCCGACGTGCTGGGCCGGTTCGGCGGCGACGAGTTCATTGCCGTCGCTGCCGTCGAAAGCCCGGGGGATGCGGCGGTGCTGGCCGACCGCATCCGGCTGTCGATCGCCGAACCGTTCGTCGAGCTGCCGCCCGACATCGTGGTGACCGCCAGCGTCGGGGTGGTCACCGTCGGCAACGACGGAGCTCCCGTCATGGACCAGCTGATCCGCGCCGCCGATCACGCCATGTACCAGGCGAAGATGAACGGCGGCGACCAGGTGGCGGTCACCGAGATCGCCGACGACTGAGTCCGCGACGATCGGGCCGGGTAGCGTGGCAGCGTGCCCGTCCGTCGCCGCGCCGTGTTCCTCGATGTCGATGGCACCCTGATCGATCACGCCGAAACGCTGGCGCCGTCGGCGGTGGCCGCGGTGCGCGGCGCCCGACGCAACGGGCATCTGGTGTTCGTGTGCACGGGGCGCGCTCCGGCGGAGATCTTTCCGCCGGTCTCCGACATCGGTTTCGACGGCGCGATCACGGCAGGCGGCGGGTATGCCGAGCTCGGGGGCGAGCTGATCGCCGAGCACGCCATGCCGCGGCAGCTGCTGCGCGCCGCGATCGACTTCTTCGAGAGCGCGCGGATCGAGTACATCCTGCAGAGCTACGACGCGGTCTATCCGAGCATCGGGCTGACGGCGCGGCTGCGTCACCTGCTGGGCGACGCGCTCGGCGACTGGGGTCTGGTCAGCGGGCCCGCCCACCCCGACCTCGACCGCATCCCGCCGGTGGCGAAGCTCACCTTCTTCGGTGAGGATCCGACGACGTTCTCCCGCGTCCGCGACGCTTTGACGCCCGACCTGCAGGTGCTGACCGGCACGATGCCGTACTTGGGTGAGGCGGGTGGCGAGGTGTCGGTGCACGGGATCAACAAGGGCGTCGCGATCCTCGACGTTCTGGCGGCGCTGGGCATGGGTCCGGATGATGCGATCGCCATCGGCGACAGCGCGAACGACATCGAGATGCTCACCGTCGCCGGCGTGGGAATCGCGATGGGCAACGCCGGCGACGCCGTGAAGGCGGTGGCCGACGAGGTCACCACGGGCGTCGACGACGACGGCGTCTGGAAAGCCTTCATCCGCCACGGCCTGCTCCATGCGCCGGTTGAGTAGCGCCGACGGCGCGTATCGAAACCCCCCACCCTCCAGCGAGCGCCCTCGCGATGCTGCACGATGGAGTCATGACCCTGAAGCTCGGCATGAAGGCCTCGGCAGAGCAGTTCGACCCGCGCGAACTGGTGGAGATCGCGGTGCTGGCCGAGCAGCACGGCATGGAGTCGGTCACGGTGAGCGACCATTTCCAGCCGTGGCGGCATGAGGGCGGGCACGCCCCGTTCTCGCTGGCCTGGATGGCTGCCGTCGGCGAACGCACCAGCGACATCCAGATCGGCACGTCGGTGATGACGCCCACCTTCCGCTACAACCCGGCGGTGCTCGCGCAGGCGTTCGCCACGATGGGTGTGATGTATCCGGGCCGGATCTTCCTGGGGGTCGGCACCGGCGAGGCGCTGAACGAGATCGCGACCGGATGGCGGGGTGACTGGCCCGAGTTCAAGGAGCGTTTCGCGCGCCTCAAGGAGGCGGTCGATCTGATGCGCGCGCTGTGGAACGACGATCGGGTCAGCTTCGACGGCGAGTACTACAGCACGGTGGATGCCTCGATCTACGACCGGCCGGACGAGGCCATTCCGGTGTACATCGCGGCGGGCGGGCCGATGGTGGCGCGCTACGCCGGGCGGGCGGGCGACGGGTTCATCTGCACCTCGGGCAAGGGCATGGGCCTGTACACCGAGGAGCTGATTCCGGCGGTGAAGGAGGGGGCCGAGCAGGCCGGGCGTGCGTTCGAGGACGTCGACCGGATGATCGAGATCAAGCTCTCCTACGACACCGACGCCGAGACGGCTCTCGAGAACACCCGGTTCTGGGCCCCGCTGGCGCTGCCGAAGGAGCACAAGCACGACATCACCGACCCGATCGAGATGGAACGCGCCGCCGACGCGTTGCCGATCGAGCAGATCGCGTCGCGCTGGATCGTCGGGTCCGACCCCGACGAGGTGGTGGCGCAGATCGCGCAGTACATCGATGCCGGGCTGAACCACCTGGTGTTCCATGCGCCGGGTCACGACCAGCGCCGGTTCCTGACGCTGTTCGAGCGCGACCTGGCCCCCCGCCTGCGCGCGCTCTGAGCGTCTGCGTTCGGCCGGGCGTCAGAGCGCGGGGTCCTCGCGAGTGAAGCCTTTGCGCAGGCGGACCCGGTGCGGGTCCTGCTCGATCTTCGCCACATCCGACCAGGCCACCAGGAACGAGCCGCGGTGCCGCCAGCGCAGCAGCCGGTCGATGATGACCGGACGGGAGTCGGCGGTGCGCTCGTAGCCGAGGAATGACGAGGCGGACCGGGGGCTGACCACCAGGCCGACGAGTCGCGCCTTGGGCGGGTCGGCTCGGCCGTCCAGGCGGAACCGCGCGTCGATGACCCGGCCCACCCGGTGGCCGGCGGCATCCACCACCACGGCGTCCATCAGGTCGTTAAGGAGCATGGCGTCCTCCGGGGATGCGGGCGATGATCCGGTCGCGTACCCAGCGTTCCGGCCAGGTCGCCTCCAGACCCTCGCCCTTCTCGGTCAGCTCGATGGCGGTGCCGACCCGCCGCACGGCGCGCCACGGGATGCGGTTCCACCGCGACTCGGGCGCCCGGCCGCCGAAGATGCGGGTGCCGAGCACCGCGCCGCTCACGATCGACAAGATGACCGGGCCGGGCGTGCCGTCGAGGTCGACACCGAACGGCACGTCGGTCAGCTCGAGGTCGTCGACCGCGGTGACCGGCACCCCGTCGACGTCGAGCACCTGCCGGTCGAGCAGGTGCAGCTGCGCGTCGAGAATGCGCCCGCTGGTCAGTTCGCCGTCGCTCATGCGCCCGCTCCCGTCACGATCATCAGGGGGATGGCCGCCAGGGCGGCGACCAGGATGATGGCCAGGTACACCAGCCCGAGGAAGTTCGCCGCCCGGCCGTTGACGTCGTCGCCCATGTAGTCGGCGTCGTTGGCGACGATGAGGATGGGCACGTAGGTGAGCGGCAGCGCGACGGCCGAGAACACCACCGAGTACTCGGTCACCTGGATCGGGTCGACCCCGGTGGCGAGGATCCCGAGTGCGAGCACCAGCCCGATGATCATCGTCAGGTGGAAGCGCGCCGCGGCGGAGGGCCGCCGGAACTTGCCCCACGACCACCCGAAGTACTGGGCGATCGTGTAGCCGCTCGACAGGGTGGTCTCGAGCGCGGCACCGAAGAACGCGGCCAGCATGCCGACGACGAGGAAGCAGAACGCCACCGTGCCCCCGGCGGTGACGACCGGCAGCACCACCTGCGACAGCGAGGTGACCGCGATCGCCTGCGGCAGCAGCACGATGGCGGCGCTCGCGGCGATGGCCAGCGAGAGCAGCCCGCCGAGCGGGAACCCGACCAGCACGTTGAGTCGTGCGGTGCCGAGGTCGGCCGGGCCCCAGCCCTCCTCGACGGCGCCGGAGGAGAAGAAGAACACCTCGTACGGGGTCATCGCCGCGCCGAACAGGGCGACGGCGTAGTACCAGTAGGTGGCGGGCTGCTCGCCGGCGGGCACCGTCGGCTGCACCGCCTGCCGCGCCAGCTCGCCCCAGTCGGGCCCGAGCATCACCACGGCCACGGCGAACACGATCAGGCTGAGCCCCAGCAGACCGGTCGCGTTCTCCAGCTGCGAGAACTTCGCCCGCCACACCACGATCCAGACCGCGAAAGCCGCCAGCGGCATCCAGAGCATCGGCCCGATGCCGGTGATCAGCTGCACGGCCAGCGCGATGCCGCCGATCTCAGCGGCCATGGTCATCAGGTTGATGAAGAAGCCGGCGCCGAGGTTCGCCAGGCCGGCGCGCGGGCCGAGCCGCTCGCGGATGATCTCGAACGTCGCCCGCCCGCTGACCGCCGCCACCCGGCCCGACATGTTGGCGAACAGGCAGATGCCGACCACCCCGACCACCACCACCCAGGCCAGCGACATCCCGAACCGCGACCCGACGACGGCATTGGTCACCAGGTCGCCGATGTCGACGAAGCCGCCGATCGCGGTGAGCACGCCCAGGGCGACGGCGAAGAGGCGCTTCACGACGGGTCCCCGGATGCCGCGGCGAGCGCCTCGAGGGCATCGCGCGCCGCGCGCAGGTCGGCCTCGTCGCCCGCCAGGTCGCGCCCCGCGGAGAGGTCGTCGCGGGTGGCGAGCACCGCATCCGTCGCCGCCCGGATCGCCGCGAGCGCCGCGCGCCGCGCCGCCGACTCGCCCGGTGCCGCCGGTCCGGCGTCGACGAGGGTCGCGGCGGCGTCCTCCAGTTCGGTGAGTGCGTCGGCCAGGGTGGTGTCGGCGGCGGGATCGAGCAGGCGGCCGGCGCCGGTGAGGTGCACGGCCAGCGTGGCGGTGCTGGTCGCCGACACGGCCTGATCGAGTGCGTCGACCACCGTGGAGCGCAGCGACGTGCATCCGGCCAGCGCGAGCACGAGCGCCGCGGCAGCGAGCGCGCGGATCATTGCGACCTGCCGTGGGCCATCGCGACCGGTTTCGACTCGCCCGAACCGCGCTGGCGCAGGTACACCGCGGCTCCGGCGAGGACGGCAACCACCATGAACTCGCTCTGCCAGTTCTGGAACGACTCGAACCAGAACTGCGAGGTGCCCAGGTACTCGAGGGGGGTGACGCCGGGTTGCCCGTGCAGGTGCTGCTCCTCGCTGTAGCCCGCCGCGCCGCCGACCGCGTGCATCGCGAACGCGGCGATGAAGAGCACCGCGAAGAGGACCAGCAGTGAGTTCTCGTACAGCACCAGCACCCAGCCGCCCCGGCGCACCGGCCACGGGGCGTCGCGGTCGCCCGCGTGCAGGCGGGGATCCTCGTCCTGGGGCGAAGGCTGCCCGATCGGTTTGGACTCGGGTGACCCCTTTTGGAACAGGAACACGGTGAGCACGACGTAGGAACCCATCTGCAGGAACTCGCTCTCCCAGTTCTCGAACAGCGCCTCGGCGAAGTCGCCGCTGGCGAGGTAGGCGCCGAGGCCCTGCGCAGCGGCACCGTGCTGGACGAGATCGTCGTTCGAGACCTGCCATCCGGTGACGGTCATCCCGATGACGAACACGACGAACAGCGCGGCGTTGACGGTGACGAGCCCGTGCTCACGGATCCAGCGGCCCATCGTTCACTCCCCGCCCGAGACCGCGTCCAGCAGGTGCCGCAGCGCGTGCGCGGTCGCCTGCGCGATCACCTCATGCGGTTCCCCCTCGAGGTGATGTTCGAACGTCCCGACACGCGCACCGATCACGACGGCGATATGCACGGTGCCGGCGGCCTGCTCCTCCTCCGGGTCCGGGCCACCGACGCCGGTGATACCGACGGCGGCGTCGGCTTCGAACAGGCGGGCGGCGCCGCTGGCGAGCTCGGCAGCGCATTCGGCGCTGATGATCTGCTCGGCGCGCACGCCGAGCAAGGTGCGCTTGGTCGCCGTGCGGTAGGCGACGACGCTTCCCGAGAACCACTCGCTCGCCTGCGGGGCCGAAGCCAGGCTCTGCGCGACGGCGCCGGCGGTCACCGATTCGGCGCAGGCGACCGTCGCCCGGCGGGTCTGCATCGCCCGAGCGATCGTCGCGGCGAGTTCGGTGGTGTCGCCTGACGCATTCACCTGTCCAATCTGTCCCGGCGCGGCGGATCCTCCATCGGCGTGGAGCCGGTTCGGAGGCAACATCCAGCCACGGTCTGGGAATCGCCTCCCGGTCGAGAGCGGCGGGTTGCCGCGCCGCGGGGCGGCGCGTAGTCCGGAGGGTATGACCGAGCTCACCGATCCCACGACCAGGTACCCGTCCGACGGCTTCCCCCGGCAGGAGCAGACGCAGCCGGGGCTCACCGGCCCCACCGACCCCACACCGGACCATGGCGAGACCTCCTACGTCGGCACCGGCCGACTCGACGGTCTGCGGGCGCTGATCACCGGCGGCGACTCCGGCATCGGACGCGCGGTCGCCATCGCCTTCGCCCGGGAGGGCGCGGATGTCGCGATCTCCTACCTCCCCGAAGAGGAGGAGGATGCGGCAGACACCGCGTCGTTGATCGAGAATGCCCAGCGGCGCTCGCTGCGGCTCCCGGGAGACGTGCGCACCGAGCAGCAGTGCCACGACATGGTGCAGCGCGTCGTGGATGAGTTCGGCGGACTCGACATCCTGGTGCTCAATGCCGCGTACCAGAAGAGTCGCGACGGCCTCGAGAACACCCCCACCGACGAGATCGAGCGCGTCTTCGACACCAACCTGTACGCGCCGCTCTGGACGACCCGCGCCGCCATCCCGCACCTGCGCCCGGGCGCGTCGGTGATCGTCACCTCCTCAATCCAGGCGGTCAACCCGTCGCCCGAGCTGTTCGACTACGCCATGACGAAAGCCGCCCTCGTCGCGTTCACGAAAGCGCTCGCGCAGCAGCTCGGCGGGCGGGGAGTGCGGGTGAACGCGGTGGCGCCGGGGCCGATCTGGACTCCGCTGATCCCGGCGACCGAGTGGCCCGACCACCTGCCGGAGTTCGGCCAGGACACGCCCCTCGGCCGCGCCGGGCAACCGGCGGAACTCGCCCCCGCGTACGTGTTCCTCGCCTCGCCCGAGGCCAGTTACGTGTCGGGTGCGGTGGTACCGGTGACCGGCGGCAAGGGGCTCTGACTACTCTGATTTCGTGGGACGGTGGCGCGGCGCGGCACCGGCGCTGATCGCCGCCGGACTCGTCGTCGCGCTCTCGGGCTGCGCCACGGTGCCCCCGCCCCGCACGTGGAGCCCGTCCGCTCGCGGGGAGCTGGCGGCGGCGGCGCTCGCCGAGCAGTCGGCGCGCAGCGACCAGGCGCTCGCCGAGCGGGTTCCGGCGAAGCGGCCCGGCTGTTCGGCCGCGGTCGCGCGCGAGGGACGGGTGCTCTGGGCGGGCGCAGCGGGGATGGCGGATCTGGCGCACAAGATCCCCGACACCGTCGACACCCGGTTCGACATCGCCTCGGTGTCGAAGCAGTTCACGGCCATCGCCATCCTGATGCTGCAGCGCGAGGGCAAGCTGCGCGTCAGCGACCCGATCGGCCGGTACGTTTCCGGACTGCCGGCCTGGGGTGGGACGGTCACCCTCGACCAGCTGATTCATCACACCAGCCGCATCCCCGACTACTGGGTCGAGCTCGACAAGATCGGCATCGGGTTCAGCGACCCCGCCGACCAGGCGACCACCCTCGACGCGATCCGGCGCGAGACCCGGCTCGAGCCGGGCACCGGGTTCCTGTACTCCAACTCCAACTACGTGCTGCTCGCGGCCGTCGTCGACCGGGTCAGCGGCCAGCGTCTACCGCAGTTCCTGAAGGAGCGCATCTTCGACCCGCTCGGCCTGGACATGGTCGTCGCGCCCACCCTGGTGGCCGACGACGTCGCGCTGTCGTACGACGACAACCTGAATCTGCAGATCGGCGGCTGGACGTCGTACGGGCACACCGGCATCATCACCACCGCATCCGAGCTGGCCCGCTGGGGAGACCAGTACCGTCAGGGCGACATCGTGCAGGACGACTTCTTCGACGGCGCCGTCTACGAGGCCGAGGGCGAGTACTACGCCGCCGGCATGGACATCGAGGTCGACGACGACCTCAACCACACCGGCCGGATGGGCGGGTACATCACCGACTTCACCGTCTCGTCGGACCGCCGGCTCACGATCGCCGTCATGTGCAACGGCCACACCTCCGACCGGTTCGGGGTCGCCGCGGCACTGTGGAATATCTGGCGCCCGAAGCCGGTCGAGTGAGGGCTCAGCGCCGGTACGCCTCGACGATCAGGTCGCCGCGGATCGCGCGGAACGCATCGAGCAGTCGGCCGAGCGTGCGTGTCCCCGTGCTGCCCGCCTGCACGTCGTAGGGCCCGAGGGCGTCGAGCCGGCCGGTGCGGATGCGCACCACCTCCCACTGCACACTGCGCAGCGCCCGGTCCTTCCGTCGGTCGACCGCCTCCCGCCGGCCGACATGCTCCAGGCCGTGTCGGCCGGTGCTGTCGTACTCCACGGCGATGCGCAGCTCGGGCACGATGATGTCGGGCCACGCCTCCAGGTGGTCGAAGAAGGGCCGGGCGAGGCGCACCGCGGTGCACCCGGTCGTGTACACGAGCAGCTGCTCGAGGTCGGTGCGCAGCTGCGCCTCGACGGCCGAGGCGGGGCGAGGGGCGCATTCGCTGGCGAACGGTTCTCCGGGGGGAAGGTCGGGCGTGCGGGTGCAGACCGGCCGCGCACGCCGCCGTGGACCCTCGGCGCGGGCCCGGATGGCATCCGCCGGTTTCGGGGTGCGCGGAGCCGCACCTGCCAGGCAGTCGGGGCACCACGACGAGCGACGCCGCTGCCCCGACGGGCGGCTGCGCTGCTCCGCCGGCGTCGCGGCGAACAGGTGGCCCACCTCGCACTGCCAGAGCAGCAGCACCTCGGCCGCGGGCGGAATCTGCGTCAGCGTGATGCCGGCGTTGAACTCGGGGTGGTACTGCCGGATCAGCGTCGGATACGGCTGCCACGCAGCGCGGTAGGTGCCCACCGGGTAGGGCACCTCGACGCCGCGTGAGAACTGGCGCCGGGCCCACCACGCCTCGACCGATTCCGCCACGGCGGAACCGTACGACGCACCCCCGTCAGACGGCGACCGACTCCGGCTCGACCGACACGCCCTCAGCCTGGACCGGCGACGCGCCGAGCATCAGTTTGCCCAGCCGCGCGTGGCGGTCCATCCGGCGGCTCAGCGTGGCGATGTACGCCGCATCGGCCGGCACGCGCACCCCGTCGACGCCGGTGATGGTCAGATGCTCGCCCGACGAGCCGGTGAAGCGCATCACGGCCGACGCGGCCAGAATGCGGTCGTGCAGCCCGAGCAGGTGCATGGTGAAGTCGACCCAGTTCTCGAGAGCCTGGCCCGGCGACCACGTGTCGGCGCCGTCTGCGGTGAGGTCACCGAGCAGGTGCCGCAGCTGAGCGGATGAGACGAGCAGCCGGCCGAGAGCGGTCGCCAGGTCGGTGGCCGGCTCGCCGAAACGGGAACGGGACGAGTGCATGCCCATCAGTTGCCTCCCAGAATGTACAGACCCCAGATCGCCATCGAGACCGCGGCCGCGCCGCTGACCAGCGCCAGATAGACGGAGGCGCGCTGGGGGTGGTGTCGATGCATCGGTGTCGAACTCATGGCTGAAAGCTATCCCCGTGCACCGATCCGCGCGCGGGTATGGCGCGATGCCGGATGTTGTGCTACTCGCCGCTGGGTTCGGGCAGAATCCGCATTCCGGCGGTCGAGTTCGCAGTGTCGATCAACGCCTCGAGCCACTCGCGGTTGATCGTCGGCCGCTCGGCGGTGTAACGGAACCGCAACTGCACCGCCTGGTTCAGCCAGATCGTGTCCCGGCCGCCGCCGTCGGGCTCGATGGTGAGCGCGAAGCTCTCGTTGCGGCGCAGCTTGGCCAGAACGACGGCCTCCACATGCGCGAGCGTGCGGTCGTCGATGTCGAAAGAGGCGGCCTGCGTGCCGTAAATCAGCTGTCCCATTCCGTGGTCATCCTACGGGTTAGCCTGGGTGCGGCGGCTGTCGCGGCCGCCGGGACGGAGCGAGCTCGTGGCGATGATCCATCGGCTGACGGTCGACGGCAAGGACTACTTCCTGCCCGACCCGGTGACCGAGCTGAAGCAGCGCATCCTGGAGGCGATCCGCGCCGGCGGGGGCTACGTCACCGTGCCACCGCTGCGCGGGGGGCCGGGCATCGACATCCTGTTCTCGCCGGGCATGCCGGTGACCTGGGCGCAGATCGAGGTTCCCGACGCCGAACCGGATGCCGGGCCCGAGTCGGGCGGTGTGACCGGGTTCGAGGGCGAGCTCTAGCTAGCGCCGGGCGGCGAGCAGGTCGGCGAACTCCGCCGCGGGCATCGGGCGGCCGAACAGGTAGCCCTGGGCGCGCTGGCAGCGCACGATCTCGACCCGGCGCAGCTGATCTTCGTTCTCGACGCCTTCGGCGACGACCCGCAGGCCGCGCTCGTGGGCGAGTTCAACGATCTCGATGAGACTCGCGTACCCCTCGTCGGAGGTGTCCTGCACCAGGGTCACGTCGATCTTGAGCTCGGTGGCGGGCACCTCGTCGAGCCGCTCGGCGGTCGAGAACCCGGCTCCGAAGTCGTCGACCGAGATGCCCAGCCCGCGGTCGCGCAGCTCGCGCAGCCGCCGCGCCACGTCCTCCGAGTCGACGAACGGGCGCGTTTCGGTGATCTCGATGGTGAGGGTCTGCGGGGGCAGGTCGTAGCGGTCGAACAGGCGGCCGATGTGGTCGGTGAGCGTCACCGGGTCGAGTTGGGTCGCCGACGCATTCACCGAAACCTGCACCGCGAGCCCGCGGGCGATCCACTCGGCGGCGTGGTTCCATGCCGTGTCGACCATGACGATGCCGAGCTCGTCGATGAGTCCGTGCGCCTGGGCCGCCGGGATGAACAGGTCGGGCTCGAGCAGGCCGTGCACCGGATGCCGCCAGCGGGCGAGGGCCTCGCCGGCGACCACCCGGCCGGAGGCGAGCTCGATCTGCGGTTGGAACCACGCCTCGATCTGGGAGCGGGTCATGGCGTGCGCGAGGTCGTCGACGAGGTTCACGCGGTCAACCCTGGTGGGCGGGGGAGCCGAATTCCACACCCCCCGTTTCCGGCGGATGCCGCCTATACTGCCGCGCCGTTAGGCTCGGAGGGTGGGGACGCTGACGTACGACTCGAAGCTCGTGGCGACGTTCGACGACCGCGTGCTGGCGCACCTGCAGGTCGTGATCTGGGGAAAGCTGCGCCGCGGTGAGCAGTTCGCGTTCACCTGGAACGACCCCGAGCGCAGCCGGCAGGGCCGCACGTCGATCTGGATCAGCCCGTCGATCTCGCTGGTGTTCGACTACTACGGCAGCAAGGTGCCCGCGGTGAACCCGCTCTGGGTCGAGGCGCTCAGTAAGGCCGCGAACTCTCCCGCTGGGCTGCAGCTCGTTCCCGAGCCGTCCCCTCCGGGGTGAGCCGGTAGAACAGGAACGGCACCGCCGACAGCAGCGAACTGACGGCGGGCACCAGGGTGATGCCGATCCAGACCACGTCCTGCATCTGCCGTGTGACCGCCACGTCGCTCTGGTACCCGGCGATGACGACGACGAGCCCGAACACGGCGGTCGCGAGCGCGCTCATCACCTTGGCGGTGAAGGTGAGCGTGGCGAACGAGATGCCGTCGTTGCGGATGCCGGTGCGCGTCTCGGCGGCGTCCACGGCATCCGCGATCATGCTGGGCTGCAGCACGTTGAAGACGCCGATGGCCACGCCGGTGAGGGTGAGGAACACCAGCACGCTGACGATGTTGTCGAACCCGAACAGGTACATCAGCACCGAGATCAGCGCCCCGCCGACGCCGCAGGCGATGGCGAGGGTGCGCGCGCTCCAGACCCGCAGCAGCAACGGGGTGACGAAGGATGACACCACGAGCCCCAGGATGATTCCGGCGCCCAGCAGGCTGAACAGGCCCTCGTCGTTGTAGGCGATCACCGCGAACACCGCACCGCCGGCCTGCACGATGTAGCGGCCGAAGCCCAGCACCGAACCGAGCAGCACCAGCAGCAGCGGGGTGTTGCGGAACAGCGCCCCGAACAGCCGCCGGAACCCGAGCCGCTGCTGCGCCGCTGCGCTCTCGCGCTCGCGGACGTTGGCGAAGGCCAGCAGGTACAGGCCCATGCCGAGCACGGCGACGATGGCCACCGACCGCGTCCAGCCTGCGCCCGTCGTCTCGGGTGCGAAGCTGAGCAGCCGCGCCAGCTGAGGCAGACCGAGGGTCGCGAGCCCGAGCGAGATCGCCCCAAAGGCGCGCACCATGCCGACCGTGCGGTTGCGGCGCACCGGGTCGGCGAACGCCGAGCCGATCAGCCCCCAGAGCGGCACGTCGCAGAAGGTGTAGACGAAGCCCCAGACGACGTAGATCACCGCGAAGTACAGCACCTCGGCGTCGTTGCCGAGGTCGGGAATCGCGAACAGCAGCGCGGTGAGCAGTGCGACGGGCGCGGCCGAGAACAGGATGAACGGCCGCAGCTTTCCCCAGCGGGTGCGGGTCATGTCGATCAGGCTGCCCACCACCGGGTCGCCGATCGCGTCGACCACCCGCACCACGGCGATCACCGTGGTGGCGATGGCCAGCTGCCCCGGATCGAAGCCGGCGTACTGCAGCAGGTACAGCAGCATGAACGTCGTGACGACGGTGTAGATCACGTTCTGCCCGGCGGCGGCGGTGACGATCGAGACCGTCTGGGTGCGGGGCGACGGCGTGCGGCTCATGGTGCCTCCAGGTGGATCGTCATGATTTCGAACGGACCGAATTCGAGGCGGTCGAGGTCGGCGGATGCCAGGGGCCGCTCGAGTAGGTCGGTGCGGGTCGCGCGGGTGTGCGGCACGGTGGTGCGCAGTGTCGTGGTGCACGCTCGCCCCAGTGATTCGTAGAGCCGCAGCACCGTGCCCGATCCGTTCTCGGCGGGCTTCACCGTCTCGATCACCACACCGGGGTCGCTCGTGCTCGCCAGGCTCGGCACCTCGACGCCGGCGAGCGGCAGCAGCGGGTTGTTCAGGCGCGACGCCTCGCGGATGACGGTGGCGAGGTCGCCCGACTCGAACGGCGTGAATGCGTAGCTGAACCGGTGATCGCCGCGGTCGGCGGTGGGGTCGGGGTAGGTGGGGGCGCGCAGCAGGTTCAGCGAGATCAGGCCGTTCTTGGCACGGTGACCGTACTTGGAGTCGTTCAGCAGCGCGAACCCGGCCTCGCCGTCCTCGGTGGCGAGCCAGCGGTGCGCAACCACCTCGAACTGCGCTGCCTCGACCGGGGTGTTCTCGGTGGTGACCCGCTCGATGTGGCCGAACTGGATCTCGCACCGGGCCACCCCGCCCATGTGCACCGGCCGGAACTCGGCGCGCAGCATCCGGTGCCGGGTGTGCCACGACACGGAGGTGTCGAACCGCACCACCGCGCTGCCGGCTTCGAGCACCACGGTCTGCTCGACGGTCACCGCGCGCGACCGGTAGCGCTGGGTGCGGCGGATCGTCGGCCCGTCGATCACGGTGCGCACGTGGTGAAGCGGCAGGGTGCGCGGGGTGCGCGTGACGTAGCGCGCGTCGATGTCCCAGGCGTTGAACGGGAAGACGTACGGGTCGCGGTGCAGCACGATGCGCGACAGCCCGCCGGCCGAGTGCTCGCGCCCGTCGGCATCGCGGCACGACACGACCTCGCCGCCGTCGCCGAACCGCAGGCTGAGGATGCCGTTGCCCATGGCGTCGTCGGCGGCGGTCAGCTGCGGTGCCGGCTCGGCGGGCCGCACCTGCGCCGACGCGTACGGTTCGGCCGTCGCCCGCAGCCAGCCCGCCGGGGTCTGAACGTGCTCGTCCCGCGAAAACGAGGTGAGGTTGAGCAGGGTGTGCTCGCCGGCCGGGAGGTCGGTGGCGAGGCGCGCGGCGTGCTGGTCCAGCTCCCGCTCGAGCCGGTCGAGGGTTTCGCGCTGCTCGCGGGCGACGCGTTCGATGGTCGACCCGGGCAGGATGTCGTGGAACTGCCCCAGCAGCACGTCGCGCCAGATCGGCTCGAGCTGCTCGCCGATCGCCGACCCGGTGAGCGCCGCGAGCGCCTCGACCTCGTGCAGCTTGCGCTCGACCACCCGGTTTCCGCGTTTGATGGCGGCCTGCGTCGTGTAGGTGCCCTGGTGCGTCTCGAGGTACAGCTCGCCCGCGTGGGTGTGCCATCCGGTGCGGTCGGCGGTGTCGAGCGCGCGGAAGAAGTCGGCGGCGCGCGCGTACTGCAGCTTCGGCAGACCTCGCAGGTCGTGCTCGCGCTCGGTCAGCTCCAGGTGGATCTCACCCGGCCCGCCGCCGCCGTCGCCCGAGCCGAAGATCAGCAGCGCGGTGTTGAGCGCCCGCTCGGGGTAGCGGGCCAGCCCGGTGAGCAGATTGTCGGCGGCGGCGCGACTGTTGTAGTCGCCCTCGGGCGCCATGTGCACCAGCACCTCGGAGCCGTCGATGCCGCGCCAGGTGAACGTGCGGTGCGGAAAGACGGTCACCTTGTTCCAGGCGAGCTTGATGGTCATGAACCAGTCCATGCCGGTGCCGCGCAGCAGTTGCGGCAGGTTGCCGCTGTAGCCGAACGTGTCGGGCAGCCAGCACATGCGCAGGTCGTCGTCGGTCAGGCCGAACTCCTGCTGCAGGAACCGGCGACCGACGAGCGCCTGCCGCACCAGCGACTCGCCGCCCGGCAGGTTGGTGTCGGTCTCGACCCAGAAGCTGCCCTGCAGCTCGAGGCGACCGGCAGCCACCTCGCCGCGGATCCGCTCGTACAGCTCGGGATGCTGCTGCTTCATCCAGTACAACTGCTGCGGCTGGCTGGTGCCGTAGATGTAGCCGGGGCGCTCGCGGATGTTGTTCAGCGCCCGCGTGTAGGTGCGGGCCGCTTTGCGCCGGGTCTCGCGCAACGGCCACAGCCAGGCCATGTCGAGGTGCCCGTGGCCGATGGCGGCGTAGGTGAAGGGGCTCTCCGACGGGGCGGCGAGCGACGGGGCGAGCGCGGCTCGGGCGCCGGGGATGTCGCGGGCGCGGAAGCGGGCCCAGGCGACATCGAGCGCGGCGCGCAGGGAGGAGGCGAGCGCCGCATCCGGTGTCGACGCCATCAGCACCGCGAGGGTCAGGTAGTCGTAGTAGAGCCCGTAGGCCTCGTCGTCGCGGGTGGCGAGCCGTGCCCCGCGGTACAGGGCACGGCCGACGAGGTAGAGGATGAAGCCGTTGTAGGTGACGTCGGCGTAGAACTCGACCCGGCCGGAGGAGGTGTCGACGCCGCGCACCGGGCGGTAGCCGCCCGCGGCATGCGGCAGGTCGCCCTGCTGGAAGACGGTGCTGACCGCATCGAGGATCTCGCCGTCGGCCGAGTGCACGAGACCTTCGCCGCCGATACCGAGCAACACGACGGGGTCGCGCACGCCGGCGGGCACCTCGCCGGTGATGCGCAGCCAGGCGCAGTCGAACACCCGGCCCCACCGTGTGCCGGGCCGGATCGGTCGGAACGCCGACCGGTCGAGGTCGGCGAACGCGACCGGCTCGGGCGAGCGCACGATCTCGGCGCGCAGGGGCGCGACGGTGGTGTAGATCGCCCGGCGCAGACGCAGCAGGCGGCGGTATTCGCGGGGCTGGGTGATCCGGATGCCGAGCACCTCGGTGACCAGCCCCATCAGCGACGCCCCGTCACCGCAGCGCCTGTGCGAAGAACTCGAGCGCCGCGTCGACCGGCTCGAGCGAGGGGCCGCGGCCGAGGAACCCGTGCACCATGCCCTCGGCCAGGTGCCGATGCACGGGGACGCCGGCGGTGGCGAGCTGGTCGGCGAACCGGTCGGCGGAGGGCCGCAGGTCGTCGTACTCGGCGGCCGCGATCCAGGTCTCGGGCAGGCCGCTGACGTCGTGGTTGCCGGGGATGGCGTCGGCGGGCGCACCCTCGATGCTGCCGAGATAGTTCTGCATCAGGTGCTGCTGGAACACCGGCGGAAAGCGCAGCATCGCCGGCAGTTGCGACAGATCCTGCTCGGCGGGCGGCACCGGGTAGTGCTCGATCGGGTAGGCCAGCAGCAGACCCGCGGGCGCGGTCTCACCGGCGTCGCGCGCGCGCACGGCGATGCCGGTGGCGAGGCCCGCGCCGACGCTCGCGCCGCCGGCGAACGCGCGCTCGTGCCCCTGCCCGGCGAGCCAGTGCCAGGCCGCGACGGCGTCGTCGAGCGGAGCCGGGTAGCGCACCCCGTCGACCGCCAGCCGGTACCCCGCCGACACGACGACCGCGCCGGAACGCGCGGCGAGCTCGGCCGCCGGGATCATCGACTCGGTGTCGTCGATCGAGCCCATGATGAACCCGCCGCCGTGCAGCCAGAGCAGCGCCGCGCCACTCGGCCGTTGCGGCCGGAACACGCGCACGGGCACCGAGCCGGCGCGCTCGTCGGAGACCTCGACCCCCGCGGGCATGCTCCACGGCCGAGGGTCGACGAGGTACTGCTGCAGACGCGCACCCAGGGCAGGATCGGCCAGGGCGGCCTGCATCGAGGGGATGTCGCGGATGAGCGGGAACCGCTCGGCCAGCCAGGGGTGGATCGGCACCGTCGCCTCCTTCCGGGTCCAGTCTGTCACCGGCGCTCGCCGCGGTCGCGGCGCACGTCGGCGGTGCGGGGGATGATCGGGGCATGCGCTGCCTGGTGAGGACAGGATGCGCCGGGCAGGTCGATCCCGACGCTCCGGTGGCGCTGTGCGAACGGCACCTCGCGGCCGCCGCCGACTGGGCCGCCCGCGACCACGGCATCGCCGACCTGCTGCCCGCGCCGTGCCGCGCCTGCGGAAGCCCGCACGGCATCCGGTACCCCGCGGGCTGGGTGTGCGCCGTCTGCGAATGGCGCCACGGCGACGTGCCCGACGGCGATCTCGCGCCGCCGCGCGTCGACGTCGTCTACTACCTCCGCCACGGCGACCGGGTGAAGATCGGCACGACTGCGAACCCGCGGCAGCGCTTCTCCGCGATCTGGCACGAGCAGGTGCTGGCCTTCGAGCGCGGCGACCGACGACTCGAGCGTCGTCGGCATGAGCAGTTCGCCGCCGACCGGTTCACCGGGTCGGAATGGTTCCGGATGTCGCCGCAGCTCACCGCGCACGTCGCCTCGGTCGCGGCGGGCGTCGCGAACCCGTGGGAGCTCTATGCCCGCTGGCGCAGTGAGGCACTCGCCCTGCGCGGGTGATGCATAGCACTCCGGGGGCGGCGTCGGCTACCGCTTGGGAAAAGCTCACGGTGCTCGGCAAGATGGCGGTGGGACAGAAACCGGGGAGGCGTGGACGACCGCTACGACGAACGCACTGCACTGAAATGCCGGGGACGGCTGATCAGCACCTATGCCGAGACCGGCACCGACCTGTTCGCCCGCAACAGCGATGAGCGGGGCCTGGTGCTCCGCAGCCTTCAGCTCTTCGAAGGCGCGTCGGGATTCATCCGCGACGACCCCGGCGGGTCGACCTTCCTGGTGGTCCAGGTCTTCTCCGACCTGATCCCCTGCGCATCGGCCCAGCTGGACGCCGTGCTCGAGCTGGGCGAGCTGTCGATGTTCCCGCAGGCGGCCCGGCCCACTCTCGGGCTGATGCGCGATCTGGCGAACGCGCTCGTCGACAACAGTTACCCGTCGTACGCGATCGAGGCGACCTGGGCGCGTGGGCTGGGCAAGATGGTGCGGCAGCTGACCGGGGTGCGGCCCGCCCCGGATGTCGTGAACCGTGCCCGTATCTCGCAGGCCGAGCGCATCATCGAACGCTTCTCGGGCGATGCCCGCCTGTCGCCCGACACCCTGGCGGAGGCACTTGGCGTCTCCCGACGCACCCTCTACGGTCTCGAGACCGCGTTCCCCGGAGGGATCAGCGAGCAGATCCGTCTCACCCGCATCGACGCGGCCCGCCGGCTGCTCAGCGATCCCGCCTGGGCGACCGCCAGCGTCGAGCACATCGCCCGCCGATCGGGCTTCTCGTCCGCCCAGCGCCTTCGGCGCGCGCTGGCATCGGCCGACCTCGCCTCACCCGAGAAGCTGCGGGTCGGCGCGGGTTCGGTATCCTGACCGGAAGGGATCGCGCCCCGACCGAGTTCGACGTCGTCTGTGGCAGGACGACCTATCGAAAGCGTCCCGTGCGAAGCCCCCGTCTCCACCCGAGCACCCGTGCCCTCCCCGCCCGTCGCCTGCGTGCTTGCCTGCACGCCGTCGCGCTGTTTGCCGCCGCCGGAGCGCTGGCGATCGGCCTGATCGGTTGCGCCGGCGAGCAGGCCCATCCGGCTGCCAATGCGAAGCCTCCCGCCCCGTGCCTGGGCAGGTTGTCTTTCCCCGGTCTGGCAGTGCAGAAGCTGAATCTCTCGCTGCCCGTCCACGGAATCCGGCCCGACTACACCCAGTACGAGGTGGCCACCGAGCGCGGGCCGGGCCCGTGCGACGAGCCCGGGCCGGTGGCCCGCCACATCTGTCCCCTGCTCGTGGCGAGGTCGGAGGACACCATCCACCAGCAGCTCGGCGGGACGCCCGAGGAGGTGACGGCGTTCGAGTTCGCCCAGGGCGCCACCGATTCGCTCCTCGAGGTGGTCACCGGGCGCACCGCCGACGAGGGCGCGTTCCAGTACCGGCTGACCGCGTGGCACCACCCCGACGCCGCTGACGACTCGTACGTCATCCGGTCGGTGGAGGCCTGCCAGGGGATGACCCGGTCCTCGGTGAGCGGCGCCAAAGCGGCCACGCTTTTCAGCGGCACCGAGCCCTACCTGGTCGCGTACCGGTCGGGCCAGGACGTGTTCCTCATCGAGAGCATCCGCAACGTCGAGTTCGATGGCTCTGTCTCGCGCATTCGCGACACCGACAGTGGGCTGCTGTCGGGCGCGGCCATCAGGCGGGTGCGAGCCTGGTGGACCGCGCAGGCCGCCGCGTACTTCGCGCGGGATGATGGAGGGCATGAGCCACTCAGCGTCCCCTGACCGTTACGACCGCATGTCCTACCGCCGCACCGGCCGGTCGGGGCTCGACCTGCCGATGCTGTCGCTCGGGCTCTGGCAGAACTTCGGCGACGACCGCCCGGCCGACAGCCACCGCGCGATCATGCTGCGCGCGTTCGACCTGGGCATCACGCACCTCGACCTGGCGAACAACTACGGGCCGCCCTACGGGTCGGCCGAAGTGAATGCCGGGCGGGTGCTGGCCGGCGACCTGGCGCCCTACCGCGACGAACTGATCGTGTCGACGAAGGCCGGCTGGGACATGTGGCCGGGGCCGTACGGCCAGGGCGGCGGCAGCCGCAAGTACGTCCTCGCCTCGCTCGATCAGTCGCTCGGCCGGCTCGGGCTCGACTACGTCGACATCTTCTACTCGCACCGCTTCGACCCGACGACACCGCTGGAGGAGACCGCCGAGGCGCTCGCGACCGCGGTGCGCCAGGGCAAGGCGCTGTACGTCGGCATCTCCTCGTACGGCGCCGACGACAGCCGCACGATGGCGACGCTGCTGCGCGAACGGGGCGTGCCGCTGCTGATCCACCAGCCGTCGTACTCGATGCTGAACCGCTGGATCGAGACCGAGGGCCTGCTCGACGCCGCCGCTGACGAGGGCTTCGGCGTCATCGGCTTCACGGCGCTGGCACAGGGTCTGCTGACCGACAAGTACCTGGGCGGCGTGCCCGAAGGGTCCCGCGCATCGCGCGAGGGCTCCTTCGACCGCGACTGGCTCACCGACGACACCATCGACCGGCTGCGGCGCCTCAACGAGGTGGCCGGACGCCGGGGGCAGACCCTGGCGCAGCTGGCGCTGGCCTGGGCGCTGCGGGATGCCCGGGTCACCTCGCTCGTGATCGGTGCGTCCTCGGTCGGGCAGCTCGAGCAGAACGTCGCGGCGCTCGACGCGCCCGAGCTGAGCGCCGAGGAGCTCGCCGAGATCGAGGGGATCCTCGACGGCGGACCCGACGTCGACCTGTGGAAGGGCGCGCGGCTGGGCCAGTTGGGCTCCTGAGCCGGCGCCCCCCGCATCAGGAGGACGGTCGCCGGAACAGGTTGATCAGGTTGCCGTCGGGGTCGCGGAACAGCACCGAGCGATTGCCCCACGGCATCGTGGTGGGTTCGAGCACGAACTCGGTCACCAGGTCGTCGCGCAGTCGCTCGTATTCGGCGTCGACGTCGTCGACGAGGAACTCGATGTAGACCGAGCGGTTCGCGCGCGGCTCGGCCGCACCGGGGGTCTCGCTCAGGGTCAGGCTCTCGGGGGCCGCAAAGGCCACCTCGGTCTGCCCGGCGGGGACCGCGGCGAAGGCGGACGTGACCCAGCGGGCCGGTGCGCCCAGCAGGGTCTCGTAGAACCGCACGAGGCGGGGAACGTCGTCGGTCAGGATGCGGATGGATGCGAGATTCATGCCGGCGAGGCTAGAACGCATTGCGGACACAATCCGCCCGGATTGTGGAAGATGATGTCTGCATGACCCGCCCGCTCGTCCGCGTGCTCGGGCTGCTCGAGATCCTCCAGTCCGGCGGCACGCACCGTCTCGCGGAACTCAGCACGCGACTCGGCGTCGATGCGCGCACGGTGCGCCGGTACGCCGCCCACCTGGTCGACCTCGGCATCCCCGTGGAGTCGGAACGCGGACGTTACGGGGGCTACCGGCTGGGCTCCGGGTTCCGGATGCCGCCCTTGCTGCTCACCGATGACGAGGCACTCGCCGTGCTGCTCGGCCTGGCTGCCGGGCGCCGCGATCTCGCCGGTGCCAGCGCCCTCGCAAAGGTGCTGCGCGTGCTGCCCGAGGCGTCGCGCGCGCGGTTCGAGGCGCTGCTCGGCTCCGCCGATCTGCGCGAGTTCGGTCGCCCGTCGAGCGTCGTCGCGACCGACACGGGGATCCTGCTCGCGGTCGCCGAGGCCGCGGGAGCGAGGACGCCGCTGCGGGTGCGCTACGCGGACCGCGACGGACGGGCCAGCCATCGCATCCTGCTGCCCTCCGGTCTGGTGGCGCGCGGCGGCCGCTGGTACCTGAGCGCCGCCGATTCGCTCAGCGGTGAGGTGCGCACCTTCCGGCTCGACCGGATGCGATCGGCCGATCCACAGGACGGCGCGTTCCCGGCGCGGCCCGGGTTCGATCCGGCGGACGCCGTGCGGTCGGGGCTGGCGCAGACTCCGTGGCGGTATGCGGTGTCGCTGCGGGTCGAGGCGACGGCCGACTACGTCGCCGACCGACTGCCGCAGGGGCTGGCCACGATCACCGAACTGCGACGCGGGGACGAGGGCTGGCAGCCGGGCAGCATGGAGGGTTGGCTGCGGGTGTCGTTGCGGGCCGAGCGCCTCGGCTGGTTGCCGCCGCTGCTCGCCGGACTCGACCGCCCGTTCATCGTGGACGACCCCGCGGAGTTGCGGGTCGAGGTCGGTCGGCTCGCATCCCGGCTCGCGGACATCGCCGAGAGCGGGGCCTCTCCGCGGCCGCGTTAGAGTGCCACGTGACCACCCTCGGCATCCTCGGCGCCGGCAAGGTCGGTACGGTGCTCGCGCGGCTGGCCGTTTCCGCCGGGTACGACGTGCTGATCGCCGGCTCGGGCGACCCGCAGAAGATCGCGCTCATCATCGACGTGCTGGCTCCGGGCGCCACCGCGACGACCGCGCAGGACGCGGCCGCGCGTGCCGAGATCGTGATCCTGGCGTTGCCGCTGGGCAAGTACCGCAGCATCCCCGCCGATGAGGTGCGCGGCAAGCTGGTGATCGACGCCATGAACTACTGGTGGGAGGTCGACGGTTTCCGTGACGACCTGACCGACCCGCGCACCTCGTCGAGTGAGATCGTGCAGGCGTTCCTGCCCGCCTCACGGGTCGTGAAGGCGTTCAACCACATGGGCTACCACGACCTCGACGAGCAGGCGCGGCCACCGGGGGCGCCGGGTCGCAAGGCGATCGCGATCGCGGGGGATGCCGAGGCCGACGTCGCCGAGGTGGCGCGCGTGGTCGACGCCCTGGGCTTCGATCCCGTCATCGCCGGCCCCCTCGCGGAAGGGGTGCGCATGGAGCCCACCACCGAACTGTTCGGTGCCGACGTCGACGCCGACGAGGTGCGCGCGATGCTCGAGCGCTTCCCGCGCTCGGCCCGCGGCCAGGTGGTGGCTCGGGCGCGCGCCACGCCCTGAGCACTATGCCTTGAGCGACGTCACCAGCTCGGGCCACACGGCCGGGTCGGCCTCGTAGGGGGCGTAGAACGACATCCGGGTGGCGAGCCCGTCGAACCGCTCGCGCAGCGTCGCCCCCACCTGGGCCGGTGTGCCGACGGCGGCGAACTCGGCCAGCATCTCGTCGGTGATGAGGGCGCCCATCTCGCCCCAGCCGCCCCGCGTCGACAGGGCGTGCAGCTGGTCGGCGGTCTCCTCCCAGCCGTGCAGCTCCATCACCCCGCGGTAGGCGGGGGTCGAGGCGTAGAACGCGATCTGGCCGCGCACCGCGGTGACCGCGCGGTCCAGGGCCGCGCCCTCGCCGAGCGCGACGAACGGCGCCACGCTCAGGGAGACATCCGCCGCGTCACGGCCCGCCGCAACCTGGCCCCGGCGCACCGCGGGGATCGTCACCTCGGTGAGGTAGCGCCGCGTGGTGAAGCTGTGGGCGATCACACCGTCGGCGACCCGGCCGGCCGTTTCGGCCATGCCCTCGCCGACCGCGGCGATCCAGATCGGCGGGGTGCCGAACGCGTTCGGGCCGGGGCTGAAGAACGGGGTCATCAGGGTGTGACGGTAGAACTGGCCCTCGAAGCGCAGCCGGTCGCCGGTCTGCCACGACAGCCAGATGGCGCGCACCGCCTCGACGTACTCCTGCATGCGTGCCGCAGGCTGCGACCACGGCATCGAGAAGCGGCGTTCGATGTGCGCCTTCACCTGCGAGCCCAGGCCCAGCACGAACCGCCCGCCCGAGATGGTCTGCAGGTCGTTGGCGGCCATCGCCGTCGTCATCGGGCTGCGTGCGAACGCCACCGCGATGCCGGTGCTGAGCGTGAGACGGCTGGTGGCGCGGGCCGCGAGGGTGAGCGCGATGAACGGATCGTGCTGGGTCTCGGGCATGATCGTGCCGTCGTACCCGGCGGCTTCGGCGGCGACCGCGGCGGCCTCCGCGGCGAGAGGGGTGATGGCGACATCGCCACCGGCGTCGAGAAGGAATGACATCTCCCCAGTGTCGCAGCCGGGTTCGGCGCCGAACCGCGGCTACCCTCAACCGGAGGTTGAAGGAGGTGCGCCGTGCGGCCGCAGACCGGGGGGATGGGCACACGCCTGCGCGTGTGGCGTACCGCCGCGCTCGCGGTGCTGTCGGTCGCGGTGCTGATCTCGCCGCTCGTGAGCCCGCCCGGACCGGTGGTGGCTGCGCCTGCGGGGCGCACCATCGCATCCGTCACCTACCCCACCTGGGCCCAGGTGCAGGCGGCCCGCAAGAGCGAAGCGGCAGCCAAGAAGCAGATCGCGGCGATCCGGGCGCTGCTGGCCCAGCTGGAGGCCGACCTGAAGGCGGCGCAGGCCGACGAGATCGCCAAGGGCGAGGCGTTCGAGGCGGCACAGAACGCCTACGACGAGCAGGTCATGGTGGCCGACGAACTGCGTACGCAGGCCGACGCGGCCGGCGCGCAGGCCGACACCGCGAAGGCGCAGGCCAACCGGATGCTGGCGATGCTGGCCAAATCGGGCAACGGTGACGTGGTCGCGAACCTGTTGGCCGACGCGCAGGGGGCCGACGCCCTGCTCTACAAGCTGGAGGCGATGGACCGGCTCTCGGAGCAGTCGAACCGCGTCTACACCGAGGCGCTGCGGTTGCAGAAGTCGGCGCAGTCGCTGGCCGACCAGGCCGACGTCGCCGAGAAGAAACGCGACCAGTTGAAGGATGCGGCCGCGGCCGCCCTCGACGCCGCTCGCGCCGCGACCGAGGCCGCCGCCCGCGCCGTGCAGGAGCAGCAGGACCACCAGGCCGAGCTGACGGCGCAGCTGTCGGTGCTGGTCGAGAAGCGGCAGGCGACCGAGAAGGATTACCGGGCCGGGGTGATCGCGCGCGAGAAGGCGCGCAAGGCGGCGCTCGCCGCCGCCGCGGCCGCCGCCGGGCAGGCCGGCGTGGTCAACGCCTACGGCTGGTCGCGTCCCTCGGCCGGTTACATCTCCAGCGGGTTCGGCTACCGGTACCACCCGATCTATCATCGCTGGCTGCTGCACTCGGGCACCGACATCGCCGGCCAGGGCTGCGGTGCGCCCATCCATGCCGCGCACAGCGGACGGGTGGTGTACGCCGGCTGGAACGGCACGCTCGGCAACTACGTGCAGATCGACCACGGCGACGGCACCTCGTCCGGCTACGGGCACATCGTCTCGGGCGGGATCCTGGTGCGCTACGGCCAGTGGGTCAGCGCCGGCCAGGTGATCGCTCGGGTGGGCTCGACCGGAGCCTCGACCGGATGCCACGTGCACTTCATCATCCGGGTGCATGGGCAGCTCACCAACCCGGTGCCGTTCATGCGTCAGAAGGGCATTTCGCTCGGCTGACACCCCAGCGCGAAGAAATCTGAATCCGTTTCGTCATAAATCCGGGGGCGTCGGCTCTGCCTGGATGTGAGGCGAATTTCTCGAACCGCGGCGCTGGCCGTGATCCGGGCCCTGGGGGCCGCTGTCATCGTGCTGGCCGGGGTTGCTGCGGCGGCGCCCGCGCAGGCGGCCACCCTGGAGGGGGCACCCGGTGGAGCCGCGGCACGCGCTGCGGCGTGCGCGCCATCGACCTGCGACATCGACTCCGACGGGGTCGCCGACGTGGTCGAAGAGGCGATCTGCGGGTCGGCGACCTGCGCCTCCGGCCAGGAGGACCTCGACGGCGACGGCACCCGCGACGCCGACGAGCTCGCGGCGCAGCTGCCGTCCGAGGCGGCGGATGAGGACGCCGCCGGCGACGGCAGCACCTGGGCGCTCGAACTGCCGGGCGGCGTGTACCTGCGCCCCGGGAGTCTCGCGCTGCTGATCTACGGCGTCGCTGCCGTCATCGCCGCCATCGTGGTCGTGATCACCCTGCGCCGCCAGCGCGCGGCGGAGGAGCAGCAGTGAGGGCGCGGCTGATCGCACCGGTCGCCGCGGCACTCGCACTGCTGCTCTGCGCGGGCGCCCCCGTCGACCCGGTGTCGGCCAGCGAGCACGCCCGGCAGGAGCTGGCGGCTCGCACCCTCGCGGATGCGCGCGCGGCGGCCGCGGAGGCGATGAAGAACATCCGCGTGCCCGTCTCGGTCGCCGAAGAGCCCGTCCCGGTCGAGAGCGGCCAGATCGATCCCGGTGTTCCGGCGACGGTCGAGGCCGACCAGATCGACACCACCGTCGAGTTCTCGGGCCACAAGGTCGACGAGCCGCTCGATGTCACCGTCTCCGAGCTGCCCGGGTCGGCCGCCGTCGCCGCCGCCGCGGAATCGGCCGGCGTGGTCGTGTCGGCGCCGTTCGATGTCACGGCGACCACCGCATCCGGAACCGACGTCACGCAGTTCCCGGCCGACCCCACCATCGTCAAGGACGCCACCCACCACGACGTCGTCACCGCCGTCGACCCCGGCGTCGCCCTCGATGTCGACGTCACCGATCAGGCGATCGACGGGCTCGACCCGTCGTCGCTGCGCATCGTCACCCGCGAGAACCCCGGCGACCCGTGGGTCGAGATCCCCTCGTACTACGACCCCGACAGCGGGTCGGTGAAGGGCGAGATCGACCACCTGTCGCAGTTCGTCGTGATCGGCACCCCGTTCGTGCCGCCGCCCGGGCCGCGGATCGTGCTCGACCCCGACGACAACGTCGGCCACACCACCGGCCCCGGCGGTGCGATGACCGAGCTGCCGCAGAACCTGAAGCTGGCCACCAAGCTCGCCGCCAAGCTCGAGGAGGGGTGCCTCGCCGACGTGCTCGTCACCCGCACCGCCGACTCGCCCGACTTCGTCTCGGCCGCCACCCGCGCGGGTATGGCGGCCGCGCACCACCCCGACCTGACGATCACGCTGGCCTTCAATGCCAACGTCGGCCACCCGTGGGGGTCGGCGTCGGATGGCGGATCGATCGTGTACTCGCGCGGACGCTCCGCCGACAGCGCCGTGCAGGCCTCGCTCGCGGCCGAGCTGCCGCGCTACACCGGGCGCCCCGCACGCGGATCCAGTTCCGCCTTCTACCCCTACGGCGCCTTCGACGGCGTGCCGGGGGCCATGACGCACCTCGAGACGCTGTTCATCGACCACAACTACGACCGGCCCGTCATCGACAAGGGCTTCTCGCACATCGTCGACGGCGTCTTCACCGGGCTCGGCAAGTTCTTGCAGGCGAAGGGCTTCGACTGCACCGACCCGAAGACGGGCGGATGGCCGGCGCGGCCGTCGAAGGCCGAGCTGGCGAAGTGGCGCCACCTGGGGTACCAGAACTACCTCACCTACGGCGGCGACCCGGTGTCGTTCTCGACCGGCAACCTGGTCGAGAGCGAGCGCATCTTCACCCTCTCCGGAGTGGGCGGTCAAAGCACCGACCTCACCCTCGTCTACAACTCGCAGGACGGCCGCGACGGCCGGGTCGGCGCCGGGTGGAACTTCGCGCTCGGCGGGCACGCGCAGCGCTTCGACGACGGCAGCGTGCTCGTCGTGCGCGGCGACGGCGCTTCGTTCATGTTCGAGCCCGACGGCTCGGGCGGCTTCACCGCCGAGCCCGGCACCTTCCTCACCCTGGCGAACACGCCCGACGGCAAGCTGCGCATGCAGTCGGCGCGTGGCGAGTCGTGGGTGTTCGCCGCGGACGACATCGAGGGCATCGGCGAGCTGGAGTCGCACACCGACCGGCAGGGCAACACCCTGCGGCTGACCTACGCCACCCCCGACGAGAACGACCGGTTCGTGCCGCTCGCCTCGATCACCGACGAGGCCGGTCAGGTCATCCAGGTGGGTCACGATGCGGCGGGCCGGATCTCGTCGTTCACCCACCCCGACGGCCGGGTCTGGACGCTCGGATACGACACCGCCGGTGATCTCACCACGATCACGGCGCCCGGCGACCGCATCCGCGCCTTCACGTACGACGGCGCGCACCAGCTGCTCACCGCTACCGACGCGGCCGGCATCACGTACCTGAAGAACAGCTACGACGACAACGGCCGGGTCGTGAAGCAGTGGGATGCCGACGGCAACCTGCGCACCTTCTCGTACCAGGTCGGGGCGGAGGGCGGCGAGACCACCTACACCGACAACGAGGGCAACCCGACGGTGTTCCGGTTCGACGCCCGGTCGCGCATCACCGACATCACCGACGCCGCCGGAGCCACCGAGTCGTTCGCGTACGACGACGACGATCAGGTGATCGCGCACACCGACAAGCGCGGCAAGACCACCCGCTACGCCTACGACGCCTCGGGCAACGTGGTCGCCGAGACGGCGCCCGACGGCACCGTCAAGCGCTACACGTACACCCCGACCGGCGAGCTCGCCACCGTGACCGACCGCGGCGGCGCTGACGGAGCCGCGCGCACCACCACGTCGCTGGTCGACGAGCACGGCCTGACGACCCGGGTCATCCGACCCGACGGGCTGGGCGAGTCGTACCGGTACGACGCGCATGGCGACCTGGTCGCGACGACGGATGCCGCGGGCGGCACCACGACATTCGCCTACGACGCGCGCGGCAACATCGTGTCGCGTACGGATGCGGCGGGCAACGTCACCCGGTTCGCCTACGACGCCGCGAACCGGCTGGTGAAGGTCGTCGACCCGGGCGGCAACGCGACCGCGTACGCGTGGGATACCGGGGACCGGCTCGTGAAGCAGGTGGACGCCCTCGGCGGGGTCACCACGTTCAGCTACGACGCCAACGACCACCCGCTCACGTCGACCGCACCCGACGGGGGAACCACCCGGTATCGCTGGGACGCGCTGTTCCGGCTGGTGTCGGTGACGGATCCGCTCGGCGCCACCACCACGTTCCGGTACAACACCGAGGACGTGCTGACGGCCGTGACCGACCCAGTCGGCGCCACCACCCGGTTCGCGCTCGACAAGGTGTACCGCCCGGTGGCGGTCACCGACCCCGCGGGGCAGGTGTGGTCGAGCACGCACGACCCCGCCGGCAACGTGACCGCCAGCACCGACCCGCGGGGGGCGACGAGCACGTTCCGTTACGACGACCTGGGCCGGATGGTGGCGAGCACCGATCCGACCGGGGCGACGAGCTCCACGGTGTTCGACGCCGTCGGGCGCGTCATCGCGCAGATCGATCCGCTGCAGCGCCGGACGGTCGTTGCGTACGACATCCTCGACCGGCCGGTCAGCGTGACCGACCCGGCCGGGGCGACCACCCAGTACGGCTACGACGCGCTCGGCAACACCACCCAGCTGGTGGATGCGCGCGGCGCGACCACCCGGTACCGCTACGACGCGCTGTCGCAGTTGCTCTCGTGGTCGGGTCCGGAGGGCACCGGGGGCAGTTACCGGTACGACGCGCGCGGCAACCTGACCGCGGCATCCGACGCGCTCGGGCGCACCACCGCGTACACCTACGACGCGCTGTCGCGTCAGGTCGGCGCGACCGACCCGGCCGGCGGCGCGAGCTCGCAGGCGTACGACGCGGTCGGGCGCCCGGTGAGCTTCACCGACGCCGACGGTCACACCTCCACGAGCGAGTACGACCTCGCCGGTCGTCTGCTCGCGACCGTCGACCCGCTGGGCGACACCGTGCGGTTCGGGTACGACGCCGCCGGGCGACGCACCTCGATGACGGACCCGTCGGGCAACGAGACCCGTTACGCCTACGACCCGGTCGGCAACCTCGCCGCGGTGACCGAGGGTGCCGTGCCGGCGCCGGCGCCCGCGGGCGAGGACGTCAACGTGACCACCCAGTACGGGCACGACGCCGCCGGGCTGCTGACCCGCATCACCGACCCGCTCGGTGCGGTCACCCGGTTCGCGTACGACCCGGCGGGGCGCATGACCTCGGAGGTCAACCCGCTCGGCGTGACCACCTCGTACCGCTACGACGCGGCCGGCCAGCTGGTGTCGAGTGTTGACGGCAACGGGGCGCAGACGCAGTACAGCTACACCCCGGCGGGGCAGGTGGCGCGGCGGGAGACCCGCGACGGGGTCACCGGGTTCGAGTACGACCCGGTGGGCAACCTGACGGCGATGACGGACGCGCTCGGCGCCTCAGGGTTCGTGTATGACGACGCCGGGCGCCTGGTGTCGCAGACCGACAGCCTGGGGCAGGTCGTCACCTACGGCTACGACGCGACCGGGGCACGCACCCGGCTGGGTCTGCCCACCGGTGACGTCAGCTACGGGTACGACGACGCCGGCCGGCCGGCGACGCTCACCTCGCCGTGGGGCGAACTGGCGTACGGCTGGGATGCGGCGGGCAACCTCACCGATGTGCTGCGGTCGACGGGGGTCACCTCGCACTACGGGTACGACGCGGCGAACCGCGTGACCTCGATCACGCATCGCTCGCCCGGCTCGGAGCTCGGCTGCGACATCGGCGCAAACGACATCGAGATCGGCGCGACTGTCGACCCGCTGGTCGACCTCTGCGTCACCGTCGACCTCGACCTGCCGTCACTCACCGGTCTGGACTACGGCGACGAGATCTCGCTGGCCTACGGCTACGACCGCACCGGCAACGTCACCAGCCAGACCCGTACCGACGGGTCCGCCGCACCGGTGTCGACCTCGTACGGGTATGACCGGCTGAGTCGACTGGTGTCGTCGGTGACGGGTCGTGAGCATGACGAGTTCGGGTATGACAGGGCCGGTAATCGCACGAGGTGGGTGACGACGGATCACCCGGACACGGGTGGGAAGGCGACCACCACGGCGGCGTATAACGCGGCGGGGCAGCTGACGGAGCGGAACGTGGCGACGCCGGGTCTGCTGGGTGTGTTCCCGAGGGTGACGACGACGTCGTATGCCTATGACGGCAACGGCAACCGGGTGTCGGAGAAGACCGGTGCCCGCACCACTGCGTACACGTGGACGGCGGAGAACAAGTTGGCGTCGGTGAAGGATGCCGGCCGGACCGTGTCGTATGGGTATGACGGGTTGGGTCGTGCGCTGACGCAGGCGACGCGGTCGTTGTTGTCGTCGGATCGGACCTCGACGGTGTTCGACGGTTGGGTGCCGGTGGGTGAGGACTCGTCGGTGGCGGGGGTGCGGTCGTTGGTGCGTGATGTCACCGGTGATGTCGCGATTCAGAACACCGTGCGGCCGGGGCTGCTGGGCACCGGTGTGCTGGGTGGTGCGGATACCCGGTGGGGTCTGACCGACCGGCTGGGGTCGACGGTCGGGCAGGCGCAGGGGTCGCGGATCTCGCAGGTGGTGTCGTATGACGTGTGGGGTGTTCCCACGTTCGCCACCGCCGGGGTGGATGCGGTGGTCGGGTTCTCGGGTGAGGTGCAGGATGCCGGGGCCGGTCTGGTGGGGTTCCATGCGCGTGCGTATGAGCCGGTGACGGGGTCGTGGTTGTCGGCTGACCCGTATCGGGGTGAGCTGGGGTCGCCGCAGACGTTGAACAGGTACCAGTACGTGGGCAACAACCCGGCCACGAGTCGGGACCTGTTGGGGTATCAGGTGCCGCGGATGACGATGGGTGGCAGCGGTGGGGTGGTCCGTAAGCCGACTGTGCCGAAGTACCCCTCGTGGGGTGGCGGCAGTGGGCCGTCGGTGTACACGCCGTGGGACGCCTACAAGCCGACGGTGCGGCATGAGAACTGGGACGGCGACGCAACGTGCGATGCGTACGACCGGCGCGGCACCTGCATCGCGCATCTAACGCCGCAGCAACGAGCGCAGGCGCAGGACATCGGGGCGGTGATCGGCGGGATCCTGATTGGTGCCGCGATCACGGGCGGCATCATCGCCGCTGCCGGCTGCACTTTGGCCAGTGCCGGGATCTGTGGCGCGGTGATACTCGGCGCCGGGGCTCTGGGTGGTGCGGCGACGGGTGCTGCGATCTGTGACTGGAAATCTGGGCAGCACACCACCGAGCAGTGCCTCGGGGAGGGGCTGGCGGCGGCACCCACGGGAGCCCTCGGCGGCGCGATCGGGATCGCGGCCAGCAAAGCACCTGCGCTGATCGCCGCCAGCACCAAGTCGGCCCAAGCGGCGAGCGCGGGGGCTGCGTCAACGCGACTGGCGCTTCAACACGTCACGAACAGCGGGGAGACAGTGCTGGGGTCCTATCCGGGCTACATCGACGCGGCCAAGAGCAGTGGTGCAAGCTATTTCGACATCGGAGAATCTCAATGGAACGCCATCGTGGCTCGGGGCGAAGACCCATGGGCACTCAACCAGGCATTCCTCGACAACCGAATCGCGGCCGGCGATCGGGTTGTGCTTTCTACTCCTGCCAGCAGGGTTCGACCCAACACATATCTCGCTCGCGAGATTGAATACCTTGAGATGCACGGGTACCGCTGGA
>DATJFV010000096.1:0-11914 GCA_035495435.1 Pseudolysinimonas sp.
AGGAGTCGTTGACCAACGCTCTGCGTCACGCCGACCAGAAAGAGCCCGTCACGGTGCACTTCGGATGGACCCCCCATGGCCTCGACCTCACGGTCGCCAGCACGTTGCGAGCGCCCACGGTGCGCACTGGGGCGATCCGCACGGGTCTGACGCCCGCCCTCGGCGCGACCGGGCACGGCATCGCCGGCATGACCGAGCGCGCCCTGCTCGTCGGCGGTCACCTCTCCGCGGGCCCTGAGGCGGGCCGCTTCGTGGTGCGCGCCTGGCTTCCTGCGCACCCGGTCACGCAGGAGACCGCGTCGGCCGGAGCCACCGCGTGACGGCCGCCATCCGGGTCGGCCTGGTCGACGATCAGGCACTGTTCCGCACCGGCATCCGGATGCTGCTGCAGTCCCAGCCCGACCTGGAGTTCGTGGGAGAGGCGGGCAACGGTCGCGAGGGCATCGATCTGGTCGCGACCGCGCGACCGGACGTGGTGCTCATGGACATCCGGATGCCGGTCATGGATGGCATCGAAGCGACCGAGCGCATCGTGCAGGATGCGGTGGCCCGCTCGAGCGCGACGCCGCGGGTGATCGTGCTCACCACTTTCGATCTCGACGAGGCCGCGACCCGTGCCATCCGCGGAGGCGCCAGCGGGTTCCTCCTCAAAGACACCGATCCGGAGTTCCTGCTCGCCGCCATCCGCGCCGTGCACGCCGGCACCGCGGTCGTCGCCCCCTCCGCGACCCGTGAACTGTTCCGGCACTTCGACTCCCGCGCCGCCGCCGTGCCGGTGCCCCCCGAGTACGAAAGCCTGACGGCGCGTGAGCGCGAGGTGTTCCTGCTTGCCGCACGCGGTCTCAGCAACTCCGAGATCGCGGCGGGCGAGTTCCTCAGCGAGGCGACCGTGAAGACCCACATCAGCCGCATCCTGTCGAAGCTGTCGCTGCGCGACCGGGTGCAGCTGGTGGTCTACGCCTTCGAGCACCGTCTCGTCGACTAGCCGGGATCATCCGCGGGGATGACGAAGACCCGACGGCAGCACGATCCGCGCCCCAGAAGTGCTGCGTAGCGTCGACGACATGGATACCTCCCCGATCGAGACGGCCGCGCTGGTCGCCCGCGTTCAGAACCTCAGCAAGAGCTACGGCAAGGAGGGCACCCGGGTCGACGCGTTGCGCGACGTGACCCTCGGCATCCGGCGGGGCGAGTTCACCGCCATCATGGGGCCGTCCGGTTCGGGAAAGTCGACCCTGATGCACATCATGGCGGGTCTGGACGCCCCGACCTCGGGCCGCGTGTGGCTGGGGGACGCCGAGATCGGCGCGATGTCGGATGCCCAGCTGACCGTGCTTCGTCGGCGTCGGGTCGGCTTCGTCTTCCAGTCGTTCAACCTGGTGCCCACGCTCGATGTCGAAGGCAACCTGCTGCTGCCGTTCGAACTCGACGGGCGGCGCCCCACCCCGAGTGAGCGCGCGTGGATCGACGAGCTGGAGACCGCGCTCGGCCTCTCCGGCCGGCTGCGTCATCGCCCCCACGAGCTCTCCGGCGGGCAGCAGCAGCGCGTGGCCATCGCCCGCGCGCTGGCCACTCGGCCCGAACTGGTCTTCGCCGACGAGCCCACCGGCAACCTGGATTCCCGCACCGGGCGCGAGGTGCTGGCCCTGCTGCAGAACGCCAGCCGCCAGTACGGGCAGAGCATCGCGATGGTGACCCACGACCCGATCGCGGCGAGCTACGCCGACCGCGTGCTGTTCCTCGCCGACGGCCGCGTCGCTCAGGACAGCGGTCGCATGGAGGCGGCCGAGATCAGCTCGTACATGCTCTCGATGGAGGTGCCGGCATGAGCGCCACCCCCGCATCCGTGCGCACCCCGGTGCGCGAGCACGTGCCGAGCGTGCTGGTCGCCGCCCTCAGCGCGGCGTTCGGGGTCGGTCTGCTGCAGATCACCGGGTTCATCGCGGCGGCGGTGCGGCAGGATGACGTGACCGGTTCCAGCGCGATGGTGGCGTTGCTGCTGCAGATCGTCGCGATCGTCTTCATCGTGATCGCCGTGTATGTGGCGGCGATCATCACCGCCAACACGTTCGCGACCGTCGTCGCGGGGCGCGCGCGCTCGATCGCCCTGTTGCGACTGCTCGGCTCGACCGCGGGGTCGCTGCGCCAGCAGGTCGCGACCGAGGGGCTGTTCGTCGGGCTCGCCGGTACGGTCATCGGGTCGCTGGTGGGCACGGGCATCGCCTTCGGGGTCGGACGGGTCGCCGTGGCCCTCGGGATCGTTCCCGAGAACTCGTACGGCTACCTCGACCCGGTGCTGATCCTTCCCGTGGTCGGGGTGATCCTGACCACCTGGACGGCATCCTGGGTGGGGTCGCGGCGCGTGCTCACTGTCACCCCGCTGCAGGCGCTCGGCGGCGCGGAGGAGCTCAGCCGCGAGGAGGTCGTGCAGCGGCCGGGCCGCTATGTCCTCGCGCTGGTGCTGGTGATCCTGGGCGCCGGTTTCCTGCTGCTCGGACTGCTGATCGGCCTCGTGAACCCGGTCGGGGTGCTCGTCGGTCTGATCGGCGGCATCGTCTCGTTCACCGGGATCGTGTTCGCGGCCGACCGGGTCATGCCTCCCGCTCTGCGCCTGGTCGGGCGACTGCTGGGTGCATCCGCACCGGCTCGCCTTGCCGCAGAGAACGCGCTGCGCCACCCGCAGCGCAGCTCACGCGCCACCATCGGGCTGGTGATCGGGGTCACCCTGCTGATGACCTTCGGCACGGCCATGACGACCTGGCAGCAGATCATCCTGGCGGCGCAGCAGGCGAACCCCGAGGTGTACCAGGGCATCGATCAGATGCTGAACGCCACCATCGCGATCTTCTCCATCCTGATCGGTTTCAGCGGGGTCATCGCGGCCGTCGGCCTGGTGAACAACCTGTCGCTCAGCGTTCTGCAGCGCACCCGCGAGCTCGGTCTGCTGCGTGCCCTCGGCTTCTCGGTGCAGCAGTTGCGCCGCATGATCCTGTCGGAGAGCGCCCAGCTGGTCGTCACCGCCGTCGTGCTGGGGATCGTGCTGGGCGGCTTCTACGGCTGGGCCGGCGCGCAGTCGATGCTCGGGGCGATCAACGGCTCTCCCGGATTCGTGTTCCCGTCGATCCCGTGGATCATCCTGGCCGTCGTCATCGTCGGGGGCGCGGTGCTCACCGCGATCGCCAGCTGGGCTCCGACGAGGCGGGCCACCCGGGTGTCGCCGATCACCGCCCTGTCGGTGGAGTGACGCGGCGACACCCGGATGATGGCGCTCAGCCCTCCAGATCGCGCAGGGCGGGGCGGATGGCGACTGCGTCGGGCAGGTACGCCGCGTCGACCCAGTCCTGGATCCGGCCGTCGTCGTACACGACGCTGACGAACAGGTACCCGTTCTCGATGTGCGACTCGAGCGCGCCGAACGGGGCGTCGAAGAGCTCATCCTGGATCTTCGCCAGGTCGGCGTCGCTGGTGTCACCCGCGTTGCCCGGGTCGAGCAGCGGGTCCTCGATCGGCATCGGGTCGTAGAGGGCCAGCATGATCGCGCTGGTGGTCGTCAGCGTGGTGCCGTCCCAGGTGCCGGTGATCGCGTAGGCGCCGAAGGTCACGTCGCCGCTGGTCTCATCACCCTCCACGGCATCCCAGTCCCAATTCGCCAGCGCGACCCCCGAGCACTGCGGCGGGTAGGACTCGGCGACCGGGCCCAGGCAGAACTGCGGGGCGGCGTCGCCGGTCTGGATGACGGTGCCCTGGCCGAGCACCTCGCCGGGTGCGGCGATCGGAGCTCCCGGGTTCAGGCCGACACCGCCGCCGCTGGTGCCGTGGGAGGGGGCGTCGCCGGGCCCGGCGGCGCAGCCGGCGAGCAGGACGCCGGCGAGCGCGAAAGCAGGCAGGATACGTGCAGGTCTCATGCCCTCAAGTGTGGTTTCGCGGATGCCGGGGCCACCACCCAACGTTCGTCGCGATTCGCGCGTCAGGCGCCTTCGGAACTGTCGGCCACGATCTGGGCGGTGCCCGCGAACACGTCGCCGCTCAACGAATCTCCCACTTTCGGAGCCGTCATCAGGCAGGCATACCGGTAGCTGGAGTCTTCGTCGACCGTCCCGTCCCACGCGCCCCAGCCGTAGTCGCTCTGAAGGTCGGCGTAGTAGGACAAGCCGCTCATGAATTCGGGCATGGCCATCGCGGCGTCGGTCAGCGCATCGCAGAACTCGTCCTCGAGCTTCCAGTCGGCTTCGGTCGGCTCGCCCTCGGCTGCACGGGTCACGACCTCCGGCCCGAAGGCCTCGAGGCCGTCGAAGTCGACGATCACCTGCGCGGCGTGGTCCGTGTCGCAGGGCACCACCTCGTAGTCGAGGCCCCAGCACTCGCGCTGCGTGATCGGCAACGAGGTGGTGTTGACGTCGGCGAACCGCACGCCCGCCGGGAACTGCACCGGAGAGGGGGCGCCGTAGCTGTTGAACCAGGCGGCGGAGCATACGATGCGATGGTCGCCGGCCTGGAAAGCGGTACGGGACGCCAGCGAGGTGTCGACACCGTATCCGCCGCCGAGGCGCAGCCACAGATCGGCCGCGGTGTGGCCGTCGACCTCGACCTGCGCGATGCCGGCGGCCTCCATCACCGACTGCTGGCACTCCGCGAACGCCCAGTCGCCGTAGTCGCGCACATCTTGGTTCTTCGGCACGCCGGACGGGTGCAGCAGCGAGAACGCCTTGTCGCCGTTCTCGCTGATGAACTCGTCCATTCCCGGCCACTCGACGATGGCGGTGACCTCGAAGCGGTGCGGGGCGTCGCACGACACCACCGAATCGCGATCGGAGTCGTTGCCGACCATCCCCTCCAGGCACGCTCCCACCTCGAGCGCGCCGGCGGGGGCGCGAAGGTCCGGGGGATCACCGAGCAGCCCCACGACACCGCATCCGCTCAGCAGCGGTGCGGTCAGGAGGAGCGCAAGAAGGAGGCGACGTGTTCTCAGCATCGGGATCACCGTAGCGCAGTGCTACCCTTGTCCCGTGCTCTCCGGCCTGCTCCTTCTTAGCTGCCGCGACGAGGCCTAGTTCTTCGGCCTTCCTCGTCGCGGCCCTCGCCGATGGCTGAATCCCCCAGGACGAGAGAAGAACAGATCATGAAGAACACCCAGACCCCGAGCGGGATGCCCATTCACCGCTACGGACCGTATGCGCAGCAGTTCGAGACCCGGCTGCCCGACCGCACCTGGCCCGACACGGTGATCACCGAGGCCCCGATCTGGTGCGCCGTCGACCTCCGCGACGGTAATCAGGCCCTGATCGATCCGATGAGCCCCGAGCGCAAGCGCATCATGTTCGACCTGCTGGTCAGCATGGGCTACAAGCAGATCGAGGTCGGGTTCCCGTCGGCCAGCCAGACCGACTTCGATTTCGTGCGGCAACTCATCGAGGACGACCTGATCCCGGACGACGTCACGATCCAGGTGCTGACCCAGGCCCGTGAAGAGCTGATCGCCCGCACCTACGAGTCCATCCGCGGCGCGAAGCAGGCGATCGTTCACCTCTACAACTCGACCAGCATCCTGCAGCGCGACGTGGTGTTCCGCACCGGCAAGCAGGGCATCATCGACATCGCTCTGCAGGGCGCGCGCTGGTGCAAGCAGTACGAAGAGACCGTTCCCGGCACGACCGTCTACTACGAGTACAGCCCCGAGTCGTACACCGGCACCGAGCTGGAGTTCGCGGTCGACGTCTGCAACCAGGTGCTGGAGATCTTCCAGCCGACACCCGAGCGCAAGGTGATCATCAACCTGCCCGCCACCGTCGAGATGGCCACGCCCAACGTCTATGCCGACTCGATCGAGTGGATGTCTCGCAACCTGAACCACCGCGAGAACGTGATTCTGTCGCTGCATCCGCACAACGACCGGGGAACCGCCATCGCGGCAGCTGAGCTCGGCTACCAGGCCGGCGCCGACCGCATCGAGGGCTGCCTGTTCGGCAACGGCGAGCGCACCGGCAACGTCGACCTGGTGGCGCTGGGCATCAACCTGTTCACCCAGGGGATCGACCCGATGATCGACTTCAGCGACCTCGACGAGATCCGCCGCACCGCCGAGTACTGCAACCAGCTGAAGGTGCACGAGCGCTCGCCGTGGGCCGGCGACCTGGTCTACACCGCCTTCTCGGGTTCGCATCAGGACGCCATCAAGAAAGGCTTCGAGGCCATGGATGCCGCGGCAGCCGCATCCGGCACCCCGGTGTCGCAGCTGCCCTGGGCGGTGCCGTACCTGCCGGTCGACCCGAAAGACCTCGGCCGCGGATACGAGGCCGTCGTGCGGGTCAACTCGCAGTCGGGCAAGGGCGGCGTGGCCTACCTGCTGAAAGCCGACCACGCTCTCGACCTGCCGCGCCGGCTGCAGATCGAGTTCTCGGGGGTCGTGCAGGCCAAGACCGATGCCGAGGGCGGCGAGGTGACGAGCGAGCAGATCTGGGCGATCTTCCAGGACGAATACCTGCCGGCGCCCGCCGAGCAGCCCGATGAAAAGTGGGGGCGCTACGAACTGCTGTCCACCCGCACGGCGAGCGACATGTCGGGTGTGGTGCAGCTCGATGTGCGCATGCGCATCGGCGACGACATCGACGAGGCTCGCGGGCAGGGCAACGGTCCGGTAGCCGCGTTCCTGGCGGTGATGGCGCAGCAGGGGCACGAGATCAAGCTCTACGACTACGTCGAGCACACCCTGTCCGAGGGTGGAGACGCGCTCGCCGCCGCATATGTCGAGCTGCAGGTGGGCGACAAGCGCCTGTGGGGCGTCGGGATCGACGGCGACATCTCCACCGCATCCCTCAAGGCGGTCGTCTCGGCGGTCAACCGGGCGGTACGCACCGAGTCGGGAGACCGCGAGTTGGTCGACGCGTAGCGGTCAGGGGCGCGGGATGTTGCCGGTGCCGGGTTCGATGGCCCGGTTCCGGCGACGCAGCGCGGTCTGCTCGGGCAGGGTCCACTTGAACAGCACGGCCAGGATCCGCACGGCGAAGGTCAGCGCGACGCACAGGGCCGCGGCGATGAGGATGTCGGCCCCCAACGCGACGGCGAGTACGAGGCTGGTGGTGCCGACCAGGGCGGCGACCGCGTAGAGCGAGCCGACGCTCATCAATGCGATCGGCACATTGAGCAGCAGGTCGCGCAGGATCGAGCCTCCGACAGCGGAGATCACGCCGAGGAAGATCGCCGGCACCTCGGGCAGTCCGAGCGCCAGCGCCTTGGTGCTGCCGATCGCGGCGAACAGGCCGATGGTGAGGGCGTCGAGCACGGTGATGAGGTGCCGCAGCCGGTCGAACAGGCGCTCGAGCAGCATGCCGACCAGCGCGGCTGCCGTCGCTACCGGCAGGTACCAGTTGCTCTGCAGCGCCGCCGGAACCTGACCCAGCAGCACATCGCGCACGATGCCGCCGCCGAAACCGGTTGCGATGCCGATCAACGCCACGCCGAGCAGATCCAGCCGCCGATCCCGGAACTGCGCGGCGAACGACGCGCCCTGCAGGCTGCCGATGCCCACCGCGAGCAGATCAGCCCACAGCGGGATGCTGAACAGCTCGCCGGTCACGCCTCATTCGTAGCACGCCGAGCACGATCACCAGCACCCCGAGCAGCGCGGCCGCGGCGTTACCGAGCACCAGGAACACCGCCTCGCCCGGCGAGGCGTGCTCGAGATGGTCGGCGTGGAACACGAAGTGCGGAACAGCGAACACCGTGTACGCGATGCCCGCCGGCAGCACGAACGGCCCGCGTGGGAACACCGCGGCCACCGTCAGAAGCACCGCGATGCCGAGGGTTGCGCCCCCGAAGTCGCGGGCGAAATGCTCGCTGAAGGGCGGCGTCTGGTCGACAGTCGGGAAGTTCGCGTAGAAGCTGTCCGGGGCGAACTGGTTCCAGGCGCCGACCACCAGTTCGTCGAGCGCGAGAATGGCGAGCGCGATCCGCAGAACGGCGATCACGCCTCCTCCTCCAGGTACTCGCGGAACGTGACGCGGCCGACACCCGGCAACCCCGGCATGTGGTACCCGGCGCGGAACGCCGCCATGGTGCGACCGGGAAGCCGGAGTGCCCAGATCGGGCGACGGATTCCGCGGTGCTGCTGCCACTGCCGGGCGTACTCGCGCAGGGTCAACTGCTCCGGGCCGCCGAGGTCGGGCACCCGGCCCGGCGGGCGCTGCTGCGCGAGGTCGGCCATCCGTTCGGCGACCTCCGGCAGGTGGATCGTCTGAGCGGAGAGCGGCAGCACCACGGTGACCGGCAGCCGGCGCTGTCCGTCGAGGAACTCGGATACGAACCCGTGGAACTGGCTCACCCGGATGATGGTGTGCGGCACGCCGGAGGCTTCGATCGCCTGCTCGCTCGCCACCTTGTCGCGGTAGTACCCGAGCGGGATGCGGTCGACGCCGACGATCGAGATGAAGACCAGGTGGGCGCCCGACCCCGACATCGCCGACAGCAGCCGCCGGGTCTGCCCGATGTCTTTCGAGCGCGACGTCGCCAGGTGCAGCACCGTGTCGACACCGTCGAGCGCGGCCGCGAGCCCCTCACCGGTGGCGAGGTCGGCGACGACATGGCCGTCGCCGGGACGGCGGCTCAGGATGCGGTGGTCGAGCGAGCGGGACTGCAGCGCGGTGACGACATGGCGGCCCAGCCGCCCGGTTCCGCCGGTGATGAGGATGGTCATGTCAGCTATGACCGGACGGCACCGCGATTCGTGACAGCTTCGCCGGGTTCATCACGTTGAGGAAGCGCTGCACCCCGTCCGCACCGACCTCGAAGGTCCATGCCGCCATCGGCGCACCGTCGCGCACCCCGATGAAGCCGGGTTCGCCGTTGATCATCGCCGGATGCGACTCGACGCCCGCGGTGAACTTCTCCAGGATGCCGAGCAGGAACTGCGCCACCCGCGCCCGCCCGACCACGGGTTTGCGTGCGGCGCGCACGACCCCGCCGCCGTCCGAGAGGGCGACGGCGTCCTCGGCCAGAACCGCCTCGAGCGCGTCGAGGTCGCCGTTCAGCGCCGCCGCGGTGAACGCGTCGAGCAGGCGCCGCTTCTCGGTCGGCGAGACCTCGGTGGCGCGCTCGCGGTCGAGGTGGGTCCGTGCCCGCGAGGCGAGCTGCCGGGCGTTCGCCTCGCTGGTCTCGAGCACCTCCGCGATCTGGCGGTACGGGTAGTCGAACGCCTCGTGCAAGACGAACGCGGCGCGCTCCGCGGGCGTGAGGCGCTCGAGCAGCAGCAGCACCGCCAGCGACATCGCCTCCGCGCGCTCGGCACCGAGCGTGGGGTCGTCGGTCGTCACCACCGGCTCGGGCAGCCACGGTCCGATGTACGTCTCGCGCCGGGCACGCGCCGAATCGAGCGCGTTGATCGCCAGCCGCGTCACCGTGGTCGCCAGGAACGCGGCCGGCTCGCGCACCGCGGACCGGTCGGTGCCCTGCCAGCGCACCCAGGCATCCTGTACGACGTCCTCGGCCTCGGCGACCGTGCCCAGCATCCGGTAGGCGATGCCGAACATTCGCGGTCGCACCGCCTGGAAGGTCTCGAGGGCGGCATCCACGGCAATAACAGTAGAGCGGGGGAGAATAGCCGTGTGCCGACCTACCGTGACGAAGCCGTCGTGCTGCGCACCCACAAGCTGGGTGAGGCCGACCGCATCGTCACGATGCTGAGCAGGCGGCACGGCAAGATCCGCGCCGTGGCCAAGGGGGTGCGCCGCACCGGGTCGCGGTTCGGCGCCCGGCTCGAGCCGTTCATGGTGATCGACGGCCAGTTCTATGTGGGCCGCACCCTCGACATCGTGCAGCAGGCCGAGTCGGCCGGGTCGTACGGTGCCGACATCGTCGACGACTACCCGCGGTACACGGCCGCCAACGCGATGGTCGAAGCGGCCGACCGGCTCACCGAGCACGAGGCGGGGTTGCAGCACTACCTGCTGCTCGTCGGGGCGCTGCGCTCGCTGTCGCGCGGCGAGCATCCGCCGGGCCTGACGCTCGATTCCTACCTGCTGCGCGCCCTGTCGATCGCGGGCTGGGCACCGTCGTTCGTCGACTGCGCGGTCACCGGGGCCGCAGGCCCGCACACCGCGTTCGTGCCGCAGCTGGGCGGGGTGGTGGCGGATGCGGTGGCGCCTCCCGGCGCTGTACGGCTCGATCCTGCGACGCTTTCGCTGCTCGGGGCGCTTCTGGCCGGGGACTGGGAGGCTGCGGAGGATTCCGACCCGCGCACCCGCGACCAGGCCTCGGGCGTTACGGCGGCATACACCCAGTACCACCTCGAGCGCGGCCTGCGCTCGCTCGAACTGCAGGACCGGGTGTCATGAGCCCCGTCGCGAAGACCCACAAAGACGCGGTCGACTTCAAGCCGATCGACTGGACGGGGCTGTACCCGCCCGCGATGCCGGCCTCGGCGGTGCCGGCGCACGTGGCGATCGTGATGGACGGCAACGGTCGCTGGGCCAACGGCAAGGGGCTGACGCGCATCGAGGGGCACAAAGCGGGAGAGGCCGCGCTGCTCGACGTGGTCGCGGGGGCGATTCAGATCGGCGTGAAGCACATCAGCGTCTACGCCTTCTCGACCGAGAACTGGAAGCGCAGCCCCGATGAGGTGCGGTTTCTCATGGGCTTCAACCGTGACGTGCTGCACCGCCGCCGCGACCAGCTGAACGACTGGGGCGTGCGGGTGCGGTGGGCGGGCCGCAAGCCGCGGCTGTGGCGCTCGGTCATCGAGGAGTTGCAGTTCGCCGAGCGGCTCACCGCGCACAACTCGGTATTGACCCTGACGATGTGTGTGAACTACGGCGGGCGGCAGGAGCTGGTCGACGCGGTGCGCTCGATGGTCGACAGCGGTGCCCCGATCACCGAGAAGTCGATCCAGCGACACCTGTACACGGCTGATCTGCCCGACGTGGATCTGTTCGTGCGCTCGTCGGGCGAGCAGCGCACCTCGAACTTCATGCTGTGGCAGTCGGCGTACGCCGAGATGGTGTTCCTCGATACGCTCTGGCCCGACTTCTCGCGTGTCGACCTGTGGCGGGCGATCGAGATCTACGCCGGACGCGCCCGCCGATTCGGGGGAGCGATCGACGCCCCCAGCGCGTAACGGTTCGAGTCGCCACGACCCGAACTGGTACACTCTGTTCTAGTCAAACTGACTTTTACAGGGGGCGCGGTGACCGACGGAATCGAACTCGCCGTCTCCACGGTGATCTTCGCGATCCGCCCCGACGACGACGCCGAGAGCGGCGTGCTCTCGATCCCGCTCGTCCGGCGCACCCGCGACCCGTTTGCGGGGCGGTGGTCCCTGCCCGGCGGGGTCGCCCACGCCGACGAGGGCCTGTCGGACACCGCCCGGCGCACGCTCATCGACACCACGGGGGTGCGCCCGGCTTACCTCGAGCAGCTCTACGCCTTCGGCGGCCGTGACCGCAGCTGGAGCGGCCGGGTGGTCAGCGTCGTGTACTGGGCGCTGGTGCGGCGCGAGCTCGCCGACCAGGCGCATGAGGGCGACAACGTGCGCTGGTTCCCCGCCGACGAGCTTCCCGAGCTGGCGTTCGACCACAACCGCATCGTCGAGTACGCCCTCTGGCGGCTGCGCAACAAGCTGGAGTACTCCCGCATCGCCCACGCCTTCCTCGGTGAGACGTTCACGCTCACCCAGTTGCGCCACGTGCACGAGATCGTGCGGCAGGTCAGCCTCGACCCCGCGAACTTCCGCCGGCAGATGGAGTCGAGCCCCGCACTGATCGACACCGGCGAGGTGCTCGCGGGTGGCCGGCACCGGCCGCCGCGGCTCTACCGCTACGACGCCTCGGTCGTGCTCGCCGACAACGGACCGCTCGACCCGCCCCCGCTCGACCCGCCCCTACTCGACCCGCCCCCGACCGATGGAGACCGCTGACATGCCCTCGAT
>DATJFV010000097.1:0-6875 GCA_035495435.1 Pseudolysinimonas sp.
GTCACCGGCATCGGTGGTCGGCGGATCGAACCTCCACTCGTCATGAAACACACCGCCGACCTCGGTGAGGGTCACCGTGTCGACCTCGTGTCCGGGGCACGGCTGCACGTGAGCCTTCACATGACCGCCGACGCGCTGCAGTCCGACGAGGCCGTCCACCTTGGCGGCGCACCCGGTCAGCACCAGCGCCAGAAGCGCGCAGACCACGACGTATCTCACGGGATCATTCTGCTGCGGCCCCGGCCACGGGAGGGGCCGTGGGTTCTGCCTCGGCACCGGCCGTCAGAGCCCGGATGCGCGCGGTGCGCACCACGGGGGCCGTCGCGATCGCGAGCAGCAGCATGCCCACGCCGGCGAACCAGAAGGGCGCGGTCAGTCCACCGACGCTTGCCAGGAGACCGCCGAGCAGCGCTCCGAGCGGCATCACGCCCACCGCGAGCAGACGGTAGACGCTCGTGACGCGACCGAGCAACTGGTTCGGGATGGCGGTCTGCCGCACCGTGATGGCGATCACGTTGCCCAGCGTGAACCCGAATCCGACGACAGTCATGACCACGGCGACCAGCACCGGCTCGGTGGTGACCGCCGTCACCAGGTAGGCGACGCCGGCCGCCGCCGTTCCGCCCACCCAGACCACGCCCTCTCCGAGCCGCCGGATGATCGCGGGCCCCCACAGACCCGCTGGGATGCCGCCGACGGCCGCCGCGGCCAGCAAGACCCCGAATCCGACGTCCTGCAGCCCCAGCCGGTCTTGCACGAAGAGCACCAGAACTGCCGACACCGCCGACGTGCAGAAGTTGATCGTCGCGGCCGACAGGGCCATCACCACCAGAATCCTGGTGCGGCCGAATTCACGCAGGCCCTCGCCCACCGACCGCCACACGGGTTGACGCGCCACAGCGACGGCCCGGTCGCGCGCCCGCCGGGGCAGCAGCGCGAAGAGCAGCACCGCCGCGAGGTACGCCGCGCTGCCGGACGCGAATGCCGCCGTCGCCGAGACCGCGAAGATCAGAGCGCCGAGCGGAGGCCCGATCAGCTCGTTGAGGATCGACTGCGTGGCGAACAGCCGGCCGTTCGCATCGGCGATGCGGTCGCGACGCACAAGCTCCGGCAGGATCGCCAGGGAGGCGTTGTCGACGATGGTCTCCGCCGATCCGAGCAGAAACGCGGCGATGTACAGGATCCAGAGCTCGCGTACGCCACCGACGAGGCCGAGCATGACGCCACCCACCGCGATCACGCGCACCGCGTTGCCCAGCACCAGCAGCATCCGCCGGTCGAATCGGTCGACGATCACCCCCGCGAACAGCACGAACAGGAACCACGGGAGCCGCTGGGCGACGACCAGCCCCGCCACCAGGGTGGGTTCGCGCGTAATCGCAGCGGCGAGCAGCGGGCCCACGGCCAGCGTGATCCCGTCGGCGAGGTTGGCCGAGGCGGTGCCGCCCCAGATCAGCGGAAAAGCCCGCGGCGTCGCGGTGGCGGAGATCGAAGTGCGAGGCATCCTCGCCAGGCTAGGCGACGCGTCCGACCTTGTTCACCGGCGCGGCGCCGTGCTCCTACCGCGCCGGGGCCTGCGCCAGCAGCGGACCGCCCCAGGCGTCCACCAGCAGTGCCTCGAGGGCGGCGCCCACGGTGTACAACCGGGCATCCTCGCGGACGGGCGCCATGAACTGGATGCCCGCGGGTAGCCCGTCCTCGGGAGCGAGCCCGGAGGGGAGCGCGATCCCGGGCACCCCCGCGAGGTTGGCGGGAATCGTGGTCAGGTCGTTCAGGTACATCGCGAGCGGATCGTCGAGCTTCTCGCCGAGCCGGAAGGCGGTGGTCGGCGCAGCGGGGGTCGCGAGCACGTCGGCCTTCCCGAACGCGGCGGAGAAGTCGCGCTGGATGAGCGTGCGCACCCTCTGCGCAGAGCCGTAGTAGGCGTCGTAATACCCCGCGCTGAGCGCGTAGGTGCCCAGGATGATGCGGCGTTTGACCTCGTCGCCGAAGCCGGCCTCGCGGGTGGCGGCCATCACGTCCTCGACGGTTCCCCCGGCGACCGGGACCCGCATGCCGAACCGCACCGAGTCGAACTTGGCCAGGTTGCTGGAGGCCTCCGCCGGCAGGATCAGGTAGTAGGCCGAGATCGCGTACTCGAAGCTCGGTGCGCTGACCTCGACCAGTTCGGCACCCTGCGCCTCGAGCAGAGCGAGCGCCTCGGTGAAGCGCTGCAGCACGCCGGGCTGGAATCCCTGGTCTTCGCGGGACATCTCGCTGACGACACCGATGCGCAGCCCCTTCACCGAACCCTCCCGGGCGCCGGCGCGTGCCGCCTCCGAGAACGAGGGCCAGGCATCCGGGATCGAGGTCGAATCGCGCGGGTCGTGCCCGCCGATCACATCGTGCAGCAACGCCGCGTCCATGACGGTGCGGGTGACCGGCCCCACCTGGTCGAGCGACGACGCCAACGCGATCGCGCCGTATCGCGACACCCCGCCGTACGTCGGCTTCATCCCCACCGAGCCGGTGACCGCGGCGGGCTGCCGGATCGAACCGCCGGTGTCGGAGCCGAGCGCCAGCGGCGCCTCGAACGCCGCCACCGCTGCCGCCGATCCGCCACCGGACCCGCCCGGGATGCGGTCCAGATCCCACGGGTTGCGGGTCGGGCCGTACGCGGAATGCTCGGTGGACGAGCCCATCGCGAACTCGTCCATGTTGGTCTTGCCGAGCGGCACGAGGCCCGCCTCGCGCATGCGCGCAACCACGGTCGCGTCGTACGGCGGAACCCAGCCCTCGAGGATCTTAGATCCGGCGGTCGAGGGCATATCGGCCGTGCACAGCACGTCTTTGATCGCCACGGGAACGCCGGCCAGCGGCGCGAGCTTCTCGCCGGCCGCCCGGCGCGCATCGATGGCGGAGGCCGTGTCGAGCGCAGCGGAGTTCACATGCAGGAAAGCGTGGATGTCGCCGTCGACCGCCGCGATCCGGTCCAGATGCGCGCGGGTCGCCTCGGTGCTCGACACCTCGCCCGAGGCGAGCAGATCGGCGAGCTCGTGGGCCGGCAGGCGGGTCAGGTCGTCGCTCACTGCTCCTCCCCCAGGATCGAGCTGACCTTGAACTGGCCGTCCTGCGACTCGGGGGCTCCGGCGAGTGCCTGCTCGGGGGTCAGGGTGACGCCGACGACGTCGGGCCGGGTGACCGTTCCCAGCGGGATGGGGTGGCTGGTGGCCGGGACGTCGGGCGTGGCGACCTCGGTCACCTTCGCCACCGACTCGACGATGACGCCCAGTTCACCGGTCAGCTTCTGCACCTCCGCATCGGTCAGGGCGATGCGGGCGAGGTGCGCCAGGTGGCTCACGACGTCAGGGGTGATCTCAGCGGCAGACACCCTCCGAGTCTAGGGTTTCCGGCGCCGGGCTCCCGCGGCCCGCGGCCGGGTCAGCCCAGAGCGCGCGCGACGGGCGTCGCGCCTGCGAGAGCCGCGGTGCGTCCGTCGGGGTCGATGACGAGCTCGCCCTGGCCGATGGCGATCAGGGCCATGTTGCGGAACGACTCGCTGCCCTTCGTGAAGTAGTCCACATGGCCCACCGAACCGGCGAGCGCGCGCCCGGTGATCGGGTCGACCGCGCCGTCGACCCCGAAGTGCTGGGCGCCGTACGCATCGCTCAACGGCTGGCTGCCGAACACCCCCGTACTCGCGATCGGGTCGAGCTCGGCATCGGCCACCCACACGTTGCCGTCCCGCACGCGCAGGGCGCCGACGTTGCCCGCGGGGCTGCCGGGCGAGCCGACCATGGCCAGCGCGTCAACCGTGATGTCGTTCTCCTGCAGCGCCAGCAGAGCGGCCGTTGCGCCGTACGAGTGCGCCAGCACCGAGACGTACGGTGCGTCGTCCCCGCGCAGCGTCTCGAGACCGCGCAATGACGAGGTCAACGCGTCGCGACCCTGTCGGGCGAGATCGAGGGACGCAACGTTCACCACGGTCGGCGTCTGGTAACCGATCCAGGCGACGGTCGCGACGGTCTGCCGGCTGCCGGCGTGCTGAGCGGGGGTCAGGCGCGCCAGCCAGTCCTCCTCAGACGCGGCGAGCTGGTCCGCCGCATCGGCCCAGCTGCCGATCTCGCTGTCGACGCTGTAGAACATGCCGGGGACGAGGAAGGTGACGTAGTCGGCACGGGCGAGGTCGCCGACCACGATGACCGCCTTGCCGCCGTCCTCGGCGTCGAGGTTCACCAGAGAGCGGTGCAGGGCGCTCTCACCGGGAGCGATCGCGGCCTCGATCTGCTGCAGCATGTGCAACTGAGCACGCAGCTGCTCGGCCGCGGCGCGGCCCGCCGTACCGGCAGAGAGCGTCGACTCGATGGACGCCACCTCGTCGTCGAGGAAGCTGCGGTTGGCGATGTCGCGCACGGGATACGGCACGCCCTCGAGGTTGCCGACCACCCGCGGGGCCGAATCGAGCAGACGCGCCTGGGACCCGGCATCCGTCGACGCCCACCAATCCGACACCTGGGCGGCCGTCGGCGGCGCGGCGAGCAGCTGGGACACCGCCGCCGGATCGGCGGCCCACCGGGCCAACTCGGCACGGGAGAACGTGGCGAGGGTCTCGAGCACCGTCAGCGACCGCGACGCCTGCGGGTCGGCGGGCGTGTCGATACTGGGGTCGGTGAGCGCCGACCACGCCGCCTGGTCGGCCGTGGGCGCGGCCGGAGAGAGGATGGCGGTGGTGCTGAACGCGGGCACGCTGAAGGCCTCGACGACGGGTTGCAGTGTCGCCGAGGCGTAGAGAACTGCTGTGACGTCCACCAGCACGTTCGGGTTATCCCATCGCCCAGGCGCGGTGTACATGCCGCCCAGTACGACACGCGTCACCGCACTGGTATGGTACGCGGGTCTGGCCCCCAAAAGTGGGTAGACGACCTGTGGAGACCGATTTCGGCACCAAAACGAGCGATTTGTACCCCGATCTGGGGCCGCGTCACGTGTTTGAGGGATAGACCGGTCCGTCGGCCGACGGAAAGTCGGGAGCGGAAACTATTCCCGACCCGCGGGACCTGTACCCCGCCACGCACCCGACGATGCCGGTTCGGGGCCCGCCGGTGTCTCAGCCGAGGGCGTCGGGGCCCCGCTCGACCAGGATCGCGAACTGCGCGGCATCGATGATCCGCACTCCCAACTGCTCGGCCTTGGCGAGCTTCGAGCCGGCACCCGGCCCCGCCGCCACGAAGTCGGTCTTCTTCGAAACGCTCGACCCCGCCTTCCCGCCGGCCCGGATGATGGCCTCCTCGGCCTCCTCCCGGCTGAAACCCTCGAGGCTGCCCGTGGCGACCACGGTCAGGCCGGCGAGCGGCCCGTCCGCTGCGCCGGCGGCGCCCGGCCCCGGATGACCCGGCACGACCCAGGGCACCCCGTCCGAGGCCCACTGCTCGACGATTTCGCGATGCCAGTCGACCTGGAACCAGTCGAGCACCGCATCGGCGATGATGCCGCCCACCCCGTCGACGGCGGCCAGGTCGTCGCGGGTCGCCGCCCGGATCGCATCCAGCGACCCGAAGTATCCGGCGAGAGCGCGCGCGGCGACCGGCCCGACGTGCCGGATCGACAGAGCCACGAGGAAGCGCCACAGTTCTTTCTGCTTCGCCTTCTCGAGTTGGTCGATCAGCTTGACGGCGGCGACCGACGGCACGAAATCGGGGTCGCCCGCATACGGTGGATCGCTCTTCTGGCGGCGGCGCTTGTACGGGGTCTCGACGCTGTCCGAGCCCCACACCCGCACCCGGATATTGAACAGGTCGTCGACGGTGAGGCCGAACAGCCCGGCCTCGGTGACCAGCGGCGGCGGCACCGGAGACACCGGCTGGGTGAGGGCCGCCGCCCCGACCTCGCCCAGACCTTCGATGTCGAGCGCGCCACGCGACCCGATGTGCTCGACGCGACCGCGCAACTGGGCGGGGCAGGAACGCGCGTTCGGGCAGCGCAGGTCGGCATCACCCTCTTTCGCCGGAGCCAGTCGCGTGCCGCAAACCGGGCAGTTCTCGGGCATCACGAACTCACGCTCGGTGCCGTCGCGCAGTTCGACCACCGGCCCCAGCACCTCAGGGATCACGTCGCCGGCCTTGCGCAGCACCACGGTGTCGCCGATCAGCACCCCCTTGGCCTTCACGACGTCCTGATTGTGCAAGGTCGCCTGGCGCACCTCCGACCCCGCGACCCGCACCTTCTCCATCACCGCGAAGGGTGTGGCGCGGCCGGTGCGCCCGATCGAGACCACGATGTCGAGCAGCTTGGTATTCACCTGCTCGGGAGGGTACTTGTAGGCGATCGCCCAACGCGGCGCACGGCTGGTCGCGCCCAGTTCTGCATGCAGCGCCAACTCGTCGACCTTGATCACGATGCCGTCGATCTCGTGCTCGACGTCGTGCCGGTGCTCGCCGTAGTACTCGATGAAGTCGGCAGCCTCTGCCGCCGACGCGACCACGCGGAAGGTGGATGCCGTGGGCAGCCCCCAGCCGGCGAGCAGACCGTAGACCTCGCTCTGGCTCGCGACGGGCGGATCGTTCCACGCCCCGATGCCGTGCACCAGCATGCGCAACCCGCGGATGCGGTTCTCCATGCGTGCCACGGCATCCGGGCTCTTGCCCTCGCGCTTCTGGCGCAAGCTGCCCGATGCCGCATTGCGCGGGTTGGCGAAGAGCCGATCGCCCGCGTCCGCCTGCACCGCATTCAACCTCTCGAACGCGTCGGCGTTGAAGAACACCTCGCCGCGGATCTCGATGCGCTCCGGGTGCGTCGCGGGGTCGCCGGCGAGCACGTCGGGGATCGTCGAGATGGTCCGGACGTTCAGCGTGACGTCCTCGCCGGTCCGCCCGTCACCGCGCGTCGCCGCCCGCACC
>DATJFV010000098.1:0-50029 GCA_035495435.1 Pseudolysinimonas sp.
CAGCGGCGTGCGTTCCGCGCGCTGGATCACCCAGTCGACCGCGAGCTGGCTGGCGGCCTCTTCATCGACCCCGACGAGCACCCTCTGCATGGCATGTCCTCTCCCGAATGGCTGAGAACAGCCTCCCGGCCGGGCGGATGCCGCCCCAGGGTCCTAGGTCCCGTCAGCGACCGGGCCAGCGCCAGTCGGCGACCTCGGGCGCGTCCTCGCCGTGCTCGCGGGTGTAGGCGCGCGCCCGGATGCGGTGGTCCTCCAGCTCCTGGCGGAACGCCGCGTGGGTGGCGGCCAGGCCCGGCACCCGGTCGAGCACGTCCATGGCGAGCCGAAACCGGTCGAGATCGTTCAGCATCACCATGTCGAACGGGGTCGTCGTGGTACCGCGCTCGACGAACCCGCGCACATGCAACTGGTCGTGCCCGTGCCGCTTATAGGTGAGCCGGTGGATCAGCCACGGGTAGCCGTGGTAGGCGAAGATCATCGGCTTGTCCGCAGCGAACACCGCGTCGTACTCGGCGTCGGACATGCCGTGCGGATGCTGCCCCTCCGACTGCAGGCGCATCAGGTCGACCACGTTCACCACCCGCACGGCGAGTTCCGGGATGCGTTCGCGCAGCAACGCGGCGGCGGCCAGCACCTCCAGGGTCGGGACATCGCCCGCGGCGGCGAGCACCACATCCGGTTCGGTGCCCTCACGCTCGGTGCCCGCCCACGGCAGGATGCCGAGGCCGCGCGTGCAGTGCTCGACCGCCTCATCCATGGTCAGCCACTGCGGCGCCGGCTGCTTGCCCGCCACCACCACGTTCATGTAGTTCACCGAGCGCAGGCAGTGGTCGTAGGTCGACAGCAGCGTGTTGGCGTCGAACGGCAGGTAGACGCGCACCACGTCGGCGCTCTTGTTCACCGCCAGGTCGATGAAGCCCGGGTCCTGGTGGCTGAAGCCGTTGTGATCCTGCCGCCAGACGTGGCTGGAGAGCAGGTAGTTGAAGCTCGAGATCGGCCGGCGCCAGGGGATGTGGCGCGACGCCTCCAGCCACTTCGCGTGCTGGTTGAACATCGAATCGACCACGTGCGCGAACGCCTCGTACGTGTTGAACAGGCCGTGCCGTCCGGTGAGCAGGTAGCCCTCGAGCCAGCCCTGGCACTGGTGCTCGCTCAGCACCTCCATCACCCGGCCGGCGCGGGCCAGATGCTCGTCGACCGGCAGCGTTTCGGCGTTCCACTGCTTCGCGGTGTGCTCGTACACCGCCGGCGCCAGCCGGTTCGACGCGGTCTCGTCGGGCCCGAAAATGCGGAAGGTGTGCGGGTTGGCGCGGATCACCTCGGCCAGCCAGCGCCCCAGCACCCCGGTCGACTCGGCCTGCACCGCGCCGCGCTCAGCAGGATCGACCTCGACGGCGAAGTCGCGGAAGTCGGGCAGGTGCAGCTCCTGCCGCAGCAGGCCGCCGTTCGCGACCGGGTTCGCACTCATCCGCCGGTCGCCCTCCGGGGCGAGCGCCACCGTCGCGGCATGCGGAGCACCGGTCTCGTCGAAGAGCTCCTCGGGGCGGTACGACCGCAGCCAGTCCTCCAGGATCTGCAGATGCGCGTCGGTGTCGCGCGCATTCGCCAGCGGCACCTGATGCGCCCGCCAGGTGCCCTCCACCGGCAGCCCGTCGATCTCCTTCGGGCAGGTCCAGCCCTTCGGGGTGCGCAGAATGATCATCGGCCAGGCCGGACGCTCGGTCAGGGTGCCGGCCGCGGCATCCGCCTTGATGGCGGCGATGCGGTCGAGCACCCGGTCGAGCACCTCGGCGAAGCGCTCGTGGAAGCCGCGCACGTCGTCGCCCTCGAACCCACCAGACACCAGGAACGGCTCGTGCCCGTAGCCGCGCATCAGGTCGAGCAGCTCGTCGTCGGGGATGCGGGCCAGCACCGTCGGGTTGGCGATCTTGTAGCCGTTCAGATGCAGGATCGGCAGCACCGCGCCGTCCTGCGCCGGGTTCAGGAACTTGTTCGAATGCCACGCCGTCGCCAGCGCCCCCGTCTCGGCCTCGCCGTCGCCGATCACACACGCCACCAGCAGGTCGGGGTTGTCGAACGCGGCGCCGTAGGCGTGACTGAGCGAATAGCCCAGCTCCCCGCCCTCGTGGATCGACCCCGGCGTGTCGGGCGAGGCGTGACTCGGGATGCCGCCCGGGAACGAGAACTGCCGGAACAGGTGCGCCAGCCCCGCATCCGACAGCGCCGCCTCCGAATACACCTCGGAGTAGGTGCCGTCGAGGTACGCGTTCGCCACCATGCCCGGCCCACCGTGCCCCGGCCCGGTCACGTAGAGCGTGTCGAGATCGCGTTCGCGGATGGCGCGGTTGAGGTGGGCGTAAAGGAAGTTCAGCCCCGGCGTGGTGCCCCAGTGGCCCAGCAGCCGCGGCTTGATGTCGTCGGGGGTGAGCGGACGGCGCAGCAGCGGATTGGACCGCAAATAGATCTGCCCGATGCTGAGATAGTTCGCCGCACGCCACCAGGCGTCCAGCTGGTCGACGGTGGCGGCGGGCAGATACGTCATACGGCGGTCGCTTCTTCCTTCGGCACATGCCAGTCGGCGGGAACGACGCAGATCGGCGCCGCACTCCAGTTCATGAACGTGTAGGCCCGGGCGCCCCGCATCACCGCGTCGACAGCACCGCGGCCGTGGCTGCCCACGACCACCATCGCCGCCTCGCGCCCGTGCGCGCGCAGGATATGGTCGGGATCCCCCGCGACCGTGAACGTGCGCACCGCGAGTCCGGGACGGCCTTCGCGAGCGACCTCGACGGCGTGCACCATGTGCGGCGGGCGCTCGGCGGCCCCGTCCGGGGCCCCGATCGCGATCGACGAGCCCGGGTGGTCCTCCGCCACGGTGACCTGCACGATGTCGAGGCTACGCCCCAGGGCCTGCGCTTCGGCAGCGGCGAACTCGAGCGCGGCGTCGGAGGAGCCGTCGGGCGTGATCCCCACGACCACTTTTCCGAAGCGGCGCAGCCAGTCGTGCGGGACCACCACCACCGGGCAGGAGGCGTGGGCGGCGACCTGCGCCGGCAGAGCGCCCGCCAGGGCGGAGAGCACGATCCGGCCCCGGTGGTGCCCCACCACGAGCAGGTCGGCGTCGCGCGCCTCGTCGGCGAGCACCTCGGAGATACCGGTTCCGTCGACCAGCCGCGGCTCGACCACCAGACCGGGCCGGGCATGTCGCAGCCGTGCCTCGGCGTCGCGCATGTCGCGCTCGGCGCGCCGGGTGTTGAACGGGCGCTCACCGAGCACCGTGACCAGGCGCACCCGCGCGGGCACCAGGGCGGTGCGTTCGATCACCCAGTCGAGCGCGGTCTGACTCGGGGCCTCGGAGTCGATCCCCACGACGATGGTCTGCACGGTCAGTCCGTCGTGACGATGATGCGGTTGTCGACCTCGGTGACGTGGGGCGAGGCCCATGCGGTGCGAGCCGCCTGCGACTTCTCCAGCCAGGTGCGCACCGTGCCGCGCAGGATGATCTTGGTGCCGTCGACCTCGACCTCGATGTGGCTGGCGTCGACGACCGCGTTGCGCACCAGCGCGTGCTGGATCCGTTCGCGGGTGTCGGCTCCGGACGGGCGACGGATGAGGGCGATGCGGTTGTCGACGTCGTTGACGCCCTCGATCCGCTCGACGAGCCGCTCGGCGGCGCGACGCTCGTGGTTCCACTGCACCTCACCGGTGAGGATCACGACGCCCTTCTTCACCGCCACATGGACGCCCGCGGGCACCTCGGACGACCAGGTGAGCGCATGCTCGACCGCCGCGGCGACGTCCTCGTCGCTGTGGTCCCAGACGCTGGTCGACACCTCGATGTCGTCCTCGACGGCGCGCACTCCGCGCACCCGGGAGGCGGCGCGCTGTGCCGCGACGCGCTGCAGCAGGCGGTCGACGGTGCCGTGCAGGTGCACGATGCCGTCGTCGACGGTGACCTGGATCGTAACAGCACCGACCAGCTCGGGGGTCCAGGCCAGCTCGTCCGCGACGGCCTGCTCGATCTCACGGTCGACGGTGCGGGTCGCGATGCTCATGATGACTCCTCTTCTCAGGGGTGCGCCGCCGGCGCGGTGGCGACGACGATGCGGTTGTCGATGAAGTGCACGCCGTCGGCGGCCTGCACCAGGTGCCGGATGCGGGCGCGCTCGGATGCGGTGGCGACTGTTCCGGTCAGGACGACGACGCGGTCGGTCACCTCGAAGCGCACGGCCGCGGGGTCGACCCCCGCTCCGACGAGGGCACGGGCCACCTCGACGGCCATGTCGTCGTCGGTCAGCCGGTAGTGACGGCCGACCGGCGCGGCCTCGAGGGCCGCCTTCACGTCGGCGAGCACCCGGCGGTCGGTCCTGCGCTGCATGCTGCCATGGTCGCCCGGCGGCGCGGGATGCGGCAGGGACGAACGTCCCCCGGTGCGGAGGGGTGCGGGGTGCGCCGGGTGCGGGCTAGCTGGGCTCGGCCGCGCGCTGGGCGCCGTACACCGCCGCCTGGGTGCGCCGCTCCATGCCCAGCTTCGCCAGCAAGCCCGACACGTAGTTCTTGACCGTCTTCTCGGCGAGTTCCAGCCGCTCGCCGATCTGCCGGTTGGTCAGGCCCTCGGCGATCAGTTGCAGCACCTGGCGCTCACGCAGTGTCAGGTCGGGAGCGTCGTCGGTGGCCGTGGTGGCCTCGATGGACGCCACCACCCGGTCGCTGATCCCGCGGGTCAGCAGCGACTCGCCCTTCGCGACCCGGCGGATGCCCTCGAGAAGCTTCTGCCCGCGGATGTCTTTCAGCACATACCCGGAGGCCCCGGCGAGCACGGCGGCGTAGCTGGCCTCGTCGTCGTCGTAGGCCGTGAGCATGAGGCACCGGATGTCGGGGTGGGCCGAGCGGATGGTGCGGCACAGGTCGATGCCGCTGCCGTCGGGCAGGCGCACATCGAGCACGACGACGTCGGGGTTCGTCGCGCTGACCCGGGCGAGGGTCTGGGCGACCGTCGCCGACTCGCCCACCACGTCGAGGTCGCGCTCGGCGTTGATCAGGTCGGCGATGCCGCGCCGCACGATCTCGTGGTCGTCGACCAGGAACACCGTCGTCATGCCTCGCCCCCTCCGGGTCCGTCGAGTCGTGCGCTCCACAGCGCGCGGGTGCCACCGCCGTCGCGGGGCGTCAGTTCGAAGCTACCGTTGCGCGCACGTGCGCGGCGGGCGAGATTGCCGAGGCCCGAGCGGCGCTTCACCGTGTGGTCGACACCGCGGCCGTCATCGTCGACGACCACCGTCACGGTCCCCTCGATGAGCGCCACCTCTACGGCGACGGTCGAGGCGCCCGCGTGGCGGGCCACGTTGGCGAGCGACTCGCGGACGACGGCCACCACATCTTCGGCGAACTCGCCCTGGATCGACAGGTCGACGGGGCCGGCGAAGGTCAGCCGCGGAGTCGACCCGATCGTGGGCGACACCTCCGCGACCAGGTCGAGGAGGCGGTGACGCAGCGACCCCTCACCCTCGCGCGGGCGCTGAGCCAGGGTGAAGATCGCCGTGCGGATCTCGGCGATGGCCGCGTCGATCGCATCAACCTGCTCGAGCAGTTCGGCCTGCATCGCGGGGTTGCGCGCGGCGAGCGCCTGCAGGGTCAGCCCGCTGCCGAAGAGGCGCTGGATGACGTGGTCGTGCAGGTCGCGTGCGATGCGCCCGCGCTCGTCGGCGATCTCGAGCCGCTGCCGGTCGGCGCGGGCGCGGGTCAACTCGATCGCCACGCCGCTCTGGCTGGCGAACTCCGCCGCCATGTCGAGCTCGGCGTCGTCGAAGCGGGCTTCGCCGGGGGAGCGCGAGACCGACAGTGCTCCGACCGTCTCGCCCGCGACGATCAGGGGCAGCACCACGGTCGGCCCCAGCACGGGCTGCCAGTCGACCGACTCGCCCGCCGCCCGACCGTCGCTCACCACGATCTGACCGGTGTCGAACGCGCGCCCCGCGAGAGTGCCGTCGGCGGGGAAGCCTCTGCCCACGAAGGCCGCCGAGTCGGTGCCGCGCGCGGCCTCCACACGCAGCATCCCCGGCTCCGGTGAGGGGACCACGACGGTGACCAGCGCGGCGTCGATGACCACCGCGAGTCGTTCGGCCAGCACCGCCAGCACGTCCTGCGACTCCTCGGAGAGCAGGGCGGCGGTCACCTCGGCGAGCGCCGTGCTCCAGCGCTCGCGGCGCTCGGTCTGCTCGAACAGGCGTGCGTTCTCGATCGCGATGCCGGCGGTCGCCGCCAGCGACGCCACCAGTTCCTCATCCTCAGCAGTGAAGACCCCGCTGGTCGGGTTGGTGAGATACAGGTTGCCGAAAACGTCATCGCGCACCCGGATGGGCACCCCGAGGAAGGCGTCCATCGGCGGGTGGTGGTCGGGGAACCCCGCGGAGCGCGGATCGTCAGAGAGATGCTCGAGGCGGATCGGCTCGGCGCGATCGATCACCGCACCCAACAGGCCGTGCCCCTCGGGGAGGTGGCCGATCCGGGCGGCGGTGTCATCGGGCATGCCGACGTGGATGAACTGCTCAAGGGTGCCGTCGGGGGCGATGACGCCGAGAGCCCCGTACTGAGCGCCCGCGAGTTCGACGGCGGCCTCGGCGATGCGGCGCAGCACGCGCGGGAGTTCGAGCTCCTCGACGACGGCGCGGTTGGCGTGAAGCAGGTGGCGCAGGCGCCCCTGAGTGCGCAAAACCTCGTTGGCGCGCTCGACGAGCGCTCCGATCGAGTTCTCGAGTTCTGAACGCGGTGCGTCGGGGAATCCCAGCTCGGCCACGGCGGCCACCTTTCCGACCAGTCCAGAGTAACTCTCGGCGCGCTTCGGGACCAAGGCCCCTACGCCCGGACGGCGGCGCGGCACATGCTGGCTCATGGCCTTGAGGAGGTACCGGGTGTTCTCACGCTATGTCGTCGGAGTCGACGGCTCGTCCCCCAGTCGGGCAGCCGCGGATTGGGCGATCGCCCGCGCCCGGAGCGGCACGACCCCGGTGGTGCTCGCGCATGTCGAGGAACCCGAGGGCGGCCTGATGGGCCCGGACTTCGCCCGGGACGAGCTGCGCGCGGGCGCTCGGCTGCTCGGCGAGCTCGCCGACGTCTACGAGCAGAACGACGTGGCGGTCGCCACGAGGCTGCTCGACGGTCCCGTCGCGACGGCTCTCGCCGAGTTCGCCGAGGCGGACGACCTGCTCGTGATCGGCACCCACAAGACCGGGTTCCTGCACGGCAGGGTGCTGGGGTCGCGCAGCGTGCGGATCGCCGCCGCCGCGCGGTCGTCGGTCGCGGTGATCCCCGATGTGGACTCCCGGTTCCGGCACGGCGTCGTGGTCGGCGTCGATGCCACCGCGGATGCGGTCTCGATCGCACTGCAGGCTGCGGCGGAGGCGGCGGCGCGCGGCGAGCGCCTCAGCATGATCCGCTCGATCGCCGATGGCGCCTCGGAACACTCCCTGCGGGAGTCTGACGCGGTCGCCGCGGTGCGGGCCGAATTCCCGCACCTGGAGCTTCAGATGCGCGAATCGCGCCGACCCGCCGCCGAGGCACTCCTCGACGCATCGCGGGACAAGGCGCTGCTGGTGGTCGGGCCGGGCAGCGCCGACCACGCGGGCATGGTGATCGGCACCGTGCTGCACGACCTCCTGCTGAACGTCAACTCGCCGGTGCTGGTCGCCCGCACCGCGCGGGCGATCGTTCCCGCCTGAGTCGGAACCGCACCCCGCCGAGGCGGGTGCAGGGCTGAGTGCTCAGAGATCCTCGTGCTCGATGTCGGGCGCGACATCGATGCCGGGCTCGGGCGCCGGGATCACCATGACCGGGCACGGCGGGCGCGACACCAGGTCGTGGCTCATCGACCCCAGCAGCACACGCGCGGCGGCCGGGCGACGGCGGCGGCCGACCACCAGCAGCGAGGCGCCGCGGGCGAGCTCCGAGATCTGCTCCGCCGGACCACCCTCACGCACCACCGCCGACACCTCGAGACCGGGGTGGGCGGCGCGGACCTCGTCGGCGATGCGCTCGAGAGCCTCGGCCTGACGCTGCGGGATCGACTCCGGGCCACCGGGAGCCGGCGGGATCCCGCCGGCGACGGGGAGCTCCCAGGCGTGCACGAGCACCAGAGGGCGACCCTGCCGGGAGGCGAGCGTCGCCGCGCGGGCGACCGCGGCATCCGCGGCGGCGTCGAACGAACTGGCGGCGACGATGGCACCCGTGCCCGGTGACCAGTCGTGCGGGACGACGACCACCGGACACGGGGCAAGGGCGGCGACCCGCGCTGGAACTCGCGGTGACGTCAGCATGCCGCCGCCCGTCTTGGTGCCGACGACGAGCAGCGAAGCATCCGCTGCCGCATCGGCGATCGCCTCCGCCGGATCCCCGCTGAGCAGCTCGGATTCGACGGTCACGCTATCGGTGAGGGTGCGCAGCACCGTGCCCGCGGCGCTCAGCGCGGCGGGGGCGTCGGGCTCGGACTCGTCGGAGACGGCGACCAGGTGCACAGAGGCGGCGCGGGCGCCGAGATGATCGGCCACCCAGCGCAGCGCAGCCCGGCTTCCGGGGCCGCCGTCGGTGGCGACGACGATCGATTCGAGACGCACGCTCATGCGGACACTCTGGCGGGCCGGGGAGCTGCGGCGAAGGGTCGAAGGTCCCGGCGGGGTTTCGAGGCGGGTTTCGATACGGCGCTTCGCGCCTACTCAACCGCCGCAGAGCCCGGCGAGGGGAGACGGAACAGACCCAGGCAGAGGAGGACGAGGCCCAGTTCGGCCAGGCCCGCGGCGATGTAGACCGCCTGCAGGAAGCTGAACGGGATCACCATCATCTGCACGAAGATCCAGACCAGCATGGCGTACCCCGCCACCGTCGCACCGATCAGCTGCACGCGCGAGCGCCGCAGCAGCAGCACCGCGGCTACGAGATGCAGGCCGCCCAGCAGCACCGCGAGGGCCAGCCCCGGCACGAGGTACGACGCGAACGGCGACCCCTCGAGGTACTCGCGCGGCGGCGCCAGCACCGTCGACCACGACGGCACCATGGAGCTGACGACCAGCACGGCACCGCCCGCGATCGCGGTGACGGCGACGATCAGATCGAGGATGACGAGCAGCCGATGTGCGATGCGGTGGATCATCTGGGGTTGCCTTTCTGTGTGTGGGTTTCGATACGGCGCTCGCGCCTACTCAACCGGCGGACGGCGGGCGGCGCGCCGCTCTCGCGGCACGCAGGCCGTTCAGGATGGTGAGCACATCGACCGCCTCCTGCGCGAGCGCCCCGAACAGCGCCGGGATCACGCCGGTGGCGGCGATCGCCATCAGCACCAGGCTCAGCCCGACACCTCCCGCGACACTCTGCCGGGCGATGCGCATCGTGCGCCGCGCGGTGCGCACCGCGCCCGGGATGCGCACCAGTTCGGGCACGAGCAGCACCGCGTCGGCGGTCTCGCTCGCCGCGGTCGCGCCCTTCAGCCCGATCGCGATGCCGACGTCGGAGGCGGCGAGCACCGGCGCGTCGTTCACCCCGTCGCCGACCATCAGGGTGTGCGTCGACGCACCGGCGATCTCGACCTTGCCCTCGGGGCGCAGGTCGGCGTACACCTCGTCGATGCCGGCGTCGGCGGCCAGGTGGTGGGCGTTCGCGGCGCCGTCGCCGGTGAGCATCGCGATGCGGCCGAAGCCGAGTTCGCGCAGTTGCGCCACCGCCTCCGCCGCGTCGGGCCGCAGCTCGTCGGCCAGGATGATGCGACCGGCGGGCACGTCGTCGATGACCACGTGCACGGCCACCTCGCCGGGTGCGTTCGCCACAGGCTCGGCGCCGGTGAATGCGGCGCGCCCGATGCGCACCTGATGCCCCTCCCAGATGCCGGTCATCCCCTGCCCGATCGTCTCGCGGATGTCGTGGACGGCCACCGCGGGGCTGTTGCGTTCCCGCGCGCCGGCGACGATGGCGTCGGCCAGCACGTGGGTGGAGTGCTCCTCCGCGGCGGCGGCGATCGCCAGAATGGTGGCGGCCTCGTAGGGCGTCGCGGGGTCGGCGTCCACCCGCACCAGTTCGGGGTGGCCCACGGTCAGTGTGCCCGTCTTGTCGAACAGCACCGTGCTCGCGGAGGCGAGGCGCTCGAACGCGTCGCCGCCCTTGACGACGACTCCCTCGCGGGCGGCCCGGTCGAGACCCGCCATCAGCGCGGTCGGCGCAGCCACCAGCAGCGGGCACGGCGTCGCCACCACCAGCACCTGCGCGAAACGCACCGGGTCGCCGGAGATCAGCCACGCCGCCCCGGCGATCACGAGCGCCGCGACGGTGAACGGCACGGCCACCCGGTCGGCCAGCCGGATGAAACGCCCCTTCGTGCTCGCCGCCGCCTCGACCAGCGCCACGATGCGCTGATACTGGCTGTCGGCCGGTGCCGCGAGCACCCGCACCGTGATCGCGCGGCCCAGCACGATCGAGCCGCTGGGGATCTCGGCGCCGCGGGTGACGGCGACCGGCAGGCTCTCGCCCGTGAGGGAGGACTCGTCGAGGTCGGCCTCGGGGTCGAGGAGGGAGGCATCCGCGGGCACCGCCTCGCCGACCCGCACCCGCAGTCGGTCGCCGACGGCGACGGCGTCCACCGGCACGTCCGCCAGTTCGTCGCCGTCCATCCGGTGCGCGACCCGTGGGACGCGCTCGAGCAGCGCGGCGAGGGTGCGCTGGGCACGCTGCTCGGCCGCGCGTTCGATCGCCTGGCCACCGACGATCATGACGGCGACGACGTAGCCGGCCGCGACATCCCCCAGCCACAGCGTCGCGCCGATGGCGAGGATCGCCAGCACATCGAGCCCCCAGTGGCCCCGCCGGAACTGCCGGATCAGCCGCACCACCTGCCACGCGCCGATCGCCCCGGCGCTCACCCCGGCGACCCAGCGCGCGGGCAGGTCCAGCCCGAGCCCCCAGAGCAACAGCGCGATGGCGCCGCTCGCGAACAGGGCCGCCAGCAGCGGTGCGCGGCGAAGCCAGCTGAGCGGACCGCGGGCCGTCATGAGCGAGTGCCCGCCGCGCGCAGCGCGACCTGCTCGCCGGGGGACGGCACTCGGGCGTTCCAGCCCAGCTCGCGCCGCAGCCGGACGCGCAGGGTGTCGGCGGCGTGCGGCTCGCCGTGCGTGATCAGCGTCAGACCCGGCGCGGGCGCGGGGCGCAACCACGAGATCAGGTCGTCGGCGTCGGCGTGGGCCGACATGGTCGCCAGCTCCACCACCTCGCCGGCGATCGGCACATCGCGGCCGAAGATGCGCAGGCTGCGCTCCCCCGCTGCGAGCGCCGCGCCCCGGGTGCCGCCCGCCTGGTATCCGGTGAGCACCACCGTGGTGCGCGGGTCGGGGCCGAACTGCGCCAGGTGATGCAGGATGCGGCCACCGGTGATCATGCCGCTTCCGGCCACGATGACCATCGGCCCGGTGCGCTCGTTCAGCGCCTTCGACTCCTCGACGGTGCGCACGATGTGCACGTAACCGGCGAGGTCGCCGATGTCGCCCGGGGTGAGGCGCAGCTCGTCGACATGGCGGGCGTACACCTCGGAGGCGTCGATCGCCATCGGGCTGTTGAGGTACACCGGGATGTCGGGGATCTCGCCGCGGCGGCGCAGGCGCGACAGGTGGTACAGCACCGCCTCGGCCCGGCCGACGGCGAACGCCGGGATGAGCACCACGCCGCCACGCGCCGCGGTTCGCGTCACCACGGCGCCGAGCTCGGCCTCCGGATCACCGTCGGGGTGCCGCCGGTCGCCGTAGGTCGACTCGGTGATCAGCACGTCGGTGGCACCGAGCGGTGCCGGCGGCAGCATCACCGGATCGTCGGAGCGGCCGAGGTCGCCGGTGAAGTGCAGGCGCACCCCCGCGACGGTCACGTCGAGTTGGGCGGCGCCGACGATGTGGCCGGCGGTGCGGAACGTCACGGTGACACCGGGAGCGACCTCGAGCGGGGTGCCGTGCTCGACGGGACGCAGCGACTCGAGGGCGTGGAGCGCATCCGCCTCGGTGTAGAGCGGTCGCGGGTCGGCGTGGCGCGACGAACCGGCGCGACGGTGGCTCTCGGCCTCCTCCTCGAGCAGCCGGCCGCTGTCGGGCAGCATGATGGCCAGCAGGTCGGCCGTTCCCGCTGTGACATACACCGGACCCCGGTAGCCGTCGCGCACCAGCGCTGGCAGGTAGCCCGAGTGGTCGAGATGGGCGTGGGTCAGGATGACGGCGTCGATCGAGGGTGGCGGCACCGGGAACGGCAGGCGGTTGCGTTCGCGCAGCACCTTGTATCCCTGGAACAGCCCGCAGTCCACCAGCACGCGGGCCTCGCCCGCCTCGATCAGGTAGCGCGAGCCGGTGACGGTGTCGGCGGCGCCGAGCACGCGCAGAATGGGTTCCATCCCCCGACCTTCGCGGTCCCGCGCCCCGCCGGTCAGGGTCGAACGTCCCCTGGGACCTATGGCACTGTGCGCCCGAATGCGCCGAGCGGACGCTGTCGGCATGGACACCGTGATCCTGGTCGCCGACGCCTCGGAAGCCTCGGGCGCGGCCGCCGAGTGGGTGGGGCTGCGGGCCCGCAGCACAGGACCGAGCGTGCGGATCCTGGAATTCGGGGACGCCCCTGCGGGACGCTCGCCGGCCGAGGTGGCCCGGGACCGCATCCGGGAACTCGCCCCCGGCACCCCGGTGAGCGTCGAGCACCCCGCCGGCCACCCGGTCGACGTGCTCTGCGACCTCGCCGGTGACGCAACCCTGATCGTGGTGGGGGGCGCCGCAGCAGAACGGCGCGGCAAGCCGGGGTCGCTCGCGGCGCGGCTGGCCGGTCGCATCCGCTGCGACCTGGTGGTCGTGCCACCCGGATGGCACCCCGACGGCGGCGCGGTCGTCGCCGGCTGGGACGACACACCCGAATCGGCGCACGCCCTCGACCGAGCAGCCGACGAGGCGCGCCTGCTGGGCGCCGACCTGCAGATCGTGCACACCTATCTGCCTCCGTACGGATCGCCGTACGACCCGGCCGGCTGGGCGGTGCTGTCGTCGGAGGTGCGCCGCGCCGCCGAGGGAGACCTCGCGCGTGTCACGACCCGGGCTCGGCGCGCGCACCCGGACCTGACGATCTCGAGCCACCTGGCGCTGGGCAGTCCCACGAGTGCGCTGCTCGGAGCGGTGGCGTCGCTGATCGTCGTCGGAACGCACCACCGCAACGCCCTCAGCCAGGTGCTGCTCGGGACGACGGACGACAACCTGGCCCGCCGGGTCGACGAGGTCCCGGTGCTGATCGTGGACCACCGCGCACCGGCGAAGGACGCATCAGAGACGGGCACGACCGCTGCCGCAGCGACCGGCTAGGCCGCCGCAGCAGAAGAACAGGAAGAACAGGAGAAGGACATGAGCATCTCGACGCTCACGCTCACCGACCACCAGGTGCAGAAGCTGGTGCAGGATGAGCTGGCCTGGACCCCGGATGTGGATGAGGCCGGCATCGGCGTCGCCGTCGAGGACGGCTCCGTCACCCTGTCGGGCGACGTCGACACGTACGCCGAGCGAGTCGCCGCCGTCGCGGCCGCCCAGCGCGTGCGCGGCGTCTCCGCAGTCGCCGACGAACTGCGGGTGCACCCCCGCGGAGCCGGCGGCAAGACCGACGCCGACATCGCCGCGGCACTGCGGCGCTCGTTCGACTGGACCGCCACCGTGCCGGAAACGATCAAGGCAGAGGTGCGGAACGGCCACGTCACGCTGAGCGGCACCGCCACCTGGGACTACCAGCGGCGCGCCGCCCGCCGGGTCGCCGAGAACACCCGCGGCGTCACCGATGTCACCAACGCGATCACGCTCTCCGAGCGGGCATCCGCCGCCGACGTGAGCAAGCACATCAAAGACGCGCTGGCCCGCGAGGCGGCGCTCGACTCACAGACGATCACGGTGCACTCCTCCGGCGGTGTCATCACGCTCACCGGATCCGTGCGGTCGTGGACCGAGTTGCTGCGCGCCGGGCGCGCCGCCTGGGCTTCGCCGAACGTGACCGAAGTCATCAACCATCTCGTCGTGCAGTCCTGAAAGGAGAAAGAAAATGAGCATGGACCTGCTGCTCGCCGACTCGTTCCCGCGGCTGACGGCGATGGCGATGCCGTCGACGGACATCTGGACGGAGGGGTCGGACCTCTTCGTGAAGGTGCACCTGCAGGGCTTCGCCAAGGAGGACGTCTCGGCGGGCCTGGAGGGCGGCGACCTGGTGATCCGGGCGCACCACCAGGAGAGCGAGAAGGACACGAAGAAGAACTACATCGTGCGCGAGTCGACCAACAGCTTCGTGCGCCGGGTGCATCTGCCCGAGTACGCAGAGCTGCAGAAGATCACGGCCGAGTTCGTCGACGGCGTTCTGACCGTGACGATTCCCACGGGCGCCGTCCCCGAGACCACGTCGATCCCGATCAGCGGGGCCTGAGCGAGGCGCGGCGGCCATCCCCCGGCCGCCGCGTCCTCATCGGGGGGAGGAGTGAACGATGTCCGAGCTCGATGAACGACGCCCGGCGGCACCCGACACCTTCGCGGTCGGGGTGCTGCCCGAGCGCTACGTCGTCGTCGTCGACGAGTCGGGGCCCGGACCGGCGCTCTCCTGGGCGCTGGAGCACGCCCCGCGACGGTCGGTGCCGGTGCTGCTGTCCGGGCCGCCCGGGCAGTTCGTGTTCTCGCGCTCCTACCTGGAGAAGATCGCAGATCAGCTGCGCGCGGTGCGGGCACTCCACGCCATGCCGCAGGTGGAGGCGGCGCCGGGCGGGACAGCCGACCTGCTGCCCCGGGACCTGCTCATCGTGGGCACCCGGGGCGACCGGGACGACGTCACCCGATCCCGCGCGGCCCGTCTCGCCGGGCTGGCACCCTGCTCGACGCTGATCGTGCCCGCGGGCGCCGTCGGCGGGCACGGCGTGCTGGTCGCGGTGGGCTCACCCGACACCGCCCGTCCGGCGGCACGGTACGGCGCCGCCGAGGCGGAGGCCCGCGGCGAGCCCCTCACACTGCTGCACGTGCGCACCGACGACGAACCCGATCCGCTGCCCGCGCTGGCAGAGCTGCTCGCCCGCGAATATCCGCGGGTGGAGGTGCACGCCGACACCGGGGAGCCGCCCGTCGCGGCGACGATCGCCGATCGCGCCGCAAACCGTGCCCTGCTCGTGGTGGGACCGGAGTGGGCCACGTCGCCGGAGTCGACGCTCGGACGCATCGCGCGCATCGTCGCCGCCCCGATGGTGGTCGCGAAACCGGGCATCCCCGTCGACGAGGGCGAGTGAGGCGGGACCTTCGTCCGTAGCGGGATGGGGGCGCAGCCGCTGGACTGGGAGCGACCTGAAAGGGGTTCCCATGAACCGCACCACCGTCGTGACCGGCGCCGCGAGCGGCATCGGCAAAGCCACCGCAGACCTGCTGAAGGAACGCGGCCAGACCGTCATCGGGGTCGACGTCCACGACGCCGACGTGATCGCCGACCTCGCCACCGCCGAGGGGCGTCACGCGATGGTCGACGCCGTCCGCGCGAAGTCGGGCGGCACGATCGACGCGATCATCGCCAACGCCGGGCTGGCCACCCCGACCCGCGCCACGGTCGCCGTCAACTTCTTCGGCACGGTCGCGACCCTGACCGGGCTGAAGCCGCTGCTGGCCGGGTCGAAAGCTCCCCGCGCAGTCCTGACGGCATCCATGGCCTCGCTCTTCCCGCCGGACGACGCGCTGCTGACCGCGCTGCTCGACGGCGACGAGGACGCGGCTCTGACGCGGGGCGGTGAACTCGAGGCCGCCGGCGGCGATCAGGCCGCCCTCATCTACGGCACCACGAAGCGCGCTCTGGTGCGCTGGGTGCGCCGGAACGCGGCGACGCCCGACTGGGCCGGTGCCGGCATCCCGCTCAATGCGATCGGGCCGGGAGTCGTGGAGACGCCGATGACCTCCGCTTTCACCGGCAGCGCGGAGGCGCGCGAGTCGATCCTGAAGATGGTGCCGATGCCGCTCGGCGGCATCTTCCAGCCGCGCGACGCCGCGTACCTGCTGGCCTGGCTGACCAGCGAGGAGAACGCCCACCTGTGCGGGCAGATCGTCTTCATCGACGGCGGCTCGGATGTCGTGATCCGCGGGGAGGCGGGCTGGTGACCGCCGCTCCCCCGGCGATCCCGATGACGTTCGCCGACGCGATCACGACCGTCTTCCGCAAGTACGCGGAGTTCACCGGTCGCGCCACCCGGCCCGAGTTCTGGTGGTTCATCCTGTTCTCCACCATCGTCAGCACGGTGCTCGGGTCACTGAATCTGGCGACACCGCAGGGTGTGTGGGCGGTGGGATCGAGCCTCGCCGGCGCCTGGTCGCTGGCCGTGCTCGTGCCGACCTTGGCCGTGTCGGTGCGCCGGCTGCGCGATGCCGGGCGCCCGTGGGCGAACCTGTTCTGGATCCTGCTGCCGGTCGCCGGCCTGATCGTGCTGATCGTGCTGTTCTGTGAACCCAGCCGCCCGGTGACCGCCACCCCGGCGGTGACCCCGTGACCGAGCGCACCCGCATCGTGGAACGCAACGGCCCCTGGGGCTTGTTCATGCTGATGGCCTACGTCGGAGCGGCGATCTACTTCATCTCCCGCAGTGACGGCTCGTTCTGGGCCGTCATCCTGGGTCTGTTGCAGGCGATCGTGTGGCCGGTCTACCTGGTGTTCCACGTGCTCGACCTGCTGGGCGCCTGAGATGGCCGGGCAGGGTTCCGGGCGCATCGTGATCGGCGTCGACGGCGAGCGGGCCGCGGATGCCGCGGTGCGCTGGGCGGCACGTCGCCTTCGCGAGAGCGGCGAAACCGCCGTCGTGATCGCGGTCACGAGTCGGTCGATCCCCGAGCACGACCTCGTCGAGGTGCTCGACGCCGCGCACGCCCTGCTGAGCGACGCGGCCGGCGACGACCGGGTCGAGCAGCGGCTGATCACGGACGCCGCCTCGGTGCCGGATGCTCTCATCGCGGAGGCGGGCGAGGATCCGCTCGTGATCGGCCATCACCGCAACCGGTCGCTGCGGTCCGCCCTGGCCGGGTGGTTGCCGCTCGACATCGTCACACAAGCCACCGGACCGGTGTTCGTGATCCCGGACGATGCGACCGACCGTGAGGGCGCGGTGGTGGTCGGCGTCTCGCGCGACGGATCAGCGCGCGGAGCGGTGGCCTTCGCTCTCGAGGAAGGCGAGCGCACCCGTCGGCCGGTACGGCTGGTCATGGCCGAGAAACGTCCCAGCCCGGGTGCCGCCCTGGCGATGACCACGATCCTCGAGGATCTGCGTGACGGCCTGACGGTGCCGCTCACCGGAACGGTCGCCGCGGGCTCGCCGGAAGGCGCGCTGCTCGCCGAGAGCCCGGCGGCCGCCCTGATCGTGGTGGGCAAGCACGCCGGCACCCCGATCGAGGAGGTCCTCGTGGGCGCCACCGGTCACCAGTTGATGAAGGCGACCGCGGTGCCGTTGTGCGTGGTGCCGCCGCCCGAGTGAGGGCCCGGCAGGCGAAGTGCTAGCATTGCTATCACCTCACGTGAAGGGGGCGGCCATGGCGACGATCACCGTGCGCAACCTGGATGAAGCCGTACAGCGGGCGATCCGGGCACGCGCTGCTGAGAACGGGCGCTCGATGGAAGCGGAGGCGCGGGCGATCCTGACCGAGTCGACGCGCCCGAGCGGATTCCTCACGGCCTGGCTGTCGGCGGCCACGACCGCGGGTCCGGAGCTCGAATTGCCTGCACGCACTCCTCCACGTGAGATCGACCTCTCGTGATCGTCTTGGACACCAACGTCGTGTCCGAGCCCCTGCGGGTGGAGCCCAACCCAGACGTGATGTCCTGGCTGTCCCAGCAGACGCAGGCGAAGATCACTGCAGTCACGATGAGCGAGCTGTTGATCGGCGTGCTGCTGTTGCCCGCCGGAGCTCGCCGCGACAGACTTCACGCCGCCCTGCGCGCCGTCGAATTCGACGTGCTGCCGTTCGACGCGGAGGCGGCCGACGCGTATGCACACATGCACACCCGCCGCCGTGCCGCGGGCGCACCGCTGAGCGTGCAGGATGGCATGATCGCGGCCATCTGCCTCACGCACGGCGCCACTCTCGCCACCCGCAACATCCGGGACTTCGCCGACCTCGGCGTCGACCTGGTCAACCCGTGGGAGCCCTGAGTCCGCTGCGGTGCCGGGCGAGCAGCCCGAGCACCTCGGAGTCGCTGGTCTGCCCGAAGTCGCGGTAGTACGTGCCGACGGCCGCGAAGTCGCGAGGGGTCAGCAGGCAGACGACCTGGTCGGCGCCCCGCACCCGCTCCACCGCGTCGGGCGATCCCACCGGGGCGGCCATCACCACGCGCCGGGCGCCGTGCAGCCGGGCGATCACGCACGCAACCGAGGCGGTCGCCCCGGTGGCGATGCCGTCGTCGACCACGAGCGCGACCTTGCCGGTCAGGTCGAGCCGCGGGAAGCGTGCACGGAAACCTGCGATCCGGGACTCGAGCGTGGCCCGCTCCTCGGCCTCCACCTGGGCGACCTCCTCGGGCGTGACCCCCAGCCGTCCGATCAGGTCGCCGTCGATCAGGCGGGCGCCGTCCTCGCCGATGGCGCCCATCGCCACCTCCGGCTGGATGGGCAGACCGAGCTTACGCACCACGATCACGTCGAGCGGGGCACCCAGGCCCGACGCGACCTCGGCCGCCACCGGCACGCCGCCGCGCGGCAGGCCCAGGACCACCGCATCCTCGCCGGCCAGCGGACGCAGCGCGGCCGCGAGCTGCCTGCCGGCGTCGACGCGGTCCGCGAACGCCAGGCTCATCGGCGCTGCGGCACGAACGCGTAGCGCAGCACCGCCGCCGCTGGATCCGTGGTGGGCAGATCCGCAACGCGCACCGGGACGATGACCGTGCCGTGCTCGAGGGCGGTGCGCACCAGCTCGTCGACGCGGTCGAGGGCGATGTGCATCCGCTCGGTTTCGGCGGGTACGGAGGTGCGGCGGTCGGTGTCGACCAGCAGCATCTCGACGGCACCGGCGGCGGTAGCCTGCTCGACGTCGTCGAACTGCACCAGCACGCGGTCCCGGGCAGGCAGCTCGGCGAACTGCCGCAGGATCTGGTCGAGCTTGGCCCTGCGGTGCTCGGCGATGAGCTCGACGGCCCGTGACGCGATGCGCTCGGGGGTCTCGTCGTCGTGGTTGCCCGCGAGGGCGGTGGCCACCACGGTCTCGGTCGAGGACACCGCCCGGTAGATATCGGCCAGCGGTTCGGCGGCGGCGATGACGAGCACCGCATCGTTGCGCCGCAGCGCGGGGGCGACCGTCGCATCCACCGCACGCGCGAACGAGCGCAGCCGCACCTTCGGGTCCTCGGAGATCTTCAGATGCGCCAGCGTGTCGCGATCTCCCGCGAGGTCGAGGTGCTCGACCGACCGCAGGTCGTCGGGCAGACCGTCGACGTGCACGACGCGCGGCGGCGCCGAGGTGACGTCGATCAGCCGCACCTGGTTCTCGGAGAGCGCCAACGCGAAGACCGGCGGGACCAGAGCCAGCGCCGCCTCGAGCAGCGGCGCGATTAGGAAGCGGTCGGAGACCCCGACCCAAGCGGCGGGAGCCGTGGTCAGGGCGAACACTTCGAGGATGCCGTCCGCGGCGAAGATCGCGATCGAGCGGGTGCGCCCGTCGGCCGCGCCGTCGGTGGCGGGCAGTTCCCGCAGACGCCGCACCAGCGCCGCGGCGATGTCGTCGGGGGCGCCGGTCTGCTGCAGCAGCCGCTCCGCCGCACGCACCTGCTCGCCGGCGCGGGTTTCGAGACGCGGCCCACCCATCCAGTCGTCCCAGGATCCGTAGACGGTGACGCACCAGGGCGCGCGCACGCCGGCCAGCCGCTCGACGTCGCCGTGCCGCGGCCGCGCGGTCATGATGTGACTCGAATCCCACTCATGCACTGAATGATCGGCGCTGAGCGGCGACCTCCCCAGGGTCGGAGGTCCCGTGAATGGGGGTCAGCGCTCGAGGACCAGCGCGAGCCCCTGTCCGACTCCGATGCAGATGGCGACGACCGCGACACCGCCACCGCGTTGCGCGAGAGCATGCGCGGCGCGGGCGACCAGTCGGCCGCCAGAGGCGCCCAGAGGATGCCCGATCGCGATCGCGCCGCCGTGGATGTTCACCTTCGCCGGGTCGAGATCGGGCCACAGCCGCAGGCACGCGATCGACTGCGCCGCGAACGCCTCGTTCAGTTCAACCAGGTCGACGTCGGCCCAGCTGCGTCCGGCCCGCGCCAGGGCGCGGTTGGCGGCCTCGACGGGGGCGACGCCGAAGTGGTTCGGGTCGATGCCCATGCTGCCCCGCCCGGTGATCCGCGCCAGCGGCTCACCCGAAACCGCGCCCTCGCCGGCCAGCAGCACCATCGAGGCGCCGTCGTTCAACGGTGACGAGTTGCCGGCCGTGACAGTGCCACCGGCCCGGAACGCCGGGGTCAGCGCCGCCAGCGTCTCCGGGCTCGCGTCGGCGCGGACGCCCTCGTCGCGGGTGAGCTCCACCCCCGGTACCGCGACGATCTCGTCGGCGAACACCCCCGCATCCCACGCCGCCGCCGCCCGGCGATGACTGGCGACCGCGAACGCATCCTGCTCCTCGCGGGAGATGCCGTGTTCATCGGCGAGCATTTCGGCCGTCTCGCCCATCGGGATCACGATCTCCTGCGGATGCCGGGGGTTGGTGAGGCGCCAGCCGAGCGTCGTCGAGACCAGGGCTTCGTTCCCCGCCGGGAACGCGCGATCCGGCTTCTGCACCACCCACGGCGCGCGGGACATCGACTCCACGCCGCCCGCGACCACGACCCCGGCATCCCCGGTCTCGATCATCCGGCTGGCGTGCATCACCGCATCCAGGCTCGAGCCGCACAACCTGTTCACCGTCGTGCCCGTCACCGATTGCGGCAGACCCGCCAGCAGCACCGCCATGCGCGCGACGTTGCGGTTGTCCTCACCGGCCTGGTTCGCATCCCCCAGCACCACCTCATCGATGCGCCCGGCATCGAGCGTCGGGTGGCGATCCACCAGCGCCCGCAGGGTCGACGCCGCCAGATCATCCGGCCGCACCCCGGCGAGCGCCTTCCCGTATCGGCCGAACGGCGTGCGGACGGCGTCGAACACGAAGGCAGAGGTCATGGCCCCATCATCGGTCACCCGTGCGGGCCCGCGCGACCTCAGGCGTCGCGGCGGCGCCTGGTGAGAAACAGCAGCGCCGCACCGGCACCCAGGGCAAGGGCGGCAAACGCGAAGCCCCACCGCCAGCCGTCGGACCCGGTCAGGGCGAGTCCGACGGCCGGGTCCACTGCGACGAGCGCTGTCGACGCCGCGGAGGTCACCGTGATGGTCGCGCCCCCGCTGCTGTACGCGGCGCTCGCCTCAGCCGTGTTCGAGATCGCCGACCGCCCTGAATCGGCGGCGAGCACGGTGTACTCGGCGGTGCAGGTGGTCTGGTCGGTCGGCGCCAGCGTGGTCACCGGGCAGGTGACCGCCGTCAGCGCACCGGCGCCGGTGAACGCGGTCTCGTCGATCGTCAGGCCCGTGAGGGTGGTGTTGCCGTTGTTGACGACGTCGAAGCTGTACCGGATGACGGTGCCCGGCCGGGTGACGTGCGTCACGTTCGCGGTCTTGGTCACGGTCAGCGCCGGGGCGAAGACCACGGGAACCGTGATGGCCGAGGTGGGCGGCGCCGGAATCGGGTCGCCCGCCGGGTCGTCACCGGTCACCGACGCACTGTTGTCGATGGCGCCCGAGTCGATGTCGTCCTGGGTGACCGTGTACGCGGCCGTGCAGGTCAGGTCGTCCCCCGGCCCGAGAACCGTCGCGGGGCAGGTGATCGCCCCGAGGGTTCCGGTACCGCTGAACGCGGTCTCGGTCACCGTGATCGCGTCGATCGTCACGTTGCCGTCGTTGGTGACCTGGAACGAGAACGTGAGGCTCTGGCCCGCTGAGCCCACCGAGGCGAGATTGGCTGTCTTCAGGAGGGCGAGCGACGGGTTCTGGTCGACAGTCACGGTGGCGGTCGACGACGGCGACAGCACGCCGGCACCGTCGAACTCGGCCGCGGCCACGGCGGTGTTGACCACCGTGCCGGCATCGATGTCGTCCTGGGTCAGCGCATAGGACGCCGTGCAGGTGGTCGACGCGGTCGGTGCGAGCGTGCTCACCGGGCAGCTCGCCGCCGGGGTCGCGCCGCTGCCGCCGAACGCCGTCTCGGTGATGCCCAGCGACGACAGAGTCACGTTGCCCGTGTTGGTCACGAGGAACGAGTAGGCGACCGTGTCACCCGCAGCGTCGGCGGTGGTCGGCGAAACGCTCTTCAGCAGCGTCAGGTCGGGGCTCTGCACCGCGGTGACCGTGACCACGTCGGAGGTGTTCGACAGCGCGGGGCCGCGCGACGGAGACGCCGTGACCGTGGCCTGGTCGCTGATCACGCCGTGATCGAGGTCGGCCTGACGCACCGTGTAACTCATGACGAACAGCGCGGACTGCCCGGCGGCGAGGTCGGTCGAGGCTCCCGAGCAGGTCCCCGCGGGGGTGGAGAGCGAGACGCAGGTGACCGCACCCGGGCTGGAACCGGCGGCGGCATCCGTGAAGGAATCGGTCACGGTCACGCCTGTCACCGGCACCGATGCCTCATTGGTCACCGTGAAGGTGAAGCTCACCGTCTGGCCGACCGTGTCATAGGTGGGTGCGGCGGCGGCCTTGACGATCGCCGGCTGACCGTCGGCCTCGAGCCCCACGTACGTGGACTCCGCCGCACCGACGAGATCACCGCCGGCGGTGGCGTTCGCCCCGACGCTGTTCCAGGCGATGCGGCCGACCGTGATGGCGGGGGTCGTCACGTCGTAGCTGACGGTGAAGCCATTCACCGGGGCCCCGGTCACCCCGAGCGTGCCGCTGTAGGCGAACCGCAGTGCCGTCGCCGACGACAGCGGAGTCGGGGCCGTTGCACTCCAGTCCGCGACGCACCCCGGATTGGAGGGCAGCACCTCGGGGCGGCACGGGTTCACCGCCGTGGAGTACTCCACGGTCACGTCAGCCGGCAAAGCGCCGACCGACAGCAGCGTCACCGCGAACTGGGAATCCCGCGAGGTGAGCGTGGTCGCCTCGGTGTCGCCCACGCGAGGCAACAGGTCGTACAGCACCGGATCATCCAGGTTCGACTCGCCCGAGTTCACGAAGCTGACGGTGTACGTGGCCTCGCCGCCGCTCGCGCCCACCTTGCCGGTGACACCCGGCGCGGCCGCTGCGGCATCCAGACTGCCCTGCACCGTCTTGTCGACGGTGAAGCCGGGGTTCTGCGCGTCGATCGACAGCGGTGCGGAGGCCCCGCAGTAGTTGTCGGTGAGCGGCGAACCGTTGGCGCGAAGGTCGGCGTTCGCGGCGGGATAGAGCGGAGCGGCGGGTGCCGTCGCGCCGCTGATGCACCGGGTGAGGGGTGCGCCGTAGCCGAGTGTCATGTCGTTCTGGTACGTGCCCGCGCATCCGGCGCCGAGGTCTAGAGCCAGGTTCCAGGCCCCGACCGTGTACACCCCGGGGACGGCCACCGTGCCCGTCGGAACGGTCCAGCGGTACAGCGTGCGTCCGGTGCCGTTGTAGTTCGGGGTGCTGCTCGCCGCGACCAGCCCGCTGGTGTAGCTCTTGCCGTTGGTGATCCCCGAGATGGCGAAGTTGATCGACGTCGTGCTCGTGACGGTGGCGCCGGCGGGTGCCAGATAGTCGAGGTAGATCGCGGCCGACGGCGTCTGGGTGATCTCGAGGTTGGTGGTGCGCCCCGTGTTGTTGCGCAGGGCCACCGAGGCCGTGCAGGTGCCGGTGAGCGTGCTGACCAGCGCCGGCTGGAAGATGGGTCGACCGGTGTCGCCGACGGTCGCACCCTGGTCGACGATCAGCACGTTCGCCGTCGACGTCTGCGGAGTACCGATGGTGTCGGTGGTGCCCGACAGGTAGGGCTGAGAGGTCAGCAGGTTGCGCATCAGCCGGTTCGGCTGCGCGGTGGGCGCGGCGTAGCCGACGACGCGGAAGGTGATCGCGCCGACCGTGTTCGAGCCCTCACCGGTGAACGCCGGAATCTCGATCTCCGACACGGCGCTGCCCGTGGTGGGCATCGTCCAGCCGCCCGACGCGAAGGGGACGGTGGTCGTGCTGCCGTCGGCGAGGTGCAGCACGATCGCGTCGGCGGCGGTCGGCGCGAAACCGGTCACGGTCACGCGCTTCGGGATGAACGCCGGGTTGACGCAGGTCACGCCGGTCGCATTGCTGGTGTAGACGTTGGACACCACGTTGTCCAGGCACGGCAGCGGGTCGTTGATCCGGTACGACAGGCCCGAGGCGATCGAGGTGGGCACGGTCGAGACACGGATGTCGTAGAACACCGACGCACCCGACTGGTCCCAGTCGCCGGGGAACGTGTACGGGAAAGTGTTGCCGCCGAACGTGTACTGCCCGGCGTTGCCGAGCGAACGGGTGCTGCCGTTCTTGGTGACCTGGGTCTGCAGGTCGACCACCGTCGGGCAGGGGCTGGTCGTCGCCGACGCGCTGTCGGCCGTGGTGCGGTCGAGGTAGGTGAAGGTCGAGCTGGTGGTCATGCACGCCTGAGTGCCCGTGCCCCCGGTGATGGTGCCCGTGATGCTGAGGGCGGCGGTGTTCGACGAGGTCAGGGGCGGGTTGCCGCACGTCGTCCCCGTCGGGTCGTCGTAGATGATGGTGCCGCCCGAACTGCCCACCGCGGGCAGGGTGAACGTGCCGGGCCAGGTCGGTCGCGGCGCCATGCCGGTGAACACGAAGTCGGGCGCCAGTGCGACCTCGATGTGCAATGCACTGAGGCCGATGTCGCCCGCGAAGTCGGCCCCGCCGCAGTTGAACGCGGCCGTGTAAGTCACGGTGCCGCCGGGCAGCACGCGGGCGGTGCCCGAGGCCCCCATCGAGACGTTGTGGCCCGCGGTCAGGGTGAGCGTGGCGGGCGTGCCGGTCGCACTCGGGATGCCCGGTCCGCCGAGCGTCGGGGTGAGCGTCGCCTGCGCTCCGTTGAGGGTCAGGAAGTTGGGGGCCCGCACGCCGAACGTGCAGTTCTGGGTGCCGGTTGCGAACGTCGGGTAGGTGAAGGTGACGAAGCCACCGGCGACGGTGCGGGTCACGCCCGAGCACGACGAGTTGCCGATCCACGAACTGAGGTCGGTGCGCGAGCCGTTGCCGGTGACCGCGTTCGCGGGGAACGACGCGGTCAGCCCGTCGCAGGTGCCGGGCCCGTTACAGGTCACCGAGAGGGTGTAGGTGGTGAGCGCGCCGCTCTCGGCGGTGGCGCTCGAGGGCGTCAGAACGACGGATGCCGTGGCCGCCTGAGCGGGCACCGCCGTCAGCAGCGCGGGGGCCAGCGACAGTGCGAGTGCGGCGAGCGCGCCGGAGATCGTCCTCCGCGTCGAACGCAGTGGACGTACCGGCCGGTCTTCGGGCGCTCGGGACATCCGCGCTTCCCCCTCCCCCGATGAGAAGACATCGCTCTGTCTGGACACTGCCAGGCGGGGGCATCCACCGGTCGGTCCACCCCGCGGATTTCACCCCGGGTTTAATCGAAGAGGCCCAGCAGCACCGCAGCCCGCAGCGCATCGTCGCGGTTGCCGACGTCGAGCTTGCGGTACAGGGTGCGCACCTGCGTCTTCACGGTGTTCGACGAAACGCTCAGCGCCGCCGCGATCTCGGGCAGGCTGGCGGTGTCGCGCAGCCGTCGCAGCACCTCATGCTCGCGGGGCGTGAGGTCGACGCGCGCGGGCGCGGTGCGCAGCGGCGCGGGGACGGCGCGGAAGCCCGCCACCGCATCCTCGCTCGCCCCCGCCCGCGCCGCGAAGCGCCACAGCGTCTCGCGGTGCTCGGCCGGAACCAGCAGCACGGGGGTGAGCAACCCGTGCACCTCGGCGGTGGCGAGGAAGCGCCGCAGCGACACCTCGGCCAACGGCTCGTCGTCGCGCAGCAGAGCGGCACAGGCGATGAGAAGTTCGGAGGCGGCCCGCAGCCGCGGCCCGGCCGCAGCGGGCACGGTGCTCAGCCGGGCGATCACCTGCTCGGCGCTCTGCTCCTGCAGCAGCAGAGCCGACTGCAGCACGATCGCGAGCGGATCGGACCGGTCGAGGTCGCGGAGCGCCGCACGCGCCGGGCCGGGCTGACCGAGCGCCGCGTGCAGCAGCACCGTGAGGGCGGCGCCGACCCGCCGGTCCTGCGCGGAGGCGCGCGCCCGTGGTCGGTCAGCCTGCGCGCGCTGCTCGAGGGAGCGCAGCGCCCGTTCCGGCGAGCCGCGCCACAGGTCGGCGGCCGCCTGGAGGGCGGCGAACAGCATGCCGTGCTCGAGGTTCTCGCCGGCGGCGAACCGCTGGGCGTGAGCCGCGGCGCGCTCGGGGTCACCCTGTTCGAGGGCGACCACGCCGCGTGCCAGATGAGCGAGCGAGCCGAGGTAGCCGTCGCGCACCTCATCGGGGAACGCGGCGTCGTCGATCGCGGCGAGGGTGCGGGCAGCCGCCCGCATGTCGCCCCGTGCCGCGTCGATCGTGGCGGCGAGCGCGGCGACACCCAGCGCGTCGGGCGCCCGCGTCGCCAGGGTGTGCGCCGAGATTCCCGCGCGTTCGGCAGCGGCGCGCGCCTCGAGCAGCCGGCCCGCCCGGAACAGGCTGAGCGCCCCCTGGTGCCGGTACGCGGCCTCCTGATCGGCGATCTCCTCCAGGTCGCCCGGCGCCGCCTCGTCAAGCAGCGACAGCATCCGGCGCGCGGCCGCCACCGACTCGGCGGCGCGCCCCGTGATGCGCAGCACGGTGCTCTCGATCAGCGCCAGACCCACGCGCTCGGCAACGCGCTGCCTGCCGCGTCCTGCGCGACTGGCTGCGAGCGCCATGGTGAGCAGTTGCAGCGCGCGCAGCCGTTCGCCGCGCGCGTTGGCCGCCAGGCCCAGCACGACGGCGAGGAACGGCAGGCGGGCCACGTGCCGCTGCGGCACGCGCTCGAGGATCGCCGCGGCGCCGCGTGAACGCAGCAGGCTGAACGCCCCGTGCAGCACCACATCGGAGGCCCGCGCGTAGTCCTCCGCCTCCACGGCCAGCCGCAGCGCAGAGAGGTAGTCCGTGCGGCCCTCGGCGTCGGCGGATGCGATCAGACACGCCCGCCGGTAGCCGTCGGGCTGCTCGGTGCGGAACTGCTCGCGCAACACGCCGCGGACCAGCGGGTGGTACGCGAAGCGCGGCCCCGAAGCGCCGCCCTCCTGATGCATCAGGATGCCGCCGGCTTCGAACCGGTCGAACTGGGCGCGGATCCACCCAGCGGGTGAGCCGCTCAGCTGCTCGGCCAGGGCGAGATCGAGGTCGTCGGCCACCGCGCTGGCGCACGCGAATGCCGCGACGTCGGGGCCGGCGCCCGCGAGGGCGGCACGCAACTGATCGCGGACCACTGTGTCGGCGGTGACGCCGGGCCGCTCCGCCGCCGACGATCCTGCGACGATCGCGCGCAGCAGCCGCGGGTTGCCACCGGAGGCCTCGAGCAGTTCTGCCGCGTCGCCGGCGTCCTCGACTCCCGCGATGCCGCGCACGTCGGCGGCGGTCAGGTGCAGATCGTGCGGGCCGAGGACGACGGTGTCGAGGGCGACCGCATGCCGCGGGGCCTCCAGTTCGGTGTGACGACGCGTGCCGACGATGACCGTGAGACCCGGTGCCGACTGCACGAGTGCGACCAGCTCATCGGCCAGCCCCGCCTCCAGTTCGTGTGCGTCGTCGACGATCAGCACGAACGGCCGACCGGCGGCGTGCAACAGCCGCGCCACCTCGCCGCGGTCGGGCGCGGAGGTCGATGATCCGGGAGCGACCGCCGCGACGACGGCCGACCAGAGCGCGGCACGATCACCCGTCCCGGCCTCCACCGTGATCCAGGCGCCATTGCGGTTGCGCTGCTGCGCCGCCCATTGCGCCATCAGCACCGTCTTGCCGCTGCCGCCCGGTGCGCGGACCACGGTCAGGGGTGCGTGGCCGAGGCGACCGATCAGGTGCTCGCGCACCAGCATGCCCTCCGGGACGCGCGGCACCCCGGTGATTCCCCCTGCGCTCATTCCACCCGTTTCGTCGTCGTGGACCGGCGCCGCCCCGGTCCCAGCGCGACGTGTTCTCACTTTAGCGGTGGCGGGCGCGGGCGTGCCGGACCACACCGCAGCCGGTCGGCTGCCATGCTCGGACGAGTGACCGCCCCTTCCCTCACCGGCCTGCGCAGCGGACGGGTCCTCGCCGGTCAGGTGATCGTCAAGCTCGCCCTGTTCGCCACCTATGCGGCGTTCGTGTCGGTGCTGCTGCCCGCCCGCATCGCCGAGCTCGACCCGACGGGAAAGGTGGCCGCCCTCGCCGTGATCTCGACGGCGGCGTTCGCGGTGAACGCGATCGCGCAACCGCTGGTGGGCGCGCTCAGCGACCGCACCCGCGGGCCGCTCGGCCGCCGCCTGCCCTGGATGATCGGCGGGGCGGTGACCGGCGGGCTGGCGATCGGCGCACTCGGCGGTGCGCAGTCGGTCGTTCTCGTCGGACTGCTCTGGGCGGTGGCTCAACTGGCCCTGCACGGGCTCGAGGTGTCGATGGACGCCTACCTCGTCGACGCGTTCCCGCCCGCACGACGCGGGGTGGCATCCGGGGTCACCGGCCTCGCCCTCGTCGCCGGCACCGCAACCGGCGCCCTGTTGGCCGGGTCGTTCGCGGCGCGGCCGGCCATCGCATCATGGGCGCTGGCCGGGGCGATCGGGATGTCGGTGCTGGTGTTCGCGATCATCGTGCGCGATCGGGCGGTCGCCCCGCCCAGACCGCGGCGATCGTTCCTGGCGGCGCTGCGGTCGGCAGCGGCGACGTTCGCCGCGCACCCCGATTTCGCCCGGATCCTGGTCTGGCGCATCGCATACTCGATCGCCTACAGCGTCGTGTTCGCCTACCTGCTCTACGTGCTGACCGACCTCGTCGGCGTCACCCCCGCCGCCGCCGCTGCGCTCGTAGCCCTGGCCACCGCGCTCGGCAGCGTGGCCGCCGCCGTGTTCGTGCTGCTCGGCGGATGGCTGAGCGATCGCACCGGCCGACGGCGAGCGTTCATCGTGGCAGGCAACGCGGCCATCATCGTCGGCGACGTGCTGCTGCTGGTGTGGCCAGCGGTGCCGACCGTCGTGGTGACGGCGGTGCTGTTCGGCGCGGGACTCGGGCTCTCGATCGCGTGCGGGCGGGCGCTGGCCAGCCTGGTGCTGCCCGACCCCGGGGCCGGTGCTGCGACGGGACTCGGCCTGCTGAGCACGGCGGCGAACATCGGGCAGGCGGCGGCTCCGGCGATCGGCGGCCTGGTGATCGGGCTCGCCGGCTACCCGGCCGCGTTCGTGGTGAGCATCGCGGGGGCCGTGGTGGGCGCCGTGGCGGTGCTGCTGGTCAGGACGGTGCGCTGAGCCACGACCGCCCGGGTGTCAGAAGGCGGTGCCGGCAGCGGCCACCGGGACGGATCCGGCGAGCGTGCGACCCCAGTCGTGGGCGCGGTCCAGTTCGCCCTCCACGGGGGCACCGTCACCGCGCACCAGGAAGTCCTGCCGCTCGTCGACGAGGATTCCGCCGGCGCGTTCGAGACCGCGGGCGATGCCCCGGCTCGCGCTGCCGGCCAGGATGCGCGGCACCGGGCTGCGGGTCGCGAACGCCGCGCAGTAGCAACCGTCGAGGTCGGCGCTGCGCAGCCACTCGCGCACGCCCGCGGCGTCGGCGTGCGGCTGCAGTGTCAGAGTGCTGCCGGGCCGGTTGGGCCAGGTGACCGCGGTGGCGCGGGTGCGGGCGGAGGGCATCATGCGGGCGTGCGTCGGGGTGCCCACCACGACCAGGTCGGCGCCCCGGATCGCGTCGGCACCGCCCGCGATGTCACGCGCGTCGAGCAGGGTCACACGGTCGACGACGGAGTCGAGCCCGCGGGCGATCGCCTCCGCGACCGCGCGGGTCGCACCGAACTCGGACTCGAAGACCACCACCGCGTTCATGGCGACGAGCATCGCGTCGCCCTCGGCCGGGCCCCAGAGTCCAAGGTCCCCCAGCGTGTGGGCCCGTGCCGCCGCGGGACGTTGGCCCCTGACCCGGCTGCGTCCCGCCGGCTTAGCCTCGTCCGCAGGCGCGGATCCGTGCTCGATGGCCGACCCGCCCGGCAGGCGAGGAGAGGACGCGCAGATGGCTCGCGACATCCGCCGCTGGATACTGCGGGTCACCATCGCCGAGACGCTCGGTTTCGGGCTGGCCGCCTCGGTGGCTGCTGCCGTCGCCGCCTCGGGGATCGCGCCCGCGCCCGGCTACCTGCTCACCATCGCCGGCGGTGCCGTCGAGGGCGCGATGCTCGGGGTTGGTCAGTGGCTCGGCATGCCCGGCTCGCGCCCGCCGGCCGTGGCCTGGGTGGGTGCGACGTCCGCGGGGGCAGCGGTCGCCTGGTCGATCGGGATGCTGCCGTCGACGGTCGGGTTCGACCCGTTCTCGGGGGCGGCGGCTGCGGTGTTCGTCGGGGGTGCGCTGCTGCTGCTGGCGAGCATCCCGGTGGCGCAGTGGCTGGTGCTGCGCACCCGCAGGGCGCTGCACTGGATCCCGGTGACGATGGCGGCGTGGGCCGTCGCGGTGCTGTGGACGCTGGCACCGTCGCCGCTGATCGACGAGCGGAGCCCGCTCGCCCTGGTCGTGGGACTGTACGTTGCGGCGGGGCTACTGATGGCGGTCACGGTGGCAGCGGCGACGGCGGTGACGGCCGTGCGGCTGTTCCCGCATCGACGGGCGCCGGGGCGGGTGTCCTCAGGGGCAGCGCAACCGGCCGGGTGAGTCGCCGACCAGCCGGACCAGGGCACGGGACATGGCCTTCGGCGACGGGAAGCCGGTCTGCTGCGCGATCTGCTGCAGCGACAGCTCGCAGGCCGGGTCCTGCAGCAGATCCAGCGCGCGGAGGACACGAATCGTGCGGATGTAGTCGGCCAGTCCGCCGAGGTGCGCCGTGAGCAGGTAGAGCGTGCGGCGCGACACCCCCAGGGCGCGGGCGATCGCATCGGGGGTGAGGGCGGCATCCGCGCAATAGCGGTCGACGATTCGCGCGACCTGCGCGCGGCGGGCGTCGGTCAAGCGCTCTGCGCTGGGACGCCGGCGGCTGACGGCGCAGACGCAGGTGGCCACCACGGCGGCCCAGTGCACCTCGAGGACGAACGCCGGTTCGTCTCCGGAGAGCCGGGCAGAGAGGTCGGCCTGAAACTGGGCGACCACCACCTCGACGATCTCGGGCGGCAGAGTGCCGGCATCGCTCGCCGCGACGAGTTGGTCGATGCAGCGCTCGTCTGCGGCCACCAGTTCGAGCGGCACCAGGACCCGCAGTTCGGCCGGGCCCGGGGACGCGTCGCCGGATGCCGCCTGTCGGGTGAACCTGACCCGGAGGCCCGTGTCGTCGCTCTCGACCGCGATCTCGAGCGCGTGCTGCGGCGCGTTGCGCGTCGCACGCTCCTCACCGATCGAGATCGTCACGGCGCCACCTCGACGTGGGTGCTGGTGAACAACGCGGGCGGGCCGGAGACGGACGGATTGACGTACCCGACGGTCAGTTCGTGGCCGCCCGGGCTCACCCCGGAGACGCTGTGCGTCGCCGACACCCCGCCGCCGGGGATCGTGTACGTCTGCTGGCCCGGTGTCGTCTGCAGCAGCACGCCGTCGAGGTACACGCGGTAGCTGGCGCCCTGCCAGCCGTGCACCTGGAACTGGACCGGATCACCGGCGGGCACCGGGGTGGGCGACAGCAGCACCGCGGTCGGCACGAAGTCGGGCGCGAACTGCAGCGCAGGCGAGGTGTTGCCGGCAGCGTCGGACTGGGTCAGCCGCACCAGGTGATCGAGCGGCCCCAGCCCGGACGGCGCCGGGAAGCGCCAGGTGCCGTTCGGTGCGACGGTGGTGGTGCCGAGTGGGCCTGCGTCGTTGGCGAGTCTCACGGTCGCGCCCGGCTCGCCCGTGCCGCGCACCTCCGGAGAGGACGTGGCGCCGGCGGGGATCGGCGCGCTCAGGGCGGGGGCGGCGGGGGCCGTCGTGTCGGCGGGAGCGGCGGGGTTGCCGGAGGTCGTTCCGGGCCCCGAGGTTCCGGTGCTTGTTCCGGGGCCGGTGGTTCCGGTGCTCGAGGTTCCGGGGTCGGCGGGGCTCACCGGGTCGGTGCTGCCGAACGGGTCGGTGCTGCCGAACGGGTCGGTGCTGCCGGTCGGGTCCGCGGTATCGACACCGGTTCCGGTGGTGTCGACGGCGACCGCGGTCGGCGGGGTGGTGGCGGGCACGACGACGCCGAAGACGGTGATGGCGACCAGCACGCCGACGCCGACCAGGATGCCGCTGACGATCGTGCCGGTGGCGGTGCCGGCGACGGCTGCGGCTGCGGCGGACGCCGGTGCTGCGCCGATGGTCTCCGAGAACGCGGCGGCGCCGACCGTGCCGAGGAACAGCGGGACGAGCACGACGCGCAGCCGGCCCGACAGCTCGCTCATCTCGGCAGTGACCGTGGAGCAGTGCGGGCAGTTCTGCATGTGGAGCGCGATTCGCGGCGGGATGGCGGCTCCGGCGCGACGCGACAGTTCTCGGATGTTGCGGCGGCATCCGACCGGAATCGCCTGGTTCTCGTGATGCGCTTCGAGCCAGGCCCGACGGAAGCCTTCGCGGGCCCGGTGGCTGAGGGCGGCGACGGCGTTGGCGCTCATGCCGAGAAACGGGGCGACGGATTGGGGCCGCAGCTGCTCGACCTCGGTGTACCAGAGCACCTCCTGCCACCGGGTGGGCAGGGCGCGGAACACCTGGGCGACCATCGACCGGTCGAGCGCGAGCGCGGAGTCGACGGCGCCGTCTCCCGGGAGCAGGTCGGGGTCGACGGCGTCGAGCGACATCGAGGATTCGCGCACACCCCAGCGGATGGCGAGGTTCTTGACGCTGGTGAACAGGTAGGGGCGAAAGAGAGCGTCGGGGCCGCCACCGTTGCGGAGGGTCTGGTAGATGTTGGCGAATGCTTCGGAGACGAGGTCTTCGGCGTCGGTGGGGCCGACGAGACCGTAGGCGAAGCGCACGGCGGCGGGGCGGTGTCGGCGCCACAGCGCCTCGGTGGCGTCGGGGTCGGAGGTGCGGGCGCGTTCGATCAGCACCGCATCCGGAGCACTTTCGAGTACCGCCGTCGCTTGCACGGAATGGCTCCCCCGTCTGCCCTTGTGCATGGGTCCGGGCATGTGTCCGTTCCCTTACACAGAGAGAGCGGCGAACACGGGGTGTCGTGACGCGAAATCGCTGAGATTCATGCCCCCCATTTCGGGGGCCAGGCGGGCAGGTGTGGTCATTTCGGGCTCAATCGGAGCGTGTCGGCGGCGGTGGTCCAGTCGGAGGCCATGACGTATTGGGCGGCCTGGATTCCGGTGCGCTGACCGCAGACCGCGCCCGACACGAGCTCGTCGGCCTGGGGTTTGCGGGTGGCGGTGTTGTCGTCTTCGGGCATGGGCCAGATGTTGCGGTAGTCGTTGGCGCCGCCGATGGCCGGGGGCACGAGGTAGGCGACGGTGTAGTGCTCGGCGTTGGATTCGTTGATCCCGTAGGCGGTGAGCACGGCGCGGGCGACGCTGGGCGCGACCTCGGGGAAGGACTGGTCGAGGGCGGCGCAGACGGGCGCGATGTCGGTGGGCGAGAGCGCGCGGGTGATCGCACCCGGCGTGCACTTGGGGTCGGGAAGTGATCCGCCGTCGGCGACGCTGAGCACGCAGGTGCGCTCGCCGGGCGCGCTGCCCGTGGTCGTGTCGGTCCAGCTGTCGCCGGCCTCGACGGGTTCACCGTTCGCGGGTGTGCTCTGGGGAGTGCACGCGGTCAGGGTGAGCGCGGCGGCGAGGATGGCGGTGCCGATGAGTGCCTGGGTTCGCATGTCTGACCTCCGTTCGATGTGTCGCGTTGGTGGGTGGACCACGGGGAGCCAGACCCGTTCCGGCTCCCCGTGAACCTCTAGTGCACGTGCCGCCCGCGCGAGCGGCGCAGCCGCATGATCACCAGCAGCACGAGACCGAGCAGGATTCCGGCTGCTCCGACCCAGAGTGCGCTGAACCCGGGGCCGCCCGTGAATGCCAGTCCGGCGAGCGCGGCGGTGACGATCAGCGTCTCGGCGGGATCGCCCGCGACGGACACGGCGACACTGGTGGTGGGCGTCGCGGCGGCGGTCACCTCGAAGGTGTAGCAGCCGATCCGGTCGACCTCGACGTCGGGCGTCAGGTAGGTGCCGTCTCCGGTGGTGGTGATGGTGCCCTGGTCGACGACTCCCGCCGTGGCCCAGCTGAGGCCGGCGCAGCTTCCGCCGCTGGCCGCGACCGGGCCGAGCAGGCGCCAGGTGAGGTCGGGCGTCGCGCCGCGGGTGCCGCTCAGTTCGATCGAGTCGGCCACGAGGTCGCCGGGGTGGGCAGCCTGGGTGCTCGCCTGGGTGACGATGGCCGGTTCGAGGGCGACGGCGAGGAAGGTCTCCGCCGGGTCACCCGCAGCGTGCACAGCGCCTGCGGCGCTGGCCGTGGCGTCGAGTTGACCGGCGTAGCTGTAGCAGCCGGGCAGGCCCACGGTGGAGGCCGTCGTCTGATACGTGCCGCTACCGGCATTCACAGTAAACGAGCTGGCGTCCGCCTGCGGAGCAGTGGTCCAGTCGACGCCCGCACAGCTTCCCGCGATGGCGTCGACCGGGCCGAGCAGCTGCCAGTGGTAGGTCGAGCCGGTCAGCCCGCCACCGGTGACGGCGATGGTGTCGGTCACGGTGTCACCCGGCTGCGCGGATGTCACGGATGCCGTGGTCGCGATCGTCGGCTGCAGCGGCGCGACCAGGAAGGTCTCCGCCGGGTCGCCCGCGGCGAGTGTCACCGCGGCGCTGGTCGCCGTGGCGGCCAGGACACCGGTGTAGGTGTAGCAGCCCGCCGCGGTGATCGGCACGTCCGGCGTGGTGTAGGTGTTGTCACCGGCGATCGGCAATGTGCCGTTCGTCACCTCGGTGGCCGTGGACCAGTCGACGGCGTCGCAGGTTCCCGAGACCGGGGTGGGGGCGGTGATCAGGGTCCAGTCGTAGCTGGTGGCCACTCCACCCGTTCCCGACACCACGACGCTGTCGCTGGCGTTGCCGCCGGGGTTCGCCGGGCCGCTCGCCGTGGTCTGCACCGTGGGTGCGAAGGCGGCGATGAGGAACGTCTCTGCAGGGTCTCCGGCGGCGAGCGCTACCGCGTCGGTGGTGGCGGTGGCCGCCAACTGCCCCGAGTAGGAGTAGCAGCCGACGTCGGAGACGGTGCGGTCGGGCGTCGTGTACGTGCCGTCACCGGTGATGGCGAGCGGCCCGGAGTCGACGACCGGGGCGCCGGTCCAGTCGACCGCCGCGCACGAGCCGCTGACCGCAGCGACCGGTCCGTTGAGGGTCCACTGGTAGGTCGTCGAGGCGCCGCCCGTGCCCGTGATGGCGATGGAGTCGGTGAACACGTCACCCGGCAGTCCTGATGCGTCGGAGGCCGTGGTCACCACGGTGGGCGAGTTCGCCGACACCAGCACGGTCTCCGCCGGCACGCCGGGGTCCTGTACCGAGGTCGTCGTTCCCGTCGTCGCGGGGAGCGTCCCGCCGTAGCTGTAGCAGCCGACGGCGGCGAGCGTCACATCGTCGGTGGTTACGACTCCCGGACCGGTGAGGGTCTCGGTACCGCTGGTCAGCAGCGGCGCTGCGCTCCAGTCCAGGCCGGCACAGGATCCGGCGACGGCGGCGATGGGACCGTAGAGACGCCAGGTGTAGATCGTGCCCGCGGGGACGGGGCCGGTGATCGTCACCGTGTCGTGCACGGTCAGACCCGGTTGTCCGTTCTGCGGCGACGCCTGCGTGCTGAGTCCGGTGGTCGCGGCGGTGACCAGGGTGGTCTCCGCCGGATCGCCCGCGGCGAGGCTCACCGCGGTACTGGTCGCCGTGGCGGCCAGTTCGCCGCCGTAGCTGTAGCAGCCGGCGTCGAACACCCGCACGTCGGGGGTCGGGTACACCCCGTCACCGGTGATCTGGATCGTGTCGCTGGCGAGCACCGGTGCACCGGTCCAGTCGACCGCCGCACAGGAGCCGGCGACCGCGGGAACCGGACCGTAGAGCGTCCAGGTGTAGCTGGTCGTCTCACCCCCGAAACCGGTGACGGTGATCGCGTCGTTGACCAGGTCATCGCTGGTCGCGGTGGTGTCGGAGATCGCCGTGACGACCGCGGCCGCGTTCGGGCTGATCAGCACCGTCTCCGCGGGGTCGCCGGCGTCGAGCGACACGGAGAGCGACTCGGGCGTGGAGGCCAGGAATCCGGTGTAGGTGTAGCAGCCCACCGCCGAGAGGGTCACGGGCGTCGTCGTCTGGGTACCGCTGCCGGTGAAGGTCAGGTTGCCCTGGGTGAGCTGCGGTGCCGAGCTCCAGTCGACGGCCGCGCACGAGCCGGCGATGGCCGGTAGCGGTCCGAGCAGCGTCCAGCTGTATGCCGCGGTGCTGCCAGCCGGAAGCCCGGTCACCTCGACGGTGTCGAAGATGCTGGCTCCGGGGTCGGCCGCGTTGGCGGATGCCGTGGTCGTCACCGCGGGCTGGACGGGCGGCGGAGCGATCACGAGGATCGTCTCTGCGGGAACGCCGGCGGGCAGCGTCGCGGCGTCGCTGGTGGCGGTCTGCGGAACCGACCCGACGTAGCTGTAGCAGCCGGCACCGCCGAGCGTGGTGGGACCGGTCACATAGTCACCGTCGCCGGTGATCGGGATGGTGCCGAGGTCCCAGGGTGTGGCGAGAGTCCAGTCGACCGCGTCGCACGATCCGCCGATGGCCGGAAGCGGGCCGAGCAGGGTCCACGAGTAGTCCGCGGCCTGAGTGCCCATACCGGTGATCTGCACCGAGTCGGTGACGACGTCCCCGGGGTCGGCGGTGTTGACCAGGGCGTTCGTCACGATCGAGGGCGCGTTGGCGGAGATCTGGAAGGTTTCCGCCGGAACACCGGGTGCCAGCGTCACGCCGACGGTGCCCGCCGTGGCCGCAAGGTCGCCGCCGTAGCTGTAGCAGCCCACGTCGGTGACGGTGCGGTCGGGGGTGGTGTAGACCGTTGTGGCCGGATCCACGGGGAAGGTGCCACTGTCGACCGTCGGCGCGCCGGTCCAGTCGACCGCGTCGCACGAGCCGGCGACGGCGGCCACCGGGCCGTAGAGCGTCCAGGTGTAGGTGGAGGGGTCGGTCAGCCCGGTGATGGTCACGGTGTCAGAGACGGTGGCACCGGGACGGTTGGTGCCCGAGGTCGCCACGGTCGACACCGACGGCACCCCGGCCTGCACCAGGACGGTCTCCGCGGCGATGCCGCGGGTGTCACTCACCTGGTATCCACCCAGCCCGTCGAGCGTGAGGGTGCCCTGATAGGTGTAGCACCCGGTGCTGTCGAGCTGCACCGGCGGGGTCGGCAGGGTGCCGGGGCCGGGAACCGCGATCGTGCCGCTGGTCAGCAACGTGGCCGCGGTCCAGTCGATGCCGGCGCACGAGCCGGAGATCGCCGGAAGCGGGCCGTAGATGCGCCAGGTGTACGTGCCTGCGGCGTCGCCGAAGAAGGTCACGCTGTCGGAGACCGTGGCTCCGGGAGCCAGCGTCTGCGGCGACGCCGAGGTCGTGAAGAACCCGGCGGAGTCCGGTGCGGGCGGGAGCGCGTATCCGAAGTCGACATCGGTCTTGTCGGTGTCGGCCGCGAGCGCGAACGATCCGCTGTCGCTGTTCGGGCCCGTCGTGCCGTTGTCGAGGTCGTAGGTGGGCTCGATGACGGCCGGGAACGGCAGCGTCGACTCGTCGACGACCACACGGTAGTCACCCGAGTGCAGGCCGGTGAAGTGGTACAGGCCGTCCGCGTCGGTCACGGTCGACGCAATGACGGTGGACGGGTTGGCGGGATCGACCAGGTTGACGGTCACGCCCGACAGGCCGGGCTCGCTCGCATCCTGCACGCCGTCGCGGTTGCCGTCGAGCCAGACGTAGTCGCCGATGCTCGAGGCGACGACCTCGACCGAGACGAGGTTCGACTGCGGAATGCGCTGCGTCAGACCCTCTGCGCGGCCAGGGCTGACGACGTTGTTGTACACGTCACCCTCGGAGTTGCCGGAGGGCTGCATCGTGAAATGGATGCCGCCGGTGCGGTTGCCGGTGACGTCGCCGATCGTCATCCGTACAGCGGTCGTGTCGCCGATGACCGCGGGGCAGTTGGCCGTGCCGAACTGCGCCTCGGTGCACCACACGGTGGCGCCGCCCGGCTGGTTGCTGGCGTCGGCCGGGTCGCCGTTGATCTGCAGCGGCGGTCGCGTGGTGTATTCGATGGTCACGTCATTCGTCGGCGTGCCGAGGATCTGGAGCGCGGAGAGCTTGACCGTGCCCGTGAAGGACGTGCCGCGGCCGTCGCCGTTGAACGGCAGGATGTCGATCCATTGCCCCTGACCGACACTCGACGTGCGGGTGTTCAGGAACTGCGCCGAGAAGCCGATCTGATCCGGCGCGACCTCGACCTGCGGGGCATCGACGGCTTTGACGATCTCGGTCTCGAACGCGGCGCGCACGTTGACACCGGCCGTCGAGGTGCGCTGGCTCTCGGGCTGGGTGTTTCCGGGGGCCGACACGATGGCGACATTCACCTTGAGCTGGTTGTCGGGCACCAACCGCGAGATCGTGGCGGTGTAGGTCACCGGCGGCACGGCCGTGTTGGCGGCGACCGGGTTTTGCGTGGTGAAGGTCAGCGCGGGACCGGTCACGTCGTCGCTCGTGCAGGCCAGACCGTCAGGACCGACATCAGCCGGAACGACCGACATCGTCCACGTCGCGTCCGAGGGCGAGACGAGCACCGGGTCGGACATGCATGTCGGCAGTTGATCGACAACCGTGAGCACCGCCGGATCGGGACTGGCGTTGCCGGGCACGCTATAGGAAGGCTGGAGAGTGAACGTCGGGCTGGCGCCGGCGGTGACCGACGAGGAGGACGACCCGTTCACGGTCTTCGTAATGCCGAGCAGGTTCAGCGACACCACGTAGCTCGCCGTGGCGTGATCGGTGAACGACCGCCCATCGGCGCTGCTGCCGAGCACGTCGATCGAACTGTCGCCCGCATTCGGATCGATGTTGACCATCGGGACGTACCAGTCGAAGGCGAGATCGGTCACCGGCTGCGAGAACACCAGCCGCACCGCGCTGATCTGCTCTGCGCCGCCCGCCGCCGCCACCGTATCGAACCACGGCCCGTCGATGGTGTTGTCGCCGGGGGTTCCACATCCGCTGCCGGTCAGGTCACCGCTCGTCAGCGCGCGCGTGCTGTATTGGATGGTGAAGGGCGGCAGCGCACCCGTCCCGCCGGTCTTGATGACGTCGTCGATCGGCCGCGAGGGGTCGATGACCTCCTTCGTGCGGTCGAACTTGTCGCAGACCAGGAGATTGTTCTGGTCGGGTGCGCCGTTCAAGTTGATGAAGGTGAGCTTCGCGCGGAAGGGCTGGCCGGGCACGAGGATCCGCTTCCCGGTGCCGTCCTCGAAAAGAGCGGTGCCGTCAGCCGCCTGCAGCGACTTCTGGGCCTGAAGAACCCCGGTGGCGGGGGGCGCGAGCGCGACGTTGGCGCAGTTGTTGTTGTTCACGGGGCTGGAGCAGGTGTCGCCCGGAGCGCCCCCCGGTTCGAACCCGGTGCCGTAGTTGGAGTTGCCGCCCACGTCCGTGGGGTCGAACTGGGTGATCTGGTTCACTCCGACGACGGGCGCCGTGATCGAACTGGCGGGGATGAAGAGCTCGAATTCGCCCGCGAACACGGTACGAGCATTGGCTTCCGCGCCCGACGAGTCCGTCACCGACCCGCTGGTGTCGGCACCGGTTATCGTGAAGTCGATCGGGGCCCCCGGTGCGGACTGCGTGCAGTTCCAGACGCCGGGCGCGGCGCTGCCGGCAGACGGCACGCCTGCCAGGACGAAGCAGTTGCCCGGGGTGACCAGGGTCGTTCCGGCGGGCATGCCGGTGAGCACATCAGTGAAACTGATGGGGCTCCCGAGTTGGGCGATGCCCTTCGCGTTGGCGGATCCGGTCTGCTCACCCGCGACATTGACGCGGACGATCACACCGGCCTGACCGTTGAAGACGCTGGGGCCCTGGTTCACGATCGCCATGTGGGCCTTGACCAGGTCGACCTGGGCGCGCGAGCGCACCGTCACCGGTGACGGCACGTAGTCCTGCGTCCCCGAGTCGGTCTGGACAGTGAGGGTCGGTTGAACGACGAGTCCGTCCGGAGCGGCAGCTGAGACGTTCGCAATCATGGGGATGTCGATTGCACGCGCAGAACCCGCCGCGAACGTGATGGTGCAGGTGATCGTGCGACCATCGGCGCTGATCGAGCCGCTTCCGTTCCAGGTCGATCCGTTCTGGCACAGGCTCAGGTCGTCCGCCTGCCACGTCACCCCGGCGGGAAGCGTCTGGGTGAAGGTCGCGGTGACCGCCTGACCGTCGGGGATGCCGACCGACCAGCCGTAGGTGATGGTGTCGTTGGTGCAGACGACCCCGTCGGTGGCGGTGTTGTCGCCACCCGAGCCCGTGATCGCACAGGCGTTTGCGGTGCCCTGCCCGGTGCCGTCGGCGATCAGTGCGACCCCGGCGCTCTCGGGGTCGGCCGCGTACGCAGGCGCCCCGAGGATGAGCTGGCCGGCGCCGATCGCGAGCACGGCGAGGAACATCGAGACGAAGCGCCGGCGACCCGCGAAGAGGCGCTCAGCGAGGGTGCGGCGCGAGTCTCGCCCAGCAGGTGAGGTCTGAGTACGGGTCACTGCTTCATTCCTGACGTCTGAGAAGGCGACTCGCGGTCGCCCGGATTGGGTCAATGTAGACGACGGGTCGGCCATTAGGGGGACCGCGTTTCGTACCCCGGGAAGCGCGCGATTTCGGGCCGCAACGGTCATTTCGTGCAGTGCCGATGACCCCCGTAGAACGCGAGTTCTCCTGCCGCGGCCGCGTCGACCGGTGACATCGACGCGGATGGAGCGAAGCTCGTAGCGAGCGTGGCGGGGGTGGAGGGTCATTCTGTGCAACCCGCAACGAGCGAACCTCAGGTCATGCGTCCAGTCGCGCGAAGTCGTTATCGATTCGTTACCAAACTCCGATCGCGTGCATGCGGGACCCGTGGCGAAGGGCAGCCCCTGCCGCGACGCGACCCAGGTCCCCGCGCGTCGCACGAGAGATCCAGGACCGCCGCAGGAGGCTCGGCACCAGGCCTCGTGCGTGTCAGAACGGGAGCGGCGAAGGAAAGGCCCGGAGGCGTCGGCCACCCCGGAGAGACCGAACTCTTCCCTGTCGGCCCAGAGCGCTTAATAAAGGAGTACGAAAATGCCCTCCGAGCCCGCAGCGACTCAGCTCGCGGCGGGCCCGAAGGAGTCTTCGCCGCCGTCTCTCATGCGGCGCCAGTACGAGCCGTCGAGCGGAACCGGCGGGGGTGATGCGACCACGGCGTGCGCCGGGTGAATCGTGCGCGCCAGGGTCATGGGCTCGTCGGCGCGGACCACACGCTCCTCGACCACAACGCGGGGGCAGTGCAGCGCGCAATGCTTGCCCTGGCACGCCTCGGAGTCGGCGGGCAGGATTTCCGGCCCCGCGATGGCGACCACTCCCGGGGTCGCTCGCGGGGCCGGACGCTCCTCGCCACTCAGTGGGGGGCGCGAGGAGCGGCGGGACTCGGGGAAGTCCCGCGTCCCCACCGTCCGACGGGGGATCCTCGGAGGTGGGGGCCAAACGCTCACCGGGACCCCTTGCGGGCCCGGAGGCGAAGTGAGGTGGGATTGACGCCGAGCTCGGACTGGATCGCACGAGCCATCCGGCGGGGCGAGGTGAACCCCGATTCGAGAGCGATCGCCTCAAGGCTGGCGCTCTCGGTCGGGTCCTCGATGCGTTCGATCGCCCGCGCGGCGCGCACGCTGCGCAGGTATTCAGCGAGACCGCCGAGCGGTTCGGCCGCCAGGTAGAGGGTCCGGCGCGAGATGCCCATCGCGGCCGCCATGGTCTCCGGGGTCAGCCGAGCGTCGTCACTGTACTGCCGGATGAGGCGCGAGATCTGCGCGCGCCGGGCCCGGTCGATGAGGCTCACCGCGGCGCGGCGGCCGGTCAGTTCTTCCACTGCTCGTGCGACTACGGCTGCCCAGCGCGGTTCGCGCGCGAACAGCCCCGTCTTCGCCGTGCTGACAGAGAGGTCGGCGGCGACCTGAGCGGTGACGGCTGCGAGCACCGACGCCGGCAACGCGTCGACGGCGCTCGCGTCGACGAGCCTCTGAAGATCGTGGGCGCTCGCCGGGATGACCTCGAGCGGCACGTGAACGCGCAGGCTCGTCATGACCTGCGGGCGGCGCACCGCCGGCTGCTCCTGAACCGCGAAGGCGACATGCCAGTCAGCCGAGCCCGGTTCGGTGTCGACGATGATCTCGAGTTCCCGGGGCACGGCCGCCAGGTCGTCCAGTTGTGCTTGAGCCAACATCGTCATCGCGCGCTCGCCTTCGGGTCGTGATCGGTTCACGGGCCCGCCTCCGGCGACCCCTTCACCTGAACAGAGCCGCGGGTGACCGAATCATGACGCGGCACCTTTGAAGTTGTGCCCCCATTTCGGGGGACACCCCGCGCTCGACTCAGGCCGCGCTCGCGAGCTCCCGCGCCATCCGGTGCATCGCCACCATTTCGACGAGCGGGTCGCGGGCCCCCAGGGTGACGACCGCGCCGGTCGAGCGCGCACGCTCGACGACGTCGTCGGGCACCCGCCCCATGAACCACAGCAGCGACCCGTGGCCGGCATGGTCGAGGGCTCCGTAGCGGATGTCGCGGGTCGCGTGCGATTCCGCGCGGATACCGGGGGCGAGACCCAGCGCATGCGCGGACGAGCCGGCCAATGGCGCGGTCCACCCCGATCCGATGATGGCGATGTGCGAGATGCCCGGCACCGACTCGGGGGTGTCGGCCGTCAGCACCGCCTCCGCGGATCGCGGCAGGTGGTCGAGCGTCTCGCCCAGAGCGGCGCGCGCCGACAGCAGGAGCGCGCTCTCCTGCGCGACGAGCGACCCGAGGGTCGGCTCGGGGAGCATCGTGAGTTGGTCGACGAGCGGGCCGAGCGTCGTCTCCGGCGACGCCGTGACGCCGTGACGGGTGACCCGTGGTGGCAGATGGCGCAGGGCGTGCAGCAATTCCGGTTCGCCCGGGCCGGAGCTGATCGCCAGGACGCCGTCCCAGTCCCGCCAGATGCGCGGCTCGTCCGCCGGCAGGGCATCGGTCGCACCCCACTGGCGCTCTTCGCGCAGTGCGGCAAGCGCGCGGGCCGCGGGGATCAGCGGCCCAGCCGCGAGGATCAGCATGCGGCTGCCCCGCGGGCCGAGGATCGCCTCGCCGGTCGCCTCGGCGAGGACGGCGCGCCAGTGAGGCGGGATGGCGTCGAGCTCGGGCATCGGAATGGGTCCCGAGCGTCCCCCGGCACCGGTGGTGCCGTGAGGCTCGTACAACGAACAGTGGTGTGCCGACATCGAATACTCCCGCCCCCGCTTCCCTGCGGTAGACGGCAATGTAATCCCGTTGTCCACCAAAAGGGGGACAACGAAATTGCCTCGGTCGTCTCGGCGGACCGATGCGCGATCGGCCATTCTGTGCGGTGCGAGAGCACCGTGTCGGGCTGTTGCGGATCCGCCGCGACCGTTCTGTGCAAGACGAGCGCACGGGTCGCACGACCGGGCATCGGAACGTCCCCACAGCCGTTACCGAATCGTTACACGATGATGGAGGCGAGCCCACTACGGCCGCACCACGACCTTCATGTTCTGCGGGTCGCGCGCGGCACGGAGGGCCCGCTCGGCGTCGTCGAGCCCGAACACAGCGGTCACGAGACCGTCGAGGTCCACGGCGCCCGTGGCTGCCAGAGCGATGGCGGTCGGCCACGTGTTGGCGTAGCGGAACACGCCCGTCACGTTCAGTTCACGGTTCTGCACGAGTGACACGGGGAGCGGCAGCTCGTCGCCGCCCATCCCCACGAGCACGACCGAGCCCGCTGGACGCACGGCTGCGATGCCCCGGCGTATCGCGGCCGGAACGCCGGACGAGTCGATGAACGCGTCGAAGTCGGCCTCTGGCTCGCCGCCGGCCGTGGGGTCGTCGACGCCGGTCGCGCCGCGCCGCAGCGCCCACTCGAGGCGCCCCGGAGCGACGTCGCTCACGACGACACGCGTCGCGCCCGCCGCGCGGGCAACCTGGGCGGTGATCACTCCAATGGGCCCGGCGCCGGCGATGAACACCGAGCTGCCCAGGCCCACGCCGGCCTTCTCGCACGCCCAGATTCCGACCGAAAGCGGTTCGAGCAGTGCAGCCGCGTCGGCGCTGAGGGTCGACGGAATGTCGTGCGCGAAGTCGGAGGGCACCGCGAGGAACTCGACGAACGCTCCGTCGACGGGAGGGGTGGCGAGGAACACCATGTCGGGGCACAGGTTGTACCGCCCCGCCTTGCACTGGACGCACCGTCGGCAGGGCCGCTGCGGCTCGATCGCCACTCGGCTGCCGAGTCGGTCGGCGGGAACGCCGGTGCCGACCGCGGCGATCACGCCCGACGCCTCGTGACCGAGCACCAGGGGCGCGTCGACCACGTACAGGCCGATCCTGCCGTGTTCGTAGTAGTGGCAGTCGCTGCCGCAGACGCCGACCGAGACGATGCGCACCAGCACCTCATCGGCGGCGAGTTCGGGAACCGACCGCTGCTCGAGGCCGACGTCACCGGTGCCGCGGAGCACGGCCGCGCGCATCAGGGTGTCACTCACTTGACCGCTCCCATCGCCAGTCCGCGGACCAATTGCTTCTGCGCGATCCAGCCGGCCGCGATGACGGGCAGAACCGCGATGGTGGACGCCGCGGACAGCACGGCGAGGAACTGGCCGCGACCGTCGACGAAGCCCGCCAGGAACGGCGGGGTCGTCCGTGCGTCCACAGTGGTGAGGAGCGTGGCGAAGAAGTACTCGTTCCAGGCGAAGATGAAGCAGATCAGGGCCGCCGCTGCGACCCCGGGCAGCACGATGGGCAGCGCGACGCGCACCAGCTCGACCCGCAGGTTCGCGCCGTCGACCTGGGCGGCCTCGATGATCTCCGTCGGCACCTCGGAGAAGAACGACCGCATCATCCACACGGCGATGGGCAGGTTCATCGCGGAGTACAGCAGGATCAGCGCCCCGATGGTGTCGAGGGCGCCCAGCTGCCGCAGGATGAAGTACACCGGCAGGATCGACGCGGCCGCCGGGAGGAAGCGCGTCGAGATGAAGAAGAACAGCACGTCGCGCACCTTGGTGATGGGCCGGATGCTGAGACCGTAGGCCGCGGGGATCGCAAGCAGCAGCACGATCAGCGTCGACCCGAGGCTCGCGATCGCCGAGTTGGCCAGGTAGCTGCCCATGTCGCGGTCGAACACGCGCTGGAACTGCTCGAGCGTGAACGGGCTGATGAAGTGCGGCGGCGACGACGCTGCATCGCTCTCGAACTTGAAGCCGGTGAGGAACATCCACGCGATCGGGAAGAAGAAGATCAAGCAGATCAACCAGGTGACAGCAGTGGTGATCATGCGGCGGGTGCGGGTCATCGGGTGCCTCCGTTCATGAAGACCTTGAAGAGCGTGCGGAGGGCGACCGTCGCGACGACGATCGTGATGATCACGGTGATGACGCCGAATGCCGCGGCCTGTCCGACATCGAGCCCGATGAAGGCGCGCTCATAGAGCAGGTACGGAAGCGTCTTGGAGCCACCCGTTCCCTTCGTCATGATCGCCACCGGGTCGAAGACCTGGATGAGCATCACGGTGCCCAGGAGCACGGCAATGTCGACGTAGGGCCGGAGGTGGGGAAGGGTGATGGCGCCGAACACGCGGAGGGCACCCGCCCCATCCATCGCCGCGGCCTCGAGGACCTCTCTGCTCTGGCTCTGCAGACCCGCGAGCAGGATCAGCATCATGAACGGGGTGAACTGCCAGGTCAGCAGGATGATGACGGTGGCGGCCGGCATGTCGGTGTTCCACGCGACGGGGGGCGCGCCGACCAGGCTGAGCGCCCAGTTGAGGATGCCGGACGTGGCGTCGAACATCGACCATTTCCAGATGAGGGCGGCGGCGGCCGGCATGACCAGGAAGGGCGTGATGACGAGGGTTCGGGCGATCGCGCGGCCAGGGAAGGTGCGGTCCATCAGCAGCGCCAGGCCCATGCCCAACAGCAACGAGAGGATGACCGACGAGCCCGTGATGGTGACCGTGGCCCAGAGCGACTGCACGAACTCGGGGCTCGAGAACACGGCGGTGTAGTTCGAGAACCCGGTGAAGCCGATCTCGTCGGGACGCAGCTGGTTCCAGTTGAGGGTGGAGAAGACGATCGTCAACAGGAACGGGATCTGCGTGAGGACGATCGAGAAGAGCAGGGCCGGCAGCACGAGGTATCGCGCCCCTCGTGCTGCCGTCGAGTGCGCGGACGTCGGCACGGCCCTGCGCACTCGGCCTGCCACCCGTGCCGTCGGCACGGTGGTCTGGGAAGTCGTGGTGAGCATTTCGGCGCCTTTACCGTCGGGTGGAGGGCCGCGCCGACGCTCGGCCGGCGCGGCCCTCGGGGATTACTTCTGCTTGTCGCCGGCAGCCTGGGCGATCTTCTGACCCTGCGCGAGGGCATCCTCGACGCTGGTGCGGCCCGCGATCGCGTCGGCCACGAGCTGCGCGACCTGGTTGCCGACGTCCTGGAACTCGGGGATGGTCACGTACTGGATGCCGACCCACGGCTGCGGCTCGAGGCCGGGCTGCTTCGGGTTGACGCTGTTCATCACGTCGAGGGTGATGGGGGCGAAGGCCGCGGCGGCCTCCTTGTACTCGGGAATCTCGTACGTGGAGGTGCGCGCTCCCGGCGGGACGCGGGTCCAGCCGAGCTCAGTGCCGACCAGCTGCTGGTAATCCTTGCTGGTGGCCCACTTCACGAACTCGGTCGCCGCCTCCGCGTGCTTCGTGGTGGCGGGGATCGCCAGGTTCCACGACCAGAGCCAGCCGGATTCCTTGGTCTTATTGACCGGGGCGTGGGTGTAGCCCATCTTTCCGGCGACCGCCGAGTTCTCTTTGTCCTCGAGGATCGACGCCGCAACGGAGGCGTCGTACCACATGGCGACCTTGCCCTCCTTGACGAGGTTCAGGCACTCGGTGAAGCTGGCCGACACGGGGTCGGGCTCACCGGCGTCGTGCAGCAGGTCGACGTAGAAGTTGACCGCCTCGGTGAACTCGGGCGAGTCGACCTGGGCGTCCCAGTTCTGGTCGTACCAGGTGCCGCCGAAGGTCTGCACCACGGTGGTCAGCGGGGCGAACAGGTCGCCCCAGCCGGGCTTGCCGCGAAGGCAGATGCCGGCGTGGTCGGCGTTGTTGACCTTGCGGGCCGCGTCCGCGACCTCCTGCCAGGTCGGGTGGTCGGAGAGCGTGATGCCCGCCGCGTCCAGGATCTCCTTGTTGTACATGAGGATCGAGGACTCGCCGTAGAACGGCACCGCGTACTGCTTGCCGTCGACCGAGAGCGCGTCGCGCACCGGCGGCAGGATGTCGTTGACGTCGTAGTCCGCGTCCGACTCGAGTGCCGGGGTCAGGTCCGTGAGCCAGCCGAGCGCACCCCACTGTGGCACCTCGTAGGAGCCGACGGTGACGATGTCGTACTGGCCGGCACCCGAGGCGACGTCGGCCGTGACGGCGGCGCGCAGGTCGCCCTCTTCCATCTGGACGAAGTCGACGCTGATGTTGGGGTGCTCGTCTTCGAAGACGTGCTTCAGTTCCTTCATGTCGGCCATCTGGGGGTTGTTGACGGTCGCGAGGGTCAGCGTGACCTTCTCGTCGCCGTTGTCACCGGATGCGGTGGAACAGGACGCGAGCAGGATCGCGGCGCTGGCCACGACCGCGGTCGCGGCGAGCTTCTTGGGGATGTGCATGGGTTGGGTCAACTCCTTCGTTTGCCGGGTTCCTGAGCGGAGCTTCAGGCACCAACGCAAAGGACGCTAACTGCGAGAGCCACCGACATGCCTCGCCCTCTGTTTCAAACTCTGGTACTTTCTTGCACTCGACGACACGCCAGAGGCTCGGGGGGAACCGGACTGTGACAGAATCAACCACCATGCCGCCGCTGGCGACCCTCGCGCGCAGGACGCTCGACACCCCGGCGACGCGCGAACTGGTCCCGCACCTGCCCGGAGAGTCGTTCCGCTGGATCGAACACGACTACCCCAGTCCCGTCGCCCGCTGGAACTTCCACCCCGAATACGAGCTGCACCTGATCCGCAAAGGCAGCGGCAGTTACCTGATCGGCGACCACGTCGGGGAGTTCGCGGCGGGGCACGTCGCTCTGGTCGGACCGGACCTGCCGCACGACTGGATGAGCGATGTCTCACCGGACGAGATCATCGAGGGGCGCGACGCCCTCATCCAGTTCGACCAGGCCTGGATCGACCGCTGCATGGCCGCACTGCCCGAACTGGCCGACGTCGCCGACCTGCTCGCGGCATCCCGCAGAGGCATCGTGTTCGGTGGCCGCACCGCGCGAATCGCGGCCGGCGAGATCGAGGCGGTGGGCGCATCCACCGGAACGCACCGGCTGGGGCATCTGTTCGCGCTGCTCTCGGTGCTCGCCGAGGCACCCGACCACGACATCGAGTACATGACGGTCGACCACTTCCCGGCACTGGACGCAGCGCACGGCAGAGCGGCGACCGAAGCGGGACTGCAGTACATCCTCGAGAACTTCACCGGTGACATCCGGATGTCGGAAGCCGCCCGCCTGGCCCACATGTCGGAGCCGACCTTCTCGCGGTACTTCAAGAAGGCGAGCGGCCACACCTTCACCGAGATGGTGCGCGGGCTGCGCATCGCCAACGCCTGCCGTCTGCTGGCGCGCACCGACAGCACCATCGCGGCGATCAGCCAGGCGGTGGGCTACGGCAACCTGGCCAACTTCAACCGGCAGTTCCGCCAGGTCGTGGGGCTGACGCCGCGGGAGTACCGGGCGCTGCCCGAAGACGAGCGCCCGGCGATCCGCTCCGTCAGGTGACGGAGGGAGCGCCGGGCGCTCGGGGGGGTTAGCTCAGCCGCCGCAGAGGAACCGCGGGTCGCCCCAGTCGGCGTGGTCCCAGCCGTTGCCATCCCCGGCGTTGGTGGCCCATAGGGTCAGCGTCTCTCCGGGGACGACGTCCACCGTCAAGAACTCGGGATCCTCACCCCCGCGCTTGACTGCCGACTTCACCCCGAGCCAGTCCCGATGCCGCCACACCCAGAACTGCGCAGAGCCGTGCCCATCGACCTCGTGATCGATTCCGACCCAACTCGTGAACTCGGTGCAGCCTTCGGGCACCGTGTAGCTGACAGTCGCCGGGCCACCGGAGGACGCCGAGGGAGCCATTCCGAGGCCGGTCTGGAATCCGCTGAAGCTGCCGATCCAGATCTTGCCCCCGTCGCCTGCGCCCTCCTCACCCAGGCTGCTGTCGATCTCGAGCGGACCCCAATAGTTCTGCACATCGAACGACGGCAGTGTGGTGAGCGCAATCGAGCGCTCCTGGGCGGGATCTGCGGAACACAGCAGCGTGGGCTCACCCCAGTCGGCATGGTCGTAGTTGTTGTTGTCGCCGCCATCGTCGACCGAAAGCGTCACAATGTGCGATCCGCTGACGTCGGCACTCAGGAACTGCGGCTTCTGTCCACCTCGTAGGACCCCGCTCTGAGCGACCTGCTTGCCATCGGCGTAGATGGTGAAACGCGCGGACCCGTAGCCACGTGACTCGTCATCGATACCGACCCAGGTGGTGATGCGCTGACACACCTCACGCGTCGGCACGTCGATCTGCGCGTGCTCGCTGGCCCCAGGGTGAACGCCGAACCCGCCCGCCCACTTGCTGATGCCTCCGATCGCGAACGCGTCACCGTCCTTCGGTGCGATGGAGCGCCCG